>NZ_JBPCEO010000005.1:0-295934 GCF_050971765.1 Halobacillus sp. A1-3 | reverse complement strand
TTAATTGACGTACTGGTTGGTTCGTTCAGTTTTCAAAGATCAATAACTGTCTGTTGCGACAGTAATCAAATTTTAGCATAAAGTGTAATAAGCTGTCAATACTGTTTGATAGATTTTGTTTAATAAAAGCTTATAGTGCTTTATGCATTTGTGCTCTCAAATGAGCAACGTTAACTATATTACACGGCTGAGAAGAGAATGTCAATAGATTAATAGAAAAAATCATAAACTAGATTACGTGCTTTATTTACCATCAACATTGTTACTTAATTAGATTAAAATAATAAGGAAAACTCTCTTCTTACCTACATTAAGAAGAGAGTCAGGATTGAACATAATAGATAGACCTTCGTCGGTGTTTGCGAATGATTTTCGCAGCTAGTTTTGCGCCTCTTTTGTCATCAGTCACTAATAAAACTTGTTTTGTACAGTCGAATCGATTTTTGAGAGCTCGAGGTAAATAGCTCAATGGAATATTTTCTGCTCCAGGGTAAGGACATTTATCGGCAGAAATGTAATCGCGTATATCAATTACACAAAATTCATCTAATGAACCAGAAGACTTGCGGAATGGCTTTAAGTTGGCTTTCCTATAAGCGTCATAAGCAAAGAACGGAAGAAAAATGGCAGTTATTATATAAAATAGAAGCATTCCTATTCAACTTCACTTGTTAAAAAACAAGTTCTCCATTCCATTTTAGCATGCCGCCTTCCATGTTCTTTACATCTTGAAACCCTTTTTCCTTCATGAACTCAGCTGCATTCATACTGCGACGACCCGAACGACAGATCATCACGTAGGATTGGTCTTTAGGTAGCTGATCAACTTCACTTGGAATCTGGCCTAAAGGAATATGTTTAGCTGTAGGAACCATCCCCTGGGCCACTTCTTCATCTTCACGTACATCAATGACAGTAAGTTTTTCATTCTTTTCAATCATATTCTCAACTTCTTGAGGTGAAATCTCTTGAATCTGACTCATAGGAAAATCCTCCTTTTATATCTTTTTGCAAACCAAATGTAATGAATAAGTATGGTAAAGTCAAGAATTTACTTCCTTTACTATAATATAGAAGGAGCCGCTCTAAAGCGACCCCTCATTTTCATTAATTGGCAACAATATTGACTAGCTTACCAGGCACTGCAATGACTTTACGCACTGTTTTTCCTTCAAGCCATTCTTGAACCTGTTCGTTCTCTAATGCTTCTTTCTCTAAGTCTTCTTTAGAAGCTTCTCTGTTGACCATGATCTTGGCACGCACTTTCCCCATCACTTGAACGACGATCTCAATTTCATCTTCTACCAATTTCGACTCATCGTAAGTTGGCCATGCCTGATAGCTGATGGTTCCGGAATGTCCAAGCTTCTCCCATATTTCTTCAGCCAGGTGTGGAGCTACAGGGGAAAGCAATTTAACAAAACCTTCTACATATTCTTTAGGAAGTTCATTAGCTTTATACCCTTCATTTATGAAGACCATCATTTGAGAAATCCCTGTATTGAAACGAAGCTCTTCAAAGTTCTCAGTGACTTTCTTTACTGTTTCATGATAAACCTTATCAAGGGTATCACCTTTACTGTTTTCCTTAATTGCATCAGAAAGATTTCCGTCTGCGACAAACAATCTCCACACACGGTCAAGGAATCGCCGAGCGCCGTCCAGTCCATTGGTCGACCATGCAACCGATGCATCTAGAGGTCCCATAAACATTTCATAAAGCCTCAATGTATCTGCTCCATGAGAGTACACGATGTCATCGGGATTTACAACATTTCCTTTTGATTTACTCATTTTCTCATTGTTTTCCCCAAGGATCATACCCTGGTTGAATAGCTTTTGGAAAGGTTCTTTCGTTGGTACTACACCAGCATCATAAAGAACTTTGTGCCAAAAACGGGCATATAGCAAGTGCAGAACTGCATGTTCGGCTCCACCAATGTAGACATCAACAGGCAGCCATTTCTTTAGTTTTTCATAATCAGCAAAAATTTCATCGTTATTTGCATCGATATAACGAAGGTAGTACCAGCAGCTTCCTGCCCATTGAGGCATCGTGTTCGTTTCTCTTCTTCCTTTCATGCCTGTTTCTGGATCAACAACATTTACCCATTCGCCGATATTCGCAAGCGGAGATTCTCCTGTGCCGGATGGTTTGATCTCTGTCGTTTTTGGAAGTTCAATTGGAAGATTCTCTTCAGCTACCGGGGTAACGGAACCATCTTCCCAGTGAATGACAGGGATTGGCTCTCCCCAATAGCGCTGACGGCTGAACAGCCAGTCACGCAGACGGTAGGTCGTTTTCTTTTCGCCTTTGTTTTTTTCTTCAAGCCAGTTGATCGCTTTTTCAATTGCTTCTTCTTTATCAAGGCCATTCAGAAAGTCTGAGTTAATGTGCTTTCCGTCTCCAGTGTAAGCTTCTTCCTGTACATTTCCGCCTTCCACAACAGGTATGATCGGAAGTTCGAATTTCTGCGCAAACTCGTAGTCTCTTTCATCGTGCGCTGGAACAGCCATAATCGCTCCACTTCCGTAACTCATCAATACATAGTCTGCCACCCAAATCGGAAGCTTCTCACCGTTGATTGGATTTACAGCATAGGCCCCTGTAAAAACCCCAGACTTATCTTTAGCAAGATCAGTACGCTCAAGGTCGCTCTTATTTTTTGCCTTATCTACGTATGCTTTAACATTCTCTTTTTGAGCGTCAGCAGTAATTTGATTTACAAGGGGATGTTCAGGAGCAAGCACTGCGTAAGTAGCGCCAAACAAAGTGTCTGGTCTTGTAGTAAATACATCAAAATTCTGGTTTGTTCCAGCAATCGTGAACGTTACTTCCGCTCCTTCTGATTTTCCGATCCAGTTGCGCTGCATATCCTTAATGCTTTCTGGCCAATCCAGTTCTTCCAAATCATCAAGCAGGCGATCCGCATAGGCGGTAATTTTCAGCATCCACTGTTTCATCGGACGGCGTTCAACCGGATGGCCCCCTCGTTCACTTTTTCCATCAATGACTTCTTCATTGGCTAGTACAGTACCTAGTGCAGGACACCAGTTCACAGCTACTTCATCGATGTAGGCAAGTCCCTTTTCATAAAGTTTCAGGAATATCCATTGCGTCCATTTATAGTAATTCGGATCTGTCGTATTCACTTCCCGGTCCCAATCGTAAGAGAAGCCCAGCTCTTGAATTTGGCGTCGGAACGTATTAATATTCTGTTCTGTGAATTCTTCCGGGTCATTTCCTGTATCAAGGGCATATTGCTCAGCAGGCAACCCGAAGGCATCCCATCCAATCGGGTGAAGCACTTCATACCCTTGCATTCTTTTCATTCGGGATAGGATATCTGTTGCCGTATATCCTTCTGGATGCCCCACGTGTAACCCTGCACCAGATGGATATGGGAACATATCAAGTGCATAGAATTTTTGTTTGTCAGAGTGGCTGTCTGTTTTAAATGTTTTATTGTCCAGCCAATAGTTCTGCCATTTCTTTTCGATCGACTTATGATCAAAAGCCATTTGTTTTCCTCCTCATTCATCTCTATAAAAAATATAAAAAGCCCCTCATCCCTATATGGGACGAGAGGCTTGATTCCCGCGGTACCACCCAAATTAACGTTTCATAAAACGTTCACTCGAGGTCAATAACGGCGACTGCACCGGCAAAAGCTACCATTTACGTTCACTTTTGCGACATCCAAGGCGAGTTCACAAAGATCAAGAGCAGCTTTCACCAACCGCTGCCTCTCTCATACATGAAACTTTGCTACTACTCCTTTTCCACGTCATTTCGTTTATATTCGTATCTTAATGAAACAGAAGTCCTTTGTCAAGCGGCTCATGCCCATGTTTACCTGAAGATAAAAAAAGGTAAACAGATAATGTAGGACGCATTTTTAAGGAGGCAGCATGAGAAAAATTATTCGTAAAGCCACCGAGTATGCAAAGAGAAACCCACAGCAGACAAAACGGTTCGCTAAGAAAGCTTTAGATACCGCAAAAGGCTATCGAAAGAAAAGTAAATCCAACACTAAACCTGGACCTTAACCTGCATGTCTTTTCATGCAGGTTTACTATTCGTTTAAGTCAAAGAGACGGACGGTTTTATCTGCAGATCCTATGACTAGCTGATTCCCATTCGGAGCGTAATCTACACTATAATTCCCTTTAGCAGGTAATTCATTATCAACGACAGATAAATCAGACAAGGACACGCGCTTCACTTGATAAGCCATAGTGATCGCCACTTCCAGTCCATTCGGAGCCACAGCTATTCCGTAATATCCCTGATCCCCAACGTTGAATTTTTCCAAAGCCTGATGAGTGACCATGTCCCATAAAATTAATACGCCATCATATCCAACTGAAACGGCATGACGATCTTCATCGAAGAACCGGAACCCCATCGTAGCTCCTTCATGAGCGTCCAACTGTTCCAGAATCTCACAGCTAGGAAGATCGAACCGTCGAATGGTAGGTCCTAATCCTCCAATGATGGCATGATTATGATCCCTCCCTGTTTCAAGGACGCCTGTATTTTTTTCATCACTTTTCACTTTTTTCACTTGCTCTCCATCCGGCAATTCCCATAGTGTGATCATGTTCGACTTCGTACTTGTAATCAAATACTCCTCGTCTTTTGTTACTCTCAAATGATGGACTCCTGACTTTAAGTCCTGTCTTTCTTGCACTGGACTGCTGCTTGAAACCTCATGAGTCAAAATCTTCCCATCTCCTGAAGCAGAAATCAGCTTCTTGCCTTTTTCAATCCAACTGACTCCATTTACAGTTTGTTTGTGTCCTTCAAAGACTTGAACTCTCTGTCCACTCTCCACTTCCCATAAAAACAGCTCACCACTGAATCCTGCTGAGGCGATGTATTGGCTATCGGGACTAAACAATACTTTATTAACGTGCGAAGTATGAGCGGTTAATGATCGCATAACTTTTCCCCCCCTAGGAACAAAATTTTAATAGCTTAGATTATAACCTACTCTTCGTGCTACAATAACGCTGGGTTTAAAAACAAATTGGAGGTCGTACATACTATGACTTTACAACGTACCTTAGCTTATTCTCACACACTAATGGAACAAACATTAAAGAAGGGCGATATTGCTGTAGATGGAACGTGTGGAAATGGTCATGACACCCTCTTCCTTGCTAAGCTTGTAGGAGAGGAAGGGCATGTTCACGGGTTCGATATTCAGCTGAAAGCCATTCAAAACACAAAAAATCGCTTGAAAGCAAACGCTATGGAAAATCGAGTCTCCCTCTATCATGAAACGCACAGTTATATTAACGAGAGCATTCCAAGCGATCACCAATCGAACATTAAGGCAGCCATTTTTAACTTAGGCTATCTTCCAGGCAGTGATAAGCAAGTTGTCACAACACCAACAGAAACCATTTCTTCTGTTAAAAAACTACTAACTTTGATGAAAAAAGGCGGCCTGGTGGTCCTTGTCGTCTACCATGGTCACCCGGGCGGTGACGAGGAAAGAGACGCTGTCATGAAGTTCGTGACTTCACTCGATCAGAATGCTTTCAATGTTCTCCAATATGGATTTATCAATCAAAAAAATAACCCGCCATTTTTACTAGCTATCGAAAAACAGTAGCCTGGGACCTACAATGGTCTTCCAGGCTTTAATTTATGGTACATTTTAGTATTGTAATAAAAAAATGTAGCTTTCTTCCCACTGACTTTTAGCAAATCTTTTACAAAACTTCGTGCATTTTTCAACTTCCCAACCTTCCTGTCGGCTAGATACATCCCTACGAGCCCTTCATGAATCATCTGATGAAAAGGTGCATTAGGAAGCTTTTGAATTTCCTCATGAGTCTGTTTCACAAAATATTTAAAGCGGTCTTTCATTTCACCATCATGATTGTAATAGGTACAGAAGTTAAGATCTCCTTCTTCTTCGTCTTCTTGTTGATCGATATAATAATCCAAAAGAATGTGAAGACCTTGCATAAACGGAAAGTAACTTCGCTCCACTTGTTCAGCAAGTCGTTCATCCATCGTGCCTCCCAACGTATAAGAGACTAGACAGAAAATCCCTAATGTTGAGCCTGTACAGGCAGAAAATTCATACCATTCTAAATGTGGCCATTCTGATTGGTAGTTTTCAAACCAGTTTTTCAATCTCGGAATTCTTTCTTCTTCAATGACGTGCTTATGTACCTGTAGATCATTATAAAGCGACCCCAATTTGACTGTATGATGCTGTACTAGACTGTAATAAGGTGTTTTTAAGACTTTTTGACAAGTTTGGACGAGCTCTCTTAAATAGCCTCCGTCATCTTTATCCTCTCTGTGATAATAGTAATCTTTGACTTCGTTGCCAGGTGAGAGAGCATCTGTCATGGATTGGTGCAGCATTCGGAAATCTTCAGGATCCATAGAAGTGCTTCGATCACAAAGGTTATCGAGATAATCACTGATGGTCTGGTAAGCAACAATAAAGCGAATCGCTGCTTCCCAGTTGTCTTTTGCCAGCACAGAGTATATGGATCCCCCTTCACAATGAAAAGTCTTCCCTTCGATACTCGCTAAAGCCTGGGTTCGAAGCTCCTCATTGGGGATAGCCTGAGCCTTTTCAATCCAATAATTTAATTCTTTATGTACAGCAGGGAAAATCCTCCGATACACTTTATACATTAGATGCACGGCGTTATGTGGCACATGAGCTGTCAAGTTGATCCCTCCTATATCAGGATTTATCCAGGTGAAGTGTTATGAAACTTTTTGTATAGTTATAGACTGTATTCCATTCGGGCTCATTAAAAATCTCATGATAAAGACCAGGCCATTGTTTATAGCATTTCTCTTTACATGACACTTTATTAAACCACTCTTTTGTCTTTTCAATATCAACCATCAAGTCTTTATCTGCCTGCATGACAAGAAGAGGGACATCTGGAAATCGGTCAATATTTTGAAACGATTGTTTAATCGCTTTTCTGAACTCTCTATACCAGCGAATTGATACTTTGGATAAGATCATGGAATCCTGTTTATCTCTGATGATAAGCTCCTGATTCCTCGTAACCATTTCCGGTTTCATAGGGGCTTTTACACTGAGAGTAGGCCATACCCGATTAATGATATGAGAAAAAGCTTCCAGCGTCTTTCCTGCTCCATTCTGAATACCGGCTGCAGGGGACGAAAGGATGACACCATCAACCATAGGATGAAAGGTTTGCATGGCACGTATGACTGCTATGGCTCCCATGCTGTGGCCTAATACGAAGATCGGTCTGGACTCATCTGCTTTAGTAATCCAATACCCAATCGTTTTTATATACTCATCAAATTTATAGATATGACCTTTTTTCCCTGTCGACTTTCCTTGCCCCGGGAGATCGCCATAAATGACACTGAATCCGTCTTTTTGAAAGTGAGCCGCAAGCTCATCGTAGCGCCCTGCATGTTCAAATGCCCCATGGACAATCACTATTGTAGCCAGGTTCTGTTCTGAAACCAATTTTATCATCCGTACACGACTCCTTACGATTTGCTATACTGTTTATACACATATTATAAGGGGGTTCTACATGATTTGCGAATATAAAGGAAAGCTGCCTCAAATTGATCCGAGTGCTTATATTGCAGAAGATGCCGTCATCACGGGGGATGTAAAAATCGGTGAACTTTCCAGCGTGTGGTTCAAAACCGTGATCAGAGGAGACGTTTCACCTGTACATATAGGAAAAAATGTAAATATCCAAGATTTAAGCATGCTTCATCAAAGCCCTAATCAGCCGCTAATTATTGAAGACGGAGTAACTGTCGGTCATCAAGTGACCTTACACTCTGCCCACATTAAAAAGAACGCATTGATCGGAATGGGCTCACTTATCCTTGACGGAGCAGAAATTGGTGAGCAAACTTTCATAGGAGCGGGAAGCTTAGTTCCACCCGGAAAAGTAATACCGCCAAATACGCTGGCATTTGGAAGGCCTGCAAAAGTTGTGCGTGAATTGAACGAAACGGATATTCAGGAACTTGACCGCATTCGTAAAACTTATGTTGAAAAAGGACAATATTATAAAAGCCTGCAAACCTAACTATTAAAAAAGCCTCTGAAAATGAATTCAGAGGCTTTGTTTTACTTCAAGCGGTTTATAAGTTCTTCTGCTTTATCAGTTTTTTCCCATGGAAATTCCACATCAGTCCGTCCGAAGTGACCGTAAGCAGCTGTTTGACGATAAATCGGACGACGAAGGTCCAACATTTTAATAATTCCAGCTGGACGTAGGTCAAACAAGTCTCTAACTGCTTCAACCAGCTTTTCTTCGCTTACCTTCCCTGTACCGAACGTATTTATAGAAATGGATACAGGCTGGGCAACACCGATAGCGTACGCCAGCTGAACCTCCACAGTATCTGCAAGACCTGCTGCTACGATGTTCTTAGCTACGTAACGCGCCGCATAAGCAGCGGAGCGGTCCACTTTTGTCGCATCTTTCCCACTGAAAGCGCCGCCCCCGTGTCGAGCATATCCACCATAAGTATCAACAATAATTTTTCTTCCTGTCAGACCTGCATCCCCTTGCGGCCCGCCGATTACGAAACGACCTGTAGGGTTAATGAAATATTTTGTATGATTATCAATTAAGTAAGAAGGCACAACAGGATCAATGACTTCAGCTTTAATGTCTTTTTTAATTTGATCAAGCGTAATTTCCTCAGCATGCTGAGTAGAAATAACAATAGTATCAACGCGAACCGGTTGATCATTTTCATCGTATTCAATCGTAACTTGAGTTTTCCCGTCTGGACGTAAGTACTCGAGTGTACCGTCGTTACGAACATCAGATAAGCGCTTGGAAAGTTTATGCGCAAGAGAGATCGGCAAAGGCATCAATTCTTTTGTTTCATTGTTTGCGAATCCGAACATAAGCCCCTGGTCACCTGCACCAATTGCCTCAATTTCATCCTCGCTCATTTGTCCCTCACGTGATTCATAGGCAACATCTACTCCACCGGCGATATCTGGGGACTGTTCGTCTATGGCAGTAAGAACTGCACACGTATCAGCATCAAAACCATACTTGGCTCTTGTATAGCCAATATCCTTGATCGTCTGGCGTACAATAGATGGAATATCTACATAGGTATTGGTACTGATTTCTCCAGACACTAGTACAAGTCCTGTAGTGACTGTCGTTTCACATGCGACCCTTGCATTTGGGTCGTTTTTTAAAATTTCGTCTAAGATCGCATCAGAAATCTGGTCACAAATTTTATCAGGGTGGCCCTCGGTAACAGATTCTGATGTGAATAACCGGCGATTGGCAGGCATTCTCTAAAACTCCTCCTTCTGAAAGTTCAATGAATTAGACGGAACTCTTTACCAGTATGTGTAGAAACCGTATGACAGTTTCTTTATTCGTTCATTTCATATCTTGTCCTCCGGAACTACGTACAAAGGAGGATCAAGTTCACTTATGGATCATTTCCTTATATAAAAGAAAAAACCCTTCCTGACTTAGAGGAAAGGGGCTGCTTCCTTTCGCTCTTATCGTCCAAGGAGTCATTGATCTCCTTGCTTCAGGTTAGCACCATGTCATTTGAATGACGGGTTGCCGGGCTTCAAAGGGCCTGTCCCTCCACCGACTCTGGATAAGAGAGTTTCCGTTCTTGGATATCGTATCGAAAACCATGTTTAATGTCAATTAAATACCTATGACTTAGGCAAAGAGCAAGAGCCATTCTTACACTTACCTTTGAAAAGTTTATAACGGCTTCTAGCCACGAATGCGTATAGTGGTTTTCCAATTATGCTGCTTCCAGGAATGGAAAAAAGGACTCCTGGAATAAACGTGAGCGGACATTTTCTCATAAGATAAGTAATAGCAAAGTACCCTCTCTTCTCATCTCCAGAGGGAAGCAGTACGTGTAACTCCTGTTTTATTGCTTTTTCCCTACTTTTGGGTAGAGAATTTACCTTCCCATATTGTTGAAGAGAGATCCACTCCATCGTATTAAACCAATCAAACCTTTTAAACAGACGCTTTGATTGATTACACAAGTAACAACCCCCATCGTAAAGCACAAGTGATTTGCTCATTAAATCACAACCTTTCTTCTTTTATTTTACCTGATAAAAGGGTAAAAAATAAATTGAAAGCATTTTCACAAAGAGTATGGATTATTAATATGAATGTGTTATACTAATGTTCAAATTAAGTACTTAGCTTATTGAAATCTTTTAAAAAAGGCGGGTAGACACATATGAGTGCCATTAATCAAATGTCAGAATTAAACCTCTTATTAGCCCAGGAGCATGTCCACCACCAATTATCGGTACCTCAATTAGTGGAGCACATCTTAGAGCGTCATGAAGGGGCGCTTACGGACAAAGGAGCCATCCAGGCGACCACTGGAGCTTATACAGGACGATCTCCTAAGGATAAATTTATAGTAAAAGATGATGTCTCCGCTAATAAAGTTGATTGGGGCAAGGTAAATCAGCCCATCGATGAAGACACCTTCACCACACTTTACCATAAAGTGCTCGATTACTTGAAAGATCGTGACGCCTTGTTTTCCTTTAAAGGGTTTGCTGGGGCTGATGAAAAGTTCAGGCTTCCGATCAGAGTTATTAACGAATTCGCTTGGCATAATCTGTTTGCCCGACAAATGTTCATCCGACCTTCCGAAGATGAAGTGGAAGAATTAGAGCCAGAATTCACCGTGGTATCCGCACCGACATTTAAAGCAGAACCTGATGTTGACGGAACAAATTCAGAAGCCTTTATCATGGTTTCGTTTAAACACCGTATCGTTTTAATCGGTGGAACAGAATACGCTGGCGAAATTAAGAAATCAATCTTCTCTGTTATGAACTTCATGCTTCCTCAAAAAAATGTATTGCCTATGCATTGTTCTGCTAATGTAGGAAAAGAGGGCGATGTCGCTTTATTCTTCGGTCTTTCAGGCACAGGTAAAACAACTTTGTCGGCTGATCCCAACCGGAGATTAATCGGTGATGATGAACATGCCTGGTCCAATTACGGTATCTTCAACATTGAGGGTGGCTGTTATGCGAAGTGCATAAGTTTGTCTGAGAAAAACGAACCACAGATATTTAATGCCATTCACTTTGGTTCAGTATTAGAAAACGTCGTTCTAAAACCAAATAGTCATGTTCCTGATTTTGAGGATACGAGTTTGACTGAAAATACAAGAGCAGCTTATCCGATCGATCATATAGATAATATCATCCGCCCAAGCATTGCAGGGCATCCAAACGCAATCATTTTCCTTACAGCCGATGCAACTGGTGTGCTTCCACCAATCAGTAAATTGACCAAAGAGCAGGCCATGTATCACTTCCTCAGTGGATATACCAGTAAGCTTGCCGGAACTGAAAGAGGGATTACAGAACCTCAAGCTACATTCTCAGCTTGTTTCGGTTCACCATTCCTGCCCCTTGCTCCTTCTACGTATGCAGAAATGCTTGGTGAAAAGATCGATCAGTTTGACGCAGATGTCTATTTAGTCAACACTGGGTGGACCGGAGGCCCTTATGGAGAAGGCTCCCGTATGAAGCTTTCTTATACCCGCTCTATGATTCAGGCAGCTTTAGAAGGAGAACTTGCCTCAGTAGAGACTTATAAAGACCCATTCTTTGGTTTGAGTATTCCAACTCACTGTCCAGGTGTTCCTGATGATGTACTTATTCCTAAGAGAACTTGGGATGACCCTGAACGTTACGATGAACAGGCCAAAGATTTAGCAAACAAGTTCCATGAGAACTTTAAAACATTTGTCTATGCAAGTGATAAAATCAAACAGGCTGGACCTGCCTATAATAGGCATTGATTATGTTTCCTCATCTCCTCATATAAAAAAAGCGCGCGTACGAAATAGTATCGTACGCGCGCTTTTTTGTTTTTTGTTACCAATTAGGACTCCATTTGTTCTATTCGTTTCATACATTGAGGAAGAACCTCATCCTTCATCATAAAACTGAACCGATCATTTTTCGCTAACTCCTTAGGAAGGTGCTGAAACAAAACAGGACCGTAGGTCTCAAAGTAATGTTCTTGCTCAGCCAATTCTGAAATAGTTGCAAAATAAACATTTTTGATCACATTACCGCCCTTACCCTCTACATAATACTGACCAATATAATGCAAGTCATCAACTTCAGCACCTGTCTCTTCCTTCACTTCGCGTATCGCTGCTTTTTCAGCTGTTTCCCCGTCTTCCACCTTGCCACCAGGAAATTCTATACCACGATCTTTATGTCTAGTGAGCAACCATTGGTGGTTATAGCGGCAAATGACCCATACATGTTTTGGAGCTTTCGAAAAAGGATGATCCTCAAAAGATAATTTTACCGGATTATGATAAAAATCATAAAATGTTTTCATGCTAGATCAACTGCCTTTAGTGCTTATATTGGAACTACTTCCCTGACAGGCTTACTTACCTGATCTTATGCCTGTTTAAATCGTACCATAAGCTAAGATAAATACAAACTGGTCTAAGAAGAATTCGAGTATATTTAGCATTATTATTCCTTTTGCTTACCTCTGGTAAACAATAGATTAATTACATAAATTTGAAACCATTTGAAGCAGGGGAAATCACTATCCCTCAAGAGGTGAAAGATGAAGCAAAAAGATTGAAGGGACTGAACGTCTGATTGAATCTTAAATTAAAAAGCCGCTTTCTACATTAGAAAACGGCTCTTTGTTTAATCTTCCAATATTCCCATTTCTGTAATATGTTTTTTCGTCATTTCATCACCAAGATCATAAATCTTCCTGAAGGCTATTCTCATTCCATTATCGTAGTCATCGTTATCTTCATCTTGATGATAAGGTTTAGCAGGAATATGTGCTCTATAAAAGGACCTATTGTCTGCAATTTCAATTTCATCAAAAACTTCTCTTAATGCCAGGATCTCATCTTCAGTTGCTTCGACGATAAAATCGTCATTATTCGCATCATGGTTGACGGATATTTCTCTTGTCCCGATATTGATGTAATACTTATTCTTTTCCACACTTGTCCCTCCTTGCTCTTATTTTGAGCAAATGAGGAAGGCTTATTACATTTTAGCTCAATCCTTATTCATTAACATGGGCTTGGTGCACATCTAAAGTTACTTCTTTTAAATAATTTTTGTCTACTTCAACACCAATTCCAGGTTGTTCAGGAACTTTAATCATCCCGTTCACCACTTCTATTTCTGGTTTGATGATATCTTTCTCAAAATACCTTGAAGAACCTGAAAGATCGCCAGGTATAGTGAAATTTGGAAGTGATGCTAAAGCCAAGTTATGAGCTTTTGAGATCCCTGATTCCACCATTCCCCCACACCAGACAGGGATATCTTTTTGAAGGCAAAAATCATGGATCTTTATTGCTTCTGAAAGGCCACCGACACGACTGATTTTAATATTAATTACTTTACAGCTCTCAAGTTCCACGGCTTGCTTCGCATCATGAAAACTCATAACAGACTCATCAAGGCAAATAGGTGTCTTCAACTGCTTTTGCAGCTTTTTATGCAAGAAAAAATCTCCGGCTTGAAAAGGCTGTTCAATCATCATTAATCCATACTGGTCAAGCTCTAAAAGGTGAGGGATGTTATTCTCTGAATACATGCCATTGGCATCAATCATTATAGGAAGGTCAGGATCAACCTTTTGAACTTTCTTGATCAGTTCTTCCTCTTGTCCCAAATTCACCTTAAGCTTGTACCGTTGATAACCGTTATCCTTCAAACCTCTCACATCTTCTTCAAGCGAATCGGATAAGCTGAGCACAGCTCCTGCTCTTACAGTTTCGCTTGTGCCTCCAATCAACTCCCGTAGACTTACGTTCTGTTTTTTGCTGAACAGGTCCCATATCGCCCCTTCCAGTCCGGCCTTCGCCATAGGATGACCCATTACGGACTGAAAACTTTTTGAGAGGTCACATGGATGTTCAAGTTCTCCAAACTGAATTTGAGGAATAATGAAATTAATGAGGATATCCCATGCTGTACTCGTCGTTTCATACGTGTAAAATGGTGCATTAAAAGCAGTAACCTCCCCGTACCCGCACCACCCCTCAGAATCATGAGCTTCTACGATAATGAGTGAACGATTGGTTATCGTGCCTTGATGGGTTCGAAAAGGAGCAGTGAGAGGCAGCTTAATATGTCTTAGCACTATTTTAGTTATGTCCATGCTTCTAACTCTCCCTTTCTAAGGCAGAAAATAGTTCTCTTCTTAGCAGTTTGTTCGAAGCGTTCCTGGGTAGTTGGGACAGGGTGAAAAAAGCTTTCGGAATTTTGTATTTTGCTAACCTTGCCTCACAAAATTCCGTTACGTCTTCTGAATAGATAGTTACATCTTCTTCAGGGACTAAAAATGCCGCCGGGACTTCACCCCAGGTTTCATCGCTCATTCCCGTGACCCCAGCTTCTTTTACTCCTGGAAAATCGCTTAAAACACTTTCTAACTCTGCGGGGTAAATATTTTCACCTCCTGAAATGATTACATCCTTCACTCGATCTACAACATAGAGAAATCCTTCATTGTCTTTGTATCCCAAATCTCCCGTCCTCAAAAATTCTTTATTCGACGGCGTATGGTTATAGTAGCCTTTAGATACCATAGGACCTTTAACTAGAATTTCTCCCACTTCAGTTGGTCCGTCGGCATCCACAATTACCTCAGCAGGCGTTAAAGCTTTCCCTGCTGACCCTAATTTTTGCATAGCCGCACTCGGGCTTAGGGTCGAAATTTGCGAAGAAGTTTCTGTCATCCCATACGTTTGAAACACAGGTAGCCTTTTAGATTGGGCTTTGCGTAGCAAAGGCTCAGGGACAGGCCCTCCTCCTAACAACACGCAGCGAAAGGTACTTGGGTAGTAATCTTCGTTAAAACCTTCCAGCAGTCGTTGAAGCATCAAAGTAACTACTGAGATGTGTGTAATACGATTGTTCCTGATTTCTCGATTAATGACTGACACATCGAATTTTTCGACCAGGCTCACTGTCATTCCGTAGATGACACTTTTCATCAGTACCGAGAACCCGCCAACGTGAAACATCGGCAAACACAGCAGCCATTTATCCTCTGATTGAACACCAAGGTTTAGCGCAGATGCAACAGCGCTAAACCAGTGATTGCCATACGTGTGCATCACAGCTTTCGGGTTGCCCGTGGTCCCTGAGGTGTACATCATTGTAAAAACCTGATCAAGATTGATTTCCTTTTTCAAATCGAATGTTTCAGCTTCTCTTTTTGGGATATCATTGACTTGAAACAAACGATCCTGGGGTATATACTGCGATTCTTTTCTCGCTTGTTCTGACTTTTCTATAAGTCCTTCACCTGCAAAAAACCATGATACATCCGCATCTGATAATTGAAAGGCGATTTCTGTGGCAGTTAATCGTGTATTCAAAAGGACAGCTGTGGCTCCGATATAACTGACGGCATGGATAAACACAGGGAAATCAATCTGATTGTGCATAAGAAGAGCCACATGGTCTCCCTCTTCAACTCCTAATGCAATCAGATTCTCTGCTAATTTTCTGCTCTCATCACGCAATTTTGAAAAACTCATAGAAAAACCATCAGGTTGTTCAATGGCAACACGTTCAGGGTTCAGTTCATTTTGTTTTTCTAACCAGTGAGGAATTGTTTCATTCAAAGGTGACCCTTCTTTCTTTAAATAGAGCTTAAATTAATAAATGAGTAGTAGTACAAACTTTATTCTTGCAGATAAACCCCCTTTTCTAGGAGGCACAATTTCGATATTGCATAGATGTTTTCCGTTACTTAGTACTGGTGTCCGCGGAAAGCGAATCCATACCCAACGCCCCTTATTCCATACATGAATTTCATATAATGTAGAGAGAATCAAATAAAGGGACACTCCTTCTTAAGGAATGCCCCTTTGCCGTTCTCATTAAGGAAAACGAGGAAACTTATCAAAGTCTGGTTTTCTCTTCTCCTTAAACGCGTCACGACCTTCTTTTGCTTCCTCAGTCGTGTAGTAAAGCAACGTAGCGTCGCCGCCCATTTGCTGCAACCCAGCCAGTCCATCTGTATCGGCATTGAAGGAAGCCTTCAAGAAGCGCAGGGCAGTTGGAGATTTTTCAAGCATCTCTTTACTCCACTGAACCGTTTCCGCTTCTAACTGATCAAGCGGAACAACCGTGTTTACTAATCCCATCTCTTCAGCTTCTTTTGCGCTGTATTGACGGCATAGGTACCAAATCTCGCGAGCTTTCTTATGACCAACGATACGGGCCAGCAATCCAGCTCCGTAACCTGCGTCGAAACTTCCGACTTTTGGACCTGTTTGTCCAAAAATAGCGTTGTCTGCAGCGATAGTCAAATCACATACAATATGTAAAACATGACCTCCGCCAATCGCATATCCAGAAACCATTGCAACCACTGGTTTTGGAATAACACGGATCAAACGTTGCAGATCAAGGACATTCAGACGTGGGATGTGGTCATCTCCAACGTAACCGCCATGACCTCTTACTTTCTGATCTCCTCCAGCGCAGAAGGCATCATCGCCTACACCAGCTAGAACAATAACACCGATCTTGGAGTCATCTCGTGCGTATGCAAAAGCATCAATCAGCTCATGAACCGTTTGAGGACGGAAAGCATTGCGGACTTCCGGCCTGTTAATGGAAATCTTAGCGATTCCTTCGTATGTTTCGTATAGAATATCTTCGTATTCGCGTTCGCGAACCCAATTAAAAGACATAGTAAATCCTCCTTGAACTTAAACTTATTTTTCATGTATGAACGCTTACATACAATTATTATTGTATCATGAAGTCTTCAACAATTTTAGCGAAAATTCTCGGCTCTTCGAGATGAACCGTATGTCCTGCGTTATCGATAGTAACCCATTTAGCATCAGGCAGTTCTTTTGTCATATGTTTATTAATTCGGTGGAATTTGTGATCTTCTGCCCCTGTAATCAGCAGGACGTCCGCTGATACTGTACCTAAACGGTCCCACCATGAAGGTTGTTTTCCTGTTCCCATACCTACCAAAGATTCTGAGAGGCCCTGGGGGTTTTGCTTCGTACGTTCTTCCCGAAGCTTAAGTTTGGCTTCAGCAGATAAATCGACCTGAGTTCTGAAAAGTGGGATGTTCTCCCACATTGTTATAAACGATTCGATCCCTTCTTCGACAACTTTTCTAGCAAGGCCTTCATCTTTAGCCTGCCTAGCCAGCTGGTCTTCGGATGATTGAAGTCCGGCAGATGCACTTTCCAGAATAAGTTTGTCCACGAGCTCAGGATACAAGATAGAGAAAGATAAAGCCGTTCTGCCTCCCATAGAGTACCCTAATAGATTCACTTTATCAACGTTCATCTGCTTTAATAAATCTTTAAGGTCACGACAAAATTGTTCCATTGTAAGAACCCCAATCGCTCCAGTCCTCGCATGTCCAGGAAGATCGATTCTCACGACGCGAAAAGATGTATGAAATTGCTCGATAATTTCTTCGAACGTAAGGGTACTCCCTGTAAATCCATGAAGCATTAATAGGACTGGACCTTCCCCTTCTTCTTCAATCCAGTACTTTCGGCCCCTGATTGTTTTATACATTATTCGTCACTCCCATGTAAGACGGCTTCCTCTACGCTTTCCCATTTCGCTTTATGAAATTCGACATGGTCCGTTCGACTAATGATGAGTTCAATGACATAAATTCCATGATGTTGCTGACTTTTCTCTAAAGCCATTTGATAATCCGACCAGGTCTCCACTCTTTTATGGATACCCCCGAACATATGGACAGAGTGTGAAAAGTCTATATCGACAGGAGTTCCGAATAATTCTTCAAAGTTGCTCGCTTCATTTGCTTGAGGAAGATAGGAGAATATCCCACCTCCATTATTGTTAATAACGACAACTGTTAAAGGAATATTATAACGGTTTGCCATCCACATCCCATTCAGATCATGGAAGAAGGAAACATCACCAAGCAACAATGTTGTTGGCCGTCCTGAGACCGCTGACCCTATAGCTGAAGAAACAACCCCATCGATGCCGTTCGCTCCTCTGTTTGTCAAAATGTTAATATCCTTTGGCGTTGACATGAAGAAGCTATCTACGTCCCGAATCGGCATACTGTTTCCAACAAATAGATTCGATCCGTTCTGAAGATTTTGGGAAAGATAGACGACCGCATGCCCTTCATTCAGCGTTGCTTCAGGCTCTTTCAGCATGAGTTCTTTAGCTGTGTGGTTCATTTTCTCCCATCTTCCCAGCCAGTCTGTTTCTGTACTTCCTTCTGACAATTCGGTCGTCAACTGTTCGCAAAACAGCTTAGGATCAGCCCAAATAAACCGGGGTTGAATTCCTGCTGGCTCTCGATAGCTTTTATAGGAATCTACAATTAGATGGTCAATAGCGTCCCATTTTTTCACCCATTTTGAATAAGCCTTTGACACAGGCATAGCTCCAAACCTCAGGATATAATCAGGTTCTAACTGGTCTCTTAAAGTAGGTGATTTCAACAAAGCATCATAATTTTCTATAATGTTTCTTTTGTCATGTTCTCCTGCTCTTAGGCCAGACAGTGGATCAGCTAGTATAGGAACACCTAACCGTGATGCGAGCATTGTTACCGGTTCAATAAGTTCACCTTCTGTATGTGGACCGACAACGATAACACCTTTTTCTTTTGAAGTTAATCTATCCTGCAACTCTGAGATCAACTTTTCGTTCAAAAGAGTTTTGCCCGCCGCAGCTTTAGGGATTGGCTGCAAATCCCCTCTCCATAGACCTTCTAAAGTGAAATCAGGGACGAGCGGTTCTCTAAAAGGCATGTTCAAATGGACAGGACCTTTATTCCCACCAATGCTTTCTTCTACCGCACGAGCAGCCTGCCTTCTTGCATACGTGTGAAGACCAGGTTCTGGCAGTGCCATATCTTGATACCAACATACATAATGACCAAACATATGAGTTTGGTCAATCGCTTGGGGTGCTCCTACGTCCCTCAATTCATGAGGACGGTCAGCGGTTAGAACGATTAAAGGAATGCGGCTGTAATAAGCTTCTACAATGGCTGGATAATAATTGGCTGCAGCAGTTCCTGATGTACATACAATAGCAACAGGTTTTTGCTGTTCTTTTGCCATCCCTAATGCAAAAAAAGCAGCAGACCTTTCATCTAAATGGATCCAATGTTTAATGCCGTGATGTTCAGCAAACGCCATCGCCAGAGGGGTCGATCTTGATCCTGGAGATACTACGACGTGGTCAACTCCTGAATAAGCGAGTTGATCCACGAAGTGAGTAACATATTTCGTTAGAGATTCAACATGTTCCATTAATATCCCCCTAAAACAGACAACATTGGCTTCAACTTGACGGCTGTCTCCTCATATTCTGCTTGTGGATCTGAATTTTCCACAACTCCGCATCCTGCAAATAACGAGGCACTGTCATTCTTGATTAACGCTGAACGGATGGCTACGGCAAATTCTCCATTATTGTGGTCATCAAACCAGCCGATCGGTCCTGCATACCATCCTCGATTTAAAGTTTCATGATGACGGATGTACTCGACTGATCTTTCCTGCGGCATTCCCCCAAGCGCAGGTGTTGGATGAAGCTTTTCAATTACATCCAAAATCGTGTATCCTTCGTCTAAAGTGGCCCGTACTGGAGTGTACAGATGCTGCAAATTTTTGAGGGGGTACAAGACTGGTTCCTCAGGGATATCAACGTTTGTGGAGCAGGCTTCTACCGCTTCTCTTATCATTTCGACGACAAATTGATGCTCCTGACGGTTCTTTGGATCATGTAAAAGGTCGCTACCCAGATGTTGATCTTCCGCTTCAGTTTCTCCCCTGGGGACGGTGCCAGCGAGACACGTAGATATTAGTTCACGCTTATCAACTTTTGCGAGTCGCTCTGGAGTAGCACCTACAAAATATTCCCCTTCACTTTCGAAGGCAAAAATATAACTATTGTCTTGTGATTCTGCCAAAGCCTTTAATACAGAAGCGATTTGTACAGGCTCGCTGAAGGCTATGCGCAGTTCACGGGCAAGGACCACTTTTTCCAGAAGCCCTTTTTTTATATCGTCCGTCGCCTCTTTTACGGATGCCTTCCAAAGTTCAGGTGCCACTTCTGAAATATTTATCCTCTCAGGTAAACGGAAATCATGCTCCGTGAAACTTAAAAGCTTTTCATGGTCAGCGGCAATCTGATTGACGACCTGCTGCTGATGATCCTCAGGAAAAATCATTACATTTGTGGTCAAAAATGACTTCCCATTTTTATTGGTAAGAAGATAGGCAGGGATTGTCATTTGACTATCCGGAAAAGCCTCCCAGGGTGAAGCATTTTTCTGTTTAGAATCAAAACTGAAGCCTCCTAAGGCAACAACCCCTGTCCCTTTTTCACCATACCGATTATAAATTACCGCGTGTTCACGGATTTCATTCCAAAGTGATTGCACTTCCTTGAAGCGACGCTCATTTGTCGCGAATAACTTACTCGCGGTTCCAACGCCCACCATGGTGAAATCCTCTTCTGCGCTTCGCCAAAACAAACGATGATGATCGACTACTTGTCCATGATTCATGAACTGATAAGCATCAATATAATCAATTTGATCGACTACGCTGATTAATTGCGGTTCTGTATAATGACGTGCTTTTGCAATAGCTTCGCCGATAATCTCCTCTATTTGAGATGTCTTTGTATGAAGCATACTTTTTCCTCCCATTCATTTAGGGACGTTCTAAATTTATTTGAATGATATTTGAATCATTATGAAGTCTCTAAACGTGCATCTCCCTCTATTTTATTCTCTTTTTTCTCTTGACTCAAGGAATCTCCATTACCTCTTGCATATTCTTACAATGATTGACACTATGGTCCTGTTTCCCTAAACTTAAATTGATATCATATAGAATAGTATAAATGCAAGGGAGAGAACATCTATGAGCTCTGTTCAAAATCAAAACATGAAAGCTTCCTTGAATGAACGTGAAGGATTTCAAGTGTGGTGGAGGCTTCTGCGTCCTCATACACTTACAGCTGCATTCGTACCTGTTTTCATTGGAACAATGTTGGCCGCAATTGAACAATCCATTAACTTCTGGTTATTTTTAGCTATGTTATTGGCTTCCATCCTCATTCAAGCTGCAACAAATATGTTTAACGAATACTACGATTATGTTCGTGGACTGGACACAGAAAACTCCGTAGGGATCGGTGGCACAATTGTACGTGATGGAATAAATCCACGTGTCGTCCTATCCCTCGCCATAAGCTTTTTTGCTATAGCAGGTTTATTAGGAGTCTATATTTGCTTATCCTCCAGCTGGTGGGTTGCTTTAGTCGGACTTATTTCGATGCTGTTCGGCTACCTTTATACAGGCGGGCCATATCCGATCGCTTATACTCCACTTGGGGAAGTAACAGCAGGATTTTTTATGGGGACAATCATCATTGGAATAAGTTATTTCATCCAGACCTTGAGTCTCACAGTTGAAGTCGTTCTTATTTCTATACCCGTCGCTATCTTTATAGGGGCCATTCTTTTGGCAAATAATATCCGTGATCGGGTTGGAGATGCAGAAAACGGAAGGAAAACACTGGCTATTCTATTTGGCCATAAAGGTGCTGTACGTTTTCTAATTATCTTATTCGCAGGTGCTTATGCTCTGACAATCGCATTTATTTTATTCGGCTTTTTACCATACTGGGCATTGATCAGCTTATTCAGTGTACGGAAAGCGGTGGATGCAATAAAAGGGTTTAAAGGAAAATCGGAACCTCTTGAAATGCTGCCTGCGATGAAGGCGACCGCTCAAACGAATACCGTGTATGGGCTGCTTTTAGGAATTTCATTATTACTACAACTTTATATTCCACTAGGATAAACAGACAGAAGGATGGTTTTAGACCATCCTTCTTTTAACTAGGTTTGATACTAGCTATTGTGGGAAATATTACTTTAAAGGACGGGGAAGACATGAAACAAATGATGAAAAATACTTTGATGGAAACACTAGGAATGGAAATCGAGACGGCCAAGCCTGACCGTGTACAAATTCGTATGCCAGTAGATCATCGAACACACCAGCCAATGGGCTTTTTACACGGTGGAGCAAGTGTAGCTCTAGCGGAAAGCGCTGCGAGTATCGGAGCGTTTTTAAATGTTGACAGTAATCAATACCAAATCTTCGGCATCGAAATCAATGCAAACCACATTAAAAGTATCCGCAACGGCGTTGTAACAGGGGTTGCCACACCTGTCCATATTGGCAAAAACACAATGGTTTGGGAAATCAGAATCGAAAACTCTTCCAATGAGTTAATCTCTACTTCCCGTTGTACCATCGGGGTCGTTCCATTGAAAAGAACATGACTTTTCTATACACACTGTTTCAAGAAAGGAGAATGAATCGATGTTAACAAAAGACCAAAAGGATACATTCAAAAAACGATTATTGGAAATGAAAGAAGAAGCTGAAAAGGATTTAGAAGAATATCGAAATGATCGAGCCAAAGAAGACTACCAAAATGATGAGACTGGTGAGATCAGCAGTGTGGCAGACCACCCTGGGAATTTGGGAACAGATCAATTTGAGAGAGAAAAAGAAATGACTTTTTACGAACAAGCTCGCGAAAAGCTTATGGATGTTAATGACGCTCTAAAACGCATGGAGGAAGGAAGATATGGGTTGAGTGAAAAGTCCGGCGAACCAATTCCTGTAGAGCGATTAGAAGCGATGCCTACTGCGCGCTATCGTGTCGATGAAATAGAAGACCAACAGTAAACTAAAGCAGTGAATTAGAAAAAAGGAGCTTTCCCAATGAAGGGAAGCTCCTTTTTGCTTTTCATATGATTATGCCGCTGAAGATGAGCGAATTTTCTTCTGTTCTAACCACGGCTTCATTTTTACAAATAAAGGTACAAATAAAGCCCCAATTACAATTCCTTTGATTACATTGAATGGAAGAATTCCAGCCAAAATGGTAGCCCATTTAACATTCGTACTCATCGTCTCCCACCCCATAAACCAGCTATAGGCAGGAAGAATCAAGAAGAAATTCAGAACGCTCATTCCAATAGCCATAATGACAGAACTTGTAACTAACCCTGATACTAAGGATTTGGTAGATTTATATTTATGGTAGATCATAGCTACCGGGACGACAAAGAGTGTCCCTGCTGCAAAGTTAGCGACTACTCCGACTGGGTCTGCGGCCCCTGTGTAAATAAGGTACAAGGTATTTTTCAATCCCTCTACAACCACTCCTGCCATAGGGGTGAATAGAATCGCAGCAATTAACGCAGGCACTTCACTGAAGTCCACTTTCAGGTATTGTGGAAGCATCGGCAATGGAAAATTCAAAAACATTAACACCATTGAAATACTCCCTAATAAAGCTAAGATAATTAATTTCAACAATTTTGATGACTGACCTGTTTGGGGGTTCATCATCAATCTCCTCCTTCACCTTTTTCATCGATTCACATCCCAGATGAAGGTGAGCATATTTCCTTTTTGCAACATAAATAACCTTAAAGCATACGATGGGGCTTTAAGGCTGAGATTAAATCGCGCACAGGAAACAGAAGGTAGCAAAAATATCTACCTGCTTCGCTCGACATCTTCTCCCATCCAGACTGTAACTGTCGGTCCCGGATTTTCACCAGGTCCACCGCTCGGTCGAAACCTCACGGGTCACGGACTAAGAGTGCGCAAACACTCATCACCGTCGGTCGGGAATTTCACCCTGCCCCGAAGATGGAATCGATATTGTATTGTATTTCTATTTTATATAGAGTGTGATGCTGCCGCAAGTTAAAAGTTTTCTACTAAATTTTATAGAGACCCTACAAGGAGCGAAGCGGCTGAAGAGGCTTGCCGGTTCCCCCGCAGGAAAGCGAGTCATTTCCCGCCAAAGTTATTCCGATATCGAATGTTTCATAATACTGCTCTCTCATTAAATTAATGATTACCCAGTATAACCAGCACCACCAATTAATAAGGCAAAATAAAAAGCACCCGTAGGCGCTTATATATCGTTTACCTTATTCAGAAGAATCTTCAACGTAGGTGAAATCGTACTTTCATCAACAAGACCATCCTCACTCATCTGGACAGCGTCTAAATGAGAAGTGAAATGGTCTTCATAAGGATGATAAGGAATTTGTCCGGTATTCAGCTTTCCTTTCAAGGATAGAATGCTTTGATGCATAAGTTCTCTGTCCATGATGCACCTCTTTCGAAAAAAGTATTTTCTACTATCCTATCCATCAAGGTGCAATTTTAGACCTCCTTCTTAATAGAAAACCTGAGGGTCATCCCCTCAAGTTTCCAGTTAATCATCCAACGGATTTAAGCTTTCTGTTCCTTTCATATTCGCAATCATTTCAACGAGAAGATCAATTTCTTGCTCGATGTCTTTTATACTCACCGTCTCTACAGGAGAGTGCATGTATCTTAGAGGTAAGGAAACCAAACTGACCGGTACACCTTTACCGGTTAGACGCATTTTATCTGCATCGGTACCTGTCATCCGGGGCGTCAATTCATACTGTACATCCATCGTCAGTGATTTCGCAGTATTTTCAAGCAGCTGATTAATTTTTCGGTTAATTGGTGCACCTTTTGCTAACACAGGACCACCTTCTAATCTTACGTCGCCATGCTTACGCTTATTAACTCCAGGGTAATCAGTTGCAAAAGTCACATCACAAGCTATCGCCATAGTCGGTTCAACTCCAGCTGCCGCGAAAAATGCGCCTCCCATATTCGTTTCTTCATTGACAGTGCTTGCGGCGTAAACGCCTACATTCAAATCTTTCTCAGCTAGTTTACGAAGTACTTCACCTACGATAAACTGACCTGTACGGTTATCGAGCCCTCTACCTGATATGTAGCGATCCATCATGACTTCTGGCTCACGTTTATAAACAGCAAGATCTCCAATTTGAACGAATTCTTCTATTTCTTGCTTAGACTTTGCCCCACAATCAATGAATAGCTCTTCTAAACCAAAATCTCCTTTTAAGCCTCCATGGTGCTGAGCATTGACGCCAATTACACCTGTCAAAGTTCTTCCATATCCGAGTACTGTCACTTTCATCCCAACAGCTGCTTTTGGATTGATCCCGCCCATCTTATCAAAGTGGAGAAATCCTTCGTCGTCGATTCGATTGACCACAAGGGCTATTTCGTCACAGTGACCTGCAAGCAATATTTTAAAGTCTGCTTCAGGATTGAGAACAGCAATAGCATTTCCGGCATGGTCCGTTCTGATTTCATCTGCAAAAGAATCCATTTCTTTAATCCATCGCTTCTGAATTTCCATTTCCATACTTGATGGTGAAGGTGTGTGTAACAATTCAAGTAAAAAGTTCAATCGTTCCTGGTTCATATGTGCCACTCCTCTTCTATCCTTCTTCTCTTTATCATAACAAAAAAGATTTAACTGTTTCTTAAAATCATGCATATTCTTTAAACGAATAGGGTACAAGGACATGTATGCCATGTGGAGGAGGATTTTTGATGAACTTAGACGAATGGTTCCAAAAAGGTTGGACAGCTCAGGAGTATGTTGATTCTATGAAGCAACATCAAGAAAACCTGGTTTATATATATGAACATTTCAAAGTTAACCCGGAAGACTACCCCTTGTTTGAACAACTGCAAAAGAAAAACATGCGTGCTATCATCCTCAGCGAGGACTGGTGCGGAGATGCTATGCTGAATATCCCCATCTTTTTGCGACTAGCTGAAGCTGGACATATACAGACAAGATTTTTGCTCAGAGATAAAAACTTAGAACTGATGGACCAATATTTAACCAACGGTACTTCTAGATCGATCCCTAAAATCATCTTTCTTCATCCCAACGGCGAAGAAATTGGAACTTGGGGGCCAAGAGCAGAAAAAGTCCAGCAATTCATAGACCATGCGATAATAAACCTGCCGGACCAAAACTCAGATGACTTTGAGGAAAAAAGAAATGATATGCTAAAGTTTGTAACAAAAGCGTATCG
Organism: Halobacillus sp. A1-3; assembly: GCF_050971765.1. Lineage (NCBI taxonomy): Bacteria > Bacillati > Bacillota > Bacilli > Caryophanales > Bacillaceae > Halobacillus > Halobacillus sp. A1-3. The sequence continues at coordinate 269,885 of NZ_JBPCEO010000005.1, read as the reverse complement.
TGATAATCGAGACTTCTGGTCTTATGTCTACGAAGACATGAAAAGTACTTTACAATAACTTGCCCTTTAAAGGCAGGTTATTTTTTATGTTTGAATCTTGACCTATTAACCGATACTGATGTAAAAAAGGGGGCATTGAACATGCAGTATTGGATCCGCCTGTATTTCCAAATCCCGCTTTTCCTCAGGCTTTTCGGCACGGTCATGATAATGATGACCCTGTTTGGAGGCATTATCCATATATTAGAGCCCAAGAGCTTTCCATCGTTTTTCGATGGCATCTGGTGGGCTTTCGTAACCGGAGCTACCGTAGGATACGGAGATTATGTTCCTCTTAGTCCTGCTGGAAAGATTACCGCTATTCTGTTAATCCTTACCGGAGGAGGGCTGGTCACTTTTTATATGGCCACTCTGTCTGCATCTACAGTCAAACACGAGCAAGCCTTATCCAAAGGACAAGTGGATTTTCGAGGAACCGATCATCTTGTCATCATAGGCTGGAACGAACGGACACGTCAGTTGATTGATATGATCGGCAGCCAGGACTCTCCTGAGCGCATCGTTTTGATCGACAGGTCTATGAATCAATTTTATCAGCGATTATCCAACTTGCATTTTGTGAAAGGTGATGCAACGGAGGAATCGATTCTTGAAAAGGCAAATGTACGCCAGGCAAGAATGGCGGTCGTCACCGCTGATCCTTCTAAAAAAGAGGAACAGTCGGACCAATCCGTCATCCACCAAGTGGTCGCTCTTAAAGGCCATCACCCTGACTTATTCATCATTGCTGAAGTTCTGACGGACAGACAAAGAATTAACGCAGGCAGAGCTGGAGCCGATACAGTTATCAGGTCCAACGATTTTATGAGCAGCCTTTTTTACCATGAACTTTATCGTAATGATCCTATCCAGCCTTTTGAAATGCTTCTTGATTTATTGACAGCAAGGCAATTTCATGAAGAGAAAGTACCTGAGCAATTCGAAGGGGAACCTTTGATGAAAGCATTAGAATATTTTCTTAAAGAAAGCTGTCAAATTATCGGCATTAAGAAAGGAGAAGATGTCTCATTTGACTTGCATGCAGAAACCAAGTTAGAGAAGGGTGATTACCTGATTGTCTTTTCACCGCTTCGTCATTAAGGCTTGTTCCACTTGTGCAAGAACTTCTCTTCCTGTGCTGACGTGCTCCTCTGGAAAAGAGGCGTCTTTATCTACAGGCTCCTGGAACTGATCAAATATGGCACGGAAATTTCCTTCCTTTACGTTATCATCAAGGCCAGGGTTGTATTTATGAGACAACAAAAAAGGTTCTTTCATTTGAATAGTTGCATAATCACTCGGAGCATCCAAGGATCCTGAAGTAACTTGAAACGGAAGCCTTAAGAATTGATAACCCACTCGATCGTCAATCTTATAATCAAAATATCCATGTTCGTAATCCCAGTTATCAGAAAGTTTAAATCCTAAAGGTTTTAGTTCGCTTTCTACATCATTGAACGTATACACTTCATTTGTAATGGAAGAAGATAAAGGTATCACGGCCAAACACTCCTTTTTAGTCCTATCTTGCCCAATTAAAAACACCTCAGGTCATCCATTTTCTGGATGGCCTGAGGTGGATATTTTTGGTATTCTTTGTTATTATAGACGTTTTTCTAACTTTTCTTTTTCTTCTTCGAATCCTGGTTTTCCAAGAAGAGCGAACATGTTTTTCTTGTAAGCTTCTACACCAGGCTGGTCAAATGGGTTTACTCCAAGCAAATACCCACTGATTGCGCAAGCCTTCTCAAAGAAGTACACAAGATAACCGAAAGTGTAGGCATCACGCTTAGGCAAGTGAACAATCAAGTTCGGAACGTCTCCATCTGTATGAGCAAGCATCGTACCTTGGTAGGCTTTTTCGTTGACCTGGTCAACCGTTTTTCCAGCAAGATAGTTTAAACCATCAAGGTTTTGTTCGTCTTCTTCAATCGTAATATCAGATGCTGGTGTTTCAACGTGCAGCACAGTCTCAAACATATCTTTACGACCGTCCTGGATATACTGGCCGAGAGAGTGCAAATCAGTTGAGAAGTTGGCTGAAGAAGGGAAAATGCCTTTCTGGTCTTTTCCTTCACTTTCACCAAATAATTGCTTCCACCACTCTGCAAAGTATTGAAGAGACGGCTCATAGTTGACGAGCATTTCAATTGTTTTTCCTTTATTGTAAAGGACATTACGGACCGCTGCATACTGATAAGCAGGGTTATCTGAAAGCTGATCAGAGCTTAACTCTTTACGAGCAGCCTGAGCCCCTTTCATCATTTCATCGATATTAATTCCGCTTGCTGCGATCGGAAGCAAACCAACAGCAGTCAATACGGAATAACGTCCACCAACGTCATCTGGGACCACAAACGATTCGTACCCTTGCTCATTCGCTAGAGTTTTCAACGCACCTTTATGTTTATCTGTGGTTGCATAGATACGTTTACGTGCTTCTTCTACCCCATATTTATCCTCAAGGTATTTACGGAAGATACGAAAAGCGATTGCTGGTTCTGTCGTTGTTCCGCTCTTAGAAATAACATTGATGGATACGTCTTTGCCTTTAAGTACATCAAAAAGTTCATTCATGTAAGGAGCACTGATGCTGCTACCTACAAAGAAAACTTGCGGGGTTTTACGAGCATCACCGGAAAGCTCATTGTAGAAACTGTGGTTCAGCATTTCCAGCGCAGCACGTGCACCTAAGTAAGAACCTCCGATTCCAATCACAAGTAATACATCAGAATCTGACTTAATTTTTTCAGCAGACTGCTGAATACGGGAGAACTCTTCTTTATCATAGTCTTCCGGAAGATCGAGCCATCCTAAGAAATCGTTCCCTGCTCCCTTTTTCTCATGTAATGCTTCGTGTGCTAAGGAAACAGCACCTTCCATATAATCAAGTTCGTGTTCACCAAAAAATGGTAACGCCTTTTCATAATCAAAACGAACATGTGTCATGTGTGTTACCTCCATTATCATATTATTAACCAAGCCATTTTTAACTTTATCGAAACCTTAATCTTTAATCAAGCGAACATAAATTTGTAAACGGATACATTCTAAAAAAAAAAGAAGTTCAGGATAATTCCTGAACTTCTTCCTCCTATTATTTGGATAGTTCTAAAATTTTCTGAACGTCTTCTGCTTCCAATTTGTTGAAGTTACCAAATGGTCCGCGCTTCATGGCACGATCTACGATAACGTCAAATTTTTCATCCGTAATCTCATAATCACGAAGTTTTTCAGGAGCACCTAGAGAAGACCAGAAGGAACGGAGCGATTCAATACCTTCTTCTGCTACTTGCTGTTCAGACTTACCTTCTGCATTTACTCTAAATACGTTTGTAGCGAGCTGGGCAAAGCGTTCTGGCCTTACCTTAAAGTTGTGCTTCATCCAGTTCGGGAATAGAATAGCCAAACCGCCTGCGTGAGGAATGTCATACACTGCAGAGACTGCATGTTCAATATTGTGACTTGCCCAATCTCCACGGTACCCCATTTGCAACATTCCATTTAGAGCGATAGTACCAGCATAGAGAATGGTCTCTCTGTACTCATAAGACTCTAGATCTTCAAGCAGTTTCGGTGCTGTTTCAATAATAGTTCTCAGTACACCTTCAATCATTTCATCCTGAACCGGCGATTGCGTTGGTGTATGGAAATACTGCTCAAACAAGTGAGTCATCATATCAACAATTCCATAGATCGTCTGATTTCGCGGTACTGAAACTGTATTGGAAGGATCTAAAATTGAAAACTTTGGATTGGTAAAAGGAGGAGCTCCCCATCCATATTTTTCATTTGTTTCCCAATTCGTGATCACAGAACCTGCGTTCATTTCAGAGCCAGTTGCAGCGAGGGTCAACACTGTTCCGAATGGGAGCGCGTCCTTAGGAGTCGCTTGTCTTGTCACAAGGTCCCAAGCGTCACCATCGTATTTTGCTCCAGCGGCAATTGTTTTTGTGCAATCAATGACACTGCCGCCTCCTACAGCTAGCAAAAAGTCAATATTTTCATTCTTGCAAATCTCAACACCCTTATAAACAGTGGTGAGTTTTGGGTTTGGTTCAACTCCTGGAAGCTCATGGATTTGAACTTCCACTTTATTTAATTGATCCAAGACTTGATCATATACTCCATTTTTCTTAATACTGCCACCACCATAAACAAGCAGTACATTTTTAGTACCTACAGGCAATTGATCTGGTAGTTGGTTAACTTGATCTTTACCAAAGATGAGCTTTGTCGGATTGAAATAAGTGAATGTTTCCATGTTGAGATCTCCCTTCTTTGCTAAAAAGTCTCGAGTCATATTATCTCCGAATTTCTTCTATTACTCAAAAGTTATGCACTATGTATATTTCTTGCGGGCTAGTTCAAGCTATGACTGAATAATATTTTGGATTAGAAAGGAGTGCGTCACATGAGTTGGTTTCAACGTGTAGCCCTATTGTTAGTCATCATTGGTGCCATTAATTGGGGGTTAATCGGTTTGTTCCAATATGATCTCGTTGCCGGTCTATTCGGAGGCGGAGAACAAAGCGGAGCATTCGCACGGGTCATTTATACACTTGTTGGCATTAGTGGACTTATTGCCATTTCCCTTTACTTCTCTCCAGCTGCCGAATATAGTGACACCACTGCAGAATCTGCTGAATAGAACACAAAAAAAATGGACTAGTCTTGATGACTAGTCCATTACTTTTCATTTATTTGCGAAATTTTTCGCGATCGTCAGACTGTTTGATCCAGTCTTCTAGTTTATCTTTTAGTGTGTTGAACCCTGCTTGAGAATCTTCTTGCTGTTGCTTAGGTGCAGCTTGTTTGCGAGGGCGCTGCTTTGGTGCTTCTTGTGTCGCACGGATGGATAGAGAATATTTATTTTTCTCTTCATCGATATTTAGAATCTTAACCTGAACTTCATCACCTTCTGAAAGGTGTTCGTTAATATCTTTGACAAATCCGTGAGTCACTTCTGAAATGTGAACCAAACCTTGAACTTGATCATCAAGGGCTACGAAAGCACCATAAGGCTGAATTCCAGTGACTTTACCTTCTAATACTTGACCTTCTTGAAACTTCTCTGACATTCTATACAACTCCTGATATATATTATTCGCTTCTTTTCACGCAATTAATGATTTTACCACAGTTTGTACCGTTTAGCAAAATTAATTTCTTAAAGAACAATAGCAGAAGTGCCATGCTTAGTCATTCAGTGAACGCTCAACTAAATTTAGCACATCCTGCACCAACGATGAACGCCCCTTCTTCCTTAGGGCACAACAAGCCTATGGCATTTTTTATACTTGCACCCGTTGGGCTTGGTTTCCCGCGGTTCAGGATCTAGTCTCACACCCAAAATTTTTGCCCACAAAATAATTTACTAACCTTAATGAATTATTGTCCAGTGTTCACAAATTGTTGGTAAATTTGCTCATCCATAATTTGCTGGCATGATATAATAAAAGAAAAGCACTCGTAGGAGGAGTTCATATGACTGTTGGAGATAATATTAAGAAATATCGAGAGGCTCAAAACATCTCTAAAGAAGATTTAGCATTGAAGGCACGATTAGGAGTAACGACTCTAGAGAGCTATGAATCCAACGAACGACTGCCTGAGCTTGATACGATATTGAAGATATCCACTGTATTGGATATTCCCGCATCTGAGCTAATGGAGTTTGAAGATGAAAATGATACAAACATTGACTATGAATTAGAAAAATTGATCCAGGAGATTGGTGTGAAAAGATCAAAATTGATTTTGAAAAAAGCGCGCGACTTCTCTGAACAAGACGTTTTAAAAGCAATGAATCTACTATATGAATTAAATCAGCAAAAAAAATAAATTAATAGGTTTAAAACCTACAAAAGCTGGTTATATATAGTAACGTAAGACTTTCTCGTATTCCCCCTGTTTAAGCAGAGCGAACGTTCGCTTTGCTTTTTTTTTGGTTAAATTTCCTCAAACAACTTATTTTCATCGATCGTCCTCTTTCGGTTATGATAAATAAAAAGACTAGAGAATTTGGAGGAGATTGATTTGAACCGTTTCGAAGAAGTGATTACAAGAAAAGGGACAAGGTCTGTAAAGTGGGATATGGCAGAACAATTGTATCAAGATAAAGAGGTACTGCCCATGTGGGTTGCAGATATGGATTTCAAAACCCCAGAAGCTGTGATGGACGCGTTAAAAAAACGTGTGGACCACGGCATTTTCGGCTATACCATTCCCGACGATCTTGTAAAAGATCATCTTAGTGATTGGCTTAAAACAAGACATAGTTGGAATATTGATACCGATTGGATCAGTTATAGTCCAGGTGTCATTCCTTCCCTTCATATGATTATCCAATCTCTAACAGAAATCGGCGATCACATCCTTATCCAAACTCCTGTGTATCCGCCTTTTTATAGTGTGGTAAAAAGTCATGGGAGGCATGTGGTTAAAAACCCACTGATTCTTAACGGTGGTCAATACGAAATTGACTTTAATGATTTTGAACAGAAGATTAAAGAAAATCACGTGACCATGTTCATTCTTTGCAGCCCTCACAACCCTGTAGGAAGAGTTTGGACAAAAGATGAATTAGAAAAGATGAGCGAAATCTGTCTCAAACATAACGTTACAATCGTTTCCGATGAAATTCATGCGGACTTAGTTTTAGGATCTCATACACATATTCCTATTGCTTCTCTTTCAGAGGAAGCAAACCAAAATACGATCACTTGCTTTTCCCCAACGAAAACCTTTAACTTAGCTGGTTTGCAGGCATCTTACGTCGTCACGGCAAATGAAAAAATGAAAAAAGCGCTTGATAAACAATTCAACAATCAAGGAATGTTCATGTTAAACACTTTAGGAATTACAGCTATGGAAGCTGCATATAAACATGGAGCTGAATGGCTGGGTGAATTGAAAGAAATCCTTGAATCGCATCGGGACTATGTGGTGGAACGTTTTCACGAAGAGACGAGCACTATAAAGGTGATTCCGAATGAAGGCACCTATCTTTTATGGCTCGATTGCAGGGAGTTGAATCTTTCACAAAAAGAACTGAAATCCTTCATGCAAAAAAAAGCAAAAGTTGGCTTGAATGATGGAGCTTCGTTCGGAGATGAAGGTGAAGGCTTCATGAGAATGAACCTTGCCGCGCCGCGCTCCATTGTCGAAGATGGCGTAAACAGAATCATCCAAGCCGTTCAGGAACATGAATAGTCCTTTGCTTTTTCACATTGTCATGAGAAAAGGCTGCGATATAAGTAAAGCATAGGGTTAAAAAACGAACGTTAGAAACATATATGTACTATGCAGATCATTAGCGGAGTCAACATACGGATACTCCTACGGGAACAGACCCGCACTACCACGTTCTCTGCTTTTCGAGAAAGCTGAGGCCGTGCCCGTGGAAAGTGAAGGTTTTGACGGAGCGGTAATTGACCCCTTTCTTGCTATATAAAAATTCCGAACTGATTTCTGCGAAATCGTTCGGAATTTTTGTGATTATTCAGTTTTGTCTGAACAACTATTACTTGCTATTTTTCTTGTTTTTTATCAGGCTCAGTAGGGTCACTTGCTTCATCTTCATCAGCATCAAGCGTAATCTTTCCACACGCAATTCTATCTCCTGAATCACCTGCAGGCTGAGTCATTCCATCATCTTGTCCATTGGTAATCACAATGGATGTGCCTTCTTTTCTTAATAGGGACATTTGCCCTTCTTTGAGCTTTGCTTCCGAGAGCATTAGCTTAACATCCACCATTCCACTGGCATCAGCTTCAATGTTTTGCATATCCCCTGCATGTGCACCCTCTGTATTCATCAGACCATGATCTTTTGATTTAGGATTAAAATGATTACCTGCACTTTTAAATTCAGGAGCCTCACACTTCGGAAACTCGTGAATATGAACGGCATGTACACCAGGCTCTAATCCTTCAACCTTCAAAGCCACCTCTACACCCTCAGGTTTCTCTGTTAATGAAGCCGTACCGATCTTATCATTGGATTGATTATAAATGGATGTGTCCAAAGGAGATCGTTGATCACCAGTACACCCAGAAAGTAATGCGCTACTTATTAAGACGAAGCTTATCCATTTCCTCATCCTTACACCTCAACCATCTCTAGCGTTTATTGAGTTAGTCTCCCCAATATTACCGAATCTATAACAAAAAACCACGCTGGAATCTCCGGCGTGGTCTTGTCAATTTTCATTCTCGTGTTCTTCTAGTCGGTACGTATGGTTGGTTTTCTTCTCCTCTTTTTGAGATGCTTTTATTAAAACAATCATAGTAACGGCTGCAAGGATAATAAATAAAAGAAGCATAAGAACAGCGGGAATGTACTCGCTTTTGTCTTGAGGAAAATAAAGAAATTCCATCATAGGGGCATCACTTCCTTCCCTTGTGTCCCTATTATAGCAGAAAGCGCACCTTCACTTCACGTACTTCATGATTTCTTCACAATTCACTTCTTTGATACAATGTCCTATAGAGGAGGAATGCAAATGGCAGATTTGAGGATCGGCAGCATAGTGAAAGCCCACTATAAATCAGGGATCTATATAGGGGAACTCGTTGAAGATCGGAATCGCTTTTACTTAGTAAAAATTTTAGCTGTTGAAAAACACCCTATGCAAGGAGACCTTCATAATCCAGGGAAAACAGAAGGGGTATTCTTTCATCAAAGAAAAGCACTAAGTTATATGGAAAAAGCAAACATTCAAAAAGAAGCTGTTCATCCCTATGAAGGTTCCTCCATTCCTGACTATAAAGAATCACTGATCGAATCAATTGAACAGTTGAAAGCTAAGTTAACGAGAAGAGAAACCGAATTCAACCAGCAAGCGTATAAGCAGCTTGAGGACTTAGAACACCAGTACTTTCAAAAGTAGCAAAAAGAGAGGTGGCCCAAAGAGCCCCCTCTCTTCTTTTAATTTCCCGGCACTTTTAGGTTTTTCTTTTTCTTCACTGGTTTACCGTATACTTTATTTGTAATGGCTGAAGCTTGTTCAAAAAGAAACATTCCGATAAAGGCAGCAATCAAAATGTATATTCCACTGAATACCTTAATCACTCCTGTCGCCACACTTGCAATGACAACCGAGAATTCCCCCCGTGCACATAAGGATAATCCTGCACGAAGAGAAACACGTTTAGACAGACCATACATTGGGCCGCCTAGCACACCGAGTAAGACTTTAGCGATGACAGACCATATCAAAACTGCAGCCAGAAGCCCTACCATAGGAACTCCATCTCCAAGTTCAATCGTTGTTCCAAAGTAAATAAAAAATGTTGGCAGCATGAGATCCCTGACCGGAAAAACGGTCTGTTCGACTTTTTCAATTCGTCCAATCTCCGCTAACATCATCCCCGCAAGAAATGCCCCTAAAACTTCGGACAGTCCAAGGTATAAGGCTAGTCCACCATACGCAAGCGCAATCCCTACAAGTAAAGAGATTTTGAAGTCTTCATCATCAATACGGTCAAGAAATTTTTCGAATCTCTTGAATACGGTTTTTCCAAGCACAATGGCTAAAACGGTCAACCCTATGATTTTTCCGACGAGCAAAAGAAATGTAGATGAGGTGAAGCTCTCACCAGTACCCACCCCAAACAAAATCGCTACAACAATCGGGGCCACAAGGTCTTCGAAGATCAGAATGGCTAACATAAATTCTGTTTCTGTGTTCGCCATTCGGCCCCGGTCGTCCAAAAGCTTAGCCGTAATTGACGAACTTGTTGCGTATGCGAGTCCACCGATCAAGAAGCTTGAGAATAAGTCCAAATTAAACAATAAAGCAATTCCTGTTGTCACTCCTAGACTCAGAAAAACATCCAGAAGTCCTGAAGGCCATATTTTCTTCGCTATTCCACCTAACCGCTTTACATTAAACTCTAACCCAAGAAGGAAAAACAACAACACAATCCCAATTTCACTGGCAAAATGCAAGAGTTCGCTCTCATGAACGAAATCCGCGAGAATAATTCCCAGTAAGATATAAAGAATTACATTGGGCAATTTAATTTTTAAACTCAAAAAACCTAAGTAAAATATGAATAGCAAAATAAGCCCCGCGCCAAGCAGAGCTGGAAATTCAGAATGCAAGGGTCATCATTCCTCTCCTTTACACAAGTCGGATAAGGTATCTATTTGATCCTGCTTTCCAATGGTCATGATGACGTCTCCCGGCTGCAATTTGGTATCCGCTTCTGGAATCGCAATAGTTTCGTCTCCTTTCACGATCCCAATAATAGTAGCTCCAGTTTTGTTTCTTATTTCCGATTCTTCTATGGTTTTATAAGCCAAGCTGGACTTTGCTTCTAATTCCACCCAATCAATAACAATCTGGTTTTGGAAAATCTTCAGTTTGTCTGCATCAACTGGCTGGTAGGTAGCACCAAGAAGCTGAGCTCCTAATTCCCGTGTTTCATCTGAAGTTAAGTCCATCGCAAAGTCTGCTTCTTCACTATCTGCATCTTCAAAAAAATAAAGCTCCCTTTTTCCTGTGTGATGGACGATTAGAACTAGCATGCTATCTTCGCCTGTCTTCAAAGAAATTTTTTGTCCGATCCCAGGAAGTTGGGATATAGATATATTCACGACACATGCACTCCTTACTTTCATCTCTTTCCTATACTTAGTGATTATACCAGACATCTTTTCTAATCCCTATTTGCTTTAGAAAGAAAACCTTCTAATTCAGCCTCCCATGCTTTATACTGTTATTTGTTTTCTCCATAGTGGTGTGGTAATTTAAAATAGTTAAAGATATTGAGGAGGGAATACCTATGACAACACATATCGGAGCAAAACCTGGAGACATAGCTGACAAAATTCTTTTACCCGGCGATCCATTGCGCGCTAAATATATTGCTGAAAATTTCTTAGAAGATGTAACATGCTACAACGAAGTACGTGGCATGTATGGTTATACTGGTACTTACAAAGGTGAAAGAATTTCAGTGCAAGGAACAGGGATGGGCGTCCCTTCTATTTCCATCTATGTTAATGAACTAATGGAAAGCTATGACGTTCAAAAATTAATTCGTGTTGGTTCCTGTGGAGCGCTTCAAAGCGATGTTAAAGTCCGTGACGTTATCCTTGCTTCCACGTCAACGACAGATTCTCAAATGAATCGCATGGTGTTCGGCGGTATTGATTTTGCCCCTACAGCAGACTTCAACTTATTGAAGAACGCTTATGAAGCAGGTGAAAATAAAGGATTGAAGCTTCGCGTCGGAAATGTCTTCACTAGTGACAGCTTCTATCGGGATGAGGCCATGGACCTTTTCAACCTGCTTGCAAAATACAATGTATTAGCTGTAGAAATGGAGACAACTGCTCTTTATACGCTAGCAGCTAAATACAACCGTCAGGCCCTTTCAGTTCTTACCGTAAGCGACCACATTCTTACAGGTGAAGAAACAACAGCAGAAGAACGCCAAACGACGTTCAATGATATGATTGAGGTAGCGCTTGAGGCTGCAATTCAAGACTAAATCATGAAGACACCCCCTACACGTTAGCGGGGTGTTTTATTTTGCAAAAATGGTACTAACATCCTCCCTATCTACTGTAAGCAGCAAATCTCCCACTTTTATTATAAGTTCTCCGGAAGTGATCACCTCGAGCTTACCTATATATACCCAGTCTTTTGTAGAAACAACCACTTGCTGACCTTCATAATCTTCTATTTCAACTTTTCTTTTTCTTTGAAGGGACATTCTTCTCCCCTCCCCGAATCGAGTTCTCTGTATCTTATACAGACTAATCAGATTCGGGTGGGTGAGTACCTACTTTTATAAAATTACCCAGGCAATCGATCACCTGGGCAGCATAGGTTATGATAAAACATAGCCGGCTAATGTTTTGGACATCACACCTGTAGGGCCTTTAGGACCTAAATCGTGAGGACTTTCTGAAATAGAAGTACCAGCGATGTCTAAGTGCACCCACGGGGTTTCTTCTACAAAAGCTCCAACAAACGCTCCTCCCATAATGACATGTGCTTTTCGAGTTGGGGAGTTATTCAAATCTGCGATGTCACTCTTTCGTACTTGAGCTTTATAATCTTCATTGTATGGAAGCTGCCAAATCGGCTCTCCCATATCTTCTGAGATTTGCTGAAGATCATTGAATAGCTCTTGATGGTTCGTCATCGCTCCTGTCATCCAGGAACCTAACGCCGTTACAACTCCACCTGTAAGTGTAGCCACATCAAAAATCCGTCCCGCTTTTTGGCTTTTCGCATAGGTGACTCCATCCGCTAGTGCCAGCCTGCCTTCCGCATCCGTATTTAAAACTTCTATGGTTTTTCCACTCATAGAAGAAATGACATCATCAGGCTTAAAAGCGTCTCCAGCTATCATATTATCTGTAGAAGGAATCACAGCAAGGATATTCTTCTTTGGCTTCAAGAGGCCGATCGTATCCATAGCTCCAAGGACAGCAGCGGCACCACCCATATCCCCTTTCATCCCTGGCATTCCCGTCTTAGGCTTAATGGAATATCCCCCAGTGTCATACGTAATTCCTTTTCCTACAAAAGCGGTCACATCTTCCCAATTTTCCAAACCTTGATATTTCATTACAATCATTTTAGGAGGCTCAACTGAACCTTGATTGACTGCGAGTAACGCCCCCATGCCCAGCTTTTCCATATCCGCTTTTTCAAGGATTTCGATTTCAAATTCATGATCCTCCGCTAAAGTCTTAGCGAATTCAGCCAGTTCACTTGGTGTAAGGATATTTGCCGGCAAATGGACAAGATGTCGCGCCGTATTAACTCCCTGTGCTAAAGCATAGCCTTTTTCTAAAGCTTTCAAAAGAGGTTCTTCTTTACCTTCAGAGATCACATGAAGGTGTCGAATCATTTTTGGTTCTTGCCGTTTTGTTTTGAATGAAGGCAAATGGTAAGTCGAAGTATATAAAGCTTCACCTATAATTTCACCTAATTCTTCTATAGATAAATGAGAAGTAAAACTTGCAAAGTCTATGGTTATCTCTTCGTGTCCTTCTTTGGCAATGGATTGAAAGGCATGGCCTAATGCTTTTCTAAAAGAATGCTTTGTTAACTCTTTCTTCTCCCCTAGGCCAATAAAGTATTTCCTTTTATTCGGAGGAGGGGAAAGCACCTTAGATAAGGTTTTGTATCGATTAGAAATATCTCCGCTTTTTATGTACATATCTAAAGTTTCTTTCCGTGAAGAATCTACATCGGTAGAAACCTTCTGTTCTGCTTCCTCTTTGAAAAGACCTATGAGGAGGGTATTGTCATTTTCTGTTTCCTTGTTTTGAATACTGAACACATTTATCACCTCTATTTCCTAGTATACAAAAAATATTTCCTTAATACGAACTACTCAGAATTGTGATATAATGACAATCTAAAGTAACGTTTTATCATACGATTACATATTAAACCTCTCTGTCTGGAAAGGATGTCACCATGTTGCTTGATTTACTGCAAAACTTCCCCTTATGGGCTTCGATTGCCGCCATTTTTTTTGCACAAGTTGTTAAAGTTCCGATAAATTTTATCGCTTCAAGGAAATTTAATGCCACTCTCGCCTTCAGTACTGGGGGAATGCCGAGCAGTCACTCGGCAGCTGTAACCGCTCTTGCTACAGGGGTTGGGATTGAACGTGGTTTTGATTCCCCAATATTCGCTGTCGCTTGCGTATTTACGATCATTGTCATGTTCGATTCTACTGGTGTACGAAGACAAACAGGCGAACAAGCCATCATGCTTAATATCCTATTAAAAGATTTCAATCGTTTTGTTAGTGAAGCGAGAGATTGGGGTAATAAAGAGGAGTACCAAAAGAAAGAAGAATTAAAGGAATTGCTTGGACACCAGCCTATTGAAGTGTTTTTCGGAGGATTGACCGGAATATTACTCACTTTCTTGCTTCACACGCTCATCTATTAGTTATATAAAAACGACAAAACCCCACTCTAAATTATTAGAGCGGGGTTTTGTAAATCAGCCACTTTTCATTTGAGTACGAAAAACTTGTAACGCTTCATTCTCATTCAGCTGCACAAGCTCTTCCTCCGTCAATTCACCTGTCCCTTTTTTAATCACGTAAACTTCTAAAGTTCTCTTGCCCCATTGATCATACACATCTTGTACAGTAGGGAAATATAAATCCAACTTATTTCCTTTTATAGCCCCGCCTTTATCCGCGACGACACCATAACCATAGTCAGGGATAAACAGGACTGTTCCGATTGGAAAAACACTTAAATCTGCTGCAATCGTCGAATACAAATCACGCTTAACGTTCACTCCAGAAAACGTGATTCCATACTCTGGGTGCTCAGGCGTCTTACCCGTTGACTCTTCCCCGGCAGTATAACCTGTAGCTACAACCGTATGAGCAGGATATTGAGCGAGATCCATAGATTCAGCCAAACTTTGAGCTGCTTTTACAGTCGCACTCGAGACATATCTTTGCTGAGCCTGCTTCACATTTAATGATTTCTCACTGATATTCACTTCTTTTTCGTTAAGTGACGTACCTTCGAACGTATCCGAATTGAATTTAGCTGCGATCCAATCATCTAGGTCCGTAATCGATAAATTAGACACATTCGTTAAAGTACTGTAAAAAGCCAAAAGAAACAAGCTAATAAACAGTACTTTCTTTGTACGCTTTTTCATGAAAATCACCTCTAGGTGTAATCATGTCCAAGCTTGCTAATTTTATACAAAAAAGCTGAAAGGGAGGTCATTACCTCCCCTTCAGCTTCTTCATTAAAACATCTGGTATCCACTTTTCCTAAGAAACCTTATGACTACGCCTGCTACGATTGTGCCAGCAAAGCCACTGAGCAAAATAAATATATCGACGAACTTCAAATTAGCAATTTGCTCAAACACCATTGGAAATGAATCGGTCGGTGCTGAAAAATATCTCGTCCAAGAGAAGTCATCGACAATCAATAAAACTATGGCCGGGTACACAAAAGACATGATCCATGAAGACCTTAAAATCATATTTAAAAGAAAAGAAATTCCAAAAAATAAAACAAAGAACAATAACATGGAAACAACGAATTGAACAATATTCAAAAAGATCCCCCTAAACCCGCATCAACGTAAATTTCTCCAACGTTCATTTTATAATTGATTTAAGAAAAGCGCAAGCGTCTTGGGAGCCCCAGCTACTTGCCTATATGTTGCATCAAAAAAGCAAAGGCAGTATTAGTTGCCTTTGCTTTTCATACTCACTCTTTATTAAAAGAAGAAGTTCAATTTACCTTTTTTCATTAGTAGACCTGGTCCACCTAGTTTAAGAAGATATCGGTTATCAATAACCTTCTTCATAGCTGTTGCTGACCAGCCAAATAGCTTCTTATCGTCAAATACAACACCGATTGCGTCATTGTGTCCAAGAGAAGCCACGGTTCCTTTCAAATCTGGTTTAAACGGTTCTAAGTGACCATTTCCTTTAACCAACTTTGTAAGGTTTTCTGCCGTATGTTCTGCTTGCTGAATAGCGATTTGAGCTGTTGGGGGATATGGACGCTCTGTTTCTTCATTGATTAGAAGCGCACAGTCTCCAACGATGAATACATCCTCATAGCCTTTTGGACGAAGTTCATCACTCACTGGTGTACGACCGCGATTTGATTCAAAACCTGCCTCTTCAACGATAGAGTTACCGCGAACACCAGCTGCCCATACAACTGTGTTTGTAGGGATTTCTTCTCGCTGCTCGTCTTTTTCAAAAACAAGCTTGTCAGCTGTAACTTCTTTAATCATCGCGCCAATCTTGAATTCAACACCGCGTCCTTCGAGAGAATTCATTGCGTATTCAACTAGTTCAGGATCAAATCCTGGAAGTGCAGTGGGCGCTGCTTCCACGTTGATGATACGAACATTTTCACGAGGAACATCATATTCCTTACATAGTTCAGGAACACGGTTTGCAAGCTCTCCTACGAATTCAATACCAGTAAAACCTGCACCACCGACAACGATGTTCAAGCGTTCTTGTTTTTTATCCGCTTCGTTGTTGTACTTAGCGAAGTTATACTCGATATGCTGACGAATTAGACGAGCACTGTTAATGCTTCCAATTGTATAGGCATGTTCTTTCAACCCTGGAATACCAAAAGTAGCTGCTTCAAAACCAAGACCGATCACAAGATAGTCATAGGAAAGTTCACCGTTTTCTAACAGGACTTTCTTTTGATCAGGTTTAATAGCCGTTACTGAATCTTGGACAAAGTTGATCTTACTTGTGTTGACCACGTCTTTAATCTG
This sequence comes from Halobacillus sp. A1-3, assembly GCF_050971765.1. Lineage (NCBI taxonomy): Bacteria > Bacillati > Bacillota > Bacilli > Caryophanales > Bacillaceae > Halobacillus > Halobacillus sp. A1-3. Next base: position 253,566 of record NZ_JBPCEO010000005.1, on the reverse strand, counting down.
AATACGCGTACGGTCATGATGAAGTGTACCTGCAGCGTTTTCGTGTAGCCACGTTGTCTGATAGTGGTAGCTATGCTTGTTCACTAACGTAACGTTCGCGTCATTTGCACCTAGACTTTTCTGCAGCTTGACAGCTGTCATTATTCCTCCGTAGCCTGCTCCGAGGATGACAATGTTAGGATTCTTCATGATTTAATCACTTCCATCTCGTATTTTTTAAAATCCGAATATTCTTTGTGACTCGTTTCACACAAATTTTCATAAAAAAAAGCCTGTCGACTAGTATAAAAAATTGTCACAAATACGTAAAAAGTTGTCTAGTCCCATCTTAGACCTTTTTCTTTTCATTTTCAACCCAAAATCTATTTATCAAAATAATATAAAAATTAACACTTATTGAAAGGGCTTACACCACCTCATTATTCCCATGCAAAAAAATTTTATGATAGAATGAACTTTAGTGACATTTTTCGAACAGGAGGAAAATTATGAGTGATAACATATATGATATAACGATCATAGGTGGAGGCCCTGTAGGTTTATTCACCGCTTTTTATGGCGGCATGCGTGAAGCAAGCGTAAAAATTATCGAGAGTCTGCCGCACCTTGGCGGACAGCTTACAGCCCTTTATCCAGAGAAATACATTTATGATGTTGCAGGTTTTCCAAAGGTGAGAGCTCAGGAGCTTGTAGATAATCTCGAAGAGCAAGCCATGACTTTTGACCCTACGATCGCTCTTGAACAAGAAGTTGTAAGTGTAGAGCGTTTGGAAGACGATGTACTTAAATTGACAACAGATAAGGAAGTACACTATACAAGAACAATCATCATCACGGCAGGAAACGGAGCTTTCCAGCCAAGAAAGCTCAAAATAGAAGGAACAGAAAAATACGAAGGAAAAAACCTTCATTATCATGTCAGTGATATGAACCAATTCCAAGATAAAAATGTCATGATATGTGGTGGCGGAGATTCCGCCGTCGATTGGTCATTAATGCTTGAACCAATCGCCAATCAAGTGACACTTGTCCACCGCCGGGATAAATTCCGTGCCCATGAACATAGCGTGGCTCAACTAAAAAATTCTAGCGTAAATATAATGACACCGTTTGCCCCTGAACAAATGTGCGGTGAAGACAAGATAGAACAAGTTGAATTGAAAGAAGTCAAAGGAGATCGTGTAGAAACGATCGATGTTGATGATGTCATCGTGAACTATGGTTTTATCTCCTCTTTAGGCCCTATTAAAGATTGGGAGCTCGAGATCGAGAAAAACAGTATAGTCGTTAACTCTAAAATGGAGACGAACATAAAAGGAATTTACGCAGCAGGAGACATCTGTACGTACCCTGGAAAAGTAAAACTGATTGCTTCTGGCTTTGGAGAAGGTCCTACGGCCGTTAATAACGCAAAAGCGTATATCGATCCAAGTGCGCGTGTGCAGCCTAAGCACTCCACAAGTATATTTTCGTAATAAAAAAGAAGGATGCTCCTCTGCGTCCTTCTTTTCTTATGTCTATTTATTTATCCGAGGGATCCCTCTCTTCAATTCTCATTGCTTCGTTGCTGCTTTTAGTCATTGCATACTCTTTAATGTGATTGGATACTTGAATCCCACCAACGATATATATAAAAGTAAGCAGGATATTCTGTACGTTCTGATCAACTATTCCTGTTTGGATGTATTGATACATCGTAGTTAAAAGCGTAATGAAATAACCAATGATAAGAGCACTGATTCGGTACTCATTCAACGAGAGACAGCTCTTCATAAACTCCTTCATCTTGTTCCCCCCAATAAAAAAGCCTCTGTTTTATTTTATGGGGAATTAGCCTGTCTCCTTCTTTTTAAACGTAAAAAAACCTTCCTGAGGGGAAGGTTTTTACCTTTTAACAATTCGGATCTGGAGTACCGGCATTTGTAGCCGTCTTGAAGGATGAACCACAGCCGCAAGATACGATGGCATTCGGATTATCAATTGTAAACCCGCCACCCATCATATTCTGTTTAAAGTCAATCGTTGTTCCTTCAACAATTGCAGCATCTTGTCTATTAATGACGAAAGGAATACCATTGGATTCCTCAACAATGTCTAATTCTTCATTAATTTCATCTTCGAAGCCCATCGCATAAGACAATCCGCTGCAGCCTCCACCTTTAACACCGAAACGAAGGCGTACGTTTTCATTATCTTCTTCCTTCATCATTTGTTTAATTTGGTGACGAGCTGCTTCTGTAATATTAAGAATCATCTTGAGCCTCTCCTTTCATCTCATTACTGTAAGTATACTAACCTGATGCAATTTTATCAAACAGAAGGACTGGAATATTAAAACATCAAAAAAGGCGCTTTGTTATAAGCGCCTTCGTTTATGCCACACCATTCTATAGGGTCTCTTCCAGGTGTTGGTATATATGATCAACTAATTCTTTTGGTGTGTCTCCAATGATTCTTTCTCCATCGACGAGTGCATATAAAGATTGCGAACAAAGACCACAGTTGCTTAGACAACCGTACTCTACTACATCGAGATCTGGATCTTTTTCCAGTTCCTCCATAGCCTCTTGAGCACCGTTAGCTAAGTTGTTGATGCAAAATTCAATTAACGGATTCATCCAATTCACCTCTATATCTCTGGATGAAACCCTATCCTCCCATATTTTATCACACGTTATTCAGGAAATATAGAGAATTCACGAATCTGGAGCAGCTTGTAAACCATTCGCTTCTAGTGCCTTATACACAGACTTTAACCTTGGGTTTCCTTCCCCTACAATCTGCCCTTCAACAACGACAAGGGGGTAAAACAATTCTTCTTCAAGAAGTCTGTCGATCAAATCTCCATCCGCATCTTCTTGATCCGAAGTATGGATATCGAAATATTGATATGAAATGGCGTTATCATCATATTTTCTAGCAATAGCTGCTTGCAGCCATTCATATGTCTCTTTAGAACCAGGCGCATTCACACAGCTTGCACATTTCACTTCGGCACCATATACTGTTACCTTAACTTTTTCTTTGTTCATTATACCCACTCCCCCACAGCCGAAATTCTTTTATTTTATTTTACAAAAGTTCTTAAAAAAGATAAAATGAAAATGGTTCTCAATCAATTTTATGGGAGACGACAATAGATTTTTTAGTGATTTCGTTTTATAATAAGGTTACAGAAAGGGGAAGATTGAACATGCATGAACAAGTTCAAGAAGTACTTAACAAACTTCGCCCATTTTTACTTCGCGACGGGGGAGACGTTGAACTCGTAGATGTAGAGGATGGTATCGTCCGTTTACGTTTGATGGGCGCTTGTGGAAATTGCCCAAGTTCTACGATTACTTTAAAAGCAGGGATTGAGCGTGCGTTAGCTCAGGAAGTACCTGGTATCTATGAAGTGGAGCAAGTATTTTAAGCGTCAATAGGCGCTCGACCTATAAGTTTAACTCTTGTGAAAGCCGCACACTATTTTTAGTGTGCGGCTTTGTTTTAATTAACAGAAGTCAAGGGCTCCTCCCCTTCAAAGTATTTCACTAAGTTATCTAGACAAAGGCGCATCATCTTGTGCCTCGTTTCAACGGTGGCTGATCCTATATGAGGTAAACAGACCACCTGATTAAGCTCAAGCAAAGGATGATTTTTTCCGATTGGTTCTTGTTCAAATACATCCAGTCCAGCCCCGGCAATTTCACCAGCTTCAAGGGCGGTGTATAAATCTTCTTCGTTCATAGTAGCTCCCCGAGAAGCATTGATAAAAATGGCTTCCTTTTTCATCTTATTAAAAGCATCTCTGTCAAAGATATGATGGGTTTCATCTGTCAAAGGAGCCATACAAACTACATAATCTGACTTCTTTAATAACTCTTCAAATTCTACAAATTCCGCCCCTAGTTCGTCTTCTGTTTCTTTTTTCCTTGAACGGTTATGATAAAGTATATCCATGTCAAAACCACTGGCCCGGCGGGCAACTGCTTCGCCGATCCGTCCCATTCCAAATATACCGATTGTTTTATGGTGGACATCTGTACCTGCTAAAAGCAGTGGAGACCATGGTCCCCAGCGATCATCTTTAATGTACTGGTTTGCTTCGATTATTCTTCTGGCAGCAGCCATCAAGAGCCCAAATGTTAAATCTGCGGTTGTGTCTGTTAAAACATCCGGAGTATTCGTAACTTTAATTTCAAATTTTGAGGCAGTGTCTACATCGATATTGTCATATCCTACAGCCATATTTGCGATGATCTTTAGACCATCAGTGTTCTTCAGCAAGCCCTCGTCCATTAGGTCAGTCAGCATCGTTAATAAACCGTCAGCTTTTTGGCTCTCCTCTTCAAGCTTTTCCTTTGAGACAGGCTCCTCTTCTTTTTCCCACATGCCGATGTTCAGATGATTGCGGTAAGGCTTAACAATCTCTTCAGGTAATAACCGAGTAATGTACACGTAAGGTTTATTCATCATACTCCTCCTCCGTTCTGTCATTCTTTCTCAGTTTATCACATACATGACCTTGTAAATCCTTAGGTATAATAAATGCTGAAGGAATCACGTACACCATTACATTCTGATATACTTATTGTAACCCTTCCGTTTTTCTCAGTAATAACAAGGGTATAGAGCATCAGAAACGATGTTAGGCAGGGAGGTTTTTGACAATATGGCAAAAGACAAAGTAACTGCACTGGAAACGACGGCAAGAGAATGGCTTCAGGAACGAGGCGTCACGATCGATGATATGGCTGATCTCGTTTACTATTTGCAATCCAAATACCATGATGATCTTTCGATGGACGAATGCCGTCACAACGTAAATCGCGTGTTGAAAAAACGCGAAATTCAAAATGCTATTATAACAGGCATCCAATTGGATAAACTGGCCGAAAAAAACCAACTGGAAGAACCGCTACTCTCTACAATCCAAACAGATGAAGGATTATATGGAGTGGATGAGATCATAGCGTTCTCCATTGTCAATGTCTATGGTTCGATCGGATTTACAAACTATGGATACATTGATAAACAAAAACCAGGGATTCTTCAAAAATTAAATGACAAATCTTCAGGTGAATGCCACACATTCTTAGATGATATTGTTGGGGCAATTGCAGCTGCGGCTTCCAGCCGGCTCGCCCATAGTATTGCTGGCGATACAGATCCAGAAGAGGATTAACCTTAAAAAATACCGTGCCTTTGGTACGGTATTTTTAAATTTTCTGAAACCTTATCATGCATTCGAGCGTATTTCATACAGAGGATTCATAACCTATCCCATGAATGGTAAGGAAAGGAAGGTAAACGATGAAGAAGATAAAATCGATTATGGTTTGGCTAGCCCCCACTATCATCATTATGATCGCCATTTCGGTTCTTTTTTTAGAGAATTATCAAGACGTCTCTGAACCCCCCGATAACAATTGGAGTCGTGGATTAAAAGTAGGCACGACTTCATTTGTACAAGAACCCTTTTTGCATCAAACAGAGGATGGAGAAAGGTCCATCACCTACTTGACAAACGATGGTGTTCAGCAAAATATCTACAATGAAAACTATGAACTGATATCGGATAAGAATTATAATATCCCTGTTGATAAATTCACATCCATTTTTGTGAATGATGATAAACTGATTTATTCCAATTATTATTCGATGTTCAATGGTGAAACGAATGAAAAGATCGAAGACATTACGGAATTTTATCCTTTAAAAGAAAAGCTGCTTTACAAAAAAGAAAATGCCCTTTATTTACTACATACAGATAATATGACATCAACACAGCTACTTGAGTTAGAAGATGAAAATGCTTCATTAATCGTTGATCAATCAGAGCAAGGAGTTCACATCATTTCCCAGTCGATCAATACAGATGGAAACCTCCTTACTTATTATCAATTAAATGAAAATAAAATTGAGGAGATCGGTTCAACCTCTTTTGACGTGAAAAGTTCAGAGGAAGTTAAGGATATTCAATTTACTACTCATAACGGCAACTACCTGCTGCTTATGTCTACGGTTCAAAAGCAGAGCTCTTCAGGTAAAATGACTAATTTTTATTATTTTGCCAACACGCCCATAGGAGAGAACCCGGACCTGAAACAAGTATCCTTTAAGGATCCACATGGAAATAGGGAGTTAAGAGAACTTTCCGATATTAAGATGAAAATCATAGATGATAAGCCAAATTTATTGTTTAAAGCATTTGGGCAAACAAAAACGACATTTAAAGACGCTCTACAATTCAATATCTACAAAGCTGAAGTGAGCAATGAATCGCCGCCAACTGTAACCCGATTAAGCAATACGCCTAATTCCTCTTCAGATCCTGTTTGGTTGAATGATACAACAGTCGTTTGGATTGATCACGGAGGAGAGGAAAACAACAGAATCTATCTTGCCTCCACTGACCAAACAGTTATCGATAGGACATCCGGTATGACCCAAAGTGCCTTTATCCAATCCTTAGGTAAAACGATCGGGATGTTATCCTATAGCTTCTTAGCGGCAGTCATCACTGTATTATGGTTCATTTGGCCGCTCTTGTTCATAGTTTTCATAACGATCGCAAATAATCGGGCCCTTGATCATGATCGTTCATGGATCTTCTATACTGGTGTACTGATTTATTTGGTCGCAGCACTTATATTTAAAGGAACCATTTTTACTGATGCAGTAATGGCTAATGCTCCTAGTTATTTGAGTTTTACAGGTAGCTCGTTTATATATTTAATCGGTTTCGCCTTGGCTTCTCTAATCATTCTCAGATATGGCGCAAAAGTTAGAGACTGGTCTACCCTGGTGCAATTAAGTTACTTTATCGGTATTCATATTGCTTTTGTCACTGTATTCTTTGGACCTTATTTAATGTAAAGAAACATGCAAACTTAGACCATTAAAAAAAGCCACCTGGTTCAGGTGGCTTTTTCCATCTCTTTGATGACTTCAAATAAATCGTTATATTTATACGTAGGCTGTTTCTCTATCCCTTCAATCTCTTTAAATGAGCTTACTCCTGTTTCCACCATCAGCGTATCCATCCCTGCCTGGATACCGGCAAGAATGTCCGTATTGTAATTGTCTCCCACCAATAAGGCTGATTGCTCGTCACATCCCATTAAATGAAGCGCTTGTTTCATAATGATAGCTTCCGGTTTGCCTATAAAGACCGGACTTACTCCTGTACTTACAGAGATTACTGAAGTGATAGCTCCGTTTCCCGGCATCATTCCTCTTTCTGTCGGGATGGCCACATCACTATTTGTACTTAAAAACTCCGCTCCATTTCTTACATTCAGACAAGCTTTGGCAAGTTTCTCGTAGGTGATTTCGTGATCAATGCCAATCACAACAAAGTCGGCATGTTCATCTACGATTCGATGGCCTTCGTGTGTAATCGCTTCTCTAAGGCCTTCTTCTCCTATCACATACACCCTGGCTTTTGTCCTTTGTTCTGAAATGAATGTAGCCGTTGCCAGACTGCTCGTGAATACCTCTTCTTCTTCAGCTCGAACGCCTAAATGATTTAATTTCTCTGCAATCTGTTTCGGTGTCTTTGAGGAATTATTCGTTAAGAACAGAAATGGGAGCTGTTTTCTTTTTAAACTCTCAACAAATTCAGCTGCCCCTTCTATTTTTTCCTTGCCTTTATACATCGTTCCATCGAGATCAATAAAATATCCTTTATATGATTTCATTCTTCCACCTTCTCTCTATGTAACAATCACAATGAAACGCGATCATATACAACGAAACCGAACATTATTCTTTTGAAAATGCAGAAACCGGCCCTAGTTCATTATTCAGATAATCACGAATTCGATCAGGAAATTTCTGTATCGATTCTTTCTCTTCATTCCATACCTTTGTAATGTGTTCATGATCTATTTCTGTGTATTGCTGGATAATCATTTTTCGTAACTGGATAAATGCTTTATACCCGTCCATTTCTTCTGCAGGTAGGACCTTTTCGTCCGTTAAAATATCGATAATATCCTCATAACTTCCAGGGTCGCGCATAATAAAGCCATCAATCATCATATTACCGACATCGATGATAGCTTCGATACTAACATGAGCGAGGCGCTCTAAAAGCAGCTGATCCGTAAAACTCCCATTATGCCAATGACTGTAAGACTCCTGAACTTGTTCCATATAGGTTAAAATTTCTTCGATTTTTTCACGGTTCACAAAGTACATAAGAAAACCTCCATAAATAACTTTCTCAACCAAATGTATAAATATGATAACACAATTTATAGCTCTACTTAAAAATACGGCTGTAGTAAAGTACTTGGGTCCACCGCTTCGTAGGGAAAATAAAAAAGTTACATACACACGAATAAAACATGAAAAAATACAGATAAGTGCTTACTATAGAAGAATTAACATAAATGGTACTAACATTTTGTAAAAAGGGCATAATAAGGCTGTTGCTGTAATGGCTACTTTTGAACGTGATGTTTTAACATTCCACAACACGAAGAATAGGAGATGATGGCAAATGGGAGAAAGGCCTCTTATTCAAGATGTAACTCAAGATACCAGTACGCGATTCGTTTCTTTTACAGCCGGAAGCCACCGGTTTGAATTAGCCTTGATGAAAGCAGACTACTTTAATGATCAGACCATGGTCATTAATCTGCATAAAAATCGCCAAGCGTTACTTGATCTTGAGAACATCATGAAAGATGGTCATCTGGAGCATATCTTCCAGCTCAGCGCGATGGAAGCGGAAGAACTCCGGAACTACTTACCAGACTTGCTCTGAGAATAATGAAACCTCCTTTGGCGAAACTACACCTAAGGAGGTTTTATTATGGGAAAAAAAGATAAAAAATTCTATTCAGACTTTGCCAATGTGGAAGCACAGCGAAATTATCTGACCCCGGAACAACTTCCTGAAGGCCCGTATGGCTCTCCAAGAAATAAGTACAAACCAGTTTCAAATGAAAAGAGCGCACCTTGGACAGACCAACAACGGTACTATAGTGCATTTAACTATGAGTATAAATCCTTACACCAGGACCTTCAGCGCCAAGAGGATGGATCTCACCCTATTCACGATGAAAAAGGAAAAGACCTCAAACCGTCTGAAGAACAGATGGAATAAAAGACCGACGTGCTTGGCTCAAGCGCGTCGGTTTTATTGATTGACCCTTTTTAATACGAAATAAGCACATCCAAAATTGCAATACTCATATAAATAATCTTCTAACGTACTTATTTTTGTATCAAACGTAGCTTTAGAATTTTGATCATCGTAAAAGCCCTTTAATCGTAGCTGACCATATCCCCAGTCTCCAACGATGAAGTCATATTTACTTAAAATATCACTGAAGCGCGCTTCTACATCTTCTTGTTGAAAGGCTTCTCTGTAATTCTCCACGAGTTCATATGACTTTCCTAATAATTCGACCACAAACAATCACCTCTTATTCTGTCATAAGTGTATCATATTTCGATTGCAGCACGGAAACTGAAACGTACTGTTTTGGTATGAATATATAAAAATCGTCCAACCTAAAAACAAACTTTAAAAAGTAGGAGAGATTGACATGAAGAAGAACTTACTGGTTGCACTGATTTTAGGCTTTATAGCTATCTTCTCCACAGGATGCATGGAGTCTCCACAGGATGAAGAAACAAAGCAGAAAGAGGATACATTAAATGGTAATGCGATGGATAGCTACAATGATGATGGAGTAGATGGACAAGTTGGATATGTCCGCTTCAAAAAAGACCAACTCGATCAAAGTAAAGAGAGAAACCGTGAGATTAAAGTGAACCGTGAGCAAGTTGCAGATATGGTATCAAGGATGATTCTGCGTTACGACGGCTTTGAAGATGTTGCTGCTCTTGTTACAGATAATGAAGTGCTAGTCGCTTATCAGAAACCTGAAGACTATTCTCGTAAACAAGCTGCAGATATGGTTCAAAAGACAGCTTATTCACTTGTTCCAAGCTTTTACCATGTGTACGTTTCCGATGATCCAGCCGCTTTTGGCGATATCCAAAGTGTCAGTACTTCCACAGTATACGACGAGCAATATGACGAGGTCATTGAAAGCATCGTTAAAAAAATGAAGAAAGCCCCACAAGGGAATGTTCCTCAAGATGATATGGATCAGCCTGATGTTGGTCCCAACATGGATGTTAAACCAAACACAGAAGAGTGATTTCATCTCCCTTTCATTACCAATCATAACAGCTCTCAAGTTGTTAAAGCTAAACGTATCAAATACTTCGTAGGTGAAATCAATGAGATATTTAGGATTACTATTCATGATCACCGCTGCGCTTTTCTCTTTTCCTGATGAAACAGTCTTTGCAGATGAAGAAAGTGAAACGCGGATGGCTCTTTATAAAAAGACCTCCGCTCTAACTGGAATTTCTTGGGAATATATCGCTGCTATCGATCAGTTTGAGAGGCAGGTCCATGATGATCCAAAAGAAGGACGTGTCACAGCTATCGAAATTGATCCTTTATTTTGGTCAGGCAGTGCAGGCGAAATGCCCGCAGACTATTTTCCTGAAGGATGGGGAGCAGACGGCAGTGGAGATGGTAAGGCCAAACTGAATAACGATGAAGACGTATTGTGGGCAATGGGAAATTACATTAAATCATACGGAACCACAAAAGATGATATAAAAATTGCCCTATGGAATTATTACAAGAGGGATCTTACTGTTCAAACCATAATGAACACCGCAAAAGTATTCGAAAAGTTTCAAACCGTATCTTTGACTAATCGTGATTTCCCCCTTCCCCTTCAGGCAAATTATAGTTACAGAAGTACCTGGGGAGACGCGAGAGGTTTTGGAGGTCGGCGTATCCATGAAGGTACAGATATATTTGCTAACTATGGAGTTCCCGTAAAGTCAACAACTTATGGTGTCATTGAAATGAAAGGTTGGAACACTTACGGAGGATGGCGCGTTGGTATTCGTGACATATTTAACATTTACCATTATTATGCGCACCTCCAAAGCTTTAGTGATGTAAAGGTAGGAGATGTTGTCCAACCGGGAGATGTCATAGGTTCCGTCGGCGCTTCCGGATATGGTCCACCAGGAACATCTGGAAAATTCCCGCCTCATTTACATTATGGAATGTATCAAGATAATGGAAAGAATGAATGGTCTTTTGACCCTTATCCTTATTTGAGAAAATGGGAACGTATGGTCAAAAAATAAATAAGCGTCGCACTTTATGTGCGACGCCTTTTTTTTATTTATGATTGTTTGGATTTCTTTACTGCGTTCATGATGCTCGCAACAAGTCCTCCCCAAATTACGACCATCCCAATGACCATCATTAAAATAGCACTTGCTGTCATATCATCCTACCTCCTTGTGAGTTTCATCAAGGGCTTTGGAATCCCATCGTTTCATTGTCATCAGGAAGCCTGCTACAATTGCGAATGCAGCTACAGCCCAACCGCCGAACAAGATGAAGGTATCTCCATACCCTGCGTAGTTTCCGGATTCTGTTTCAAACTGACCGAGTAAGTTTGTTTTAAATAGATCGAACATCATGTATCCAAGAACGATCGGGGTAATGACTCCAAGACAAATCTTCCACCAACCGCCTAGATGCAGATCGGAAATACCATTCGCATGTGTCTGGAAATCGCTAAGATTACGCACAAACCAGGCTATGACGATAACTTCAACTAAACCAACAAACGCTACTCCGAATTGGTTAATAAAGTAATCGGCATTGTCTAAGAAATACAGGCCGCCTTGGGTAGCAAATAGTAGTGAAATGATTGCAGCAAGGCCGCCACCTAGTCCTACTGCTTTTGTTCTTGACAATCCAAATTTTTCGCTGATCGCAGCTACGTAAGTTTCTGAAATAGAAATTAACGATGACAACCCTGCTAAAACTAGGGATAAGAAGAATAAGAACCCAAATAGCCCATTTAAAGCCGGGAACTCATTTATAATTTGTGGGAAAACCACAAATGCAAGACCGACTCCACCGCTAACGACTTCTTGTACAGGAACTCCGCTCTGAGATGCCATAAATCCTAAGGCACCAAATACTCCAATACCTGCAAGCAATTCAAAGCTTGAGTTACTAAAACCTGTAATAAAAGCGTTATTCGTAATATCCGATTTTTTTGGCAGATAACTGGAATACGTAATCATGATTGCAAAGGCAATCGATAGACTGAAGAAAATCTGTCCATATGCCGCTACCCATACACTACCAGAGGTAATAGTTTCAAAGTTAGGTGCGAAGAATGTTTGAAGACCTTCTGCTGCACCTGGCAATGTAATGGCTCGGATAACAATGATCAAGAATAGTACTACAAGCGTGGGAATGAAGATTTTGTTTGCTGCCTCAATCCCTTTCTTAACTCCTTTGAACAGAACTCCTAAAGTGATCAACCAAACAGCAATAAGCGGAATCAAGACACCAGGCACTAAGCTTCCTGTTTGCCCAGGATCTACGGATAAGTTCAAATAATCACTAAACAAGAAGCTTTCCGTGTCTTGTCCCCAAGATAGATTAAAAGCGAAAATACTGTAAGAAATTGCCCATGCAATAATGACGGCGTAATACGTTGATATAACAAATGATACCAGTACTGCCCACCAGCCAAGCCATTCTGTCTTCTTATTCATACGGAAGAATGATAGCGGTGCTGATCCCCGATATTTATGACCTATTGTGAATTCCATAACCAGTAATGGTATACCCGCTGTTAATAGAGCGAATAGGTACGGTATGAAGAATGCGCCTCCGCCATTCTCATAGGCTACTGAAGGGAAACGCCATATATTGCCTAGCCCGATTGCTGAGCCGACTGCTGCCAGGATAAACCCGGCCCTTGTCCCCCATTGTGCACGTTTTTCCATGTGTAAGACCTCCCTTTATTTTTCAGCCCTCAAATAAAAAGCATAAATTATGCTTTTGAGGGATGTTTCTAAATTTTTATTTTTTTCTGATTATTTCTGCTTAAATTATAACCATCCGATACAAGCTTGTCAAAATAATTTTAAAATATTTAGAATTTAACAAAAATAGAAAAAAAAGGATAAGCACAGGCTTTTGTGCTTATCCTTACGTTTTAATTCTATTGTTTATGCTTCATGAGATGGTGTAAAGGCATGAATCAAAATACCTATAGCTGCTACGATTACTAAAGTAATTAGTAATGGCAGCCAGACTCCACCAGTCAAGCCCAGCAAAATGTAGCCAATGGAAGCTGCACCTGCCGCTATTCCAGCATAAGGGAGCTGTGTCAGGACGTGGTCGATATGATTAGACCCCGCTCCTGTTGATGAAAGAATCGTAGTATCTGAAATCGGTGAACAATGATCACCAAATACTGAACCCGCAAGTACAGCAGATAGAGCTGGCAAGATTAGAGCTGGCTCTGTGACCGCCGCGATTTCTCCTGCAATTGGAAGCATAATTCCAAAAGTCCCCCATGACGTTCCCGTAGAGAGCGCCATAAATCCAGAGATAATAAAGATTAATAAAGGGAAAAAGGCTGTATCGATATTCGCTTGGCTGAATTGTTGAGCTAGAAATTCTCCTGTTTGCAATTGACCGATAATATCTCCGATCATCCACGCGAAAATAAGAATATAGATGGCTGGAAGCATTGCTTTGAGGCCTTCAAAAAATACGTGTGACATCGAAGACTTTGGTTTCGCCTGACCGATGTAAAGCGCTGCAGCCACAACAACAGCTGCTACTCCACCAATAAACAAGGAAACATTCACGTTAGTATTTGCAAAGATGGCTAAAAGGTCTACTGCTCCTTCAGTGTTATTGATTCCCGTCACAATCATTGAAGTAACTGTTCCGAGAACTAAGGCTACAATCGGAAAGATTAGATGAGAAATTTTACCATTGTTATGGTTTTTAAATTCATCATTTAAATCTCCCGGAACATCGCCTCTTTCTGGATTTGTCAGATGACCTGTCTTTATTGCTCGACTTTCATGAGTCCTCATAGGACCGATATCAAGTTTTAAGAATATGGTTAAAAACACGAGAAGTAAAGCAGCAAACACATAGAAGTTCGCTGGAATCATCCGCACGAATGCTTCTAAAGATTGATAGTTCGTGATTTCATTTGCAGCTAAGATGCTTCCGATTGTACCGATAATATAAGCACCCCAGCTTGAAATGGGCGATATGACGGTAACAGGAGCAGAAGTGGAGTCGATATAATAAGCAAGCTTCGCTCTTGAAATCTTATATCGATCCGTCACAGGCTTTGCAACCTGACCGACAGCAAGGGCATTGAAATAATCGTCAATAAAGATAATAATACCTAAAATGGCAGGAATAAGCTTCGCACCTTTTCTAGTACGAATTCTTTCAACGGCCCATTTTCCAAATGCTTGACTTCCTCCTGAGGCAGTCATAAACGCTGTCGTGATCCCTAGAAGAAATAGAAAAGTCAAAAGATATAAGTTCCCTGTGTTCAATGTCCCGTCACTGACAAAAATCGTCGCTAATAAAGACCATATTAAGGATAGTCCGGCACCAATATCCATTTGCGTAAGCATAAAAGCCCCGACAATAATCCCTATTCCTAGGGATAATATTACTTTTCTTGTAAATAATACAAGCAAAAGCATTAGTACTGCTGGAATTAAAGAATAGATCGTTCCTTCCATAAAGTTCCCCTCCGTAATTCTTTCGATGTAATACGGGATAAATGGAAGGCTACTGCGGAAAAAATTGAGGAATAAAAAAAGACAATGATAGAAAATAATCCATCATTGCCCAAGTGGCAATTCGATTATCCTCCATTTCGATCAGTAGCGCTCCATGCACCCAAAAAGCATGCATGACAGTGTCTCTCCTATTAAGAGATTACACCAGACTAAGATTGATTGACTCTCAACCACAGTCTTCGGCAATCACCCCTTTCTCCAATGATCTTGGCTTGTCATGGCTTCCATTGAATACTCTTGATGATCGCACCTCTACCTCACCGATCTGATAAGGTCACGCATATTAAATTCTAAGCCATTTTATCAGCTTACAAAGATTATTGCAAGGGATCCATTGGATAGGAAAATGATGGATCTCCACCTTCTCCCATTCCTCCATAGAAATTCGGAACTTCACCTAATATTGTCGCCGTATCAATTGGGATATCGGTTTCAACCGTCGTCGTCTCTGTAGAAAATGGAATAACAATTCTTACATTAACTTCAATGTGGATAGATAACTGAAAAAGAGCAGCATTAATTCCATACTCCGTTATTTCACTTTGGAAATTTGATTGTACATCTCCGATGACTCTTAACTGCACAGGCACTTTAGGCCCTAGGTTTGCTAATATGGTGTTGTTCGTCGCCTGACCTACTGGAATTTCAATCAGGGTAGCCGGTTGTTCTCCCAAATCTTCCTGAGTCATCTCAGGATCGATATCAGGTTCTAAAGACGTGTCTTCCATAGGCAGTTCATTCAGCTCCATCCGCTTCAAAAAGCTTTGAACTCGGTAAGTTGTATTCCTCAAAACCCGGTTAACTACGACCGAGTTCCATCCCATATAAACAATGTTTCCATCTGTATCTTTCTCCATTTTTACGAGGTCATTAAACTGTAAATCCTCTGCAATCTGCTTATTAACCGCCTCGTTGATTGCATCCCTTGCTAATTGTTGAGTTTTTGTCTCTGCGATTCCGATGAGAGCTGGGGTAATTCCTCTGTTTATAAACCATAGACTCAATGCAGTAAATATTAAGAAAAATAGTAAAGTCAGTACGATTTTTTTTCCAATTGAGGGTCCATGGATAGCGTTCTTTTTGGACATAAAACAACCCCTCCTGACCTAACTATATGCCAGCATTTAAGGGTTTAGGCATGAACTTATAAACTTGAAGAAACTTACGTAAAATTTACGTTTTTACTATTTCTAGTCTAATTAATCAATACTTACTTCAAAACTGGAGTACAAGCAGCGAGGGCCTCACAAATCTTTGTAATTTCCAGGCAAAAAAATCACCTCAGCTTACTGAGGTGATTTCAAAGCCTTCGTTAATATATCTCTTAGCAGCTCAGGCATATAATATTTCTTTTTTGGAGCATAAGCGATCTCGGGAAACAAACGTCCAAATGTGAAGGTGTCAGCTGTTGCTAACGTATAAATTCGATCGTGGTCAATCGGTTCTCCATTCAACGTGACATTCCGAACGTGCTTTTCTCCATCTTTACCTTCTGTAACTTGAATCTCAACTCCAGTAAAGATCATTTTTCCTATAACTTCGCCTCTGAACCCAAAACCCTTCAAACGTATTTCAGTCAACTTTTTCGTGTGTGCGACTCGGATCACTTCTAGAATCTCATCTCCCGAAAGTTCCACTTTGCAAGGGTTCATAGGGTGGGGACAAATTCGGTGTACATCTTCGAAAGTAATTTCGCCCTCGCCTAAATGATCTAAAAGAACCCCCGCATTTAACATAGCTAAGTCTGCCTGCGTCCAAGTTTGTAACTCTCTCGTCAGCCGTTGCATGAGGTCGGACTCTTGGAACCAGGCAATGTAGAGAGGTTGATTCAAATACGTTACTGGAGTTCTCAATTGTGAGACAGCTTGTTCTCTCATACCTTTGACTTCTCTCGTGACTTCTTCATTCTTTTTAAGGTTTTCTGTAGGCACCGCATATGCTTCTTTTCTTTCCAACTTACCACTCTCATGATTCCAAACGAGCATAACTTCACCTAAATGAGTTCCATGTTTTCCTGCTGCGGTCAATAAAGATTCATTGATATATTCGCCGTTTTGAAATAAGTGATGGGTATGTCCGCCAATAATCACATCAATTCCTTCATATTGGCGAGCAATCTCTTCATCATCATTAATGCCGAGATGGGACAAAAGGACAACAATATCCGCTTCCTCTCTTACCTTATCCAGAATGTGATCAAGCACTTCGAAAGGTGAGGTAACCTCCCAACCTATTTGCTCATAAAACGTCTTGAACGGGGCCGTTAAACCAATGACACCAATTTTCGTTCCCTGCTTTGATGTAATAACCTCATAAGGCTTTAGCCAAGAAGGCTGAGGCTGTTCTCCATATTGCAGATTAGCACAAACCACATCAAACTCAGCATGATCATACAGCGTATAAAGATCTTCACTGGATAAAGTGATCCCCTCATTATTGCCGAGGTTTGCCACGTGATAACCTGCTTGATTCATAAGCGTAACGTTTCCCTTACCCATCAAGCCTTCAGCAATAGGGTGAAAGCGGTCTACGTGATCTCCGTTATCTACTAACCAAAAACTTTCCCCTTTTCTGTTATGCTTTTCTTTTTGTTCATTGAAATAGCCCACGATTTGTGGCCAATTCTCAAAATGACTATGTAAATCACTTGTATAATATATAAAAAGTTTTTCCTTCATAATCAAGTCTCCTTATCCGATCCCTTGCCATATTAAGCGGATACCTATTAAGATCAGCAGGACTCTTAAAAACCACTCTACGGCTTGTCCATGAAGTCTACGATTGATCCACGCCCCTAAGCTGCCTCCTAAATAGGCTCCAGGAATAAAATAAAGTGTGTAAGCCCACTCCACATGCCCCATAATGACATGAGTCGCTGAGCTGGATATGCTAGCAAAAAAGATCATGAACATCGAGGTAGCTGTCGCTACATGAGGAGGAATTTGAAAGAGCAGAATCATCGCGGGCACCATCAGTGAACCACCGCCGATACCAAGTAAACCTGAAAGCATTCCTACCGCAAACGATAACAATAAACCAATAGATATCGGCATCTGGTAGGCATAGGTTTCCCCGTCAACAACTTTCTCTCTCATTAATCCCTTGTGGAAGAGCGGAGAATCTGAACTCTTTCTTGGGAGGAAGAAGAGTAATGACACAAGAATCATCACAACACCGAAAAATAGTGAAAAGCTATCTGTCTTAAAGTATTGATTCAACCATGAACCTAATATCCCCCCAGGTACACTTCCAATTAAAAAAATAATCCCCACTTTTTTATCTACTCGCTTATGCTTCATGTATGAAATTGCGGAGGACATACCTGTAAAAATCATGACGACTAATGATACACCGACAATGGATTGAGGAGTTACCCAATCAAAAGAATCGAAATGATCACCTAAAAATAATAAAGAAGGTACTAAAATTACACCGCCGCCTAACCCTGCGATGCTTCCAATTAATGCTGTTAATAATCCTATGGCAAACATCGTGATGATGATCATTTGAAACATCCTTTATCTCTTTATAGATAATATTATAGTATCACGTTTTGTATTCTTAAAACATCCGAGCCACTGTTAAGATTTTATGGCTTTAAAACTTTGTAAAGATCTCACGAATTCGGTTAGGAATCCGATAGACATGGGAAATTGAAAAAGAAAGTAATTCTCAAAAGGTTGTGTTATGTAATGAGTGAAACTTTTACAAGGCAAATAGATACAATGGGAAGACTGGTAATCCCGAAGGAAGTAAGAGAACAACTGGAATTGCTAGACGAAAGCCTTAAGCTTGAACCTTTAAGGAATAAAAAAGGAATAAAGCTTTCGATTACAAATGAGGAAGGGGAAGCAGTTAAGACGCTCGATAGCAATGGACGCCTGCTCATCCCAGCAGATTATCGAAAAGAATTGGGCTGGAATCAAGAGAAAAAAATTGATATTACCTTCGACCATGACTATGCGATTTTGCAAGACCAAATTCAGGTATGTGAAATCTGCCACTCATCAGATGCTCTAGTTTCCGTAAAAAAATCCTTAGTTTGTGAGGATTGTCTTGGAGAAGGAAATGAACAAGTGGTAGACCGCTGGAGGGAGCAGCTGAAAAAATTAGTCACCAAATACCTGAAGTACTGTGAACTTTCCCTCGAGCAACCTTATGATGAAGAAAACGTCCATCAAGCTCGTGTCAATGGACGTAAAGTCCGTGCCATCTTGGAGTTTATCCAGGTCACAAATCATCCATTACTGGACCGTTTAAATGCCGCTCATAAACGTTTAGGTAAAGTGAGACAGCGAGATGTGTTTATAGAGGAATTTGATGAACGTGCTAAGCAAGCGTCTAAGAAGCAGCATGAAGAAGTTTATCGCCAGCTCAGTGACCAGGTAGGAAAGAAAAGACTTAAACAACAGAAAAAGCTTAATAATAAGCTTCCTACTATTATTGATGAAACCTTTAAGGACACATGGGATTTTTTTAAAGAGAAGGAACTTCGATATTATGTCCTTCCTCTCCAAGTGGATGTAAGGATCCAGGAATTTGAAAATAGATTTACTAAGGCTGTAGAAAATTATTTAGAAGTAGTGTCAAAGCATCATTATGAAGATGAAGAAACGTTAGATGCTTTACATTCCGTCCGGATTATATCTAAGAAAATCAGATACATTAATAATACTCTGCACAAAATCTACGCATCTGATTATAAACAAGAAGCCAGATACTTTAAGTCTTTTCAAAAACAGTTAGGTGAGATTAATGATCTTAAGGATTGGCTCAAAATGTTTGATCAATATCGTGACGATATTGATAGTAAGAAAAAGCATAAAAAAGAGGTGTATGACTTGTTATCGGTTGAGCTATCCAACCTTATGGATGATCTCCACCTTGAAGAAAGCCTTCAATACACCAAACATTAGTTCACTGCTTGTCTAATAGATCCTATGCTGTAAAGCAAAAGTGAGCCCCTCCTTTAAAAGAAGGGGGCTACTTTTGTTTCAAAATTATATTAAAGGTTCAAGCAGTGTATTTTTTAACATCGATCCCATATATGACTACATAATGCCCCTCATTGCAACCAACCTCAATAATAGCCTCTTTATCTTGAAGACATGAATTCAAGATAAGGGCTTTGCTAAGATGGCGCTGTTCCCTTTACCTTGTAATTCTGGAGAGGTGGTCGGGGAAATGGCTTGCTTTCAGCGGGGATGACGGCAAGCCTCCCCATTTCCCCTCTCACCTTGCTATTTATTGGCGGAAAGGAAACGCATGGATATGGATTTCAAGATGCTTTAATATAAGTTTTATTTAGCCTCACTCTAAATAATTAGATGGGTTTGGGAGGTTAATGATAGGAGGGATGGCTGGAAAATCCCGTGGGAGAAGGACCTAGGCAAGACCCCACAGAGAGCGCGGAGCCTCGACAGTACCCCAAGGAAAAGCGAGTTATTTTCCAGCCATCCCTAACACTACAAATACAAACCCAAAATATCTCGAGTTCGAGTGTTACATAACCCAGCTATATAGTTGAATAGCCCTCTAATAACCATAACTTTTAAAAATAAAAAAATCCTTATCCCAAGGGTTGGGATAAGGATTTAATTTTCTTAACCGATAGAACCTTCCATTTCGAATTTGATCAGACGGTTCATTTCTACGGCATATTCCATTGGCAGCTCTTTTGTGAATGGCTCGATAAAGCCCATGACGATCATTTCAGTCGCCTCTTCTTCGGAGATGCCTCGACTCATTAGATAGAACAATTGCTCTTCAGAGACTTTAGAAACTTTCGCTTCGTGCTCTAGAGAAATGTTCTCATTCATGATTTCGTTATAAGGAATCGTATCTGAAGTAGACTCGTTATCCATAATCAACGTATCACACTCAACGTTAGAACGAGCACCTTCAGCTTTTCGTCCAAATTGGACAATACCACGATACGTTACTTTACCACCATGTTTTGAGATGGATTTAGAAACGATCGTTGAAGACGTATTTGGCGCCAAGTGGTGCATTTTAGCTCCTGCATCCTGGTGCTGGCCTTTACCGGCAAGTGCGATGGATAGAGTCATTCCTCGTGCTCCTTCACCTTTAAGAAGTACAGCAGGATACTTCATCGTAAGCTTGGATCCAAGGTTACCATCAACCCATTCCATCGTTGCGTTAGACTCAGCTACCGCACGTTTCGTAACCAGGTTATAAACGTTGTTTGCCCAGTTCTGGATCGTTGTATAACGGCAATATGCGTTATCTTTTACGAAGATTTCTACTACTGCACTGTGAAGAGAGCTTGAAGAGTACGTAGGTGCCGTACAACCCTCTACATAGTGTACAGAGGATCCTTCATCTGCAATGATTAGTGTACGCTCGAACTGTCCCATATTTTCAGAGTTAATACGGAAATAGGCTTGCAGTGGTGTTTCTACCTTCGTGTCTTTCGGCACATAAATGAAGGAGCCTCCGGACCATACTGCAGAGTTCAGCGCTGCGAATTTGTTATCAGATGGAGGAATAACTTTACCGAAATACTCTTTAAAGATGTCTTCATTCTCTTTTAGAGCTGAGTCTGTATCTTTAAATATAACACCTAATTCTTCAAGGTCTTTCTCCATATTGTGATAAACCACCTCGGATTCATACTGAGCGGAAACACCGGAAAGGTATTTTTGTTCCGCTTCTGGAATTCCAAGACGATCAAAGGTATTTTTGATTTCTTCTGGAACCTCGTCCCAAGAACGCTCAGAACGTTCAGAAGGCTTCACGTAATACGTAATATCATCAAAGTTTAATTCGGACAAATCACCGCCCCATTGAGGCATTGGCATCTTGTAAAACTGCTCTAGAGACTTAAGACGGAAGTCAAGCATCCACTTAGGTTCCTCTTTATAATTGGAGATCTGTTCAACGACTTCTTTTGTCAAACCTTTTTGGGTACGGAAGATCGAAACATCTTTCTCATGGAACCCATATTGGTACTCTCCGACTTCTGGCGCTTTTTTAGCCATGATTATATACCTCCTTTTGGTATTGAAACAGGCTTAATCCTGCTTCTCCTCATCGACACCTTTTTCCATCGCCTTCCACGCTAGCGTAGCGCATTTGATTCGTGCTGGGAATTTCGCAACTCCTTGAAGTGCTTCGATATCTCCAAGATCAATATCTTCTTCATCCACTTCTTTACCTTGCATCAAATCTGAGAAGATTTCGGACATTTTCAGTGCTTCATCTATTGGTTTTCCTTTGATAGCCTGAGTCATCATGGAGGCTGAAGATAAACTAATCGAACAGCCTTCACCATCGAATTTAGCATCTTTAACGATACCATCTTCCACTTGCAACTGAAGTTGGATTCGGTCTCCACAGGTTGGGTTGTTCATATCGACGGTCATATGATCGCCTTCAATCGACCCGCGATTTCTGGGATTCTTGTAATGATCCATGATGACTTGGCGATACAGCGTATCTAAGTTATTAAAAGACATCGCCAAAATACTCCTTTGTTGTTTGTAATCCTTCAACAAATCGGTCAATCTCTTCTTCTGTATTGTAAAGATAAAAACTGGCTCTCGCGGTTGCAGACACCTCTAGCCACCTCATGAGAGGCTGTGCACAGTGGTGTCCAGCCCTTACGGCAATTCCCTCTGCATCAAGCACTGTAGCTAAATCGTGAGGGTGAACGTCTGATAAGTTAAACGTCACTAATCCTGCCCGTTCTTTCGGACCATAGATCGTCATTCCATCTATTTTCTGCATTTGCTCTTGAGCGTAATCTGCCAGTTTCTGTTCGTGAGCTTTAATGTCATCCAGACCGATTTCCGTTAAGAAATCAATAGCTGCACCTAATCCGACAGCTCCAGCAATAATCGGGGTTCCGCCTTCAAACTTCCAAGGAAGCTCTTTCCAAGTAGAGTCGTACCAGTTTACAAAATCGATCATTTCTCCACCGAATTCTACTGGTTCCATATCTCTAAGAAGTGATTTCTTTCCGTAGAGTACGCCGATACCTGTAGGCCCGCACATTTTGTGACCAGAAAAAGCATAAAAATCTGCATCTATATCCTGAACATCGATTGTCATATGCGGTGCACTCTGAGCACCGTCAACAAGCATGACAGCCCCTTGCTGGTGTGCGAGTTGTGCAATCTCTTTCACTGGGTTAATTGTACCTAAAACGTTAGATACATGCATAATAGCCACTATTTTTGCGCGGTCAGTTATCGATTCCCTTGCATCCTCCAGATTAATCGTTCCATCCGGCTGTAATGGCATATATTTTAAAGTAGCACCTGTCTCTTTCGCTACTTGCTGCCAAGGAATGATATTACTATGGTGTTCCATTGGAGTGATGACGATTTCATCACCTTCTCCAAGGTTCGTTCGTCCATAGCTTGCAGCGACTGTATTGATAGCTGTAGTCGTGCCGCGTGTGAAAATGACTTCTTGAGTGCTTGAAGCGTTAATAAAACGTCTCACTTTTTCACGTGCGCCTTCATACTCATCCGTCGCTTTTGTACCCAGCGTATGAACTCCACGGTGAACGTTTGAATTGTAACCACGGTAATATTCATCCATCTTCTCAATTACCTGAATAGGCTTTTGAGAAGTTGCTGAGGAATCAAGATAGACGAGCGGATGACCGTTCACTTCCTGATGCAAAATCGGGAACTGATCACGTACCGCTTTTACGTCCATTAATATACTTTCCTTTCAATTACTTGTGTAAGCTGACGTTTTACAGCCTCCACAGGTAACTGTTTAACAACAGGCGCTAAGAATCCGTGAATAATCAAGCGCTCTGCTTCAAATTTAGAGATTCCTCGGCTCATTAGATAGTAAAGTTGAATCGGGTCTACACGTCCTACGGAAGCAGCGTGTCCTGCTGTTACGTCATCCTCATCAATAAGAAGAATCGGGTTAGCGTCACCGCGTGCGTCCTTACTTAGCATTAACACACGAGATTCTTGTTCAGCATTAGATTTAGATGCACCATGCTCGATTTTACCAATTCCGTTGAAAATGGCGGATGCTTTATCTTTCATGACACCATGCTGAAGGATATATCCGTCAGAGCCTTTACCGAAATGAGTGATATTCGCTGTAAAGTTTTGTTTCTGAGTCCCTCTTCCAATCGCAACTGTTTTAGCGTTGGAATGTGAATTATCACCGATCAGGTGAGTGATATTTTCAGAAACCGTGTTACCTTCATTCATTTGGCCAAGTGCCCATTCGATGACAGCGTCACGATAGGCAACACCACGACGATTCGTATAAACGGTTGTACCAGCTTCGAAGTTATCAACAGCTCCGAATGAAACTTTCGCTCCATCTTTCGCAATAACTTCTGTAATGATGTTAGCTGAAGTTTTCTCTTCTTTATTATGAGAGATGTAGTTTTCTACATACGTTACTGAGCTATTTTCTTCGGCCACAACAAGGATGTGGTTGATTAATGATGCCTTAGGGTCCTCTTGCCAGAAGATTGCCTGAATCGGGTCTTCAATCTGAACGTTTTTAGGAACGTATAGGAAAATACCACCGTTCATTAAAGCTGCATGAAGAGCAGTAAGGCGATGCTCGTCCATGTGTACGGCATCATTCATATAGTATTTTTCAACAAGATCACTGTGTTCACGGAGCGCCGTGCCAATATCTGTGAAGATCACACCTTGATCTTTCAGTTTTTGATCAATTGTACCGTAAGCAACGGTATGGTTCCGTTGAATGACAAGGTTTTGCTGTTCTTTTTCTTTATCTAAAAAGTCCTGAATTTCAACTGGTAAGGAGTCTAGAGAATCAATAGCTTCTCCTTCTACCTGATGATTGAACTCTGTGAAGTTCCATTTTTGGATATTCGTTTTATCCGGTTTAGGAAGCGGCAGAGATTCAGATTTTTCCAAGGCGTTAAGACGAAGGTTTGTCATCCATTCAGGCTCATGTTGACCTTGGGAAAATTGAGTAACATACTCTTTATCGTATGGTAGTGTGACTTCTACTGTCATGTTAACCCTCCTATCTTGATTACGCTTTTTGTCCTACCGTCTCGTCTTCAATTCCTAGTTCTTCTTTGATCCACTCATAGCCTTCTTCTTCAAGACGTTGAGCAAGTTCAGGTCCGCCAGATTTTACAACACGGCCTTGCATCATAACGTGTACATTGTCTGGTGTGATGTAATTAAGGAGACGCTGATAGTGTGTAATGATCAGGCAGCCGAATGCGTCGTTACGCATCTCGTTAATGCCTTTGGAAACGACTTTAAGCGCATCAATATCAAGACCGGAGTCGATTTCGTCAAGGATTGCGATAGCTGGTTGAATCATCATCAATTGAAGAATTTCGTTACGCTTCTTCTCACCACCGGAGAAGCCTTCGTTCAAGTAACGCTGCGCCATGTTTTTGTCCATGTCTAGCGTGTCCATCTTAGAATCCATATCTTTAATGAATTTCATTAATGAAATTTCATCGCCTTCTTCACGTTGAGCATTGATCGCTGAACGAAGGAAGTCGGAGTTGGTAACTCCACTGATTTCACTAGGGTATTGCATTGCAAGGAAAAGTCCGGCTTGTGCACGCTCGTCTACTTCCATTTCAAGAACGTTTTCGCCATCAAGCAAGATTTCGCCTTTTGTTACTTCATATTTAGGGTGACCCATGATTGCGGAAGCTAAAGTAGATTTACCTGTTCCGTTAGGTCCCATAACAGCGTGGAATTCACCGCCGTTGATTGTAAGATTAACACCTTTTAGGATTTCTTGACCTTCGATCTCTACGTGAAGATCTCTAATTTCTAAAGTTGATCCTGCCATAGTTAATACCTCCAGTATCTATTAATAGGAAATTTGCTGGTTGAATATGGATCAAAGAACCATTCTCAATTTATTCTCATTACAATCTTATATCATATAGAAACTGATATCAACTTTTTACTATAGATACAAAACCGTTCAAACCCCTACATTCTTCGAGCTTTTCCAACAAATTTATATACAAATTCTATGTCATTATAACATGAAAAAATCAGGTAACTAAAGGTTACCTGATTCTCTCTTTATTTATGCAATTGGCGTTCTACTTCTGCAAACATCTTTTGACTTTGTTCGAATTCGCGTTGACGTTTTTCTTCCACTTTTAATCGGGTATCTAACTTTCTGCTGTACTCGGCATAACTCATGTTATGCGCTTTGTGCATGGCTTTATCCATCTCAGCAGTATAATTCAAATTCAGATCGTCACTAATAACGAATCCACCCTTTCAGATTATTTACACAATTCAGATTATCATAAAACAAATACCCGGAACAAATTGTAAATAAACCTGGAAATAGGGATATTCAAATGAATTTCATCCATGTAAGCGTTTGATTCTTCGTCATATAGTTAATACCATCGATTTGCTTCTTTTTTCTAACTATTCAATTAATTCACGTTTGTCGTAAGATCTGCGTAAGCCTCTTGCACTAGAGTAACAGCCTGACTCAGCGCTGCGCCCCCACCGAAAGCTGCCGCTACACCACAAGCCTCTAACACTTCTTTTTCACTAGCTCCTTGATCTACACATCCCTTAGTGTGATAAATCATGCAGTATTCATCTTGAGCTACGATACTAATTCCTAATGCCATTAGTTGTTTTTGTTTCTTGGATAATTCTCCTTCCTTGAAACAGGCTTCGGAAAATTGACTAAACTGATGGGAGACTTCAGGCATGCGTTCTGAGAATATTCCCATTCCTTCCTTATAATCATGCAGATAAGCTTGAGTCCAATTCATTTCTTGTTCTGGCATCATCATAACCTCCAAAAAAAATAAGTGACTGCGGTTAGTATAAACCGCAATCACCTATTTTATCCGTTTATTTAGATGCCCCTTCAACAGGTACAACTGCTCCATCATATTCTTCTTTAATGAAGGTTTGAATTTCTTCAGAACGAAGAACCTCAACTAGCTTATTCAGAGCTTCAGAGTCTTTGTCTTTGCTTTGAGCTGCCACAACATTTACATAAGGAGAATCTGTGCCTTCAAGAATAATTGCATCTTCTTGAGGGGAAAGCCCTGCTTCAATAGCATAGTTTGTGTTAATTGCAGCAAGCACCTCTTCTTCACGTTTATAAACTTCAGGTAGGTTAGCAGCATCTACGCCTGTATCAAATTCAAGGTTCTTTGGATTTTCTACAATATCATCAACCGTAGCGTCTACTTTTTCAACACTCTCATCCAGCTTAATAAGTCCTTCTTTTTCTAATAAGGAAAGAACACGACCATGTGTTGAAACAGAACGGCTCATGACTAGTGTCGTGCCTTCTTCAATATCTTCAAGATTGTCATACTTTTGAGAATAGACACCAATTGGTTCAATATGAATACCGCCAAGGTTTGCAAAATCATAATCATTTTCTTCTTCTTGAAGCTCTAAATAAGGAATGGTTTGAAAGTAATTGGCATCTATACGTCCTTCAGCCAAATCTTTATTCGGCAGAATGTAGTCCTGATATTCTTCAATCTTCAAAGTAATTCCCTCTTCTTCAAGAATAGGTTTTGCTTGTTCCAATACTTCAGCATGAGGAACACTCGTTGCCCCTACTTTAATCTCAGAGCTTTCCTCTCCGCTGCCTCCTTCAGACCCTGATGCATTTTCTTCAGAAGATCCACATGCAGCAAGTACAAGTACAAATAATAAGGCCAGACCGGCTGTCCATAATTTTTTCATTTCAATAACTCTCCCTTTTTTTTATTTTTATCTTTTATCCAATTTACGGGTAATAAGATCCCCGATGAATTGGAAAATGAACACAATAATAATGATTAGAATGGTACAAATAAATACAACATCCCAGTTACTACGCTGAAATCCGTAGAAATAGGCAAAGTCACCTAAACCACCAGCCCCGATTGCTCCTGCAACAGCTGTGTAGCCGATCAGAGCGATCGCTGTCACTGTGATCCCAGATATTAAGGCTGGCATCGATTCTGGAAGCAGAACTTTAAAGATAATCGTCGAATATTTTGCCCCCATTGCTTTTGCCGCTTCCACTACCCCTTTGTTTACTTCTTTCAGGGCGATCTCCACTAGACGTGCATAGAATGGAGCTCCTCCGATTATAAGGGCAGGTAATGCAGCTTTTGGACCACGGATGGTTCCCATTAAAAAGTCAGTAAACGGGAATAATAGTAAAATTAATATAATGAAAGGAATCGCACGGAACACGTTAACAACCGATGCTGTAATCATATTTAATACCTTGTTCTGCCAAAGCCCTCCCGGCCCAGACAAAAAGAGCAGCAATCCAAGGAACAACCCGATAATGAACGTTCCTGCTACGGAAACTAAAGTCATATATAATGTTTCGTTTGTAGCCGTAATCATGTCTTCCATACTTACATTTGGAAACCACTGATTAAACATTCGGGTTCACCTCCACTTCTACTGACGTTTCTTCGATGTAATGGATCGCCCGGTTAATTTCTTCTTTAGCACCTTCAAATTGAACAAACATCGTTCCATAAGCACCTTTTTGCGTTTGAGTGATCTTACCATGCAAAATGTTCACATCTAGTACGAACTTTCTAGATAGATCACTAATCAGTGCTTGGTTCGCACTGTCTCCAACGAAGTGGAGTCTTACGATTTCCCCACTCTTGTAATTGTCTTTTATAAGCCCTAGTGAGTGTTCTTTTTCTGGATCTCCCATGACCTGATCGACGAATTTCTTCGTCACTTGCTGTTTAGGATGAAGGAATACATCCAGAACATCTCCCTGTTCGACGATTTTTCCTTCTTCCATAACCGCCACCTGGTGACAAATTTTGCGAATAACGTGCATTTCATGAGTGATTAGAACAATTGTCAGCCCCAATTTTTCGTTGATATCTACAAGCAGGTCTAAAATTGAATCTGTCGTCTCAGGGTCAAGGGCTGATGTTGCTTCGTCGCAAAGTAGCACTTTAGGATTGTTTGCTAAAGCCCGAGCAATACCTACCCTCTGTTTTTGTCCTCCACTAAGCTGAGAAGGATATGAATTTCCACGACCACTCAATCCGACCAAGTCTATTAATTCATTGACTCTTTTTTGCCTTTCTGCTTTTGGTGTACCGGCAATTTCCAGAGGAAAAGCGATATTGTCATGAACGGTTCTAGACCAAAGTAAGTTGAAGTGCTGAAAAATCATCCCTATCTCCTGACGGGCTACTCTCAACTTCCCTTTACTTAGGGAGGTCAATTCCTGTTCGTTGATGGTTACCTTACCGCCCGTAGGGTCTTCCAGACGATTCAATAGCCTTATAAACGTACTTTTTCCGGCACCGCTGTATCCGATCACACCGTAGATTTCGCCTTTCTTTATTGAAAGATCAAGGTTATCTACAGCAGTTACCTGTT
This sequence comes from Halobacillus sp. A1-3, assembly GCF_050971765.1. Taxonomy (NCBI): domain Bacteria; kingdom Bacillati; phylum Bacillota; class Bacilli; order Caryophanales; family Bacillaceae; genus Halobacillus; species Halobacillus sp. A1-3. Next base: position 224,506 of record NZ_JBPCEO010000005.1, on the reverse strand, counting down.
TGTCTTTTGTTTGAAATACTTTGGATAAGCCTTTGATTGTAATCATGTTGTCCCTCCATAAAAAAACGCCTTTCTGATTCAGAGAACAGAAAGGCGTATGTATCCTAAGTCAAATCTGTTCTCTCATCTATCAGGGCTTACGCTCTGTAGGAATTGGCACCTTCTCGAACAAGATGTTCGTGGGTTGCCGGGCATCATCGGGCCAGTCCCTCCGCCACTCTGGATAAGAGATTTTGGTATATTAAATGATTATCACTTTAACTCGCTTAAGTAGCACAAGAGGAATTGTATCACCGCCAAAATTTTGTGTCAACAAAAAAAGCAGAAAATTAACTACTTTCATAAAAAAGAAACAGGCAATAAAAAAATCCCTTCCATTAAGAAGAGATTTACGTTACTACCTCTTCTCATCTATCAAAGCGATAATCGCTTTGCAGGAATTAGCACCGTGCTCATATGGAGCCGGTTGCTGGGCATCACAGGGCCAGTCCCTCCGCCACTCTGGATAAGTGAAGATGTCGATATGAAATTATTAAATATGTTAGCATTGTACTACCTACACGTCAACAAAAAAAGAGGAGAGTATAAAGTTGAAAAAAGCACCACTATTTGAGCTACCATACATTCATAATGAAGAAACTTACCAGCTAGATGAAGATATTGGAAAAGTAATTGTTCTCACGTTTTGGGTCTCCTGGTGTCCCGATTGCGGTTCAGACCTTCCAAAAAAAGAGCAGCTTTATAAAACGATGGATCATGAGAAGGTAAAAATGCTGACCATCAATGTAGCAGGTAGAGAAAGAGCAGAAGAAAAAGGCGTTCAGTATGCTGATGAATTTTTAACGCAGCCTACTTTAAAAGACAGAGGGAGGGAGATTTACGACCTATACGAGTGTGAAGGTGTACCCACTACGACGATTATTGATCAGCATGGAAACGTGTATGAACAATTCGGGGACAAAGCTTCCTTTTTAGAGATTGTAGAATCCATTGGTAAACTCATCTAGAAAGTAAAAGTAAAGACTCCATAAATAAGATGTTTCGATAAGCTCCCTTTACACTAATCATCGTTTCAGGTAGGGAGGTCAGTTTTTTGCTTCCTGTAAACAATTCTTCCATAACACTGGTAGACGATTGCAGAACCAGACTTCCTTGACCTTCTTGTGTTGCTTTTAACTGAACCCCTGAATGATCGATAAATAAACAAACTTGATGCTGACCAACTTGTACTTCAACGTTTAGTTTTCGTTCACGCCAAGTAGGTAACAGGTCATATCGATGATTGACGTTCTCTACCCATTCATAAATAAAATCGATCATAAAAACTCCTCCTTTTACTGTATTAAAATTCTTTAAAAGGAGGAGTCAACCCTTCTCCTGAAGCGAAGAATCGTTCGTCATTTCCCGGGTCATTCGATTATTCTTTTACATATTTTGAGACTTTCTCATACATGTTCGGAACAGAATGAAAAGCATAGACCTTTTCGACTAACCGCCCCTTTTCTGTAACGAGCAGACATGGGACACTTTCTATTCGATACTTCTCCATAAGATCGGGATGCAACGAGGCATTGAATTCCCAAAATATCTCTTTCCCAAATGTTGCTTCAATAGTTGTCAGCATTTGTCGAGCTAAATGGCATGTGCCGCAAAAAGGACTGTGAATGAAAGTGAGCGCTAACACATCGCCCTGTATCGCTGTTTCAATCGTTTTTTGTTCTAGTTCTTCCAAGTTGTTCCTCCTAAATCAAGTAGATCGGTTTTACACTGAAGTGTCTGTTCAAAAGTGCTCTTGCTAATTCTGGCTCTGGCGTAGCGGCAACCTCTCTAAACGCTTTATCAATATAAATGTGTTCTGCATGGGGAAGTTCTTCTGTCAATTGTTTTCTCAACTTATTTCCCGAGTCGTCTTCATCTACAAGAATGTAAACGGAACGATCATCTAGGTTGAAATCAAAAATCAGCTCTTCCATTCGTTCAACACCTAATGTGCCATGAGTGCAGATGATTTCAATATCCTCATCCAGTACCTTTTTGAGCTTTTTCTTATCAGTAATTCCCTCAACAATGACAATTCGCTCTCTATCCATTTCCTATCACCCACTATATGAAAACAGACCATGTCTAAGGGACATGGTCTGAACATGATTAATATGATACACGATCATGTCAGACAAGGAATCTTATGTAGCCCCTGTCTGTACAAAAAATTGTAAATTATCGATTAATCCTCATTAATCATTTCTTCGTATTGTTCTGGTGTCATCAATTCATCCATCTGAGAAGCATTGCTTGGTTCCACAACAACCATCCAAGCTTTGTCGTATGGAGATTCATTAACGAACTCAGGGCTGTCCTCTAGCTCCTCGTTAATTTCCACAACTTTACCACTTACTGGTGCATAAAGCTCAGATACAGTTTTAACAGACTCTACACTACCGAATGGTTCATCCGCTTCAAGCTCTTCGCCAACTTCCGGCAACTCAACAAAAACGATATCACCAAGTTCTGACTGAGCGAAATCTGTAATCCCGATGCGGACTTTTTCTCCCTCTTCTTTTACCCATTCGTGCTCTTCAGAATAACGTAGATCTTTTGGTAGACTCATTGCAATCCCTCCACAATAGAAATTAGTATTTAGCAACAATTATTAACATAAAAGCTGGATGCTTTTATTTCCAATGTTCTGCTCATGCTTTCCATGTTTTTTCGAATGTTTCCTCTTTAAACCCAACAGTAACATTCTCACCATCGGTAACGATCGGACGCTTAATCAGCATGCCGTCTGAAGCAAGCCATTCAACCATTTCATCCTCTGATGCTTCTTTTAGCTTTTCCTTCATATTCAATTCTCTATACTTTTTTCCGCTCGTATTAAAAAACTTTCGAGCGGGAAGCTCACTCTTTCCCATGAGTGATTTCAATTCTGCTTGAGAAGGAGGCTCGTTGACAATATGTACGGAGTTATAATCCACGCCTTCTTCCTCCAGCCACTTCTTTGCTTTTTTACATGTCCCGCAGTTCGGGTACCAATAGAAGGTTACAGTCAAGCTCTTACCCTCCTTTGTTGTTGTTGATTTTTATTTTACCATACTAAAGATGGATTTTTCATCGATTAATCGAGTTTGGAAGATGAATTGCTTATTTTTATAAAATCTTTCTTCATTAATCGGCTTCTATCCTAACAATCATTAAGAATAAAAGCCCCCACTTCGAAGAGTTTCGAAGTAGAGGCTTGGGAACATGAAGTTTGATTATTATACGGTATATTTTTCCGCTTCAATTAAACGAGCAGCGATTTCACGTTTTTTAGCAATTACGTTTATTGGGGTATGACGTGTCAACTTACGTAAAGCTCCAAGCATCATACGGAGAGAATCACCTGATTCAGCTGCAATCAACGTTTCCTTCGCATGCGCTTCAATACGGTTGAATGCTTCTTGAGTGTAGACTTGAGTATAAAGTAACTTCTGTTTATTCTTTTCTTCTCCGGATTTTTGAATCGCCTTATCCGTGCGGAGAATCGCAGACTCCATATTGTAGATTTCTCCTACCACATCTGCAATATTCACAAGAAGTTCCTGTTCATTTTCAAGTTTTTCCCCATATTTTTGTGCAGCTAAACCAGCAGCAAGCAATCCGATTTTCTTCGCGTTCTTAAGCAAGTATTTTTCCTGCTCCAAGGATTCGATCCCTGGTTCTTCAGGCATCATAGTCATAATCTCTTCCTGAAGGGCCTGTGCTTTTTGAAGCAAAGGCAGCTCGCCTTTCATCGCTTTTTTCAAGAGGGTTCCTGGTACAATCATGCGGTTAATTTCATTTGTTCCTTCAAAGATACGATTGATTCTGGAATCACGATAAATACGTTCTACTTCATATTCAGACATAAACCCGTACCCACCGTGAACTTGAACAGCTTCATCAGCTGCAAAATCAAGCAATTCTGTGCCAAACACTTTATTCAACGAACATTCGATTGCGTATTCAGCAATAACTTTAGCTACCGCAGCCCCATCTTTCAGCTCTTCTTCTGATAGTTTACCCATGCTTTGTTCAAACAGGCCGACTGTTCGGTAAACTGCGCTTTCATTCGCATAGGTATTGGCTGCAACAGATGCGATCTTTTCTTGAATCAGAGGGAAGTTTGCAATAGGTGTCTTAAATTGTTTTCGCTCTTTTGCGTATTTTACAGATAGTTCTACGGCGCGCTTAGCCCCTCCTACTCCGCCAATGGCCAGCTTATATCGACCTACGTTAAGAATGTTGAAGGCGATGACGTGGCCGCGTCCTATTTCTCCAAGAACATTTTCTACCGGGACTTCTGCATCTTCAAGGACAAGCGTTCGAGTTGAGGAACTCTTAATTCCCATTTTCTTTTCTTCAGGTCCAGTAGAAACGCCAGGATAATCACGTTCTACAATAAAAGCAGTGAACTTATCGCCATCGATCTTAGCATACACTACAAACACATCAGCAAAAGCAGAGTTTGTAATCCATTGTTTCTCCCCGTTCAAAACATAATGCGTGCCAGCTTCGTTTAGTTTCGCTGTCGTTTTCGCACCAAGAGCGTCTGAACCTGACCCTGGTTCTGTCAAAGCATAGGCAGCAATCTTTTCTCCAGTCGCTAAAAGCGGCAAGTACTTTTGCTTTTGATCTTCATTACCAAAAAATACTATAGGAAGGGATCCAATTCCTACATGAGCTCCGTGGGTAACAGAAAAGCCACCCGCTCTTGAAAATTTTTCAGTAATTAAGGAAGAACTGATTTTATCCAGCTGTAAGCCGCCATATTCTTCAGGAACGTCTGCTCCAAGCAGCCCTAACTCACCCGCTTTTTTCAGTAAGGTAACAGAATGCTCAAACTCATGATTCTCCAGGTTCTCAATCTTGGGGACGACTTCACCTAAAACAAAATCCTCAGCCGTCTTGGCAATCATTAAATGTTCATCTGTGAAATCTTCCGGTGTGATAATATCAGAGGCAGCCAAGTCCTCTACAATAAACCCTCCACCTTTAATCATTTCTTTTAATTCACTCATTTATTGTTCCTCCTCTTAAATTAGCTCGAAAACTCCAGCAGCTCCCATACCGCCGCCAATACACATCGTTACCACACCAAACTGCTCATTTCTTCGTTTCATTTCGTGAATCAAACTTAAAGTCAGCTTCGTACCCGTACATCCTAGAGGGTGGCCTAAAGCAATAGCTCCTCCATTTACATTCACTTTATCCGGGTTAAGACCAAGCTCTCTAATTACCCTTAGTGATTGTGAAGCAAATGCTTCATTCAGTTCAAAGAGCCCAATATCCGATAGGCTTAGTCCTGCAAGTTTCAAAGCCTTAGGTACCGCCTCAATCGGTCCGACTCCCATAATTTCAGGCTCCACTCCGGCTACAGCGAAAGATCTGAATTTTACTAAGGGAGTCAATCCTTCGGCTTCGGCTTTTTCTCTGTCCATAACGAGCACAGAGGCTGCTCCATCACTCATTTGAGAAGAGTTTCCTGCTGTTACGGAACCTTTCGTAGAAAAAGCTGGCTTTAATTTAGCTAATACTTCCGTTGTTGTACCCGCACGCACGCCTTCGTCCATGGAGAAAGTAAAAGTACTTTCTTTCACTTTATTGTCATCTCCCAAGGAGCGGTCTGTAACTTCCACAGAGACAATCTCATCCTCAAATTTTCCTTCTTTAATGGCGCGTGCAGCCCGTTCGTGACTTTGAACAGCAAAAGCATCCTGATCTTCTCTCGAAATTTCGAACCGCTTTGCCACCTCTTCTGCTGTATGACCCATAGACATGTAATACTCAGGAGCATGTTCAACCAGATTGATATTCGGCTTGATCACATGACCTCCCATAGGAATCAAACTCATGGATTCCGCTCCGCCTGCTATAGCGGCATTACTATGGCCAAGCATGATTTTCTCTGCCGCATAAGCAATGCTTTGAAGTCCAGAAGAACAATAGCGATTAATCGTAATGGCTGGGACTTTATGATGAAGACCTGCTAAACCGCATATGTTCCGCGCCATATTCATGCCCTGCTCTGCTTCTGGCATCGCACAGCCAATAATGACATCATCGATATTTCCTTCATAATTATTAGCGCGCTTTAATGTTTCTTTTATGGTTAATGCTGCAAGATCATCTGGACGAGTATGAGCAAGCGAACCCTTTTTGGCCCGCCCGACAGGTGTCCGAGCTCCTGCTACAATGACTGCTTCCTTCACGTTCCTTCCCCCTCCTAAATATTAATTACGCAGTGGCTTCCCTTTCATCAGCATGTGTTGCATCCGCATTTGAGATTTTGGCTCGCCGACAAGACTCAAGAAAGCTTCTCGTTCAAGGTCCAGCAAGTATTGTTCGTCAACAAGAGTACCTTCTTTTAAACGTCCTCCAGCTAAAACAAAAGCGAGTTTTTCTGCGATCTTTAAGTCATGTTCACTAGCATAACCGCTGAGTGCAAGTGACTTCGCCCCTAACATCATCGTTGCGTATCCCTGTTCTCCAACTACAGGAACCTTCGTACGTTTCGGAGCCTTGTATCCTGAGTTAGCAAGAGCCAGCACTTTTTCTTTCGCATCATGTAAAAGGTGATCTCCGTTTACGCTTATAGCATCTTTACTGTCTAAGAACCCATTTTCTCTTGCCTCTTCACCAGATGTAGAGACTTTAGCCATTGCAATTTTCTCAAATACACTGTTAGCTACTTTTTGAAGGTCAAAATCAACTCCATCAGGAATATTCCTTAAATGTTTGATGTAAAGTTCCTTATTTCCACCTCCACCAGGAATCAAGCCGACCCCTGTTTCTACAAGTCCCATGTAGGTTTCTTGAGAAGCCTGAATAACGTCAGCCGGCAAACAAACTTCTGCTCCGCCGCCTAATGTCATTCCAAATGGGGCTGCAACCACGGGTTTATCTGAATATTTAAGACGCATCATGGCATCCTGGAAGTTCTTTACGACCATTTCAATTTCAAAAAAGTTAAAATCCTGTGCTTCCACAAGGATCATTCCTAGATTCGCTCCAACACAGAAGTTCTTAGCCTGGTTTCCAATCACTAATCCACTAAAATGATCGTCTACGTGATCGATAGCGAAGTTCACCATCTGTATGATATCAAGTCCAATGGCATTACTTTGGGAATGAAACTCCAGACCTGCTACGCCGTCCCCAAGGTCCACTAAACTAGCTCCAGCGTTCTTTTTAATCACTTCTTTCTGTTCTTTCAGGCGTTTCAAATTAATGTTCTTAGGATTGAATGATTGTTCTTTGTACTCTCCATCGTGATAGAAGTAAACGTTTCCATTTTCCTGTTTATAGAAAGAGGTGAATCCTTGTTCGAGCATACGTTCAACCCAGGAAGGGACTTGGTCTCCTTCTTCTTTCATACGTTCAACAGACTTCTCGACGCCAATGGCATCCCACACTTCAAATGGTCCGAGTTCCCATCCAAAACCCCAGCGCATCGCTTCATCAAAGGAAGGTACGTCATCAGCTATTTCTCCGTATAGTTCAGCCGAATAGAGCAGAACAGGTTTGACGATTGACCATATAAGATCTCCTGCACGATCTCCTTTTGCGGAAATAAGTGCTTTGAGTTTTCGCTTAGATCCTTTTTCCTGCTTAGCCATTTCAGTTGCTTTGGTTTTTAATTTTCCTCTTTCTTCGTACTCCATCGTTTGAGGGTTTAACTGAAGAATCTCGCTTCCTTTTTCACCTTTTTTCTTAAGGAAAAATCCTTGACCGCTCTTTGACCCGAGCCAGCCTTTCTCAAGCATCTGTTTCATGAAATCGGGAACCTCAAAGGCTTTCTTTTCTTCACCTTCAACCTGGTCATATACGTTATTGGCCACATGAATAAACGTATCCAGTCCAACAACGTCCAGCGTACGGAAGGTAGCACTCTTCGGTCGTCCAATCATTGGGCCTGTGACAGAATCAACCTCACCCACGCTATAGCCTTTTTCAAGCATTTGCTGTACTGTGACTAGCAAACCATAGGTCCCAATACGATTCGCAATGAAGTTCGGTGTATCCTTCGCTTCTACCACGCCTTTGCCAAGTACATCCTCCCCGAATGTTCTCATAAATGTAAGCACTTCAGGGTCTGTGTCCTTCGTTGGAATGACTTCAAGCAGTTTTAAGTATCTAGGCGGGTTGAAAAAGTGCGTTCCTAAGAAATTCTTTCTTAAATCTTCACTGCATTCAGAAGACATGGATTCAATGGAAATTCCAGAAGTATTTGAACTTACAATGGATCCTTGTTTACGATGCTGGTCAACTTCTGCGAGTACTTTTTTCTTTACGTCAAGATTTTCAACGACTACTTCTATAACCCAGTCGACTTCAGCCAATTTCTCCATGTCATCACTCATATTGCCGACTTCAATTAAATCCAGGCTGGATTTGCTAGTTAATGGTGACGGTTTTTGTTTTTTTAATGCTTCTTTGTTTAAAGCAGCTATTCGATTTCTTACTTCTTTATCTTCGAAGGTTAAACCCTTCTTCTTTTCCTGATCGGTTAACTCACGCGGTACGATATCGAGCATCAGTGTTGGTATTCCGACATTTGCCAAGTGAGCGGCAATGCCAGCCCCCATTACGCCTGATCCAAGGACTGCAGCGCGCTTAATATTTCGATTCATTTATTGGTCCCCCTTACCTTGAATGAATACTCATTCATTTTACAGTCAAAAAAATAAAAACTGCTCAAACGGTTTCTACATTTAATATAAATTATTTTCAGATATTTCGCAATCCTTTTTACAGCATTATTTTGCAAAATGTTCCTCGTACCATCAAGAATGCCGTATTTCAGTTTACGATTATAGTATGTAGAGGTACCCTTTATGGAGAGATACCTCTTCAAATTTTATTTTCCAAACACACCTTTTAGAACAAAGGCAACGTTAGCTGGACGTTCGGCTAACCGTCTCATAAAATAGCCGTACCAGTCGTTTCCGTATGGAACATATACGCGCATATGGTAACCTTCTTTAACCAGTTCTTCTTGCCTGTCTACGCGAATACCATACAGCATTTGAAATTCAAACTGATCTTTAGGTATGTCATTTTCTTCAACCAATTGTTTGGTGTATTCGATCATAGCGTCATCATGAGTAGCGACGGCAGTATAATTTCCATTCAACAGATGCATTTTGATGATTTTTTTATAATTTTCATCAACATCTTTTTTGTCTGGAAAAGCTACCTTCGGCGACTCTTTGTAGGCACCTTTAACTAAACGCAGATTGGGATTGTATTTGTTTAGATCCTCAATATCTTCCACAGTGCGATATAGATAAGATTGCAGAACGGTTCCAATATGCTCGTAATCTTCCCGCAGTTTTTTAAAGATTTGGAGGGTCTTTTCACAACGGTCGTGATCCTCCATGTCAATCGTTACAAACACATTCTTTTCCTCCGCGACATCCAGGATACGGCGCATATTTTCCAAAGCCAGTTCTTCAGAAATATCGAGTCCCATAGAAGTCAACTTCAAGGACAGCTGTGAATCCAAGTCGTGTTCAGCTATGGCTTTGATCGCCTCGATACAGCCATCAGCCGCTTCACGGGCTTCTTCTTTACTATCAATAAATTCACCTAAATGGTCAATGGTTACTGACATTCCTTTAAGATTCAGCTCTTTAATCGTTTTCACGGCGTTTGGGATTGTTTCACCAGCTACGAATCGACCAGCTCCAAAACGCAACCCATACCTCTTAGCTAACTTAGTAAAAAATCGATTTTTAGAAAGAAATAAAAAGAAATTACGTAGAATTTTTTCCATACGAAAATCCCCCTAATCTATGTTAATGACATTTAATAACCTTTTATCTAATTCACTTTTTCTGTTTTGAGAAAATCGTGTTTTTGTAAACGCTAACACCACTATTTTACCATTTATCAAAAAAATTGGGTACGAAATCGCTAATTATTCGACACCATCTTGTATCTTTATCAGATTTTTATGATAGAAGACTATCCTTCGGGGATACTAATGGCGAAATAATGAAGGAGGTAAGAAATATGCAGCAACAGAATGAAATGTCCTCAGTCAATCAGGCTCAGCCTATGCCACAAGTTCCTAATATCGTAAGTACAAAAGATCAGTTATATATCTCTGACATGTTGTCTTGGAACTTGATCGCATGTAAAAAAGCCCACTTCTTTGCTCAGAACTGTCAAACACCTGAAATTCAAGCAGCGTTAGAAGAAGCAGGTCAAATGCATCAACGTCACTACAACAAAATCCTTAACCATTTGAACAGTCAGCAACAACAAACCAATTAAGGAGGTATCTCACATGAATCAACAAGCCAATAAAATTCAAAACCCTGAGACGAGCGTTCCAAAAACACCTCAAATGAATGAACGCGATTTTGTAAATGACCAACTGACAACCGAAAAATATATGACAGCCTCCTACAACATCGCACTTAACGAGGCTAGTAATCAAACGCTTTATCAAGATCTTGCAACGATTTTTAAAGAAACACAGGACTGTCAGAGAAATTTATATAACTTGATGTTTAAGAACGGCTGGTATGGTGTGGAGCAAGAACAACAGCAAAAAATCCAACAGACTTATCAGCAGTTTACTGGTTACAAGTCTCAATTGCCTTACACCATCCAATAAGATCTAAAGCGTGTTTGCTTTAGAGTCACGACATGTAAAACGACTGGAGGAAGGTGATTTTCCTCTCGAAGTACGGATTGCTTATGTCACGAGAGGGATCGGCGCTAGAGCCGTATGTCATTAGACCAATTATCCACTGGGACTAGCTAACAACAAAAACCCGGCAGGAAGCCGGGTTTTTTTATCCTACAGGCTCGTAACCTTGTGCCTCAATTGCCTCTTTCATTAGCGGTTTGGAAACGTAAGCTTTATCATAGGTGACATCCACTTTACCACTATCTAAATCAACTTCTACTCCGTGAACCCCTTCTAATTCAGTTAATGCATTTTTTACTGATTTTTCACAATGTTCGCAAGTCATCCCGTTAACTTCTAATGTTAATTGCATCAAAATCCAACCTTTCTTCATGATAGTTTTAAATAGATTTTCTATGGCCTTACTCGTTGTATTCCACAATTTTCACCTTTAATAACTTCTTCTTTCGGTTCATCTACGCCGTATGTGCTTACAATTATTATAACGAACAAGGTCATGCTTTCACCTTAGGACCTGGTATATTACTATAGAAGAACGAACGTTAGAGAAATAAAGTCATTATTTTTGTGTAAGCAGAGAAGGGTTTGGAAACTCAAATGAGAAAATCAATTTACTTAGGGATTGGACTTGGAGGAGGGATAGGTTCTTCTTTACGTTACGGCGTCTCTTCATTATTTAATTCCCCTTTAGGATTTCCATACGGAACTTTAGCCGTAAACTTAATCGGCTGCTTATTATTAACCTTGCTATATGAAGTATTTCTACATTCAACAGGGAAGGCGAAACAATTACATAAAGCGCTGGCCACAGGAATGATCGGGTCGTTCACCACGTTCTCTGCTTTTTCCGCTGAATCTATTCAGCTTTTTGACCAATCTACGATGATCGCTTGCTACTATATGATTGCAACCATTTTCGGCGGCCTAGGAATGACGATGTTCGGTCACTTTTTGGGAAGGAGATGGAGAATTTGAACATTCTATTCGTATTTTTCGGTGGAGCCATCGGCGCCCTGTTACGATTTGAAGTGAGTCAGCTGTGGAATGGTAAATCTTCTTTCCCTTTAGGAACTTTTTTCGCTAATATCTCTGGAGGAATACTGCTAGGATTGCTTATCAACTTTTATGAGAGTAGTGGATTTTCCGAATCTATTTGGCTTTTATTAGCTACAGGCTTCTGCGGAGGGTATACGACGTACTCGACGTTTAGTTTTGAGGTTTTTCAATTATTGAAACAAGGAAAATGGAAAGAAGCATTTCTATACTTGAGCACATCCGTTTTGACCACAATCTTTGCCATATGGGTAATTTTTCAATTATAAAACCTCTCCTGAAAAAAGGAGAGGTTTTATTTCGCACAATATTTCATAATAGCTTGCTGCAGAGAGTTCATATACTTAATATCAGCTAACATATTCATTTCACTTAATTGTTTTGCCTGTTCAGGGCGGATACCGATAAGAACAACCTCTGGACCCATATAAAAAACAGAAGTCATCAGGTTGTTAAACACTTGAATCCCATCTCTTTCTACGTGTCTTACTGCTGTAAAATCAAATAGAATCCGGTCGATTCCATCTCTTTGTGAAGATTGCAACAAATATTCTTCTATCGCATACATTTTTTCAGATGTGATGTCACCAAATAACGGGACTAGAGCAGTGTCCTCAGTCAAATCAATAAAAGGTGCGGATAACCGATTGTTTTGTGCTATGGCTTCTTCTAGCTTTTCTTTTTCATCTAGTAGCTCAAAGTTCGTATCGTTTAGACGTGCTCTCAATTGATTCATTGTTTTGGTGACCTTAGTAAGTCGACTATCCTTCATCATGAGCATCACTTCTGCATAGAGGTCGTTTTCCCAAGAAACATACATGTCGGCAGTAAGGGGGCCGTCCTCTTCATTGATAGGTTTAAGATGAATCTCTACTGAAACTTTTTGCACTTCAGGGTTCACCCAATTTTTAACCTTTGGTTTGCTGTATTCGTCAAATATATCCAAAAGATTCTCTTGAGGGCCAAATAAATCTTCAGCCTCTTTAGAACAGGACTGAATTTGATATTTTTTATTTATTTTATAATAAGGAAGCGGGAAGGTACGGTCAACTAGTTTCATTGATAAGGTCTTCCCTTCCTTCTTTGAACCATCGGTGGAGGTGGTTTAGATCTTTCACCACCATGACTTGATCTGATTCAAATTCATTAAGATCAAATTTCTTAGCCATACGACCACCAATCATAATGAGTGGCCTCCAAGGAAGCTTCTTAAATCGCTCAATCAATATCTTCAACGTAGGCAGCCGGTACGATAACGCAGCAGAAAGACCAATCACTTCCGGTCTATACTTTTCTATTTGAACTAAAGAGTGATCTAATGGCAGGTTGGGTCCTAAATACCTGACACGCCATCCATTATCTTTAAACGTGTCAGCGACCATCTTCAATCCGATATAGTGCTGCTCCTGTTCCACTCCGAACAAAATGGCTTTATACTTCTTCTGTTTATGTCCTTTAATATCTTCAGCTTCTGCTTCTAATTTAGACAAGACAAAATCGCATATAGCTGTGGCTAAATGTTCATCCGCGACTGAAATTTTATTTTTCTCCCACAGTTCACCGATATAGTACATCGCAGGTGTGATGATATCTTCGAATAAATATAATCGCGGGTGTTTCTCGAGTAAATCTTTTGTATATCGAAGTGCCTGCTCTTCATGTCCGTCTAGAAAATAAAGAGCGAGCTTTTCTTGGTATTCTTTCAAACTAATTCACCTCTTACTTTGAAAGGGTAGGTAAATGTCTTAAGGCCTCTTGAAGATAAAGGATCATTGCCGTGCGCTCTTCGTCATCGGCCAATGTTGTCTCTTCCAGGATCCGTACAAGACGTTCAAAGTTATCTACAATCAGATAAGTGCCTACTCCTCTTGATGTCAGGACATTGTTGAGCCAGTTGGTATAGTCTATAAAGAAATCACTGCTTTTCATTTCATAGGCAGCGTAAAGGTGGTCAAGGTGATGGTAATTGTCTTCTTCTGTTCTTTCTCTGCCATTTTGTCCGAACTTTTCCCATAAGTCTGGGTAATCAGCATAAATTTCTTCAACAATCTGATGAACGATACGATCTTGCTCGATCTTCTTCATTCAGCTACCACCTCGTACTTGGACACTTTAGGTACAATGCCTTGCAATTCTTGATCGGGATACTGCTTTTCTAATTCGTGAATCTTCTTAAACTGCTCACTTCTAGCCCAATTCAAGTAATCTTGTTTAGATGCCCATTCCAAGTGAACCGTTAGTTCTCCCGGCTTACGATCATTTTGCAGCAATTGGAAAGAAATGAATCCATCTGCCTGATCTACTAAACGAGAACGATTTCGGTAAATTTGAATTAATTCGTCTGCTTTATGATCAGGAACGACAACTGTCGAATCCACTACGTACATAAATTAAATCTCCAATCAAATAAATGTTTTCAATACAAACTATTTTATCATATAAATAATTTATCTGTATAATTATTGCTTTACTGATAAAATTTCCAGTACAAAAGCCCAAGCCCCTGACTTAGACATTCAATGAACAGTGAATCGCTAATGCCGATTGGACGTATGACAATAAGAGATTAGACACTGAGCTTGAAGTAGATTCACACCTTAGAAAATTATCCATACAAAATAAATATTGTAAAATCCTATATACAAAAAAAGACGCCGGCTTTATGCCAGCGCCTATTCCGTAATTATTGGACCACTTCGTCAATTACTTTCATCTCTTCGTGGTCAAGCAGGTTTTTATTCACCATTTCATCCGCTTCTTTGTTCATATTGTCCTGCAAGTCTTTCAGTTCTTCTTTATCTCCTACCATATAAATCTTTTCCCAACCATAACCTTTTGCAAGCTTATCAAGTTTAGGAGCTACACTTTTATACCAGCGATAACGGTTCGCTTCGAACCTTTCCTGAAATTGGTCCTGTTTAGAGTTCTTTGCTCCTCCAGAGCCCATAGATGGCTGAGCTCTATGCGGACCTTGATGCTGTCTCCAGTCATCTGTATTTAAATCAAGCTCAAACAGCTGAGTATCATTAAGACTACCTAACTGTGCATCGATCAATTTAATTTGATTTTTCTGGGTTAAAATTATTCCTGTTCTAGGAAACTTCTCCTGCATTTCTTTCAATTGATCAAGTACAGGAGTCTCCTCCCAATAGAACTCCGTCTTCACTGGCATTTGGAAGCGTTCCGCAAACCATACAGTATCATCTGCCGTAGCAAAAAGCACAACACTTTTGGCAAAATGCTGCTCATTCTCCTCTATGAAATGCTCCACTTTTTCTTTAACGGCCCAATAGTTTCGCTTTTCATCAGAATCTCCATCTTCTTGTAAATAAGACTCAAAGTTGTTCAAGCCATTCTTCAAGTGGATTTTCCATTCTCCACCTTGCTGATCTGGATCAGAAGGGTCGGTGTTTAAGTACATTGAGAATACCTTTTGTGGTTTTTGTAAATGAACCTGCTCTAGTTTTTTAATTTCTTTATATAAATCCATAAAACAACGACTCCTTTTTCTTGTGATTTACTTCTAATTAGTATGTTTCCTGAAAAAGGGACCTTTAAACTAGTTGATTTACGATTTATTGGATGGGAGTCGTTCGTGGATTCAATTTGCTCTCTTAATGATTACAGCTCTTGGTGATATGTTTGTTCCTCAGATTTAGTCAAGGTTTCTTCACCGTAACGCACTTTTTGATAAAGGGAGGTTTTTGCACTTCAAGACCAAACCTCTGAAACCACTGTTTGATTGATTCGTTACTATACCTACCGCAATTTCTTTGAGCTGCGAAGAACCTTTCGAATTGATTATACTTCTTTCTAATAGGACCTGTAGTTCGGTTGAATCCTGGGCTTTATCTGGATCATATTCCGGTGTCTCGCCATTCTCTAAAATCAGCTCTGAGGAATCCATGTCGAGCTTATTTTCCCTTTTTTTCTAAAGGCTCTATACTTGATAAGTCTAGTACTAGCCATTTCTCTGACATAAAACAACCTGTCCCCATTAGGGAACAGGTTGTTTTATCATACTTATTTTGTCCATTCATCAATAACGTCCTGATGCTCGTCGATCCAGTTTTGTGCACCTTCTTCAGGACTGTCTGCTTCGTTTAAAGAAGCCATCAAGCTTCCAAGCTGTTGGTCATCCATCATGAAGTTATCGAACCATTTCACAACTTCAGGCTGGTCTTCTTCAAGACCTTTACGCGCTGCATAAGAAATGTTTTCAGACTCTCCATAAACCTTCTTCGTATCTTCTAGGAATTTAAGATCCATCTCAGCAAAAGCCCAGTGAGGTTTCCAAAGTGTAACTACAATTGGTTCTTCACTTTCGATTGCATTTTTAAGCTCTGTTGTCATTGTAGGGCCAGAAGAAGCCGCAAGTTCGTAATCAAGACCGTACTCACTAATCGCATCTTCTGTAAGTGACATAAGGCTTGCACCTGCATCAATTCCGACGATTTGCTTCTCTGGAAAAGCGTCAGAACCCTTAAGATCTTCTATCGTATTAACGTCTTCCATATAAGTAGGTACTACAAGTCCGAGCTCCGTTCCTTTATACCATTCTTCACGCCAATCAATTTCATCTTTGTATTTCTCATAGAATGGTTTGTCTGTATTTGGCAACCAGATTTCCATACCTATATCTAAATCTCCAGCGGAAAGGGCTTCATAAAGAAATCCTTTTTCAACTTGTTTCAGTTCAACGTCGTAGCCCTTCTCTTCCAAAATTATCTTCCACATGTTTGATACGGCTACGTTTTCTGCCCAGTTGTTCATTCCGATACTAATCGTACCTTTTTCTTCTGTGTTTCCAGCATTATCTTCGCCTTCGCCGCCGTTTGCAGAGTCACCTTCTTCATTTCCGCCTCCACACGCAGCAAGAATCAGAAGCATCCCTAAAAACAAGGCGGGTAGCCATTTACGTAAATGTAACATTAGTTGTCCTCCTCTAGTTAAGATTATTCATGTCATTCGTCTTAAATACAGTTTTGTATTATAGCATAAAACAAATCAAGTTTAAACAATTTAAACTGTACAAAAAAATTATTAAGTTTAGGGTTGCTTATACCCTTTTTCTTCCACCTCAGGTCATCCAGAATATGGATGACCTGAGGTGATATTTAATGGAGTCTATTGTTTGCGTTGATTAGCACGCCGGTCAGCTGCTTTGCTTCTTTCCATCGCTTCTAAATCTTCGTGGTCCGCTAATTCTTTAGAGAACTCTACGTCAATGCCGTCAGTCTTTTGATTCTTTGGTGTCTGAGGTAACTTATTCTTCTTCTTGCCTTTTGCATGGCGATGTTCATCTCTGCCCATGAAAATTTCCTCCTTTACATTGATCACTTTTAGTCTTTCACTTTTACATGGAAATATTCTGTACAAAACAGATTGTTATGACATCGTTTTAATGAATAAATTCAGTAGTAAGTACTACCCCAATCCCAAAGTCCCGCTTTTTGTTACACCTTTAACAATTACTAATGATCTTTGGAGGTATAAAACAACTAAAAAACCCCCACCTCAGGTCTTCCATATATTCCATATAATGGATGACCCGAGGTAGGGGGTTGTATTAAGTGATTATGCTTGGTTAAGGTTTTCTTGCTGATTCGATACTGTTTGCCCGCGCGTGATAGAGAAAAACGCCGTTGCAAGGGCTATCATTATGAAAAAACCACCAACCGTTGCATTATGGATAACCGATGACTGCTCAATGACCATGGCACCGATTGTAGACCCCAATGCAATCCCTAAATGTAGAGCAGAATTATTTAAGCTTTGCTGGATATCAGCCGTTTCTGGTGCCGAAGTAATTAAATAATTTTGCTGAGCAGGTGTAATCGCCCAGCTTAACGCGCTCCATAACACCATCACAATTAAGAAGACAGGAAGAGAAAAGGTGACATAAGGAATAATAAAAATCGCTACAGCGAAAACACTAATGATTCCAAGAATGCTCTTTTCCGATCCTAGCTTATCTGACAAGAATCCGCCGAAGCCACCTCCGGAAACCGCAGCAACACCAAAGATAAAGTAAGCGATACTTACCCACGTGCCGTCTAACCCCATCGTTGTTTTTAAGAACGGCGTCAGATACGCATACAGCGTTAAATGACCAGTCAAAAACAGGAACGATGTAAGTTGAGCTGAAAATATCTTTTGATCTTTTAACGTTTGAACTTGTTTCTTAATTGATAACACTGGTTTTGGCTCAATCTCCTCCAGTAAAAAGAAAACAGCGACCATCGAAAGCAGTGTCAAAATTGAGATGAGTAGGAAAGGAGCTCTCCAGTCAAATGCATTTCCTATCGTAAGCCCTAAAGGTACTCCCAGGACCAAGGATCCACTGATCCCCATAAAGATGGTTCCGATTGCTCGGCCCCGATATTCAGCTTGAACAATCGCTGAAGCCATGGTTACTCCTAAAACGACTAGTAAGGATCCGCTGGCCGCTGTAAAGATTCTAGCCAGCATAAGAATAGAGTAATTCGGACTAAAGAAAGCTAGAAGATTTCCTAAGAAGAAAATAAACAATGTCCATAATGTAAGACGTTTCCGTTCAACTTTAGCGGTAAGGGTCAGTAAAACCGGTGAAGCAATAGCAAAAACGAGTGAAAAAATTGTGATGAGAAGACCTGCTTGCCCAAGGCTCACACCTAAGTCTTCTGCTACAAGGTCGAGTGTCCCGCCAATAATCAACTCGACTGTTCCAACCACAAATGCGACTAAAGCTAAAAGATAGACTTTTTTATTCATAAATCATTATCCCTTCCATTTGGGTTACCACTACAATGGTAACCATAATCAACAAGGAATACAAGAAGTTTTACATTAATTTTACGAAAGGAAAGATTCCATGTATTCTTGAACATAGAAATTACTGAGAAGAGGGATGATGGTGTTACAAAAATTTGGATTCACACAGTATGAAAGCCAAGTGTTTGAAGTCTTGACAGCGAGTACTTCTCCTCTTGATGCCACGACAATAGTTAAATATTCACAAGTTCCAAAATCAAAAGTATACGAAGTACTAAACCGCCTGGCTGATAAAGGATTAATTTTAAGTTCATTTACTGACCGAAAAAAGCTTTATACTGCTCTCCCTTTAGAAACAATCATTGAAAAATTGACAGACGAATTTCAGACGAATGTTGAGGAATTAAAAAGTAAGAAATACTCTTTAACGCCAGTAGATGACAGGGTCTGGACAATCAAGAACAATGAAGCTATATATTCTCTTTCAAAACAAACCCTGTCAAAAGCATCCCGCAGCATATATTTCTCAGGGTGGGCGGATGACTTACTTCCTTTACTGCCACTTTTAGAAGAGAAACAGGAAAAAGGACTTGAAGTAGAAGTGATGTCCATCGGCGAAATAGATTCCATTTTGGAGAATAGCCACACCCTATTGCCAGACGTGAGACATGAAGCCCTTGAGCGCTACCAGTTATTGATTATTGATGAGAAAGAGCTGGTTTTTGCTGGGGTTGAACGTGGGGAATGGCAAGGAATTCAAACACTCTCCAGTCCACTGGTCAAATTCTTTACAGAGTTCTTTTTCCATGATGTAGCTCTTGCTGAAATCACACATAAGTATGAGGATACTCTGATGAAAGACGAAAAAATTAAAAACATCTTAATGAAATTACGATATTAAAAAATCGCGTACCCAACATTGGTGATTGGGTACGCGATTTTGTCTTGCTAAACCTTTTCTACTATATAGGCTTGTTTTTCCCTGTAGTATTTTTCGCCGTCTTCAGAGGAATGTTCAAAAAAACCTGAGAAGCTATCAACAACTTTATACTCTCTTTCTGGATCAGTAAATAGCTGTGATTCGTTGTTGGATAATACAACAACATCTGTAGTAGAGACAAAGCTGTCCAACTCTTTTGCCTTGTAATTTTGCCCAACTTCCACTTCGCTTAAACGATATTGACTCATGATTACATTCCACCTTTCTACATATCCAGTTTCCCAGATATTTGGAAGGTAAAACGTTATAGATGTGTTGGCACCAAACGAAAACCTTGCTGATATAAACCAGCAAGGTTCAAATAGGTAATAAATGCTTCCTATATAGCTTTATAATAAACTCGATGACTATCTTAGGATACTTTTTAGGAAAATATCGCTTCTGATAGTAGGTATAATAAGCTTTTTTAAGATCTGGCCAGTGCGTACACTCTTTTTCTTGTGTAAATCGTACAACATCAATGATTTTCACTTCATTCTCAGGTGTAATCATCATATTTTTCAAGTGAATATCAGAAGGATTCAACCCCCTGCTCTTCGCAAATTCAAGAGCTTTATCAACCTGTTTTACCATCTCAGGAGTAATTTTGATCCCCTGTACTAAACAATCGTAAAACGTAATACCCTCAACGAACTCAAGGACAAGGAATCCATCTCCTTCCTTAATCAGCTGTGGAAAAAAATCATGATTTGATAACATACGATAAACATCGGCTTCCTTTTTAGCCAGACCTTTAAACCTGGGGTAAAAAACTTTAACAGCATGATTGGTACCTTCAATCCTAAAAACAACTGCACTTCTTCCTTGCCCGATCCATTCGAGCTGTTTCGGGCCATTTACCAACCGGTCCCCATTGAAGTCAACGTGTGTAACCCACTCTTTGATCGTCTCCATAGGTCTCTCCTCTTTTAACAACCATCTCTCTCTTTTGTAGAAAGTATATCAAATTATATGGTAAATAGGTAAAGATTTGATAAAATAAGTCTGTTCGTTGACAATGAAAATCATTATCAATTATAATGAAAGCACCTTCTTTGTAAAGGAGAAAGACTTATGAATGAAACCATTGTTGTACTTAAAAGTTTTCAATTCGATAAACCTACGTCATGTCTTTGTGAACCCCAGACATACCAAATAAATAAGAAAGATCGTTTATATATTTTAGGAGATGCTCACTTTAACGAGATTCACGGGTGGTATATACCCTTGCAAAGAAACCAGGATGTACGCTTCCATATGTTTTTAGACGATCTAGAAGAGCTTTATAAACAAAATGTTATCTGTCCTGAGGTGGATATAGAGTTAGCTGCAAATTATCATCAATACAAAATAGACCACGCCTTAGATAATAAGAATTATGGACTTTTTATAAAACATACCAACCTCCTGAAAGAGTGGTCTGAATTCATCCATTTGAAGAATACGCCTAAGGAGAAGGTATAGAAATGGCTAAAATTTTGATTTGCTTCGGAAGTATGTCTGGAAACACTGAGGATATAGCTGATATCCTTTAGTCGCATTTGGAAGAAAGGGGTCACACTATTTATATGGAAGAATTAGATGAGATCGATCCTTCTTATCTACTCGAATATGATGGTGCAATCATCGGTTCTTACACGTGGAACGATGGAGACCTCCCTTATGAAGTTGAAGATTTTTATGACGAATTAGAAGAGGAAGATCTAACCGGAATTCCTGTCTGTGTATTCGGTTCAGGTGATAAAGCTTATCCTAGATTTTGCGAAGCGGTAAATACATTTGAGGAAGCCCTCGTTAACCGTGGAGCGACTCTTATTCAGGATGGACTAAAGATAGAATTGAATCCTGATGGAGAAGATGACCTGGAGAGTTGTAAATTGTTCGCTGAAAATGTTTCTAATTACCTTACAAAAGTCAAGGTTTAATAAAAACAGCCGCTTACTTTCTTTTGAAAGAGCGGCTGTTGATTTACTTATTTTTCTGTTCTAATTCCTGCTGAGCTCGTTTAATTAGTTCTTTGACCATTTGACCGCCCATCTGTCCTCCGATAGTACCTGCCTCTTTAGTCGTTAATTGGCCATTATACCCTTTTTGCAAAGGAATGCCCATCTCCTTGGCTACTTCATACTTAGCGTCTTCAGGCGTTTTTGCTTTACTTAACTTTGCCTTTAATTCATCCATTCCTTGTCTGGCTTCGGGTACGAGAAGCTTATTTCGTCTTGCCATTTGTTTTCTCCCTATTTTCCTTCCTGCTTATCTCTTCTCCATCATTACTGATTAAATGTCCGTCTTGATCCACACGATCAATCGTCCCATCGATTGTACCTTCAGTTAACGTATCTGAAGCTTGTTCGTGTGTGGTGGCAAGTCCCTTGGACACTTGATCAGCTTTATTATAATCTTCGGGTTCATAGGTGCGTTCAGCAATTTCTTCTGACTTATCTTTGGATTTTCTACTCAAGTGAAACCCTCCTTACCATTTCTTTTAGCGTTTGCAAAAGTTAATAAAGCATACACTGAAACGTCAAGCACATCTTTAGAGTAGAAATTTTCTTGGAGAAGTACCGTTCTTAGGGAATATCGTGTTTTCATTTACCATTGCCCCCTTTCAACCCCTGTACTTAAAAAAGGTAAAAAAGAAAGAAAATACGTACAACCAACCTGAACAGGATTATTATGATTCGATGAAGATTCAAGAAGAGGTTCTTCATGATAAAAGTCAAGGAAACTTGATATTTCTCTTAGCTGTTTTATTTTTTAAGTTGCAGAAGAAAATCTGAAGAATCAGGATAAAACAATACAAACTCATCCAAACTATTTTTGGAGGTGTTTATATATGAGCAAGAAAAGCAACTCAAAAAAAGGAAAAGTACCACCGACCGTTAACCCACAGGGATTATCTGAAGATATAGCAGATCAGCAACCGGACTCGCAATTAGAGCAAAAAGCTAAAAAAAGTAATACAAAACGCTAAAAAGCTGACTCTTTTTAAGTCAGCTTTTTCTGTTCACTAAACCCTCAACGAGCTTATAGGAAAAGGTCCTGTCATAAATTTGATAAATCGTTTGCGAAATCCTTACAGGATCACCAAAGAAAAAGCGCTCATATAACGTCTGTCGTGACCCAAATGAGCTCATCGTCAAGTCCCAAGCCAGCCTGAAAAGATCCACTCGTTCTTTTCCTCTACATTCAGCCCCCCTCAAGTAGTGATCAATTTCTTTACCGATTTTAGAAGAAAAGTCTGATTCTTTAGGAATAGACATTAAACCGCTAGCTCCCAGCAACTGAATGATTTCAGTGAACCTGGGATACAGTTCCTGAAATTGATTGATGGCTACATATAAGGGTCTTCGTGCAGGAACCATCACACCAGAAGAATCTAATTCTGCTTCCGCTTCTGAATATAGAAGTAAAGCTTTCAACGTTTCTAGTCCTTTGACGATCTCGGACATTTTATTTTGAATATGCTGATACTCCCCAATATTGATCGTTTCAACAATTTGATCAGCAACTCCGAGTATAAACTCCGTTTTGACAACTTGCCTTGAGGCAATTTGATGAAGAGTGAATGGAACAAACTTTCCTTTTATATAAAAATCATTAGCCGCAATAATATTATCATGAAGAAACACTCGCTCCCAAGGTACAAGAACATCATCAAAGATGACAATCGTATCCATCTCTTCAAATTTAGAAGACAATGGAGAATGCTCGTTTACGAAGGACTCTCGGCAGATAAACTTCAACCCTGACGTATCGCTTGGGATCGAAAAGCCATAAGAATGGCTGTTATCTTTAGCTCCTGGGGCAGAAAAGACAAGAATTTCATCAGTAATTCCACCCTGGGTAGCCAGAAGTTTGGCCCCTTTGATTATTAGGCCTTCTTCCATCCGTTTTACTATTCTTGCATTTGTTACGTCCTCTTCTAAAAAAGCAAGCTTTGATCGATTGGATTGAGGGTTGACGAACGTATGCGTAAACGATAAATCTTTTTGACAAGCATATTCATAAAATCGAGACAGTCTTTCAGGAAAACAGTTCGGTTTTCCTTTCAAAATATCTATAGAGGCGGCAAATGAAGCTAATACCGTGTTCATATAATCAGGACTTCTCCCCATCAGTCCGCCCGAATGACATGCCCATTGCTGAATCATTTTCCGCCGTTTTTCTAAATCGATTTTCGTTTTAGGGATAAGATAGGACATTCCTATCCGATCCCCTGTCCTCTCTGAAAGAAATGTCATGCTTTCCTTCCGTTCAATCTGCATGTCGTAAAGCTCTGATTGGGTTTGTATCACACCTTTAAAGGCTGGATGAGTTGAAATTTCTCCTTCGACCTTTTTACCATCCAGCCATACTTCCGTCTGCATGGCATCGATTCTCCTCTTATACTCTTCACCTGTAATAACCGGCATGATATCACTCCTCATTTTTGTGCCTCACACAAAAACAGCTGATAACATACCATATTAAACTGCGCCCAAAGTGTGAGTAATTCGCCCAGAATTTGTTTCTCGTGGAAAGGAATAAAAAAACAGCAGCCTCAAAATGGCTGCTGTTTTTCAGATTAGCGTCGGTCGCCACCCAAAATGTCAAAGATACCACCGGCGATACTGCCTTCCCCTTTATCGTTTCCTCCTCGCTGCGGGGAAGCTGCAAATACACGACTGGCTAAGCGGCTGAATGGCAAGGATTGAACCCAAACCGTTCCTGGACCTCTTAAGGTTGCGAAAAATAATCCTTCTCCGCCAAACAGTGCTGTTTTTACTTTCCCTACGAACTCTATGTTATAATCCACATCCCCCGTCATCGCTACCAGGCAGCCGGTATCAACCCTCAACGTTTCCCCTGGTTCGAGGACACGCTTATGCATCGTTCCCCCAGCATGGATGAAGCTCATGCCATCGCCCTCTAATTTTTGCATGATGAACCCTTCTCCGCCAAAAAAACCTGTTCCTAACTTACGCTGAAGTTCAATACCGACAGAAACTCCTTTTGCTGCAGCAAGAAAAGCATCTTTTTGACAAATTAGCTTGCCATTTAGTTCGCTTAAGTCCATTGGAATGATTTTTCCTGGATAAGGAGAAGCAAAGGAGACGTGTTTTTTCCCTTGACCTTCGTTCGTGAACGTCGTCATGAAAAGACTCTCACCAGTAATGACACGTTTTCCGGCTCCAAGTAGTTTGCCCATGAGGCCACCGCCGCTATCTTCAGAACCGTCACCAAAAATGGTTTCCATCCGGATCTGATCGTCCATCATCATCAGACTTCCGGCTTCAGCAATCACCGTTTCATCTGGATCGAGCTCCACTTCAACAAACTGCATATCGTCTCCATACAACTTGTAATCAATTTCATGATTATTCATGTCTCCATCTCCTTTTATTAGGCTAATAGAACATACGAAATTACACCGAAAATGATTCAGTTATTTACAGTTCTTTCTCCTTATCCTCCTTTATTTATTGCTATCTTTATTCTAGTCGTTTAGAGACTTTATGACTAGAGTCCAGGTGAGTGTTTTTTTGTAAAAAAAAGAAGAATCGTGAAAGAACAACGTCGTTCTTTTACGATTCTTCTTAGAATTTTATGGGTTTGTTACCTTCTCTTGGGTGAACTGATCTGCTTCTGTTGATCCTTTTAATGCAGTTGTCGAGGATGTTCCTCCTGAAATGACTTGAGCCACTTCATCAAAATATCCAGTCCCTACCTCTCGTTGATGGCGCGTGGCAGAATAACCATAGGTTTCGCTAGCAAACTCTGCCTGTTGCAACTCAGAGTAAGCTTCCATTCCACGATCTTTATATTGTCTAGCTAATTCGAACATGCCATGGTTAAGGGCATGGAAACCAGCGAGTGTAACGAATTGGAACTTGTAGCCCATTTTTCCTAACTCACGCTGGAAATTAGCGATGGTTTCATCATCGAGTTTCTTTTTCCAATTAAACGATGGAGAACAGTTATAAGCAAGGAGTTTACCAGGGTATTTCTCATGAATGGCTTCTGCAAACCTTCTTGCTTCCTCAAGGTTTGGTTCAGAAGTTTCACACCATACCAGATCCGCATATGGAGCATAAGCAAGCCCGCGCGCAATCGCTTGATCCAAACCAGCTCTCGTTTTGTAAAATCCCTCTGCCGTTCGTTCCCCTGTGATAAAAGCTGCATCTGTGTCATCTACATCACTTGTGATCAGGTCGGCAGCATTTGCGTCCGTACGTGCAATGATGATGGTCGGAACGCCCATGACATCTGCAGCAAATCGTGCTGAAATCAAATTACGTACTGCTGTCTGTGTTGGTAAGAGCACCTTTCCACCGAGATGACCGCATTTTTTCTCGGAAGAAAGCTGATCTTCAAAGTGGACCGCCGAAGCACCTGCTTCAATCATGCCTTTCATCAATTCAAATACATTCAGCTGGCCCCCAAACCCAGCTTCGGCATCGGCCACAATCGGTGCGAACCAATCGATATCATTTTTACCTTCCATATGGTGAATTTGATCAGCTCGCTGCAAAGCCTGATTGATCCTTTTGACAACTTGAGGAACACTATTTGCCGGATAAAGGCTTTGGTCTGGATACATATGACCGGATAAGTTCGCATCAGCAGCTACTTGCCAGCCGCTGAGATAAATCGCTTTCAAACCTGCTTTCACTTGTTGCATCGCCTGGTTTCCTGTCAATGCCCCAAGAGCGTGCACATAGTTTTCATTGTTTAACAGCTTCCAAAGTTTTTCTGAACCTTTCTCAGCTAATGTATATTGAATATCCATCGAGCCACGAAGTCTTATGACATCCTCCGGTTCATAAGGACGGGTTACCCCTCTCCAACGTTCTTCGTTTTGCCACTCTCTCTGCAACTTTTCAACTCTTTCATTCATAAACATTATCCCCCTTAAGATTGACCATTATTGTTAGAAACACTGAATATTCACCAGAAAACCATTATGCACCACCGATTGATAAACGACTTTCTCGCACCCCTGATATTTATGATTAAAGAAACCTTTTGTTATATAAAAGTTAGCTATTAAATTTAACTGATATATAACAGATAAACCAAAAAATTATTCGTCTTTCTTAGAAAGACAGCGATCACATTCCATCATGTAAGTATAAGTATGACCTTTCACTTCAGAACCACACTGCGGGCATGTAACTGTTTGACGATTTTTCGTTTCTTTCATTTTAATTCCTCCTCTTTAATATAACAGTTTTAATTATCTCTATCTGTTATGGTACAGTTTACGTTGAGTGAAGCAGAAATGCAACCATTTTTTGAAATTTTTTCTTCAATTGGGCGATAAGGTTTGCTGGAATGCCGGTTTCATGGGGTTTTTGTCCGGCATAATTTTTAATTTGTAGTCAACTGACGGAGTTGGATTGTGGAAAATTTGGAGTGCTTGTGACAGTTTAGGTCTGACTTTGGATCATTTAAGCTAAAAGGAAGGTTGGCTTCCATCTAACAAGTTAAGCAGAGCTTCTTGTCTTTTTTCTAAAACCTTTTATTTTACCTCATCAAAATATTAAAGCCTACCAGTAGTGGCAGGCTTGATTTACTTTATGAAAATATACGGTCGATTTGTGAGATCTCATCATCTGACAGGTCCACGTCCAGGGTCTTCAAGTTGTCGACTACTTGACGATCACGCTTCGCACCTGGAATGACTGCATCAATAGACGGCTGGTTTAAATACCAGGCCAAAACAACATGGGGAACATCCACGCCTTTTTTCTGTGCAATTGGCCTCAACTGATCAACTTTGGCTAAATTTTTCATAAACGCTTCTCCTTGAAAGAGAGGGTTTTTTGCTCGGAAGTCATCAAATTTGGTGTTTTTATCATACTTACCAGCTAATAGACCAGAAGCGAACGGAAAGTATGGCACAAAAGAAATGTCGTTCTCGGCGGTGTAAGGAAGCATCTCCTTTTCAGCTTCACGTTTAAATAAATTGTACTCGCCTTGAATAACATCGACATATCCATCTTTGTTGGCCTCTTTTAATTGATCTAGAGAAAAATTTGAAACACCAATTGATCTGATCTTTCCTTCATCTTTTAATTCTTTCAAAGCCCCTACAGCTTCATCCTTTGGGGTCTCCTCATCCGGAAAATGAATATAATACAAGTCAATATAATAGGTTCTTAGACGCTGCAAGCTATCCTCAACCGATTTTTTTAAGAAGTTAGGAGAATTATTAAATACAACGTCTTCTCCTTTAAACTGATGTGCACCTTTCGTCGCAAGAATGATGTTTTCACGCTTGTACTCCTGCATCACTTCGCCTACTAATTCCTCTGATCTTTCAGGACCATAGATAAATGCTGTATCAAAAAAATTGATTCCGTTGTCGATAGCCGTGCGTACGACATCCTTGCCCGCTTCTTCATCTAAGTTAGGATAAATATTATGGCCTCCGACCGCATTAGTTCCAAGACCAATTGGGTTAACGTGCAAACCTGACTTGCCTAATTGTGTATTTTTATCCACTTTTTCATCTCCTCTTCATAATCACTTCCCTTTGATATTTACCACATCTATCCAATCAAAAAACAAAAGTGACCTCCTCAATGGGTAAGTCACTTATCTACCATCAGTTTGATAAATTCTTGCAGAGCTGGTGAGAGCCATTTCTTTTTATGATATACAAGCTGAATCATCATTCCGAAATCATCATAGTCAAAATCCAGTCTGGCCAATCGTCCGATTTCTAAGTCCTGCTTCACCGTCATTTCTGGAAGCATAGCGATTCCAAGGTCGTCCACCACACATTGTTTAATCGCTTCAAGACTCGTAAAGGATATAATTGAACGAGCTTGAATCCCTTTTTCTTTTATTAGATTTTCTAGTGCTTTACGATAGGAACAATCTTTTTCAGTTAAAATCAACGTTTCCTCTTGCAGCAGCTTTACATCCAGCTTTTCTTGATTAGCAAGATTATGATTTGGCGGAGCAACCATAACCATCTTCTCGCGCCGTAATGGTATGGACTTTAAATGAGGGTGGTTGATTTGTTCGTCAAGAACTACTGCTAAATCGTAGTGGCTTTCTAGTATCCCTTCCAGTAGATTCGGACACAAACCTGATTCAAGTTGAATTCTCATATCAGGATTCTTTTCTTTAAAGAGCTTCACAGTTCCGGTTATAAAATAGGCTGCAAGAGATTCAACCGTTCCAATCCTGAGTGTTCCTCTCATCCTACTTGTTTGGGAGAGTTTACCCTCGGCTTCTTCCATGAGGCTCAGAACTTGTTGGACATAATACAAAAGTTCTTCTCCGGATTGCGTTAGTCTCATTCTCTGACCAACTCGTTCAAACAATTTCACGTGATAATGTTCTTCTAGTTTCTTGATTTGGGTCGTAACGCTTGATTGAGCGTAGCCGAGTTCTTCCCCCGTACGTGTGTAACTGCCCCATCTAGCCACTTCTTTAAAGGTATAGAAATATGATAAGTCCATAGGCTCTCCTTCCATCAAAAGTTACGATACTCTATATCATTAATTATAGATATCTACAATGGCTAAGGCAATGCTATACTATTTACGAACTACAACGACCAAGGAGTGTAAAGATGAAAATCTTAACGATATTAGGCAGCTCTCGGAAAGATGGAAATACAGAACTATTAGTGCGCAAAGCTTTGGATAATGTAGATCATACAACCATTCGCCTAAGTGATTATCACATAAAACCGATTGTTGATCTTAGACATTCAGCAACAGGATTTTATCCAGTAAATGATGATTACGAGGAGTTGCTAGCCCAATTTCTGAGCCATGATCTTATCATTTTTGCCACACCAATTTACTGGTTCGGAATGTCTGGCCAAATGAAGATATTTATAGACCGCTGGTCACAATATTTGCGCGATGAACGTTTTAATTTCAAGGAAAAACTAGCTCATCAAAAAGCTTATGTCATGATGACAGGCGGAAGCGACCCTAAGTTCACCGGGTTACCTTTGATCCAGCAATTTGACCATATTTTTGATTTTGTCGACATGTCATTTGAAGACTATATTATTGGTCATGCTGTTAAGCCAGAAGAAATTCTAAAAGACCTATCAGCGTTAAAGAAAGCAGAAGAATGGAATGAACATTTCAAAAATTTATAAATGGACAAAATACACGAACAAATGTTCTTGTATTTAAATTGAAACTCGTTTACAATAGAAACAAATCTAAATTCTATTAAAGGAGTGTTCATATGAAACACCAGGCTACCCCTTACTTAACGTTTAACGGTAATGCTAAAGAAGCTCTAGAATATTATAAGGAAGTATTTGGCGGCGAAGTCATCGGCCTGCAAACATTCGGTGAATCAGATTTCGAAACTCCTCCACAAATGGATGATAAGGTTATGCATGCCAGCTATAAAAAAGATAGGCTCGTTTTTATGATTTCAGATTCATTCTCTGCCGACGCTTTTAAAGCTGGAAACAATATTTCGTTAGTCCTAGAATTAGAAAGTGCTGAGGAGATTCAAACTTATTATAAACGTTTAAAAGAAAAGGGTACTGTTTTAATGGAAATACAGGATACTTTTTGGGGCGCTACATATGCAAAGGTAAAAGATGAATACGGAATTATTTGGGATCTAAACTTTACAAAAGACAAATAAATAATGAATAAAAGCGGCTCCTGCCAGAGCCGCTCTCCCTTTATTTTTCTAAATGTAATGTACAATTGAACCGATCACAAACCCAATGACCTTCTCTAAGAACAACTTCTGTTACCGAAGTATTTTTCATATGTTCTTCTTTTATATTATCAGGGTCCAACTCTCTCAGCAGGTAACTAATCACCCCGCCATGACTTACTACGATAATATTTGTACCAGGAGCATTCTCTTCTGCCAAGTCTTCCATAAAAGAAAGACTTCTTTTTACAACACTCTCCGGCTTTTCCATGCCAAGTTCAAGACTTCTCCAATTTTCGCCCCACTTTTTAACTCTTTCTTCTTCCGTCGTACCTTCTATTTGACCTCCACCAGCTTCTCGCAAGCGGGGATCAAATTTAACGTGCAACCCCACTTTTCTACTGATAATACCTGCGGTCTGTTTTGCCCGTTGTAGAGGACTTGAATATAAGGCATCCCACTTTTCAGCTTCAAGCCTTTCAGCCAATTTTTCAGCATCTTTCCTGCCTTCAATGTCAAGAGGAATGTCTGAGCTGCCTTGCGCCCTTTTTTCTTTGTTCCATTGCGTGCTTCCATGGCGGATGAATGTTAGTTTCATCTTCTGTGCCCCCTTTTCAAAAGCTCTCCCTGTCTATTCTAGAATGGATAGATAAACTCCTTTGTTTTCGTTGCCCCTTTCTACAAGTAAAAGGGATCGCTCTAAGCAAGCGATCCCCGGTTCCTTAATCTAAATCCAAATCTGTTACAGCACCTTTTGCAGAAGAAGAAACTAAGCGGGCGTATTTTGCTAAAGTTCCCGTCTTATGTTTTAGGGCTGGACTCTCCCATGCTTGACGACGTCTTTCAAGTTCACTTTCTGAAACGTCAAAATTGATTTGCTGGGTATCACTATCTATCGTGATTGTATCTCCTTCTTGCAGCAACCCAACTGGTCCACCGACTGCGGCTTCAGGGGCTACGTGACCAATGACAAAGCCGTGGGAACCACCAGAGAATCGCCCATCTGTTAAGAGAGCAACTTTACCTCCGAGTCCTTTACCGACAATCATCGCTGTAACGGAGAGCATCTCAGGCATCCCTGGTCCTCCTTTAGGACCAACGTTACGGATGACTAAAACATCACCTTCTTTAATATCATTGTTTACAATCGCATCGGTCGCTTCTGCTTCACTATCATATACGCGCGCCGGTCCTTCAAAACGACTGATTTTTTGACCGGACATTTTTGCAACTGCTCCCTCAGGGGCTAAATTACCCTTAAGAACAACGAGTGGTCCATTTGGCTTGATAGGATCTTCAAGCGGTAGGATTACTTTTTGCCCTTCTTTAAGTGGAGTAGCTTCAGCAAGATTTTCTGCAACAGTTTTTCCAGTAACGGTCAAACAATCACCGTGCAGCAAGCCATGCTCATGAAGCAGCTTCATTACTGCTGGCACACCTCCACTTTCATAAAGGTCCTGCATGACATAACGACCACTTGGTTTCATATCAGCAATATGTGGAACATTCTGTCTTATTCTTTCAAAATCATCAAGACTCAAATCGACTCCTGCAGAGTGAGAAATGGCCAGCAGGTGAAGAAAAGCGTTTGTAGATCCACCAAGGGCCATAACAACAGTGATGGCATTTTCAAAAGCTTCTTTGGTCATGATATCACGTGGATAGATATCTTTTTCCAGCAAATTAACAACCATTTCACCAGCTTGCTTACACTCAGATTCCTTGTAATCATTAACAGCAGGGGTCGAAGATGAACCAGGAATGCTCATACCAAGGGCTTCCACGGCAGCGGCCATCGTGTTCGCTGTGTACATTCCCCCGCATGCACCTGCCCCAGGACAAGCACTGCACTCTACCTTATGAAGCTCTTCATCATTAATTTGACCTTCATGGTACTGCCCTACCGCTTCAAATGAGGAAACGATATCGATATCTTTCCCATTTAACTTCCCAGGCTGAATCGTTCCCCCGTACACATAAACAGACGGTATGTTCATGCGTCCGATCGCCATCATACAACCAGGAGTAGTTTTGTCACATCCTCCGATAGCAACGACCCCATCTAGGCGTTCAGCATTCGTAACTGTTTCAATCGAATCAGCAATAATTTCGCGGCTCGGAAGTGAATAGTGCATTCCTTCGTGTCCCATGGCAATTCCATCAGAAACGGTAATTGTGTTAAAGATCATTGGCGCGCCGCCATTCTCTTTTGCTCCACTCTTCGCTTCGCGTGCCAAACGATCGATATGTACGTTACATGGGGTTACCTCACTCCATGTACTTGCTACACCGATCATTGGCTTTTTAAAATCTTCGTCGGTAAACCCAACAGCTCTCAGCATTGAGCGGTTCGGGACTCGGTTGACACCTTCACTGATGACTTTACTTTTTATTCTTAAATCTTTTTTGTTTTTTTCCATCCCTTACACTCCTTCGTAGTATATTTCCTTGCATGTCGAATTTTTTAGAATTTTAATTAACTTATCATGATGATACTAACTTAGAGCCCACTTCGCAATAACTTTTCAGAAAATATCAAACTTTCCTAATAGTGAAGCGCTTTCATATGTATAAAAGACTTACTCCACGAATGAAGTAAGTCTTCTGGAAAATTTTATAGGTTAGACGGTTTAAATGTTTTACAATCTGTTTCCTCACTATTATGAGCTTGATCTCCTTTATGACTAACGACATAAATTCGATCTGCACCACAATTTTGACCATTTTCATTGTACACACAGTTCTTTACTTCACAAAGAACGTCTAGCGCCATCTTCACACACCTCCCTATGGACTTATAATCCTACATAAAAAAGGAAATATACACAGCATTAATTTCGTTCTCAATAACTACTCGAATGTATGATAAAATATAGAGCGTGATTATTAAATTCAGTTTGTAAACTTTTACCCTTGTTATCATAAACTAATGACAAATAGACAGGTGAAGATTGTTCATTTGCTTTGAAATGTTCAGCATTTGTTATAAACTTCATGATGGATTACAACTTTAAATAGGACTGGTGTTCATGGAAAACAAAAAGAAGATTTACAATAAATTGATGAATCTTGTTAAAGAGGAAAATGTAAAAGTGGATGAAGTGTTGAAGGATCACTTATACACAAAGTTAGGTGGAAAAGCAGATTTCTTCATCACTCCGACGACGTTTGAGGAGATTCAAAACGTTGTCAAACTTACTAACGAAGAAAATATTCCTTTTACATTGCTTGGAAACGGATCTAATCTAATAATTAAAGATGGCGGTATTCGAGGAATCGTCATTAACTTAAAACATTTAGATAAAATCTCCTCTCAGGGCGATACGGTTGTTGCTCAAAGCGGTGCACGAATCATTGATGCATCCCGCTATGCGCTTGAGCAACATTTAT
Source organism: Halobacillus sp. A1-3 (assembly GCF_050971765.1). Taxonomy (NCBI): domain Bacteria; kingdom Bacillati; phylum Bacillota; class Bacilli; order Caryophanales; family Bacillaceae; genus Halobacillus; species Halobacillus sp. A1-3. Next base: position 191,012 of record NZ_JBPCEO010000005.1, on the reverse strand, counting down.
CTGGCCTCGAATTCGCATGCGGCATACCAGGGACCGTCGGTGGAGCTCTCTATATGAACGCGGGGGCTTACGGTGGAGAAATTAAGGATGTACTTGACTATGCTTATGTGGTCGATAAAGAGGGAAACCTTGTAAAACGTCTTGCCTCTGAGCTTGATCTAGACTATAGAACAAGTAACATTCCTGACAATGGAGATATCGTCGTTGAGGCAACCTTCAATTTAAAACCTGCCAGTTATGAAGAAATCAAATCGGTCATGGATGATCTTACATTTAAACGTGAATCGAAGCAGCCGCTTGAGTATCCATCCTGTGGCAGTGTATTTAAACGCCCTCCCGGTTACTTTGCAGGGAAGCTGATTCAGGACAGCCAGCTCCAGGGGACCAATATTGGGGGAGCCGAAGTTTCCAAAAAGCATGCAGGCTTCATCGTCAACAAAGATAATGCTACTACGAAGGACTATATTTCCTTGATCGAACATGTACAAAAGACAGTTAAGAAAAAGTTCGGTGTTGATTTGGAGAGAGAAGTACGTATCATCGGTGAGGACCAAGAATAAAAAAAATTGTTTAAAGTGGATTCAACGTTTGAATCCCTTTTTACTTTTAGAATCCTAATATTAATTAATACGACTGATGGCAAAAGAACTGGTATTTATAAGTGTTAGATACAACAAAAATAAAATTTATAAAGTAAGAAAAAGGCGAATCACTTTGAAGTGAATCGCCTTTCTTATTAAGACATCCATTTAGGTGGTGTATTTTTTTCCCAGTAAATTTCTCCGATAGAGTGGTGTTTAACAAAATCATCGTCATTTAAATGGTAATGAAAATTAAACCAGTAGCCTTCGCCAGGACGTTTATCTCTTCGGACGTGGAACTTAGCCAGTTCCTCTCCGGTCTTGTAATTGTAAAGATTGAAAATTTTCTCTCCGTACCCTGGAGTCAGTTCTTCCGTAATTTCGTAGTAGGGAAGTTCTTCTTCTCCCACCTCTTCTAGAATCATTTCAACAACTTCTTCAATTTTCGGTAATATATCGTTCGTCATATCTGTATCGACTTTTTTAACAATTCTTGGTCCCATCTTATTCAGTGTCTGCTCTTTAGCTTGCTCGGTAATCATATGGATGTAGTCCTCTTCTGAGTCCATTTCATAATTCGATTCAGGAATAGGAGCTGGTTCATCCTGTGGAATGATCTCCCCATTGGAGGCAGCATAACTGCCTTCGTGGTCCTCTGGAGCCATCTCATTGTTTTCCGCGGCATCGGTATGTACATAAGTAGGCGGGACATATAAACCTAATGTAAGAACGGATACGAGTACAACAAAAATCTTTCTTCCCCATAGCTTCATTTACAATGTCTCCCTTACTTTTTCTCTCTTTTAGAATTGTATCACGTAGATTTTTCCAGCACATGGGGAAAAATGAACATTTTCTAACTATTTATTCAATAGAGGATTGAATCGTCACGGGCATACGGTTAGGGGCTGTCATGGAGTAGATTCTTTCTCCGCGTTCCTCTACAGGGCCATAAAGCTCAACTCCGCTTGTCTTTATGCGGGCGGCAAACTCATCTGCATCATCCACAATAAGTTGAAGCATGGTCATTTCTGGCATGTCCTCATTTTTTGTCCAAAATTCAAGCCAGCTGTTCTCACTTTTGAAAACACCACCTGAATACTTATCTGTTTCTGTCCATGAATTGGCTAACCCGAGTTTCTTCTCAAAAAAGTCCACCATTTGTTCACTTTCTTCAGAAACAGTTACATGCCGATAACCCAACAATTTCAATGAAATTCCTCCTTCAATGTTCATAAAACCTTCAAAATTTTCACACTTCTCGTCCAAGTTTATCATTGTTCGACCTTCTTGTGTCGTGTTGTGCAGGAAAAAATCCAGATTCTCAATAAAAACACAATAAGAAATGTTTTTACGACAGAATTCCGCTTTATATGACAATTTATCCGTACATGAATAAACTCAAATAGGGAAAATTGAATTATGAATACATTATTCAGGAGGGAATACTTATGCAAAAACCGAACCAAAACCAAAATCAGCAAATGGGTGGGACTCAGATGCCCCCTAACATGATGCAGAATAAAAACCATGGTGGACATGAAATGTTTGACGCGCATGAGGTAATCGCGGGAATTATCAGCATGCTCGATCAATACCAAATGTATGAACAGCATATCCAGGACCCTGAACTAAAAGATATTGCTCAGCGTCACTCTACATTTGTGACTCAAATGTATAACACGATTGTCCAGAGCTTCCAGACTGGTCAAGATCCAGCCCAGCCGACTCAGCAGTATAAGATGGCTCAGAATAATGACGCGGTTTATGGACTTAAGCCAGGCCAGCCTAAAAAACCGAACCAGTCTGTAAACGATCTATCGGATCAAGGTTTATCCGCTTATATGCTTGGTCAAACGAAAAGTTTATCGACTCTTCTAGCGATGACGGCTTTAGAGATGACCAATCCAGTATTACGAAGAGTAATTGCCGATAGTGTTCCAAACTTTATTGAAATGAGTTATGAAACATTCCTTTACCAAAACAAGCATGGGTACTATCAAGTTCCTCAGCTTCAGCAACAAGATATGAACCAGATGCTTCAAAGCTATGCCACTGTACCTGTTCAAGGAAATAAGGCTCATTAAAAAAACAGCTGGAAATAAGGTCATTCTTATTTCCAGCTGTTTTTGTGGTTAATACTTACATTTAAGGTTTAGTATATATAGAATAGGTTTCAGTAAGGAGGTGCCTCATGAGTATTTTTCTCAGCTACATACTATTAGGCTTATCGTTATCTGCTCCAATCGGGCCGATCAATGCAGCCCAATTGGACAAGGGGATACGTTTCGGTTTTTGGCATGCCTGGCTTGTAGGTGTAGGAGGAATGATTGCAGATGGGATCTTTATGTTGCTCATATATTTTGGGATTGCACAATTCGTGGACGTTCCCATTATCAAGTTCTTGTTATGGTCGGCAGGTTTTTTTGTTCTCTGTTATACGGGATACGAGAGTATTCTAAAATCCGATTCTATGACAGGTAGCAAAAGTGGTTTCAGGTACGAATCAAGAAGCAAAGCTTTTCGGACAGGCTTTCTTATGGCTGCTTCCAATCCAATGAATATATTGTTTTGGCTAAGCATCTACGGCTCGATGATTGCTCAAACCACAGACCAATACGAAACCTCCCAGATTCTTCTCTACAGCAGTGGAATATTTCTAGGCATCACTTTATGGGACATTACAATGGCAAGTATTGCTACTGGAGCGCGAAAGTGGGTGAAGCCCAGGGCTCTTCGTATCATTTCTATATTGTCCGGTTTTGTATTAATTGGTTTTGGAGTTTACTTTGGTGTACAAGCACTACGCTTGTTAATTGGGTAGACAAACACCTAATTTCATCTCTCCTAATAAGATACTTTGTGTCATGTTTTAGGAGGGATGATTCATGTTTTTATGTTCAAAAAGTTGGATTGAGGAAAATAAAAAGGAGCTTAATCCATGGGAGCTCTCAGCCTATGAACATTTCAGCACTATGATGACTGATAAAAAGAACCCATATCCTTGTGTCCCTGGGATTCAAGGTTTTTCAAAAGATATGCTGCGTTTTGGGTTTGCTGGAGATCCAAGACAGGAAGCATCAGCGAAACATTTGTCGGTATTATTAAAAGAATACGGAAAAATATCAAGGGACACTGGTTCCTACGCCTCCTTGGTCGTATTCTTCGACTCCAGGTCAATCAGCACAGAAACCGATGTAGAAGATTATAGAGAGTTTTTCTGGAAAATATTAAACAATGTTCATAAATACGATGAAAAACCTTGGCCAGAGAATATTCCTCAATTCCCTGATCATCACGAATGGGAGTTTTGCTTTGATGAAGAACCCTATTTTTCTTTTTGTGCAACGCCCTCACACTCTATACGAAAGAGTAGGTTCTTTCCGTATTTCTTAATAGCATTTCAACCCAGGTGGGTGTTTGAAGAAATTAATTCTTCTACCAAAATAGGCAGCCGGCTGAAAAATGTAATTCGCAAACGGTTGGTGGAATACGATCAAACATCCCCTCACCCGGCCTTGAAGTGGTACGGACAAGAAGATAATTATGAGTGGAAGCAATACTTTTTAAGTGAAGATGAAACCTCCCCTTCTAAGTGCCCGTTTATGGCAATCAAAAACAAATTAAAGAGTCTGCGTTCTTGATCCATAAAACCCCCGCTATGTTAAGCACCACTGATAAAACTCAGATTAAATTTTCCATATAATAGCGGGAAGTGGAAGGCTCGATCTCGAAATTATTTGAATGTGAAGGTTTCCGTGAAAATAGATTGGATTTGGAATTTATGGAAATGACTCGCTTTCCACGGGCATCCGATGAGCCTTCTCGAGCTGCCTTCTCTCCGGGGGCTTACCTGATATGCTCATCCCACAGAAGTTTTGTCATTTCCCTTGATTCCTTCACTCAAATCTTCCTACAACTCGTATTACTCTCATAAGCAGAATAACAAAAGGAATGAGCTTTTTAACAAGAAACTTTGTTATCACAGCTACTCATTCCCAAATTTTTTTTGCTTAAAAAATGTTGCGATCGCGATCACGGCTATAAATCCCATACTCACAAAAAGTCCAGCTCTGCTTATTTGATCGAACAAAGTTCCACCCACTGCAATCAGGATTAGTAGGAAAGCCACACCTATCTTCACCGTATCTATCGCAGTATTTCCCATTAATTTTTTATAAGAAAAAAGGATGAATATCCAATTATACAACAGCATCAAACCCGCAGCTGTGGTCAAGTATTCGAATATCTTTTCAGGCAAAACTATTGCGACAAGGATAGATAAGATGACGACTCCAGCTGTTAGTCCAAAAGCAGAGGTGGGGATACTCCACCTTCCTTCTACGGCAAATATTCTAGGGGCGTCCCCCTCCTCTGCCAGGGTGACCAACATTGTTGTGACCGCATATAGCGAAGCGACCATGGTTGAGAAGCCTGCAATGATTAACATACTATTAAACAAATGAGGGACCCATGGAAGATCAAACTGTACTAATGCTGTAATCAATGGACTTTCGTCAGCATTTATCTCTTTAGAAGGGACGAGCTTAAGCACGAAGAATATAGAAATGAGGTAAAAAGAAGTTAAAACCAACAGCATGATCTTTCCTGACTTCGGTGCATCTTTTGGATTTTTTAGTTCCTGCGCCATAAGCCCCATCACTTCAATTCCTCCAAAAGCATAAAAAGCATACAGAAAAGCTACCCATAGCCCCACTGCTCCATTTGGGAAAAGGGTTTGGAAAGGAGCTCTCGGGAGTTCCGCTCTTTCCCCTCCAAACCATCCTAAGACTGCTGCTAAAGCAATGAGAATAAACATGAAGATAGCAGCCACTTTCATTAATCCAAAAACGCTTTCCATTTGTTCTACTTTCTTAACCCCCATCAGGATAATCAATAATCCCAACGCTGCAAAAATGGCTGCTAGGACCCATAGTGCCAATTGTGGGAACCAGAATTGTGCAAAAATCGCTAGTGCCGTCAGTTGACTTCCCATGATTAGCATTTCAGACGACCAGTACACCCATCCGTTACTAAAGCCCGCCCAATTCCCATACGCTTGTTTGGCATACGTGCGAAAAGAACCTTTTTCAGGATGATGAGCCGTGAGCTTTGCCAGACTCTCAAATACAATCCAAGTACCCAGACCGGCAAATAGATAAGCAAGAAGCACGGAAGACCCTGCTTTTTGTATAGCGATACTTGAGCCTAAAAAATAGCCCGTTCCGATAATACAGCCGACACCGATAAAAGACATCTGCCACCACGCAATTTTCGATTTCGGGCTCGGACACTTAGCCATGCCAATCCTCTCCTGCACTTTTTGCTTTAGTTTGAAGATAATGCACGATGAATATGTGCTTATATCGAATGATTTTCTCTTGTGAGGAGAAAGTAGGAAGAGTGAAGTGAAAGGAGCAGGTCTTCAATGGATGTACATTTGAACTGTTGGAATGAAACAGATGAATTAAAATGTGTAGTCGTATGTGGCCCTTCGGAGATCGAGGTACCCGACCAACAAACCGCGGATGATGTACAGTGGGAAAAACCAGTCAGCCAGAACAAAGCTAGAGAAAACCACCACATAATGGTTTCCGCAATGGAGCAAGAAGGCGTAAAGGTGATTGATTACTCCGACTATCTATCTACAAAAGATAAAATGCTCCACCTTCAGTTGATTAACCGGGTTTTTGTTCGTGACCTAGGGTGTGTATTTGGAAATGAACTTCTTCCAGGGGAAGCGGGTACATCAATGAGAAGACCCGAATATGTTATGTCCCATATCTTATTTAATAAATGGTTTGATTCCTCTTCCTTTCCTATCGAAGCAAATAATTCAGCTAACGCATTGGAATATGGGGACGTATTAATTCTGAATAAAGATGCTGTCTTCATAAACACAGGACTACGAACAAGCATGGAAAGCATCCAAAAGATGAAAGAGCAAATTTTTAAAGCAGGTTTCTCAGAAATCGGTGTCATTGATCTTCCTCGCCGCGGAGACACAATGCATTTAGATATGAACGGAAACGTTGTCGGTAAAAACTTGTTCTTAGCAAAAAGTTACATGCGTTTTTTCCCGGTGCAAGTGATCAATGACCGTAGAGAGCACTATGAAATGATGGAACAATTCTTAAATCGTCACGGATTTGAAGTCATATGGTCGCCTGACGTTAAGCCTGATGTAAGAGATACAGTTGCAAACATAAATTTTTTAAACCTGAATCCAGAAACTCTTCTCATCAGTTCAAAAGTGAACAAGAAGATTTTCTCTCATCATCCGGAATTAAAAAAGAAGAAGTTGATCGAAGTCGATGTAGCGGAACTTGAAAAAGGAGGCGGCGGTATCCGTTGTATGACACTGCCGTTTGAACGGCGATCATAAACGTTTAACAGAACTATTTTTATGAAAGAATAACCCCGTGGATACAGTTGAATATCCACGGGTTATCTATTTTCAGATAGATACTGACAAATTAGGTTTAGCTATAAATACATCATGGAGCAGTTGCGCAGTACGCGATAATTCGTTATCAGGTACAAAAACGCGCCATACTCTGGGTCTGTGGAAAATAATATCTGCTCCATTCCTTTTTGTTTTTAATACCTTGCTTAATCGATTATTAAAGTTAAATGCTAGGCTCTCATGGCTAAAAATTACGGATACAGCTGATCTATTCTCACAAGAAACTTTAGAAATCCATGGTCTCCTTTGTAACAGGGAGCAAGTTTGTTTCACATCCTTGCTTTGTATGATAAAGGAAAATGAATAAAGATCTTCTTTAAAAAGTGCTCTCCTTATCACGATTCCTGCATCCTCAATTACCTTTAGCGCAGCCGATGTTTCTTCAGGAATGTTTGTCTTTTCCTTAACTGTGATAGTAAGATGTGTTAAATCTTTTTCTACTGTAATTCCAGTTACATGAGTTTGCTCATGAAAATGATCAATCCTTGTCCCTTCCTGTTGATCAAAGCTTGAACGTACGAACAACGGAACATTATTTCTATGCGCATGAACAACGGCTCTTGGATGCACAACTCCTGCTCCCATCTCAGCAAGATCCTGCATCTGTTTGTAGGTAAGTTTAGGGATCATTTTAGCTTCTTTCACAATTCTGGGGTCAGCAGTAAAAACTCCATCGACATCAGTAAATATTTCACACCGATCAGCTTGAAGCTCTGCAGCTAAAGCAGCGGCTGTCGTGTCTGATCCTCCTCGACCTAACGTGCAGATTTCACCATTTTCAGATACGCCTTGAAATCCTGCTACAACAATAATTTTACCCTGATCTAGATGAGCTCTTATCTTTCGGGGGTCAATAGACAAAATAGCGGCATCCCCAAAGGTCTCCTCTGTGTAAATTCCAGCCTGCCACCCTGTTAGGGACAGTGCACCTGCTCCTTTACTTTGAAGAGCAAGGGCCACAAGAGAACTTGTCACTTGTTCTCCTGTTGATAAAAGCATATCCATTTCCCTGTGGTGAGGATGATGAGAGGAAACTTCTTTTGACATCTCCACTAAAGAATCCGTTGAACTCCCCATTGCAGAAACTACTACAACCACCTGGCTTCCTTTTCTTTTCTCTTCCAAAATACGTTTAGTCACTTCTTTGATCCTTTTGGTAGAGTTTAACGACGTCCCTCCATACTTCTGTACAACGATAGCCAATGATGATCACCCTTTTTTATAACGAATAAAATTTATACACTAGTTCTTTCTTTGAATTGTGATAGAGCGTTGGAGACTTTTCCAAATTCGGATGCATGGGGACGATCGTCTCCATCAGAATATCCATAATCCACCATTCGATTGCGGTTTAGACATAGTTTTGTTAATTTCGGTTGGAAGAAATCGAATAGCTCAAAACGCTCTTTCAAATGAGAGAAACGATCCTGATACTCATGAATAGCATCCGCTAATTGTGCCCAAAACTCTTTTTCAGAAAGAAGCTTGTGGTTCTCCATAAGATGACTTAAATAACGCAAGTGGCAGATAAACAATCCTGTAAAGATAAATTGGGTCAAACCTTCTGGCGGCTCGCTTCTCAAAACTGCTTTCAAATCAGAAGATAGTCCGTATAATTCCGGGAAATCTTGATCAGTAATATTTACATCATCAACGAAATCTTTAATTGCTAAGCGATGTGGTTTTGCATCCTTCAAAACAAGAATTGTGTTTTGCCCGTGCGGGGAAAATACTGTTCCATACTGATATAGATAGTGAAGCAAAGGATCCATGACCACCTTAAAGAACTGGCTCATCCAATCCTCAGTTTTTAATCCTGACGCTTCTATCAGACTCTTCACAAACGGCTTATCATTATGATCTTCGTGGAGCAAAGCAGCCAGTGTGATCGCCTGTTCCCCTTCTTCTAAATACGTGTATATGCTTTCTCTCCATATCGTACCGAGCATCTCCAGGTATTGATAAGGAGCATTTTCAACAGCTGTAAAATATTTTTGATCGACATTGATACTCGCATTTTCCCCTGGAAGAATAACTCGGCATTCATCTTTCAAGAACGAATCCTGCTCATGAATCCCTTTGATCAATTCTGTCACCTTAGGGGCAATCACTGTTCGTTCAGCTGGCAAACCTCGATAGACGAGTGTATTTAAAATACTCATTGGCAATTTGACATGATGCTTCAGATTTGAATTTTTGTTCACGAATGTTCGGATCGATTGCTGAGGTAGATAGTCATCCTCCCCATCACCTAAAGGAATAAGCTTACCGTGTGCAATTTCTTCCGGAAAGTTCTGAATCAATACATTGTTCCATTGCCATTCGTGTACAGGAAAGAAATAATACTCGCTAGGATCTTGCCCAGCTTTTTCCACTTCTTTCGCAAAGCGGAGTTTTTCATTCTCGTTTAATTCCTGATCAAGTAAATCCTTATAAGATAGTCCTGAAATAGCTTGGAAACTAGTCAGGCTTTGTTGGACAGCCATCCATGATAGTTTTAGCTTTTTTTGCTGCTCAGGAGCGTAAGCGACGTAATCATCATAACCAAAACCAATGCGACCTTTGTTGTATGTAATCCAAGGGTGGCCTTTCATATATCCTTCAAGGTCAGCATAATCCATGTTAAGAAGCTCATCAGAAGTGACTTTCTTTTCCATTAAGTGAGCATCTGCAATCAAGGTTGCGTTCATTTCCTTAATTAAGTGACCGGCCGTTTCTGGTGACATGCCAATGGTCTCTCTTAGATCTACTAACAATTCAACCGCACTCTCAGCTTCAATTTCCTTATCTCCATCAACTTTTTTAATCGTCCACCACTTGACATCGAAACTATCAAAAAGACGCACTTCAGCCTGATACTGATACTTTTTCTGTTGTGAGATCGGAAGCTCATATACGTGCACCAACGTTTCTTTCCCAATAACAGCGGGCTGTATCATATCTTCATACATGTATTCAGCCAGCATCTTAGCCATCAGTTTTTGATTTACCTTTTTCCAGTTAGATGCACAAAGTGTGGTTTGAATTTCGTCTTTAAATTGCATCCTACCCCTGCCTTTCTAATAACAATTGATTTTATTTGGATTTAAAATTGTGGTTGTTTCACAGGTTGATGGGACTCAAATGTTTGAAATACATTCTTTCGCTCAACCTTGTACACTTCTCTTTTAGCCAATTGGTTGATAATCACTGCATTCCGGTGAGCACCTAATCCTAAGTCAGGAGCACCTACCCCATGGGTATGGATTTCACCGTTTTGAATAAAAATCTCACCATCGCCTTGAAGAGCAGTATCTAGCCCATATCCTCTTTTTACATGGAAACGGCCGTAAGCATCCCATTTAACCCATTCCTTCATTTTGTTTAAAAAAGTTGGCACGGCAGGCTTATAACCTGTCCCAAAAATAACGATATCTGCTTCTGCTATTACCGGCTCATTTTTGATCCTGTGCACGCCTTTCAGTTTCCACATGTCATAGTTTTTTTCCAAATCAGTCATTTCTGTCATAGCCTGAAGATGAATCGGTGGTTGTTCATTCCCAATCGACCTTTCATATAAATGGTCATAAATGTCACTGATTGTTTCCGCACTGATTCCTTTATAGAGCAAGTCCTGTTCCTTAATCAGTTCATCTTTTTTTTGCTGAGAAAGTTTATAGAAAAAATCGGTATAATCAGGAGAGAAATATTCTAATCCGAGCTTTGAATACTCCATCGGGAAGAACCCTTTGGACCTCGTGTACCACTCTAATCGGCCACCAAATTCCTGCTGAAGCCGAGCAACATCTAGGAAAACCTCTGCTGCACTCTGACCAGACCCAATTACAACTACGGACTGATTACCGATATTATTTTTGTTAGCTAAATAATCAGAAGTGTGGAAGACTGTCGAGCCTAAATGTTGATGAAAAGGTTCAGGCACCGCTGGCACTGTCCCGATTCCAACCACTATGTTTCTTGAGAAGAATGACTTCATCGTTTGGGTTTCTTCATCCATAACGTTCAGCTGGTAAAGCTGTTCTCCTTCCTTCTCAAAAGGGATCACGTCTCGAACATTTTTCCCGAACTGGCAAGCTCCCAGCTGTTCACTAACCCAGCGGCAGTAATGGTTATACTCCTTACGTGGAATGTGAAACTTCTCATAGAAATAAAATTGATAGAGTCGGTTGTGCTCCTGTAAATAATTTAGGAAACTATAATGGTTTTTCACATCTGCCATGCTTACCAAATCAGCGAGAAAAGGAACCTGCAGTGTGGTACCCTCGATCAGCATGTTTGGATGCCAGTTGAACTCTTTCTCTTTTTCGAAGAATAAGGATGTTACATCTGGAACAGAATCAAGTAGTGCAGCCATTCCTAAATTAAACGGACCCAGCCCGATTCCGATTACGTCATAGATTTGACTGGACGGGGTAGCATATCGATTCATTTGACCACCTCTTTTCAAATTCTTCACGATCACAAAACATTAACAGTCCGGTTTTATCAGGTAATTGAATGGGCTTCACTGGTTTAAACCCACATTTCTTAAAGACGTGTATCATTTTTTCATTTCGTATGTCTGGCTCTGCTACGACTTTTTTCGTATTCAAGTTCTGAAATTGAAAGCGAACCATCTCTCGGAGTAAAGGCAGCGAATATCCTTTGCCGAGAAATGCACGTTCTCCAATCAATAGATGGACGCCTTGATCATAAGGAGAAGAGGAATAGGTTTTTTCAACAACATCCCCTCTTACCCAGTAAGCCTCCCAGTAGCTCATCACTTGCTGGTCAACTAATCCCATATAGAGAGTTTGATGTGAGTCAGCTAAGGCTTTTTTTAAGTGTTCTTTAAAAGATTCTAGCGGAATATTTAAATTCCAATACGGATGCACATGGTCTTCATTCATCCATTTATGAATTTTTCCGACGTCTTCAAAGGTCACTTTTCTAAAAGAAATCCTCTGATTTAATTTCTTGTCATAGCACTCAAAATCGTTATCCACGAACCGCTTCCTCCTTCAAAGCAAGGGGATTGGGAACAGGTGTATAAACGGATTGTGATTCCATAGGACCTACTAACTCATCCATGTCATAGAAACGCGTAAGCAAGTTTGCTTTACAAGGAAGCTCTTCTTCTTTTAATAACGTATTTGTTACCCGCATCTCTGGGTGAAGCTTGATTCTTTCTCTCAGAACATCCATAAGCTTGTCTTCTTGAATTAATTCGCTCGTCCCGAATCCATTGATTAAGCCAAACAGATGATTGAAAAAGAAGTAATATCTCAGCCTTTCTTCTGCTACCTCATCTTTGCAAACGGTGTCACTTTCTTTATTTAAGGCAGGTACCAATGACTTAAGCTGATCAGCCTTCGATTCGCAGAAATAGTATCCCTGATTATCCCGATAGTAATAATACTCCGGGTAACCGTTGTTCAATTGAATTATTGAATTTTGCTGATGAGCTTCAAGGGCAATGCCGTAATTGTAGAACAACCATAAGACCGGATCTAAAGTAGCTGTCAAATAACGGTTAAACCAATCTAAACTTACTTCTTCAAGAGACCTTCTTTCTCTCCCAGCAATACTTTGTATAATCGAATATAGCCTTGATTTTTCTCCATACGCGGAGGCTTGTACGAGTCCGGCCACAACACTCGCTTGCTGCGTATTTCCTGTATAAAATGGATTTTCACGCAGCACAACTTCAAAACCTGAAACCTCTTTATCTAGCGCAATGTTCATGTAAGCAGGATCCTTAATGAAACTAAAATTAGGATGGTCCTTCTTTAACTCTTCACCTAGCTGGGTGGCTAGTAGTTTGGAAACTTCCACCCCTCTCGCAAGCTCCTTCCGCTGATTTACTCGGAGAGAATTTGTAATTTTTACTGGTACAGAGAACTTGTACATATACTTCGATTGAGAACTGTATACCGTTCTGAACGAAGAAGTAGCCGTAAATGTTCGGCCTATCCGCCCAACGTCCTCTAGTTCTCCAGTGGTGAGCAGCTTTTGAACAGATTCTTGCTCAAGCAGCACCGGAACTTGAAGAGGGTGAACGGGAATAAGCACTCGTTCTTCTTGTTTCAGCTTCTGAAGCCAAGCCTGATCTACAAAGTCATTCATATCTTCAAAAATAATGTCTGATGCAGAGAATTCAATGCTTGAATCCTGGTCTACGATCGATGACTTGGCAGCGAAATAGTGCAGTTGGAATTCGCCCTTCTGTTCAGGGGAGTAGGTCTCATCTTCTTTATCCGTCAGCCCTTGCTTACTCTTAGGGGTGGGGTGAAGCAGGTGACCGAACAATAAAGATTGTTCTGCCTCGATAAAATGAAACTCTTCATTCGTTAAGTGCAGACGATCCTCTGTGCGCTTCTCAATATATGCTCTAATCTTTTTGCAACTCAAGATGACTCGTAACAGCAATTCATCTTCAGATAGAGACTTCTTATTTTCGACAAGCCATTCTTTAATGAGAAGGGTCGTCATTGTGACATAATCCAACGTGTGGAATACCTCGCTTTGACCAACCCGATAATAAAAGGGGAAAGAAAATAAATGCCTGCCGGTTAGGGATTCGTAATTAACAGGAACAAAAAAGGTCATTTGTTGTTTGTTCAAATTAATACGGATGAGCTGATCTGAGGCATCCCTTTTAAGCTGAGGATAGCGTTCCTCTTTTTCAAAACTTCCTGTTTCCCTTAAGTAGCAATTTAAAAAACTTTGCATTGTGGCTTGTTCAGAAATTTCCTTTGCATGATTCAATTCAATAACCTCCGTTCATAATGTACTTCCCCGTTTGCTCAATCTCTTCAATTACTTCCATCAAGTCTTCTCTTGTGGTACGAGGATTTAACAAGGTGAATTTCAAGTACGTAGAACCACAGACAGATGTTTTTGCAATGACAGCTTTCCCCTCTTGATACAAAACCTGCTGGATTTGGCGATTAAGTTCACATAGATTCTCACTAGATTCTGGCTGGTATTGAAAAACAACTGTATTTAGTTCAGGGTGCTGATTTGCAACTGAAAACTCAGGCTTTTCCTTCAAGTAGTGGACTGCAAACTCAGCGAGGTCCATTGTCGTATCAATCATGCTGCCTAACAAATCTGTACCTAATGTTTTTAAAGTTAATAGTACCTTTAAAGCATCAAATCTTCTTGTCGTTTGGACAGACTTATTAACAAGATTCAAGATGCCTTCTTGTTCGTCTTTTACAGGATTCAGATAATCCGCATGCAAGGAAAGCCATTGGAAATGCTTCCGATCCTTGATTAAGCATAATCCGCAGCTGATCGGCTGATAACACAATTTATGAAAATCTAATCCGACGGAATCCGCTTGCCGCATACCTTCGATCTTTAGATAATGAGAATGACTAAATAGAAGCGCTCCTCCGTAAGCCGCGTCAATGTGAAGCCAAAGATCTTTTCTCTGACAGATGTCAGCTAATTCACCTAGTGGGTCGATACTGCCGTAATCCGTTGTTCCGCAAGTAGCGACCACACAAAAAGGCACTAAGCTTTTCTGCTCTAAACGTTGGATGGCTTGTTCGAAACTCTTGATACACATCCGATGATTCTCATCCGTCGGGACTGAAATTACAGCTTGTTCACCTAAGCCAAGCTGGGAAGCTGATTTTTTCACTGTGAAATGGGCTTCCTCTGAGCAAATGATTCTCATTCTTCCAAGATCTTGCGGGAGTCCAGATTTTTTAACATTATGGTTCCAATAGGTTTGACAAAAAGCATCTCTTGCCATTAGTAGACCCATGTAGTTGGACTGTGTTCCTCCGCTAGTAAAAACCCCATCAGCTGTTTCAGGCATCCGGACATACTCCGCTAAACTTTTTATCAGTTCTTCCTCCACAAAAGTAGCTGAAGGGCTTTGATCCCATGAGTCCATAGATTGATTAAGAGCACCAATCATCAACTCCGCCACCACCCCCGTCAACAAAGGAGGACAGTGCAGGTGAGCGATACTTTTCTTGTGACTGACATGAAGGCTGTTCGATAAAACGGCCTCCCCAATTTCGTCAAGCACCTCTTGAAATGGTTTCGTTTCACCCGATAGTTTCATAATTGGGAGCAGCTCTTTTTTAATTTCACCTGTAGTGCTCCCCTTAAAAGGTTGATCCGCTCTTTCGAAAACAGTAAGAAGTTTCTCTTTCACAAGATCGACTTGCTCGTTAAAGGTCTGAATACCTTCTTCACCCGAGTGAAGGAAAAACGAATCGTAATATCCAGACTCTTTTGAAACTCTTTTATTTTCATAGGAAGTAATCATCGCTTTATCCCTTCTAAAGAAAACCTCACAGCTTCATCAAAAATCCTAATAACCTCATCCGCTTGTGCATTTGTAAGGATCAATGGTGGAAGAAGACGAATAACCGCACCATTTCTTCCTCCCACTTCCAAAATGAGACCGCGATTAAAACATTCACGCTGGATTTGGCTTGCAAGTGCTGGATAGGCAGGGGAGCTCCCACTTTTACTCTGAGAAAGCGATGGATCGACTATTTCTACGCCAATCATCAGTCCCCTTCCTCGTACATCACCGATCTCTTTAACGTTTTTCTGAAGTTGTTTTAACGATTGAAGAAGATGTGCTCCCATTTTTTCCGCATGTACATCTAATTGGTTTTCTTTCACATACTTCAAAGTAGCAGTTCCAGCTGCCATGGCCATCTGATTGCCACGGAAGGTACCAATATGAGCTCCTGGTTCCCACGTATCTAATGACTCGTCATACACCACTACTGAAAGAGGGAGACTGCCACCAATGGCTTTTGAAAGAACAAAAGCATCTGGAACGATACCTGCGTGTTCAAAGGAAAACATCTTTCCTGTACGCCCAATACCAGTTTGTACTTCATCAATGATTAGCGGAATTCCCCTTTCCTTCGTAATTCTTCTCATTTCTTTCAACCATTCTATCGGAGCAGGAATCGATCCGCCTTCTCCTTGTACCGTTTCAAAGATCATGGCTGCGGGTGGAAGAATGCCGCTTTCAGGATCATCAAGAAGATTCTCAATATACGTACTGCTTATTTGATGTCCTTCTTCTCCACCTTTTCCAAACGGGCAACGATACGTATAGGGATAAGGGAGAAAATGTGTATCTGGCATCAATCCCTGGACATTTTTTTTAGGATTTAAATTGCCGCTGATCGACATCGTTCCGTGAGTCGCCCCGTGATAGCCCCCCTGGAAAGTAAGGATGCTTTGCCTCCCAGTCGCTGTCTTTGCCAGCTTTATCGCTGCTTCAATCGCATCTCCTCCAGTCGGGCCGCAAAACTGTATTTTCGCTCTTTCACGGAACCCTTCTGGAAGGGAGGAGAAAAGTTCGTCTACAAACTGTTCTTTAACTGTAGTTGTTAGATCTAACGTATGTAACGGTAATCTGTCATGAATCACTTTTTCCATAGCCTCAATTACGATCGGATGATTATGCCCTAGCGCAAGTGTTCCTGCCCCTGCTAAGCAGTCAATATAGGTTCGGTCTTCCACATCCGTAATGTAAACTCCCGCTGCTTTCTTAATAGCCAAAGGGATTCGTCTGGGATAGGAACGTGCATTGGATTCGCGCTTTTCTTGCTGACTAAGTAATTGTTTATTTGAAATAGAGATTTGTGTATTCATAGGGCCAACTCCTTTTTTTGTTACTCGTTGTTCGCTTCAACGACATAGTAATTGATAATGATTATCAATGTCAACATTAATTGAAAACCATTATCAATTGTTCTCGTCCATATTGGTTCATTTGATCTATATGAAAAATTAGCTTTAACCTACATAACACCAGCGATTTTAGCCAACCAAAGAATATTTTTCCATCTAAAGATAATTTATAAAAATTAAGTCAAAAGACTCCTGTATATAAAATGAACAAAAGTCCAACACTCCGTGAGAGCCGCCAAAACAAAAAAAAGAGAGTGCATGGCGAACATGCACTCTCTCAATTTCTTACTATGATTAAACCACATCGTATCCTTGTTCTTCGATGGCTTCTTTCATTTTATCTTCATGGACTCCACTATGGGACACCTCTACGTTGCCGCTGTCAAGATGAACATCGACTTTTTCTACACCTTCCAGCTCTTCGAGAGCTCCTTTGACAGCTTTTTCACAATGTCCACATGTCATTCCTTCAACTTTTAGTGTAGTTTGCATTCTTCAATCAACCTTTCCTAGTTGTTATATTTTGGCTCGCTTCAAACGAAGAGAGTTGCTTACGACACTGACCGAACTGAAGGCCATGGCAGCACCTGCGACCCACGGGGCCAATAATCCGATGGCCGCAACTGGTATACCTGCCGTATTGTAAGCAAGGGCCCAGAACAAGTTTTGACGTATATTTTTCATCGTTTTCCGACTAAGCACGATCGATTTGCTTAAATGCATGAGGTCTCCGCCCATTAAGGTGATATCTGCGGTCTCAATGGCCACGTCAGTACCTGTTCCTATGGCAATGCCGATATCAGCTGTTGCGAGCGACGGCGCATCGTTGATTCCGTCGCCGACCATAGCCACTTTATGCCCCTGGCTTTGCAATTCTTTTACCTTTTCCGCTTTTTCTTCTGGTAAGACTTCGGAAAATACCCCGTCAATCCCTACTTGAGACGCGATTGCCCGAGCTGTGCGCTCATTGTCGCCAGTGACCATGTACACCTCAAGACCAAGTTTTTTCATTTCTTGAATCGCTTGTTTAGACGTTTCTTTCAAAGTATCTGCAACGGCTACGTAGCCCTTTATGAATCCATCTACAGCTATGAGCATCGCCGTCTTGCCTTCTTCTTCTAAATCAGAAAGAGTGGTATTATATTCTTCATAAGAAAGGTTCTCGCGTTCCATAAGTTTTCGTGTACCAATGTGAACACGTCTTCCTTCAACGTCTGCTTGAATGCCATAACCAGGTATCGCTTCAAAATTTGAAGCTTCTTGCGACTCGACACCTTTCTCTACTCCATAAGAAACAATAGCTTCAGCCAAAGGATGTTCTGAAGCCTTTTCGGCAGCGATGACATCCTTAAGGAGAGAGTTTTCATCATTTTCAAAAGCAACAAAATCCGTCACTTCCGGTTGACCCTTTGTAACTGTCCCCGTCTTATCAAGTAACACAGTAGTTAAACGATGGGTTCCTTCTAAATACTCTCCGCCTTTATACAGAATCCCCTGTTCTGCACCTTTTCCCGTTCCAACCATGATGGAAGTCGGTGTAGCGAGTCCAAGTGCACATGGACATGCAATAACCAGTACAGCAATGGCTGCCTCTAGTGCTTGCGGCAACTCGCCTGGAGATACAACGAAGTACCAGGTGATAAAGGTCAGAACGGCTATCCCAACAACTATCGGGACAAAAATTCCGGATATAACATCAGCTGTTCGCTGTATAGGAGCTTTAGAACCTTGAGCTTCTTCAACAATCTTTACGATACCAGAAAGAGCTGTATCTTTTCCTACTCGCTCAGCTTTCATTTGGATGGTTCCATTCTTGTTGATGGTGGCGCCAATGACCGGATCATTTTCATTTTTCTCAACAGGAATGGATTCACCTGTAATCATGGATTCATCAACGGAGGATGAACCCTTTATGACCTTACCATCTACAGGTATTTTCTCTCCAGGCTTCACCATTAATACATCGCCAACCTGAACTTGATCTACAGGAATTTTCTCTTCTGTTCCATCTCGAATGACTGTCGCTTCTTTTGCCTGAAGGCTTAGAAGCTTCGTAAGCGCTGCGGTCGTTCTCCCTTTGGCTAACGCTTCAAATAACTTTCCAACTAGAATAAGCGTAATCAATACCGCACTTGTTTCAAAATAAAGCTCAGGTTCAAGACCTGGATTTAACTGCCACCTGATTCCTTCTACGACACTATAAAAATAAGCAGCAGAAGTACCTAAAGCAACAAGTACATCCATATTTGCACTCTTGTTACTAAGTGCTCTGTAAGCACCCATGTAAAAAGGAGCTCCTATATAAAACTGAACAGGTGTTGCTAAAACAAATTGGAACCAAGGATTCATAAATAGATGTGGGACTGGAATCCCAATATCCCATGGGAGATGACCGATCATCGTATAGAGGAGTGGTAAAGATAAAATTGCAGAAATCCATAATTGCCGTTTTTTCCGATTAATTTCTTCTTCCTTATGATCTTTCTGCTCTTCTCTATCTTTTTTTACCACCGCTTCATATCCGAGTTTTTTCACTTTTGCAATGATGTCATCGACGGAAATTGTGCTAGGGTCATATTCAACAACTCCTGCCTCCGTTGCTAAATTTACTGTTGCCTGGTCAACTCCGCTTGCTTTGTTCAGCACCTTTTGTATACGAGAAGAACAGGCTGAACACGTCATGCCGTGAATATCGAGTTCAACCCGCTCTTTCTGCACCCCATATCCAAGTTTCTCAATACGGGCCGTAATATCTTCAGGCTCAACTTGATCAGGGTCATATTTTACAGTTGCATGTTCCATTGTCAAATTGACATTCGCTTCGACACCGTCCATTTTATTTAGAACTTTTTCAATTCTTGTCGAACATGCCGAGCAAGTCATGCCAGTTATTCCAATGTCTATGTTTCTCTGCTCACTCATGATTGAGCCTCCTCACTTGGAGAATTGTTGGATCACTTTCATCAGCTCATCAATGGCTTCTTCCCCTTCCCCCTTCTTAATCGCTCCTGCGACGCAATGGTGGGTGTGTCGTTCCAATAGCGAATACCCCACTTTATTCAAAGCTTTATTGATCGCTGAGATTTGCACAAGAATATCAACACAATAACGATCGTTTTCTACCATCTTTTGAATCCCTCTAACTTGACCTTCTATTCGTTTCAATCGATTCATGACCGCTTGCTTCTCATCATCTGTTCTAGGCTTTGCAGGCTTTTTGCCACTATCCTCTGGTAATGTATGTTCACACATATTTTTTCCTCCTGTTATTTTAATATACCCCGCATAGGTATTTTCAGTCAACAAATCAGCCTCTACATAATTGGTATATGTCTGAATGTTTTACTTAATACATTTAGGGGGTATCGGTTATAAGTATAAAAATATTCTGAGGTGATTTGGATGTTAGCTTTAATTTCTTGGATAGCATTAGGAATTGGAATGCTATCTTCTATCATCATCATAGTTGATGTGATCAGACATCCTCAAATGATGAAGGTTATGAATTTCGTTTGGCCGATCAATGGATGGTTTTTCGGCCCGATTGCTCTCTGGACCTATTTCAAATGGGGCCGTTTAAAAGCAAAAGCCAATGAAAAAGAAGACCGCCGCGGCCGACCGGCTAAAGTATTCGTATCTACAAGCCACTGCTCAGCTGGGTGTACCTTCGGTGACGCGGTCGGTGTTCCGATTGTTGCCCTTACAGGTCTAATGATAGCAGGTTCAGTGCTATTCGCCCACTATGTAGTTGAATTCATTTTAGCGTATATCTTCGGTATCATCTTTCAATTCTACGCCATATACCCCATGAATAAGGAACAAGGCGTAATCGGATCTTTTAAAGCAGCCATTAAAGCAGACTCTCTCTCTTTAATTGCATTTGAAGTCGGGATGTTTGGATGGATGGCCCTTGTCCATTTTGTGCTGTTCAGTGAACCGCCGAAGCCGAATGAAGCGACATACTGGTTTATGATGCAAATCGCTATGATCTTAGGCTTTATTACCAGTTATCCAGCTAACTGGGTTTTGGTTAGGAAAGGAATTAAGGAGGAGATGTAATCCTAGATCTTCTCTTTTCATAAAAGCTTGAGGAATTCTCACCCTCAAGCTTTTTTTATTTCAATTTTCCTTGTAAGGTTTCCTCACACAAAGGTTTTAAGCCTGTAAATCACATGGTAATCTTGTATTAATCAAAACATTCAGTTAATTGGGAGGTCTTAACTATCCGAAGAACAAAAAATGTTAATGTATTCTCATTTTTAGTCCTTGCGGTAAAGATGTGGGTAGCAAAATAAGGAATGTCTTTGGAAAAGCTATTTTGCCAGGTTAACCTAATAACACTCTCTTATTTGATAAGTAATTTATTCAATGTAAAACCACTTGTAAAGTATGCTTCCATCACCCCCTAGCAGCGGAAGCATACTTCTTTTTATTGATGCCCCTCAATCCATCTTCAAAAAATTCTTCCTATTCCTGAAGACTTGAATTCAAGTTATTATCGGGGCCGTTGCGTAATGAGAGTAAGGTTGGATGGGAAACAACTCGCTTTCCTGCGGGGGAACTTGCGAGCCTCCTCGTTCGCTACGCTCTCTGTGGGGTCTCGCCTAAGTCCTTCTCCCGCGGGAGGCTCGCCGTTTTCCATCCAACCTATCTATAGTGTAATGAACGGCCCATTTAACAGGAGTAAAGAGGCTCGGATTCTAGAATACAGATAGATTTTCGGTACCAATAATGTTTCCGTTACTCCTAACAGCCGTAAGGAGGTCCGGGAAACCGCGAGACTCCTGTGGGATGAACATGATAGGTGAGACCCCGGAGAACTTTAGCGCGAGGAGGCTTAGCACATGCCCATGGAAAGAGAGTGATTTCACTGACCTCCAAATTCTACTAAGGGAAACGGAAAGCTCACAGCACCTCGAAATCGAGTCTTCCACTATCCTGCCATTTAGTTGAACAAATCTTTTACTAAAATTATGAACCCCAGCGCTTAACCAAGCGCATTTGATAAATGAGAAAAACCGTCCCGCTATGGGACGGCTGCAAGATTCAATTACTACCCTTATAGCACAGAATTTTTTCTTGCTTCAATCACACGCTCTTTTAGCAAATGATAAAGATTAGGATGATCTCCTAAATAATCACTAACAATAAAGCTCTGTCCAGAAGACAAATTAAGCTCGTTAACAGTTTTATAAATCGAGGTCATTAAAACCCCTGTGAATAATAGATAAGGAAGAATGATAACATTTTTCTTTCCTTGCTTTGCTGCCCCCTTAACTTTTTGCTCAAAACGAGGGGAGGCAGCTGCCAGAAAACAAACCTCGACACTGTTCACATGAGTTCTTTTTTTCAGGAGCTTTGCAATCGTACAGATATCTTGCACTGCTTCCTTATCACTGCTTCCACGACCTACCAGCAGAATGTCCATATCGTTTGTAATTGCTTTTCGGTCTTCAATCCTTTCAATTAAAGCATCAATGATTTTTTCCTGAACCCCGAGCGGTTGCCCATAAGTAAACTTCACATCCGGGTGCCTCTTAACGACTTTATTTAATGTATGAGGAATATCTACTTTTGCATGAGCAGCAGTTAATAATAAGACTGGAACAACTGCAATAGAAGTTGCTCCTCGCTGCACACACTTATTAACACCTTCTTTAATATCAGATTTTGATAGTTCCAAAAAGCAATATTCTTGGATCGGAGTATCTACTAATTTCATAGCCTTCATTATAAAATGAATGGCTTCATCCGCTGCTTCCTTCATACGACTTCCATGGCCAACATAAAGTACTGCTTCCATTCTACCCCTCCCTCATCAAGCTTCTATAACAACCGTTTGGGGAACTGGATCGTTATATAATAAGCTTAGTTGATGGAGACGATCTCTAAAACGCACCACTTCTCCTACTACAATCATTGCAGGGTTATTAACTCTCGACTCTTTTACTACATCGACAATGTTATCAAGTGTTCCTGATACAACTCTCTGATGCTCGGTGGTCCCCTGTTGAATGATAGCGACAGGAGTCTCCTTGTTTTTGTCATTCAGAAGGAGTTGTTCGCGTATGTATGGAAGGTTGCTGATCCCCATGTAAATGGCCAGTGTATCCACACCTTTGGCTAAACTTTTCCAATCCACTTCATCATGCTTTCCTTTACAGCGATGTCCAGCGACTACAGCAAATGAACTTCCCATATCTCTATGAGTAATTGGAATTCCAGCATAAGCAGGCGCAGCAATTCCAGAAGTAATACCCGGAACAACCTCAAAGGAAATTCCATGCTTGGCTAATTCTTCTGCCTCTTCAGCTCCTCTTCCAAACACAAACGGATCGCCACCCTTCAGCCGTGTTACGATTTTCCCTTGTTTAGCGTATTTCACTAGCAGATGGTTAATCGTTTCCTGTTTTAAAACATGAAACTTTGGATGCTTCCCACAAAAGACTAGGTCTACATCAGATTTGGCTTCCTCCAGCAAATCTTTATTCACTAACCTGTCATATAAAATCACATCAGCCTTTTGAATACACTTCAGAGCTTTAACTGTAATCAATTCTGCATCTCCAGGTCCAGCTCCAACTAAGTACACCTTTGACATATCATTCCTCCTCAAATTTGTATCCATTTCACTAAGTAAGCTGACAATCTTCTACTACTCGGGCAATAGGACATATACTTCCTCGTTCTTTATAGCCACCTCAAACGTTTGAACACAACCCACATCTGGTTCCTGAACCTTCCCATCCTTGACGCTAATCTTCCAATCATGCATCGGGCAGAAAACATGCTCGCCGCTAACCAACCCTTCAGCTAAAACACCACCTTTGTGAGGACAGCGATTTTCTATCACATGAACCTTACCATTATCCAATTTGAATATAGCGAGCTCAAGATCGCCAACTACTGTGGTCTTCCCAATCTTTTCAGGCAAATCTTCTACTTTTGCAACAAAGACTTCATTTAGCATTGTTTCCATCGACACCACTCCTCTAGATTAGTGAGAACCTGAAGGTACTTTTACATTTTGATAGAGATTTTTTAGTATGTTCTGATCTTCCAACGCTTCCTTCCATGGATCCTTAAGAACAGATAAAGCTTCATTCATTCTATGGTTTAAATCGATGAACGTTTTCTTATCAGATAAGACCGATTTGATCTGATCAAGCCCGACTCTTTCCACCCATGCTGATGTTCGCTCTAAATAAGTAGCATCCTCCCTGTAATATTGTAAAAACGCCGCTGAAGTGTCTATAACTTCCTCCTCTGTTTTCACTTTACATAACAATTCTGCTTTCCTCATATGCGTGCCGCCATTCCCGCCAACATAGATTTCAAACTCCCCATCCAGCCCGACAACACCTATATCTTTGACCGACCCCTCTGCGCAGTTTCTAGGGCAGGCAGATACACTCATTTTTACTTTGTGAGGGGTATTTAGACCTTCGAATTTCTTTTCCAAGCGAACTCCCAGCCCGATAGAATCCTGAGTTCCAAATCGACAAAAGTCAGCTCCAACGCATGTTTTCACTGTTCGCAATCCTTTTGCATAAGCAGACCCGGAAGGCATGTCCAATTCAGACCAAATGTGTGGCAAGTCTTCTTTTTGTACCCCAAGCAGATCCAAACGTTGACCTCCCGTGACTTTGATTAATTTCACTTTATATTTATCTGCCACATCGGCTATCTTTCTTAAATCATTCGAATTGGTTACTCCTCCGTACATGCGAGGTACAACTGAATAAGTACCGTCCTTTTGGATGTTCGCGTGCAAACGTTCGTTTACAAAACGGGATTGTTTTTCATCTTGATATTCTTTAGGATTAAGCATGCCAAGGTAATAGTTCAAAGCAGGTTTACACTTGGAACATCCTTCTTCTGACTCCCAACCAAGAACATTCATAACTTCTTTTGTGTGAGTTAGTCCTTTTGCTTTAATTTCTTCGACTACTTCCTCTTTTGAAAGAGTCGTACAAGCACAAATTGACTCTTTATGGTTTTGATCAAATTCATCTCCCAGGGTATGTTCTAAGAGTTCCGATACTAAAGATTTACATCCTCCGCAAGATCTAGAGGCATTTGTACAGCCTTTAACTTGTTCTAGAGTTGAGAGTCCTTGACTGTTTATGGATTCAACAATGGTTTCTTTTGTCACTCCATTACATCCACATATAATCTCTTCATCTGGCATTTCCGCAACCAAATTCGTTCCTGCTGCGTCAGCATCGTCAGTATCTGTGTATTCTTCAATTGCAGCACCTTTATTGATAAGAGATAAGAGACGATTGCCATCCTTGGTATCACCAAATAGAACAGCTCCTGTAATTTTCCCATCATCAATAAGGACTTTCTTATAAATACCTTTCCAATCGTCAAACACTTTAATTGATTTCGTTCCCTCATCTTCATTGATTTTTCCGGTAGAAAATACATCCACTCCTGATACTTTCAATTGAGTTGATAAGACGGAGCCTTCGTAACCTTCTCCTTCTAACTCGCAAATCTTGAGTGCCATTTCTTTCCCTTGCTGATACAATGGCGCCACCAATCCATAGACCATCTCTCTATGCTCTGCACACTCCCCAACAGCAAAGATATTAGGAACCTGGGTTTCTAAATAATCATTGACAATGATTCCACGGTTGACAGGAATCCCACTTTCTTTGGCTAAGCTGATGTTGGGTCTAATGCCGACAGCCATTACAACCAAATCTGCTTCGATTTCTTCTCCATCTTTAAATTTGAGTCCTTCCACGCGTTCCTGGCCTGTAATTTCAGCTGACTGCTTCTTTAGTAGGAAATTCATCCCTTGATCTTCAAGCTCCCTTTGAAGCATTTTGCCTGCTGTTTTATCAAGTTGTCTTTCCATCAAATAATCAGCTATATGTACAACGTCTACCTTCATACCAAGGTTCAATAATCCACGAGCCGCTTCCAAGCCTAACAGCCCTCCGCCGATCACCACAGCTTTTTTATATTCCTTCGCACAATCCATCATGTTTTCACAATCTTTAATGTCCCGAAACGCTGTAACCCCATCTTTGTCTGCCCCAGGGAGCGGAAGCATAAATGGGACAGATCCTGTAGCTATGATTAACTTATCGAAATCAACTTGACGATCCTTATCTGTATAGATGCGTTGTCTATCTTTATCAATGACAGTTACGGTCTCTCCGGGATAGAGCAGGATATCGTTTTCTTCGTACCATTGCCAGTTGTTTAGTGTGATATCATCAATTTTTGTATCTCCCTGCAAAACTTTAGATAATTCAATTCGATTGTAATTTGGATAGGGTTCACTTCCGAACACAGTAATTTCAAATTTTTCTGGTGATAACTTAAGAACTTCCTCAACCGCCCTTATTCCTGCCATACCATTCCCAATAAGAACTAGTTTTTGCTTTGCCATGTAGCAGAACCTCCAGATAAATAGTGTTAATTTTTTGAATAATTTCAATTATTACTATTCATTGTATGGTCAGTTATTAAGTCATTCAATTCTTATGTCAGAAAACCTGACACATTATTTTAGAAAGCTTTTTTACATATAAGGACTTATCTTCACAGCAACCACTTTGAAGCCTGGCATACGGCAATCTGGATCCAATTTATCAGAGATGAGTTGATTGACATTCTGTTTACCACCCCAATGGAAAGGGACAAATACGGTCCCCTTACTAACTTTGTTGCTCCATTTGCTTCTGACAACCATTTGCCCTTGTGATGATTCAACCTTAACGAGCGTCATGTCTTTCACCCCATATCTTTCTCCTGTTGCAGGGTGAATCTCCATACATGATTCTATCTCCCTCGCTGCCAAAGACGAACTTCTCCTCGTCTGTTCTCCTGTTAGATAATGTGACATTACTCGCCCAGTGGTTAATATGAGCGGAAACATGTCACTTACTTCATCTTTATGAACTTGAGCTTTATTAGATATAATTTTCATTTTGGCTTTCCCATCTGCATGAGCAAATGAATGTTGGAACAATCTTTCCGTTCCCTCATGTTCTAAATCAGGACAAGGCCATAAAACGCCGTTTAGATTTCTTAATTTGTTATATGTGATCCCATAATAGTCTGCAATGCCTCCTTTACTTGCCAACCTTAACTCATTAAAGATCTCTTCCGCATTAGCAAAAGAGAAATATTCCTCTTTGCCAAGCACCTTCGCAATGTCACAAATGATTTGCCAATCATGCTTCACCTTTCCCGGGACAGGTCGACTTGCCTCCCTCAACGTCACCCGGCCTTCAATATTAGTCATTGTCCCCTGGTCCTCTAAATAAGAGGACGCAGGAAGTATTAAATCAGCCAATTCAGCTGACTCAGAAATAAATAGATCGACAGCTACAAAGAACTTAAGTTTCTTTATTGCCCTCTTTACAAAATTCGCATTAGGATTTGAAGCAACAGGATTAGAACACATTAGGAACATGGCAGTTATAGTTCCCTCGTTCATCTTTTCGAACATTTCATAGGCAGAGACTCCTTTACCAGGCAGGTCATTTTCATTGATCCCCCATACCTCTGCCACATACTTGCGGTCTTCTTTATTTTCAATCGAGCGATAACCTGGAAGTTGATCAGCCTTCTGACCATGTTCCCTTGCTCCTTGCCCATTTCCCTGACCAGTAACAGCTCCATATCCTGAATAAGGCTTTCCTATCTTTCCTGTAGCCAAAAGAATGTTTAAAAAACCACGCACCGCAGCCGTTCCGTCCGTTTGCTGCTCGATTCCTCTAGCCGTAAATATCATCCCTGACTCTTCTTGGCCAAAAGTTCTGGCAGCCTGATACAGATCTTCTTTTGAAATTCCAGTGTATTCTGTCACATCCTCTAAGCTAATAGCAGAAAGGTGGCGAGCAACATCATCAAATCCACTTACACGTTGTTTAATAAATTCTCTATCTATTAAATGATTCTCAATAATGATTTTAAGGAGGCCATTGGCGAGAGCGGCATCTGATCCTGGTTGAATTTTCAAATGCAAGTCGGCAATTTTAGTAGTGGGTGTTTCGCGTGGATCGATCGCAATAATATAAGCCCCATTTTCTTTCGCTTTTTCAAAGTAAGGCATGATAGTAGGCTGGCATTCTGCTATGTTTGTACCAGCTAAAATGATACAACGCGTATGAGGGATTTCCTTCAAAGAGTTCGCGAACCCCCGATCCATGCCGAACGTTTGATTTGCCGCAGTTGCGGCTGACGCCATACATAAGCGACCATTGTAATCTATGTGCTTCGTTCTTAAAGCTACACGAGCAAACTTCCCTAATAGGTAGGCCTCTTCATTGGTAAGCGAGGCACTGCCGTACACGGAAACAGCATTAAAACCGTCTGACTCTTGTATTCCATTGAATTTAGATCGGATACAATTTAACGCCTCTGCCCATGAAATAGGCTTGAACTCTCCATTCTCCTTCAACATTGGCTGCGTGATACGCTCTCTGTGCAGCGCGTGCTGGTGTGCATTCATTCCTTTAATACAGAGACGTCCTTGTGAGGTGGGATTGTCTTTGCCGACCGCTTTATAAGTTTTCCTGCCCACACCTTTCTGTTCTATTAATTGCATTTTGCATTGCATGCTGCAAAAGGGACACTGGGTATCATACGTGTTTTCTGCATCTAGCTTCTTCTGTTGATCACGAAAATACTTGAGCATTAACTGGGTCACATTATCTTCTCCTTTAAAGCGCAAAAGTTTTTATCAATGCATTTTAATTCACGTCACATCTTTACTAAGGACCTATTTTTTTGAGTTCTGTCTTTATCCATCCTTATCAGTAACTCAGTTCGAATTTCTTCATTGAATAATACTTCTCTTATATGGACAAGTCCGGCTCGTTCAATCCATTGCCAGGAACGCTCCATGTAACGGGCCGACTCACGATAATACTGAATGAAACTAAGCATAAATTCCTGCGCTTCCTCATTCGTTCCAACTACACACAGTAAACGACCTTGTCTAACCTCTTTGCCTACGCTACCTCCTACATAAATCTCCCACTTTTCCGCTACTCTTATTGCTCCAAGATCTTTGTGTGCAGCGTCTGCTCCGTCATGAAAGCAGCAAGAGACACCTACTGTTATCCTGAAAGGAGTTTTTAAAAGACCAGTTTTTTGTTCTAGACCTTTCACTAAATCTAAAAATTTGTAATCAACACAATTACACAAACCTACTCCGTCACTCGTTTGAATTGGCGCAACTTTATTGAATTCACGGGTATACAACGGCATATCTAAATCTGTCCATACATTATTTAGCTGATCCTTTCTTACTCCAGATAATTGGATGCGCTGATCACTGGCAACCACTATCTCAATGGATGGATACGTTTCAGCTACATATGTGATTTTCTTCAGTTGATCGATATCCGGTCTTCCTCCATGGATTTGTGGAACGATGGTGTAAGTACCGTTGCTCTGGAAAGTAGCATTCATTCGGTCATTTACATATAAAGTTTCTTCACTATTTTCAAACCATGGATGGATCATTTCTAAATAATAAAGTAAGGATGCACGACATTTGGTGCATCCTTTTTCAGTTGACCAATTCAGTTGAATCAATATTTCCTCAAGACTCCCCAAAGCTTTCAATTGTATTTTCTCTACCACTTCATCTTCAGTTAGCGAGGTACAGGAGCATAAAGAATCCATCTGGACTTCGTCATTAAAATCATCACTTTGAATATAGGTTAAGAGTTCAACTACTGAGGGCTTACATCCACCACAGGAAGCGGAAGCTTTTGTACAACTTTTCACTTCTTCAACTGTCTTCAAATTATTTTCTTGAACAGCTTTGATGATTACCTCTTTAGATACAGCATTACAAGCGCAGACTTGCTCTGTTACAGGTAAGTTTGCCACATGAGAATTTGCAGGATTTGCTGATTCCAACAAGGAAGCTTTGTCCTTATCAGCTATGACCTTCTCTTTCACAATCGTATCCACTAATTTTGAGCCTTCACGCGTATCTCCGAATAAGACAGCCCCCACAACTTTAGATCCTCGAAACACTACTTTTTTATAGACTCCTTCAATCTCGTTTTGATATTGGATGACTTGGGTTGTGTCATCTTGTGAAAATTGACCAACTGAAAATACATCAACGCCAGAAATCTTCAATTGTGTAGACAGGATAGACCCCTGATAAGGAAGGCTGGGAGGCTTACATAAATGTCTGGCCAGCACTTCTCCCTGTTCATATAGAGGCTTTACTAAACCATAAGTCATCCCTTCGTATTCGGCACACTCTCCGAGAGCGTAAATATCAGAACAATTGGTTTCAAGATAACCATCAACAATAATGCCGCGGTTTGTTTTTATGCCGCTCCTTTTTGCCAATTGAACATTTGGATTAATCCCTACGGCCATTACGACTAAGTCTGTCGTTATTTCGGTTCCATCTTTAAACCGGATTTTTTCTACACGTGCCTCTCCAACGATTTCCTCTGAATCTTTATTAAGGAGAAAGTTCATCCCTTGACTTTCTAATTCTTTTTGCAGCATCAGTGAGGCCGGTTCATCCAACTGTCTTTGCATTATGTATTGGGATCGATGAACCACATGCACTTCCATCCCTAGATTTAATAGTCCCCTGGCAGCTTCAAGCCCTAACACTCCTCCACCAATGACTACAGCTTTTTTATAAGAGTTTGCTGCTTCAGTCATGCGCCGACAATCTTCTATTGTACGGAAGGAAAACACTCCTTCTTTATCTGCTCCTTTTAGCGGTAGAATAAACGGGCAAGACCCAGTGGCGATAATTAGTTTGTCATAAGGTACTTTCCTCCCTTTATCTGTCTCTATTGTTTTCTTCTCCTTATCAATAAAGATGACGCTTTCGCCTGTAAAAAGATCAATGCCGTTCTCTTCGTACCAGTCAATTGGATTAAGCATAATCTCTTCATACGTAGTGTCTCCTTGTAAGATTGATGAGAGCATTATACGACTGTAATTCCCATAAGGTTCACTTCCAAAAATAGTGATATCAAAAGCTGCAGGATCTTCTTTCACTATGTTTTCTATACATCGGACACCTGCCATACCATTTCCGATTAGAACCAGTTTAAGATTTTCCATAAATTAAACCTCCATATAATCAAAAACAATATTTATAGCACAAGATGATTTCAGAATTTTTTAAATTTAATATAAAGATTAGCATGGCTATATTCATGTGTCATATGTTGTGTAAGAAAAACTAACAAGTTACTCTTACTTGAAGACTTCATTTTACTCTTAATTGTTAAACTTTCTCCATCTGTTCATAGTTTTTAGAGTGTTAAATAACCCCACTGTACGATAAAGAGGGCATTAGAAAAAAGAGCAATGAAACCTTTAAAATGATTTACGTACAGAATAATGGCAATGTTATAAAATCTTACATAACACGTGACAAAGTTTTAATGTTTGAAATAATCAAGCTATTACTATGATGGAGGCTTGGTTATGGGAGAAGAAAAAATGTACAAAGGTAATAAGAAGATTTTGTTTATGACGACGTTCGCATTCTTTTTGAGTTTCTTTGTATGGTTTAACATGGCACCATTCGTTTCAACAATCCGTGATTCGCTGCAACTGACAACAGAAGAAATCGGTATATTACTTTCGATTAATGTAGCCCTCACAATCCCAGCAAGGATTGTGATCGGTATGTTAGTTGATCGGTTTGGTCCAAAAAACGTATACACCATTTTATTATTAATCATCAGTATTCCTTGCTTTTGGTTCGCACTCGCAGATTCATTTTGGCAGCTGTTTATTGCGCGTGCCTTTCTTTCTGTTGTTGGAGCAGGATTTGTAATTGGAATTCGGATGGTATCGGAGTGGTTTCCTCCTCGCCAACTAGGACTTGCTGAAGGGGTATACGGGGGCTGGGGAAATTTTGGGTCAGCGGCAGCTGCGTTCACCCTCCCATCAATCGCACTTTTGATTGGAGGAGAGAACGGATGGCGTTACGCTATAGCTTTAACAGGTGTCTTATGTATTGTGTATGCCATTTTCTATTATAGATCTGTAGAAAATACACCTCCTGGAAAGCAATTCCTACGTCCAAAACGAAATGGTGCCATGGAAGTCACAAGTTACAGAAGCATGTTCGGGCTTATCCTTATGTCCATTCCTTTATATGCGGCTCTTGCGTTAATCACTTGGCAGTTAAGCCTTACATCCCTTATTCCAACAACAGCCGCTGGAATTATATACATCATTCTCGCACTTACTTATTTGTATAACGTCTACAAAATCTGGAGTGTTAACCGCAAGCATTTAAAGGCTGGTGTACCAAAAGAAGAGCAATATTCATTCAAACAAGTAGCGGTATTGGATTTCGCCTATGCCATTACGTTCGGGTCTGAATTAGCCGTAATTTCGATGCTACCGATGTTTTTCGAAGAGACCTTCAGTATGAGTATTGCCCAGGCAGGAATGGTCGCGAGTTCCTTTGCTTTCATGAACCTCGTTGCACGACCTGGAGGCGGATGGTTGAGTGATAAATTTGGCCGCAAGAAAACTCTCTTGATCCTTTTAGTTTGTTTATCTGGAGCCTATATTGGCATGGCTCAAATCGAGGCCAGCTGGCCAATATTTGCAGCTATTGCATTAACAATGACCTGTTCCTTCTTTGTACAAGCAGGGGAAGGAGCCGTATTTTCAATGGTTCCACTCGTAAAGAAAAGAGTAACCGGTCAGGTAGCAGGTATGGTTGGGGCTTATGGAAATGTCGGAGCAGTCTTATTTCTTGCAGTTCTCGGGTTTTTAAACCCTTCCCTCTTTTTCATGTTTATCGCAGGCTCGGCTTTTTTCTGTTTTCTCGCCTGCTGGTTCTTAGAGGAACCAGGTGCTTCTAAAGAAATGAGCAAAGAGAATAGTAAAGTTGAGAAATCTGGTAAATCTAAAGAGGAAGTTGCTATATAAAGTCGAGAATGTTGTCCTGTTAACTTAATTAATCCAATAACTTACTTATTTACCAAAAATTAAAAAAACTTACTTTGGATATTGCTTTCATAATATCTACAAGGATTAAAACAAAAAAGCTGAGCCACCCCTATAGGAGGCTCAGCTTCATATTTTTATCAGGAAGATCTCTTTTCCGTAAGAGCGGCGTGATCTAATCCCACCCAAGATAGACAAAGTATAACTTATTAAAAATGAACATAAAAAACCACCAATATATGTATTGGTGGAGACGGTGGGAGTCGAACCCACGTCCGGAGATATCGGCACTCGGGCTTCTACAAGCGTAGTCGGTATATTATATTTCGCTTTCTCTTCGACCTACCGACAGGCTTCCGAGAAGCTAGCCTGATTGTTCTCTTCGTTTTTCCTCAGGCGGTGGAAAAACGCGTAGCCCACTTCAGTTTGAGACCCTTCATCTAGCACATGGGCGATACCAGGAAGGATCAGCTATAGACTACTTACGCAGCTACAGCTAGGTTTTCGTTAGATTCGCCAGTTATATTTAGGCAAATGACGTTTTACGAGACGTCACCTCGACTCGCAACCCGAGCTCGACCTATCCCCGTCGAATCCGTAACGTCCCCGTTAGGATTAAAAGGTTAAAGAGTCAAGCTCTTTTACCTTGTCACGTTTAAGCGACAATTAATATTATAGCAGAAATATATTTTTTTTCAAGCCCCAGCATCCTAGCGCAGGCTGTCTTTGATAGCTCGGTCAATTTCACGTTTTTGCTGCTTACGCTTCAGGTCTTCACGCTTATCATATTTCTTCTTACCGCGGCCGACACCGAGCAACACTTTAGCTACGCCATTTTTGATGTACACTTTCAAAGGTACAAGCGAATACCCTTTTTGCTGGGTTTGACCAATCAATTGATTGATCTCTTTGCGGTGCAGTAGTAACTTGCGTGCACGAGTCGGATCATGATTGTAGATATTCCCTTGTTCATATGGTGAAATATGCATGTTATGCAGAAAAACTTCTCCATTATTCACACGTGCGAAGCTGTCCTTCAGATTAATTCGTCCATTACGGATCGATTTGATTTCAGTTCCTTGCAAAACAATACCAGCTTCGAATGTCTCTTCAATGGAAAAGTCATGCCTTGCTTTTTTGTTTTGTGCAATGGTTTTTCCATGTCCTCTTGGCATACGATTTCCTCCTCTGTTGCGTAACCTATATTGTATCAAAAGTACCCTTCGTTTCCAATCTATAGCTACTTTTAACCCCAATTATTATTCGTAGACTTATTACCAGGA
This sequence comes from Halobacillus sp. A1-3, assembly GCF_050971765.1. NCBI lineage: Bacteria > Bacillati > Bacillota > Bacilli > Caryophanales > Bacillaceae > Halobacillus > Halobacillus sp. A1-3. The sequence continues at coordinate 157,080 of NZ_JBPCEO010000005.1, read as the reverse complement.
AATGTGAGAATATAGGCTTGCAAACGTCTATCAAAGGAGATCGGTGACATGGAACAAGCGATAGCTGTAAGACCCCTTCGTTTAAATGATCGCTCTGCCCTTGAGGCTATGGATACAGGTATCGAGGATGATTACGTTATTCGGATATTCGATCGTTTAATCGAATCGGAAGATCATGAACTTTTTGGTCTTTTTCAAGATAAGCAAATGCTGGCTGTTGGAGGGTACAGCTTATTTGGCGGAAACAAGTTCGCCATGATTGGACGTTTACGTAGTGATCGTCGGAATTTGAAAAAGGGCTATGCTACTGAGCTTCTAAAACCTATCATAAGACAGCTGAAAAACCGACCTGAAGTATACTGGGTAGGTGCCAATACTCAAGTTGACAATATACCTGCCCGCCGAGTATTTGAGAAACTATATTTTCACCAAGGTCCTGTGCTCTATTATTTAACCTTGGACAAGCCTCAATTGCTAACAGGAAATACCCCGGGAAGTGTATGGGAGAAAAGTAATGATGTAACTGAGAAACGAGAATTACTTCTTTCTCTAAAGCAAAACAAACTCGGAGTATTTCCTTACGAATGTTACTATCCTCTGCCATATGATTCTGCTTTATTTATAGATGATTACCTTAATAAATCGACATTCTATAAAAACAAAGATGATACAAGGTTTGTCATTATTAAAAATGACATAAAAAAATATGAGTATTCTCACGTCAAATATTTTTGGAACGACCATTATGAACAACCAGGCTTTTTTGAAACGGTGCTTGATCACTGGAAACAGACCCCGTCTAATGTAGGCTGCTGGATTGACTTTTCCCATCAAGGGTTTAACAACATTCCAGATCTATCTCCGTATAAAGTGCAAGACCCGTGGATACTATATGAATTTTGGAAAGATAGACATTGATTTCGCTTACATTTTACTTTTTCTAATAATAGGAGAAAAAAGGATTGACACGGGCTTTATGAATTAATAAAATCCTCTCTGTAATACTTTATTGCAAGAAAGGAAAAGTGACTATGAACTTTTTGACAGCAGCTGAAAAGCTGAATAAAGGATTTGCTTTGAAACGTAAAGACTGGTCATTCGAAGGATATATTATAAAAGATGATAAAGGCCGCATTCGATACTTTGATCACAATGAGCCAGCAGTCTACCAGCCGACCATTAAAGATACACTGGCAGAAGACTGGATTGAAGTAGATAAAGATCGTTGGACAGTTGTCTCCGTCAGCCATGATCACGAATTGATGAAAGATAAGTTGTTCGTAACTTATCAAATATGTTCCGAACAAAATGGAGTTGTCGTAAACAACGCCCAAATTGATGAGGATGAGTTAAATAAGTGGTCTTGTTATGTTGATGTGGATATAAATCGCTCAGAAGTATTTTTGAACCAACAGGATGTAGCACAAGTGAAGAAGGCACTTAGTGCATAAAGAAACGCGCGGAATTGATCCGCGCGTTTTCTTTATTTTTTCTTCTTACGCCCTTTTTTAGGAACGCCTTTGTTTCGATAAAAAGGTTTATTTCCTTTTTGCTTGTTTTTCTTCTTCTCTTTTTTCTTCGGCGAGCGGTCCGTTTTTATTTGCTTGGGACGTTCAGGACGTTTTCGTTCTTTTCTAGGCTTCATGCCGTCAATTTCAAAATCGACAACTCTCTCATCTAGATTGACATTCGTCACTCGAATCGTCACTTCATCTCCGATTCGGAAGACATTCCCTGTTCGTTCTCCGATCATGGCAAACTGCTTCTCGTGAAAGTGGTAATAGTCGTCAGTAAGCGTACTGACGTGAACAAGCCCTTCCACTGTATTTGGCAGCTCAACGAACATACCAAAGCTTGTAATGGAGCTTATGACTCCTTCGAATTCTTCACCGATCTTATCCTGCATGAATTCGGCCTTCTTCAGGTCATCGGTCTCCCGTTCTGCATCTACTGCAGCACGTTCCATTTCTGAAGAATGACGCGCGATCTCCGGCATCTGATCCTTCCAGTGTTTACGCGTATTATAATCCAGCTTGTCTTCAACAAGATACGTACGGATAAGGCGGTGTACAATCAAGTCTGGATAGCGGCGGATCGGCGAAGTGAAGTGCGTATAAAAGTCCGTAGCAAGACCGAAGTGACCAAGGCTTTGAGGATCATACTTCGCCTGCTGCATGGAACGAAGCATCAGCTTCGAGATAATCATATCTTCCTGAGTATCTTTTACTTCCTCCAGCACTTTTTGTAAAGCCTGAGGGTGCACACTGTCTGCCGTACCCTTCACTACATAGCCCATGTTGGCAACAAACTCAAAGAAATTTTGCAGCTTTTCTTCATCTGGATCCTGGTGGATACGATGAATGAAAGGTACATCCATCCAATGAAAATGCTCTGCGACCGTTTCGTTGGCGGCGAGCATAAATTCTTCAATTAAACGTTCCGCTACAGAGCGTTCGCGAAGCTTAACATCGACCGCTTTTCCTTCTTCATCAACGACCACTCCAGCTTCTTTGAAGTCAAAATCGATCGCCCCACGTTTCATACGCTTATTACGCAACGTCTGAGCCAAGCCTGCCATTTCCTGAAACATCGGGACAAGCTCTTTATATTTTTCCATCAGCTCTTCGTCTTCATCCTCAAGAATACTGTTGACATCTTTATACGTCATTCGTTCATTCGTTTTAATGACACTTTGGAAAATCTCGTGTCCTACTACGTCACCGCTCTTGTTGATTTCCATTTCACAAGAAAGCGTCAAGCGGTCAACTTGAGGATTCAATGAACAGATACCGTTCGATAAGCGGTGGGGAATCATTGGAATGACCCGGTCCACTAAGTAAACACTTGTTGCACGCTCTCTGGCTTCTTTGTCTATTGGAGAATTTTCTTTCACGTAATAGGAAACATCAGCGATATGAACACCGAGTTTATAGTTGCCGTTCCCAAGTTTTTTCACTGTGACTGCATCATCGAGGTCTTTGGCATCAGCGCCATCGATGGTAACGATGGTCTCATCCCGAAGATCACGGCGATTCTTAATCTCATCTTCGCTGATTTGGTCTGGGGTATTTGCCGCTTGCTCAAGTACTTCATCAGGAAAATCCACTTTAATACCGTGTTTATAGATGATGGATATAATATCGATGCCAGGATCATTTTTGTGCCCTAGAATCTCCACAATTTCCCCTTCTGCACTCATGCGTTCTTCTGGGAATTTCGTTATGTTTACGATAACCTTATGGCCATCTACAGCCCCGTTCGTCTGACCTTTAGGGATGAAAATATCATTAGGTATGCGCTTATCATCCGCTATAACAAAACCAAAGTTTCTACTGGATTCGTAGGTACCAACGACCCTTGTCGTTGCACGTTCCAGAATACGAATGACTGTGCCTTCAGGACGGTGACCTTCTTCATCTCTTTTTTCGATTCGGACTAACACTTTGTCATTGTTCATGGCCGAATTCAGATCAGAATGATGTAAGTAAACGTCATCCTTTCCTTCTTCGTCCGGAATTAAAAACGCAAAGCCTTTGGCGTGCATTTGGATGCGTCCCCGAATCAAGTTCATTCTTTCTGGTAGTCCAAATCGGTTCTTCCTTGTGCGGACTAACTCTCCCTCTTCTTCTAATTCATTCAGAGTTTTCATGAGGATCTTAAACTCATCGGCATTATCGAGTTCCAAGGTTTCTTCTAATTCTTGTACGGATAATGGCTTTGATGCAGTTTCTTTAAAAAAGTTTAAAATTTTCTGTTTCAAATCTGTACTCATATGCCTTACCTCCTCTTAAATGAAGGACAAGACTCTAGGATCATGACCAGTCTAACGATTCAAGAAATTCAAGTATATCTTCATGAAGTTGTTCTTTTTCTTTGTCCATCGTAATGACATGTCCAGAGTTTTTGTACCATTTAATGTCTTTTTTGTCTGCTTCAACTTGTTCGTAAATATAGTTTGCGCTTTCGGTGTTAATCATTTCATCTTTTTCTGCTTGGACAACAAACGTAGGTGTATAGATTTGGTCGACATCGTCATGAACAGAAGTAATTAATTTACCTAGTTCTTTAAACATTCCCTCTGATTCACCAAGCATTTCCTCGACCTCTTGATCAATCGTTTCTTTATCTTTTCCTTCCAGCTGCTTATACTGCCGAGCTTTGTATTCGAATCCTTGTGTCAGTTGTTTTTCATTATCAAAAAACATTGGTGCACACATCGTAATTAGCCCTTTAATCGGTTCAGAATAAGCAAGCTTTAACCCTAACACTCCGCCTAGGGATAAACCTGCTACAGCAATCTTTTCATAGCCAAGCTCTCTAAGATGATTTAAAGCCTCTTTCACATCCGCCCACCATTCTTCAGGGCGTGCATCAATAAGTGCTTCTAACTCCTTGCCGTGACCACGATAAATCGGGGCATGTGTTGTGTAGCCGTGTTTTTGAAGAAAGCGTCCGAGCATCCTTACATCAGCAGAGTGACCAGTAAATCCATGTAGTAATAATACCGCACGTTCTCCTTCCTCAAACGTAAATGGCTGAGGTTGTTTAATCTTCATAACATTTCTCTCCTTACTTCATCTATTTCCTTATTTGAATATTTCATTCTCTTTTGCAACGTTTTCTATTTTACCAAAATCAAGCTCAAGTGGCATTTATTAAAAATATTACAGTGCTCTCCTACTACAAAGGCATTTTACAGCAGTAGTCTGTAACACTTGTTTTCGAGATGTTTGTAAGAGTATAGGGGCGTTGGAGAAGGATTCGCTTTCCTGCGGGAGAATTGGCAAGCTTTCTCGGGCTGTGCCCTGTGGGATGAACATGAGGTGAGACCCCCCGGAGACGAAGTCTACTCAGGCTCAGCACATGCCTAAGGAAAGTGAGTCGTTTGCCCATCCACCATTATTCACACAAAAGTCTTGAAGCTGATTTACAAATTATTAATGATTGAATATCCATTATGTTGGCTGCTCTTCAACTAAAGGTTAATTTAAAGCTTAAAAGAAAAACCGCGCTGTTTCATTAGCGCGGTTTCGGTTCGAAGCTCTATTGATTTTATCCAATAATATAACCTGTTAAGAATGCCAATACAAAGAAAAGGACGCCGGTAACAATCGTTGCTTTGTGCAGTACAGCATCTATACCACGAGCCTTTTGTTTACCAAATAATTGTTCAGCTCCTCCAGAAATCGCTCCTGAAAGACCGGCACTTTTACCAGACTGTAATAGGACCAATACGATTAAAGCTATTGTATCAATGGTTAATAATGTGATTGCAAGTGTTTCCATGATGTGCCAACACCTCCTAAAGACGTACAAATGACTAGATTAAATGTAGCATAAAAGAATACGTCCATCAAGATAATTCAAACAAAGTTACTCTTCTCTTTTTGACAATGATAATCATTTTCAATTAACATATAAGTACCATTTCAAAAAGAGTGGAGAGAAGAACGAATATGAATAAGAATCAAGGTTGGCTGACTCAACTGCAGTCTTTTGTCGATCAAATCATAAGTAATGTTTATCAATGGCCCGCCGAGAAGCGCACAACACTTAATATCATGAGATGTATTGAAGCAAACCAGCACTGCTTGAATAAAGAAGCTTTTCCTACTTACGGTTGTTATTACATTCAATTAGCTCAAATCATCGATCACTTCTTATCCCATGAAAACCAAAAGAAATTCACCCCAGAATTAAGCTGGTTCTGTAAACATTGGGAAACTTTTGAATGTGAGCAGAGTTTGACTTTGAACCATGTGATTATTGAAATAGATTCAGATAGCTTATCCTTTAAAAAGTTTGTCGTGCATAGGAAACAAAATGAGATTACACGTTATTGTCAATCTGCCCTCTACTGCTCTGAGCATATGTTTCATAGACACCCTAATTCAATTGAGACTTTTAACCTGACTAATGGTCAAAGGTACATTGAGTGGTCAAGTTAACAAAAGCTACTTTCATAACTGATTATAGCCATCCCTCATAAGGATGGCTTTTTTGTGAACGTTTATGGTTGATTTGTGATTGTTTATGAATGTTTTTGATCGTTTATGGTTGATTTATGTAAGGGCTTACCTTATTATAGTAAGTAAGATAAGAAAAAAAGGAGGTGTAAGCTCCTTGCTGACACCCGAGCGACATCAGATCATCTTAGAAACAATCAAAAAACACCACACTGTTAAATTGAAGGAATTAGTAGATCAGACTGGTGCATCAGAATCTACGATACGCAGAGACTTAGATCAATTGGAGAAAGAAGGACAAATTCGTCGTGTGCATGGAGGAGCTTCGTTAAGAAGCTCAACGAGTGATGAACCAACCTTAGGAGAAAAAACTACAAAACACCATGAAGAAAAGATCGCGATCGCCCGCTATGCAGGATCATTAATCCATGATGGGGATTGTATCTTCATCGATGCTGGATCAACGACATACGAAATGATACCTTTCTTGAAAGCTAATGATATTACGGTAGTTACGAACGGATTAAATCACCTGGATGCTTTGAATGAATACCAAATCAAAACATATGTATTGGGTGGGTACGTGAAACACCGTACTAGAGCCGTTGTCGGAGCAGGTGCACTTACTAATCTTCAACAATATCGTTTCGATCAATGCTTTATGGGGACGAACGGAATATCCCTGGATAGTGGTTATACGACCCCTGACACAGAAGAAGCCGCAGTCAAACAAACAACATTGTCCTTATCTAAGCAGCGTTATATTCTCGCTGATCATTCTAAGTTTGATGAAGTCGCTTTTTGTAAGTTCGGAAATCTCGATCAGGCAGACATTTTAACGGACTATCAAGGAAGCTTACTTAAACACTATAAAGAAAAAACAAATATAAAGGTTGTGACAGCATGATCTATACGTGTACATTGAATCCTTCGATTGATTACGTAATGACCGTAAGTGAATTCGAGGCCGGTGGTTTAAACCGCGCCCATCAAACCTTTTATTATCCTGGGGGTAAAGGAATTAATGTCTCACGGGTAATGTCAAGATTAGGCGTCGATACAGCCGCTCTAGGCTTTATCGGAGGTTTCACAGGAGAATTTGTAAAAAACTATTTATCAAAGGAACACGTAAGCCATCAGTTTGTTGATACAGGCCAGACTACTCGAGTAAATGTAAAGCTAAAAAGTTCCGATGAAACGGAAATTAACGGACCAGGGCCAAATTTAACTGAAAATCATCAGCAAAAGCTGCTTGAACAAGTCCGTTCACTCACTGAAGAAGATACGCTTGTACTCGCAGGCAGTGTTCCGTCCTCTCTTCCTACGGACTTTTATAATACAATTGCTGACATTTGCTACAAAAATGGAACGAAATTTGTTGCAGATACATCCGGGGATGCCCTGAAAAAATTGATTGGTCACCCTCTTTTCATGCTAAAGCCGAATCACCATGAACTTGGTGACCTTTTCTCAACAACCATTGATTCGGTCGATAAAGCCGCCCATTTTGCAGAAAAACTTCTAGATGAAGGCGTCAAGCATGTGGTCATCTCTATGGGAGGAGCAGGTGCCGTATATGTTGGAGAAAATAAACGTCTTGTAGCCAATGTGCCTAAAGGTACAGTAAAGAATTCTGTAGGGGCAGGTGACTCTCTTGTTTCAGGTTTTATCGCTGCGCTCCATAAAGGAGAGCCTGTAGAAGAAGCCTTTCGTTATGGAGTAGCTGCCGGCAGTGCGACAGCCTTTAATGATGACCTATGTAAAAGAGAAGACGTAGAAAGCTTATTAAGTGAGATTGTCATTTCTTCAATTAATAATGAGGAGGGAATAAATCAATGAGAATTACAGACTTATTAACAAAAGACACGATTTTGTTAAACATGACCGCTTCATCCAAACCTGAAGCGATCGATGAGTTGATCGGGAAGTTGGACCAGGCAGGTAAACTAAATAATCGTGATGAGTTTAAGCAAGCAATAGAAGCCCGCGAACAGCAAAGTACGACTGGTATAGGAGAAGGGATTGCGATTCCTCACGCTAAAACTGGTGCTGTTAAAGAACCCGCTATTGTATTTGGTCGTTCTCAAGAAGGTTTGGATTATGAATCTCTTGATGGACAACCAACGAACTTATTTTTTATGATTGCGGCTTCTGAGGGTGCGAACAACGCTCACTTAGAAACTTTGTCAGGCCTTTCTACCTTTCTTATGGACAATAACTTCCGTACTAAATTGGAAGAAGCGAAAACGGAAGATGACGTAATCGAAGCGATCAATGCTAAAGAAGCTGAGGAAAAAGGAGAAGAAGAAACAGACAACGCTTCAGAAAGTAAAATTTTAGCCGTTACGGCTTGCCCTACCGGCATCGCTCACACCTTTATGGCTGCCGATAAATTAAAAGCCACAGCAAAAGAGATGGGCGTCAATATCAAAGTACAAACAAACGGTTCTGGCGGAGTGAAAAACCGTCTAACAAAAGAAGATATTGCAGAAGCTGACGCAATCATCGTAGCCGCTGATACAAAGGTTGAAATGGAAGGCTTCCATGGCAAACCAGTTATAGAGGTCCCTGTAGCAAAAGCAATCCATGAACCAAAAGAATTGATTGAAAAAGCCGTAAATAAAGATGCACCAATCTATCAAGGTGGCGGCAGCAACCAATCATCTGAAGGATCTGAAGAAAAAGGACAACGTTCCGGTATTTATAAACACTTAATGAATGGTGTTTCTAACATGCTTCCATTCGTCGTTGGAGGCGGTATCCTCATAGCAATATCGTTCTTCTGGGGAATTAATTCTGCTAACCCTGACAGCGGAGAATATAACCGCTTTGCAGAGATGTTAAATACTATAGGTGGAGCCAATGCATTCTTCTTACTTGTTCCTGTCCTAGCTGGTTTCATCGCATCAAGCATTGCAGATCGTCCTGGTTTTGCTCCTGGTATGATCGGAGGTCTTATTGCAATTACGCAAACCTCAGCTGAAGGTGCTGGGAACGGATCAGGTTTCTTAGGCGGTTTGATTGCTGGTTTCTTAGCCGGTTATATTACGTTAGGTATTAAGAAAGCTCTTGAAGGACTTCCAGCCGTTTTAGATGGATTGAAGACGGTACTTTTCTATCCAGTACTAGCAATTTTCGCAACAGGGATGATCATGTTACTCATCAACCCTGCACTAACAAGTGTCTATACTTGGTTGTTTGATTTACTTGACAGCATGAGTGGAACAAACTTAGCTCTACTAGGACTCATAGTAGGCGGAATGATGGCTGTCGATATGGGCGGACCCGTCAACAAAGCAGCCTACACATTCGGAATCGCTGCTCTTGAAGCAAATAACTACACCTTTATTGCTGCAGCTATGGCCGGTGGTATGGTTCCGCCGCTAGCAATGGGACTTGCAACTACTTTCTTTAAAAATAAATTTACGAAACAAGAACGCGAAACAGGTAAAGCCGCTTATCCATTAGGTGCTTTCTTTATCACAGAGGGAGCAATTCCGTTTGCAGCAGCTGACCCTGCGCGTGTCATTCCATCCATGGTTGCAGGAAGCGCCCTTGCAGGTATGTTGACAATGCTATTTGGTATCGGACTGCGCGCACCTCACGGCGGGGTAATTGTGGCTCCTCTGGTAGAAGGTGGATTTATGCAGATCATACTTTATCTTGTCGCTATCGCAGCTGGCTCAATTCTTGGAGCAATTGTGGTAGGATTCTTGAAAAAAGACATTAAAAAGGCTTAAAATAATAAAGTTAGGGTAATCCAAAAAATATATACTTTTTTAGGAGGAATCATAATGGTAGAAAAAACATTTACAATTACATCCTCAGATGGTGTACACGCACGCCCGGCAACTGTACTTGTACAAAACGCAGGAAAGTATGAGTCAGAGATCAACCTACATTATAAAGAAAAGGCTGTTAACCTGAAGTCCATCATGGGTATCATGAGCCTCGGTATCCCATCTGGAGCGGAAGTTAAAATCACAGCTGAAGGAAGTGACGAGCAAGAAGCGATCGATCACTTAGCGACAACTATGAAGAACGAAAGCTTGGGGGAGTAATCGAATGACACAGCTTCAAGGTATTGCAGCTTCCAGCGGTATTGCCATTGCAAAGGTGTACCGTCTGGAAACTCCAGACCTCACATTCAGTAAAGACAAGATTGACCAGCCGGACCACGAGGTGAAACGCCTGCATGAGGCCCTTGAAACATCAAAGTCTGAATTGGAAAAAATCAAAGAGCACACGAAGAAATCATTAGGAGATGAGCATGCAGAAATCTTTTCTGCTCACCTGCTTGTGCTAAGTGACCCAGAACTTATTCAGCCGATCGAAGATAAAATTAAAGCTGAAAACGTTAATGCAGAAGCTGCTCTCCACGAAACAGCGAATATGTTCATTGATATGTTCAAAAACATGGATAATGAATATATGCGTGAACGTGCAGCAGACATTCAGGACGTTACAAAACGTGTTATGGCACACCTATTGAACGTTACGTTCCCTGACCCTGCCTTAATCAATGAAGAAGTGGTCATCGTTGCTGATGATTTGACTCCTTCTGATACAGCTCAATTGAACAAACAGTACGTCAAAGGGTTCACTACGGATATTGGCGGGCGCACCTCCCACTCTGCAATCATGGCCCGTTCTCTTGAGATTCCAGCTGTCGTTGGAACGAAGAATATTACTTCTCAAGCAGAGAAAGATGTCATGATTATCGTTGATGGGATTAATGGCGACGTTATTGTAGACCCTACTGATGAGCAAGTGGAAACATACAAACAGAAACAAGATGATTTTGAAAAGCAAAAACAAGAATGGGCTAAGCTTAAAGACGAACCTACTGTGACATCAGAGGGTGATCATGTTGAGCTTGTGGCAAACATTGGTACTCCTGATGATGTGGAAGGTGTACTGAACAACGGTGGTGAAGGTGTCGGTCTTTACCGTACAGAGTTCCTTTATATGGGTAAAAGTCAACTTCCTACAGAAGAAGAGCAATACGATGCTTACTCTTCTGTGTTGAAACAAATGGGAGACAACCCTGTAGTCGTTCGTACGCTGGACATCGGTGGAGATAAGGAACTTGATTATCTTGATCTTCCAGAAGAAATGAACCCATTCTTAGGATATCGTGCAATTCGTCTCTGCTTAGAACGTGATGATATCTTCCGTGTTCAGCTGCGCGCCCTTTTACGTGCAAGCGTACATGGTAATTTGAAGATCATGTTCCCAATGATTGCTACGCTTGAAGAGTTCCGCCAGGCGAAAGCGATTCTTGAAGATGAAAGAGAAAAACTGGCTAATGAAGGTCAAGAAGTTGCAGATGATATCGAAGTCGGAATGATGGTAGAAATCCCTGCTACTGCAGTCATCGCTCGTCAGTTTGCCAAAGAAGTGGACTTCTTCAGTATCGGGACCAATGACCTTATTCAATACACAATGGCTGCAGACCGTATGAATGAGCGAGTTTCATACTTGTATCAGCCATATAATCCAGCTATCCTTAACTTAATTAACAACGTTATTGAGGCTGCACATGCAGAAGGCAAATGGGCTGGAATGTGCGGAGAAATGGCTGGAGATGAAATCGCTATTCCAATTCTGCTTGGACTAGGCCTTGATGAATTCAGTATGAGTGCTACATCTATTCTTCCTGCACGTACGCAAATTAGAGACCTTTCTAAGAAAGAACTTGCTTCTTATAAAGAAGAAATCCTTTCTAAAGGTACAGCCGAAGAAGTTGTTCAATTCATTAAAGAAAAGACCCAATAATTGTAGTAATCCTAAAACTCTTGTGGCACAATAATACGTGTATAGAGAGTCCCTATTCTCTTGCAACGTTTTGCAAAGAAAGTGAAGTGTTCACATGACATTTACGATAATCTTGATTGTATGTATCGCCATTGTTTTAGGAATTGCTGCCATGTTCGGTTTTGCTGTTTCCAAGGGGTATGATTATAATCATACGGTAGATCCGCATCCGGACGAATTGGATAATAACGATATGCGAAACGACCATAATAAAAGCTGACGTCATCCTAATAGACGTCAGCTTTTTCTTTTGCTATAGTACAGTTTCATTTAAAAAGTAATAATTATTCTCAACCTAAATATAGGTTAGACCACTAGTTCACTTTAAGAGGCCAGGGAAGCGACGAAATTCCTGTGGAATAACAAGGTGACCCGTGAGGTGGTTAAGACCGAGGAGTATCAACGTACGTACACGGATAGCAAATCGTTTCCCTGACCTTTTTATTCTTCTCTATGGTGATTTCTGGACCAAAGCATTACTTAAAAGTATCGGCTCTCAATTCGTATTTTTCAACAAAAGGAACTCTTAACTTTGGTTTTGGTATTTGCCGTGGATACCCCATCTGCAACACAGCCACAAGCTTATGGCTGGTAGATTCAATGCCTAGAGCTTCTGCGAATAATGGATCATCAAGGTATGGACTCGTCATCCACAAAACTCCAATCCCTTTTTCCCACGAAAGCAATTGGACATTTTGAATGTAGGCACAAACAGCAGCGTAATCTTCTTCATATTTATGAGGATCCTCATCTTTTTTCATATAGACGAGTGCATGATGAGGAATTTTATTAAGGAACTTCCTAATCCCATCTTTCATTTTTTCAGCTTTATCACCATTGGAAAAAAAACCTTGGCGTTGGTAGCTCTCTAAAACGAGTTCAGCGTAGTCTTCTTTCCCCTTCTCTTGTAACATGATGATGTTCCATGGCTGTTTCATGCGATGGGTGGGCGCCCAAGAAGCTTTAGCAAAAACATCCTTCAGAATAGATTGACTGACTGTATTTTCTTTAAAATCGTGAATCGATCGACGCTGTACAATGGCTTCTTCCAAATACAAACGCCCACCTCCTTTAAAACAACCTGGTCAGCTGGTACCCCATTAAATAGGCCCATTCTCGCAAAAAGAATGGAAGCTTTGTTTCTAAAGTTTCGTAAGCAGAATACTTTGTGGGTACTCCTGTAACATCCATCCCTTTACTTTGAGCTACACCTACGGCTCTTTTCAGATGAAACTGATCACTTACTAGAAGGTATGAATCAATACCTTGTCCTTTTGCTACTTCTTGTGCATTGACCAAATTATCTTCTGTAACAAGAGATTTGTCCTCAATTAAAATGTCTTCTTTCGGAACTCCCTGATCCAAGGCGTACGTTTTTCCTACCTCAGCCTCCGATGAAGCCGCGTTCTTGCTCACCCCGCCTGTGAACACAAGATAGTCCACTTTGCCTTGCTTATATAGCTCTATGCCTTGCTTAAGACGTCCTTTGAATACTGGACTTGGCTTTCCGTTCCACTGAGCGGCTCCAAGAACAATGGCTGCATCAGCTTTAGGGATATCGTCTTGTTCCCCATAAGTCCATAAACTATAGCCTGTATAGAGGCCATAGGCTAGTGCAATAATTAGTACAAACCGTAGTATTCGTTTCATGTTTCTGTTTCTCCTACTCCTTGTTGTCTATACACCATTTTACCATAGAAAAAAGCCTCTCTGAACATTCAGAGAGGCTTGTAACATAAATTTTATTTATTCAAGTTGTAGAAAGCTTTTTCGCCTGCGTATTCTGCAGTTCCAAACAGCTCGTCTTCAATACGAAGAAGCTGGTTGTACTTCGCAACACGGTCCGTACGGGACGGAGCACCGGTCTTGATTTGACCAGAGTTTGTTGCAACAGCGATATCAGCGATTGTAGCATCTTCTGTTTCACCTGAACGGTGGGAAATAACAGCTGTGTAACCAGCGCGTTTCGCCATTTCAATTGCCTGGAATGTTTCTGTAAGTGTACCGATTTGGTTCACTTTAATTAGGATAGAGTTCCCTACGCCTTGCTCGATCGCACGACCGAGTTTTTCAGTGTTTGTTACAAACAAGTCGTCTCCTACTAGTTGAACACGGTCACCGATACGGTCTGTAAGAAGTTTTGTACCTTCCCAGTCGTTTTCATCAAGACCATCTTCTATAGAGATGATTGGATATTTGTTAACAAGCTCTTCGTACCAGTCAACCATTTCTTCAGAAGAACGTACAACGCCTTCACCTTTAAGGTTATACTTGCCGTCTTCGTAGATTTCAGAGGAAGCTACGTCCATTGCAAGTTTAACCTCTTCGTCCGGCTTGTAACCAGCTTCTTCAATCGCTTCAATAATTGTAGATAGAGCTTCTTCGTTAGATTGTAGGTTTGGTGCGAATCCACCTTCATCACCAACACCCGTGTTGTAACCTTTATTCTTAAGCACTTTTTTAAGAGAGTGGAAGATTTCCGCACCCATACGAAGTGCTTCTTTAAATGTTGGAGCACCAACAGGCATAATCATGAATTCTTGGATGTCCACGTTATTATCTGCGTGCTCTCCTCCATTTAGAATGTTCATCATTGGAGTTGGAAGAGTGGATGCAGTGAATCCTCCCAGGTATTTGTAAAGAGGAAGACCTACAACGTCAGCTGCTGCGTGCGCACAAGCCATGGAAACACCAAGGATTGCGTTAGCACCTAGATTGCCTTTGTTTTCTGTGCCATCAAGGTCCATCATGAGTTGATCGATGATTACTTGTTGTGTAACATCCATTCCGAGTAGTTTCGGAGCGATTTTTTCATTAACGTTTTCTACAGCTTTTTCTACGCCTTTTCCGAGGTAGCGGTTTTTGTCACCGTCACGTAGTTCAACAGCTTCGTATTCACCAGTAGAAGCACCACTTGGTACAAGTGCAGTACCGAATGCTCCAGATTCAGTATAAATTTCAACTTCGACAGTTGGGTTACCACGAGAGTCTAGGACTTCACGTGCATAAACGTCTGTAATATATGGCATTTAATATCTCTCCCTTATTTTTTGATTAATGTTTTCCCAGTCATTTCTTCTGGCTGTTCTACACTGAGAAGTTCAAGCAGAGTTGGAGTTAGGTCTCCAAGGATTCCTCCATCACGCAACTCTACGCCTTCTTTTGTAACAATCACAGGGACTGGATTCGTCGTATGAGCAGTCATAGCGTCTCCGTCTGGTGTCGTCACCTCATCAGAGTTCCCGTGGTCTGCTGTAATGATGGCGTGACCGCCTTTTTCATGGATCTTATCAACGATCTTGCCTAAGCACTCATCTACAGCCTCAATCGCCTTGATGGTAGGCTCAAGCATTCCTGAGTGCCCAACCATATCAGGGTTTGCGAAGTTCAGAATGATCGCATTGTGTTTGTCTGCATCCAATTCACCAAGTAAAGCGTCCGTGACTTCATAAGCACTCATTTCAGGCTTAAGATCGTAAGTGGCAACCTTCGGTGAATCGATCAAAATGCGCTCTTCTCCATCGAATTCTTCTTCACGCCCGCCACTCATAAAGAATGTGACGTGAGGATATTTTTCAGTTTCTGCGATACGCAGCTGTTTCATACCGTTATTAGCAAGAACCTCGCCTACTGTATTTTTTAAGTCGTTCGGCGGGAAAGCCACTTTGCTGTTTACCGCATCACTGTATTGAGTCATACCAACAAAGTGAATGTTCTTAGGAGCTTGATCTCCACGATCAAAGTCTTCAAAATCATCATTTGCAAACGTTCGGGAAATTTGAATCGCTCGGTCAGGTCGGAAGTTGAAGAATACGATAGAGTCTTCATCTTCTACCTTACCGATTGGTTGATTATTATCATCTGTCAATACGACAGGCTCAACGAATTCATCATAAACTTCATTTTTGTAAGAATCATCAATCGCTTGAATCGGATCTTTATAAGTCGTGCCTTTTCCATAGGCAATTGCGTCATAAGCTTTTTTCACACGATCCCAGCGGTTGTCACGGTCCATGGCATAGTAACGCCCAGCGATGGTAGCCAGCTGACCGACACCGATTTCTTCAATCTTATCTTGAGTTTGCTTGATATAAGTTTTCGCAGACTGCTGACCTACATCACGTCCGTCTAGGAAAGCATGAACATACACTTTATCCAGGCCTTCTTTTTTCGCAAGCTCAAGGGTGGCAAACATATGATTGATGTGGCTGTGGATACCACCATCAGAGAGAAGACCAAATACATGCAGCGCTTTACCTTTTTGCTTCGCATGACGAACAGCGTTCAATAGCACTTCGTTTTCGAAGAAGTCACCTTCTCTTACTGACAAATTGATACGAGTCAAACTTTGATAAACGACTCGTCCTGCACCGATGTTCAAGTGACCCACTTCTGAGTTCCCCATTTGACCTTCCGGAAGACCGACAGCTTCCCCGCAAGCCGTTAGCTGAGAGTGAGGAAACTGGTTCCAATAGCGATCAAAGTTAGGGGTGTTTGCTTGCTTAACGGCATTGCCATACTCGTCATCCCGAATGCCATAGCCATCAAGAATAATCAAAGCGGCTAAGTTTTGCTTACTCATGCTTACCTGCCTCCACTAGTTTTAGGAAAGAGTCAGCTTCTAAGCTCGCTCCACCTACAAGGGCACCGTCAATATCGGACTGGGAAAGAAGCTCATCAACGTTCGCTGGTTTTACACTTCCGCCATACTGAATACGTACAGCATCTGCTGCATCAGCATTCACAAAGTTACTTACCACTTCACGGATGTGCGTACATACTTCATTCGCTTGCTCTGCTGTAGCTGTACGCCCTGTACCAATTGCCCAGATAGGTTCATAAGCGATGATCGTTTGAGCACATTGCTCATTTGTTAGACCTTCAAGTGCTTTTTTCACTTGAGATTCTACATGGTCCATCGTCTGATCAGCCTCACGCTGCTCAAGAGATTCACCTACACAGATAATCGGAGTCAAGCCATGTTTGAAAGCAGCATGAACTTTCTTGTTGACGTCTTCATCTGTTTCTTTGAAAATTTCACGACGCTCGGAGTGGCCAAGAACAACATACTTAACGCCTAGCTCTTTTAGCATAATCGGGCTCACTTCACCAGTAAATGCGCCGCTTTCTTCAAAATGCATGTTTTGCGCACCGATTTCAAGGCTTGTACCTTCCGTTTCTTCAACCAGCTTTTGAAGAAATGGGAACGGAGCACATACAACAGATTCCACTTGATCTGCAGATGGAACTTCATTTTTAGCTGTTTGAATAAAATCTTCAGCTTCACGGTGTGTTTTATTCATTTTCCAGTTTCCTGCAATTACTTGTTTACGCATGTCAACTTCACCTCTCCTTAATTATTTATCGTTGAGTAGAGCGACACCTGGAAGTTCTTTTCCTTCCATGAACTCTAAGGATGCGCCGCCTCCTGTTGAAACGTGATCCATGTCATCGGCAAAACCGAACTTCTCAACTGCTGCTGCGGAGTCCCCGCCGCCAATCACGCTATAACCTTCGGTTTGAGCCAGTGCATTTGCGACAGCTTTTGTACCGTTGGCAAAGGTTTCGAGTTCAAATACGCCCATCGGTCCATTCCATATGACAAGTTTGGAATCTTTGATGATTTCCGCGTATTTCTCTCTCGATTTTGGCCCGATATCCAAAGCTTCCCAATCAGCAGGGATACTGTCAATCGCTACTTCTTTGGTATTAGCTGAATCAGAGAAATCATCTGCAACAATGACATCATCAGGCATATGGAATTTCACGCCTTTTTCTTCAGCCTTTTTCATATATTCATTCGCCAAATCAATCTTATCTTCCTCTAGTAAAGATTTACCGATTTCATGACCTTGCGCTTTTACAAAGGTGTAGGCAAGCCCTCCACCTATAATTAAGTGATCTACTTTATCGATGAGGTTGTCGATTACACCGATTTTGTCTTTTACTTTTGCTCCACCGATAATCGCCGTGAATGGGCGCTCTGGGTTAGAAAGAGCTTTACTGAGCACGTTAATTTCTTTTTCCATAAGGAAACCAGCTACAGCCGGCAAGTGTTCAGCTACTCCCGCTGTTGAAGCGTGAGCACGGTGAGCTGCACCGAAAGCGTCATTGACATAAAGATCTGCCATATCCGCAAATGCTTTTGCCAATTCAGCGTCATTCTTTTCTTCACCTGGGTGGAAGCGTACGTTTTCAATTAACAATACATCTCCATCTTCCATTTCAGATAAAGCCTTGTTCACTTCGTCTCCATAAACTTCATCTGTTTTCGTAACGGTCTGTCCAAGCAAGTCGCTCAAACGCTTGGCTACAGGATCCAAACGAAGCTCTTCAACGACTTCACCTTTTGGACGTCCAAGGTGACTGGCAAGAATAACTTTTGCGCCATTTCCGATCAAGTGCTTGATTGTCGGAAGTGCTGCCTTGATTCTCGTGTCATCTGTTACTTCTTCTCCACTCATTGGAACGTTAAAGTCTACACGGCAAAAAACAGTTTGTCCTTTAACTTCAACATCACGAATTGTTTTCTTATTCATGAAAAGACAACCTCCTTGGTTTGTGGTCAGGTTCATCGCCTGCCCATATGTACGTTTCCACTGATTCTGTCAGTGAAAACGCCCAGAAGCAGGAACCATGAAAACATGGATAAAGGAGGAGGACATGAGACCCCCTCCTTTATCAATTTAGCTCGATTGTTACCGAACTTTTATTTATTATAGTCCTTGGTTTTTAAGATAAACAGCAAGGTCTACACAACGGTTGGAGTAACCGAACTCGTTGTCATACCAAGAAACAACTTTAACCATGTTGTTTTCAAGAGTAAGAGTAGATAGACCGTCGATGATAGAAGAGTGCGTGTTTCCATTGTAGTCTGAAGAAACAAGCGGCTCATCACTGTAACCAAGGATTCCTTTAAGATTACCTTCAGCTTCTGCCTTAAGCGCTTCGTTTACTTCTTCTGCAGTAACATCTTTTTCAAGCTCTGCAACGAAGTCTACGATAGATACGTTCTGAGTTGGTACACGCATAGCCATTCCGCTAAGCTTGCCATCAAGCTGTGGAAGTACCTTCGCAACCGCTTGTGCAGCACCAGTTGTTGTAGGAATGATGTTTTGAGCAGCTGCACGAGCACGACGATAATCTTTGTGTGGAAGATCAAGAATTTGCTGATCGTTCGTGTATGAGTGAACAGTTGTCATCATACCGCGTTTAAGACCGAATTTGTCATCAAGTACTTTAGCATATGGTGCCAAGCAGTTCGTCGTACAAGAAGCGTTAGAAATTACGTGATGAGAATCTTTGTCGTATTGATCTTCGTTTACACCCATTACGACTGTAAGATCTTCTTGCTTCGCTGGTGCAGAGATGATTACTTTCTTCGCACCTGCATCCAAGTGTTTCTTCGCGTCGTCACGTTGTGTGAAACGACCTGTTGATTCGATAACGATATCAACACCTAGATCTCCCCAACCAAGTTGAGCCGGATCTTTTTCAGAAAGTACTTTGATTTCTTTGCCACCTACGATTAGGTTGTCACCGTTCGTTGTCACTTCTTCAGAAAGAGTGCCATGAACAGTATCGTATTGAAGCAAGTGTGCTAGCATGTTCGCATCAGTCAAGTCGTTTACCGCAACTACCTCAACATCGTTATTTTTCAAAGAAGCGCGGAAAACGTTACGTCCAATACGTCCAAAACCGTTAATACCAATTCTTACAGTCATGTAAAATTCCTCCTTAGGATTAAATACAAAATTTATTTAAAGGGAATATCCCTTTATTAACTCATTTGCTGCACCTTCATCCGTAATCAGAACATTGCTTTGTCCTGGCTGGAAATAAGATGCGATTGCTTGTGCTTTAGAACGACCTCCAGCTACTGCAATGACATCCTTCGCATGCTTCAAATCCTCTAATTGCAACCCAACGGTACGGACTTTATGAACGATTTCACCTTTGGTGTTAAAATAATAGCCAAACGCTTCACCTACAGCTTCGTTCCGTTTGATTACTTCCATTTGTTCAGGGGATGTCTTCCTTCGTTCTGCCATTGTGTTAGCATCACCGACACCGTGAATAACAATCTCAGCATTACGAATAATGTTAAGCACTTCTTTAATCGAAGGTTCCTCGATAATCGTATGGTAGGATTCTTCACTCAGTGGATCGGGTACATACAACATACGATAATCTCCGCGTGCTTTTTTTGCCATTTCCGCACAAATCGTATTGGCTTGATTTTCGACCCTTTCGCCTAGTCCGCCTCGAGCGGGTACGAAGAGACATTTACCGGCAGTGTTAAACGGGGTCATCACCTCAGCCACAGCAGCCATAGTTGTACCGCCTGTAATGGCAATGGCCTGATCTGGCAGGATTCGTTCTTTTAAGTACTGGACACAAGCTTTGCCCATGTCTTGTTTTACCCATTCGAGCTCATCACTATCACCCGGAACAACAACCACATGGTCTAGGTTTAATTTATCCTTTAATTGTTGTTCTAAAACCTTGATCCCTTTAACATCTTTGATAAATTCAGCTAGCTGCTCAAGGATGTTTTGCCCTTCATATGTGAGATGCATACCACGTGAAGTAATTTCAACGATACCTTGACGATTCAGGAAGTCTACCTCACTCCGTACCGTTCGTTCAGCTAACTCGACACTTTCTGCCAGAGCACGACGGCCGACGGGCTGCATGATTTGGATATGATACAACAGTTGATAACGCCGCTGCATAACATCCAAGACTTCAGGGAACAATTTCTTTTGTAGGTCAATTAAAGCTCTCATGGAAAAGCTCCTTTATTGTCATTCCACTAACTGGGATAAATTATGTCCCGGCCAGTCATATTCTGTCCCGCTTGGAGCAAAAAAATATCCTTTTCACATTTTTATCTTAACAGTGGGGATAAGCCTGTGCAAGCGTAATCCATCTGTTTTTTAATGTAAACGCTTTTTTATACTAAAGTAGTCGATTCTTCGATATTCTATTTCTTCTCCATTAACGATAAGTACAGGGATTTCAAACATATACTTCTCCAGAAGTTCTTCATCGGTTTCTATATCTATTTCCTCACGCTCAATGGTAAAATCCAACTCTAACAGATCAATTAAAGATTCTACCTCTTCACAAAGAGGACAGCGGTCCTTTTTGTACACAATTATTTTATTCATAGCTCCCCCTCCTAGTCTTCCCTCATTTTAGCAGATGATCGGTAGGAATGGATGCACTAAATAAAACAACAGAGAGCACGCTTTTAAGATGCGTGCCCCCTGTTATCGTAGAAACCATTATCAATTTTCAGTTCCCGTTTCTGTAAGAATTCCGTCAACTCTTCGCCTGCATAATCTTTCGGAGTCCGCTTCAATAATTCATAATTGAAGGACAACTTCTGCTGATGCTGCATATCAAACACATGAATCCGTCTGCCTTCCGTAACCTGTTCAGTAGACAACATTTTGTAACGGATTAAGTTTGTCATAAATACCCCTTTTCTTTACCAAAACGAAAAGCACCTAATTAGCTTATTTCATTATATCATAAGAAGTCGAATCAGGAAACTATATTAGAATACCATCAACCATTATTATCTGTACATGCTTTGTAAATTTTATGTATCATTAAATTTTAAATAACATAAATGTAACCGCTAATATATTATATTAATATAGTAAAATAGGGAGATTGATCGACATTTTACAACAAAAAAAGCCATGCTTCTTATATAGAAGCATGACTTTTTAACAATAGTAGACGTTTATGTTCTGAACGTTGATTACATTGTTAAGCTTTATCAACTGACGATGACTAAATCATCAGCTATTTGCAGCTCCGCCTCGGTATGATCCAAGACATCCTTCACTGTATAAGGAGGCATGACTTCTTTCAACACCAAGCCACTATCTGTCACTACGATAACAGCCATATCCGTAATGATCATGTTGACGCAACCTTTAGCAGTCAAAGGAAGATTACATTTTTTCAATATTTTTAAATCTCCCTTTTTACTGACATGGCTCATTACAACAATCACTTTTTTAGCCTTTTGGGCAAGCTCCATGGCCCCTCCTATCCCTGGAACACGCTTCCCCGGAACAATCCAGTTGGCAAGGTCGCCACTTTCACTGACCTCAAGTCCTCCAAGGATCGTAATGTCTAGACATCCTGAGCGTATGATGCCGAATGCGGTTGCACTGTCAAAATAAGAGGAGCCTGGAACAACTGTGACAGGAAAACCTCCCGCATTGCATAACATCGCATTCTCTTCTCCTGTATCTGGTGCTTTGCCCATCCCCAATACACCATTTTCCGCTTGGAACATGACTTGATTTTCCAGCGGAATATGATTGGCTACGAGCGATGGTATGCCGATACCAAGATTTACAATCATCCCGTGTTCTATTTCCTGTGCAGCTCTTTTAGCAATTCGATTACGTACATTTACTCCCATGCCCATTTCCAATTCACCCCTTCGGTTTGAATGACCATATCAACGAAAACACCCGGAGTTACAATACATTCGGGGTCAAGCTCTCCAGCAGGAACGATCTCTTCCACTTCTGCAATGGTATAGGTGCCGGCCATCGCTACGAGCGGAGAGGTATTACGAGCGCTAGTGTCATAGATCAAGTTACCGAACGTGTCCGCTTTTTTCGCATAAACGATCGCCACATCCGCTTTCAATGGTGTTTCTAACAAGCACTCCTTCCCTCCTACAACTATCTTCTGTTTTCCTTCCTCCACCATGCTGCCAACTCCTACATCGACGAGAATTCCTTCAAGACCTACACCACCAGCTCTGATGCGTTCGGCAAGTGTGCCTTGTGGTGAGAATTCCACATCCAGTTTTCCATCCGTCATCAGTTGCCCAGCGACAGGATTTGATCCGATATGTGAAGCGATCAGTTTTTTAGCTCTTCCTTCACTTACGATTTTTCCAATGCCGATATGAGGAAATCCAGCATCATTTCCAATAAGCGTCAGGTCTTTGACCCCTTTTTCCAGAATGGCATTAATGATGGTAGGTGGATTTCCTATCCCTCCGAAACCTCCATACATAATCGAGCTTCCATCCTTAAAATGGGAAATCACCTGTTCGACAGTAGCCACTTTATTAATACGCCTTCGTTTCGTTTTTTCCATGTGTCATTACACTCCTATCCGATGTAATCTACAACCCCTTGCACTCTCAATTCTCTTTGAATTTCATGTATTGTATTTTCAAAAATATCTACCAGTAAGTCTATCTCCTGCTTCGTGATGTTCAGAGGCGGAGCAATGATGACGGCATCTCCATCTCCACCTTCAACACCAGCTGAAGCTGGATAGATTAGAAGCCCCTTGTCACGAGCTTTTTCCACAAGTTTACTCGAAAGTGAAAGATCCTTTGAGAAAGGATGCTTCGTGAATGTGTTCGATACAAATTCGATTCCGACCATCAATCCTTTTCCACGAATATCACCAATGATCGGATGCTTCACACTTACACCTTTCAATCGTTCCATTAAATAATCGCCACAGACTTTAGATTTATAAACAAGATTGTTTTTCTCTATATAATTAATCACTGCCAGAGCAATTGCTGCAGATTGAGGATTGGCACTATATGTGTGTCCACTCATAACAGAAGCTGACCCTGCCAAAATTGGTTTCATCACTTTTTTACTGGCAAACGCGGCAGCAATCGGAGTGTAGCCAGCACTCATCCCTTTACCTAGTGCAATGATGTCAGGCTTTACTCCCCAATGATCCATTGCGAACATTTTGCCCGTCCTGCCTATCCCTGTCATCACTTCATCAGCAATGAACAGAATATCGTGATAATCACAGATTTCTTTGACACGCTGATTGTAACCATCAGGTGGAACTATTACGCCTCCAGCCGCACCGACAATCGGTTCTGCTATGAACGCTGCGATGTTTTCTGCCCCTTCTCGCCGGATCGTGGTATCCAATTCATTTGCACACATCAGCTGACAACTTGGATATTTTTGATTGAATGGACAGCGGTAACAATTCGGCGAAGAAATGGTAGGGAAGCTCTCCAACAATGGTACGAACCTTTCTCTTCTACCTATATGGCCCGACATTGATAGAGCTCCCATCGTAATGCCATGATAGCTAGACCACCTGGAAATGATCTTATTTTTTCTATAGTTTCCTTTCTCTTGCCAATGTTGAATTGCCATTTTCAATGCTGTTTCTGTAGCTTCTGAACCACTGTTTGTAAAAAAAGAAAAATACTGGTCGTCTTCACCGAAAGCTAACTGGTTCAATTTTTCTGCAAGCTTCTCCGCTGGTTCTGTCGTAAACTGAGAGCGATATACAAACGAAATCTTTTTCGCCTGTTCATAGATAACATCAATGATTTCAGGAACTGCATGACCGATACTAGCTGTAACAGCACCTGAAGATCCGTCCAAGTATTGTTTTCCTTGTTGATCATAAATGAATACACCATGTCCATGCATGGCAGTCGGATAAAAATCCCCCATTACCGGTTTGATCAGATAGGATTGATTCATGCTTGCCCTCCTTTACAGATTTTCTAGAGGTTGGAGTGGCTTAATACTCCCCTGATTTTTTAGAATTGTCTGTTAGTTCCATGTTATTTAATATGATTACTAATTTCTATTGGCCGATTCTAATCAATTATTCCATTTATTTTTATACAAATTGTATAAATGGATGATACTTTCCTATCAGTAATTACCTTTATAAATCTTTTATTTACTGAATTAGAGTGGAATTCAGCTAAAATGTTGTTCATAAAAAATTGTACAACTTGATCATCATGGGTAGAGGAGTTTAAAGGGTATGCAGAGAATGTACAAGGGAGGTGGGATATTATGACGATCAGCGTAAATGAAGCATTGAATCTACCAGCCATGGCAGACACCCAGATAGTTGCAGGACAAAACGGTGTCCATAATTTGATCAAGTGGGTGACCATCGTGGAGGTCATCGAAGATATAAATCGGCTTCAAGAAGGTGAGTTTCTGATAACTACTGGTTATGGTGTGGACGAAAATAATCAACATTTTCAAAAACTTATAGCCTCTAATAAGTTATCAGCAATTGCCATATCGACTGGTTTTTATTTGAAAGATATCCCTCAAAAATTCATAGATATCGCCGATGCACACGGCATGCCTCTGATTGAGATACCAAGCGAAATCAACTTCTCTACTATTACAAAAGGAATACTTGAGCAAATCGTCAACAGGCAAATGGAAATGATAACTTCATCTTTGAATATCCATAAGCAATTGACTGGGTTGGTTTTAAAACAAGAAGGCGAGAATAAAATATCAGATACCTTATCAACATTGATTGAAGCAACAGTATTTGTAATGAATGAATATGATGAAATTACCTATTCACCTCAAGGGTATGAAAGTGTAGATATTAAAAAAGAACGACTGTTGAAGCATACTCATTATTCTAAAAGGACCAATCGCCCTCAACAGGAAGATATCGAGGGTTACAAGGTGCTATTCCAACCTATTATTGCAAGCGAAACCTATTATGGGTGTATCATCGCTGTAAAGGAACTGGAAAAGTGGTCAGAAATTGACTTGAATGCTATTGAGCATGCAGCTACTGTCTATGCCATCGAGTTTTTACAGAAAGAAGCAGTAGAACATTCGCAAATCAGATTACGCGAGGAATTTTTAGAAGAAATCATCAACCAAAGCTTCAAAAGCTCAGCGATTGCATTAGAACGGGGAGAAAAGTTAGGCTATGACCTATCATTAGATCAAGCGGTCCTCCACATCAAACTGACAGATTATAGTGATAGTGAGCACCTCAGTAAAACCGTCCATGCTGTCCAGAGCCATATCATCAATCTTTTTCAAAAGCAGAACAGGCAGATTATAGTGAGGAATAGACTCGATAATATCATCATTCTTTTGGAAGTAAAGACAGGAATGGATAGAAAAGCCAAAGAAGATGTACTATCTGCAGCTGCTACCCTTTTGGAAACTTGGAAACAAAAACACCCGCACCGTAGGATGTTAATCGGCGCAGGGAAGATGTATAACCATATTAATGACTTAAGCCAGAGTGCTATGGAAGCAAAATATGCCGTCGACCTTTCGCATCTATTACTTGATAGTAAAGAAATCATCCACTTTGACGACCTTGGAACCTTTCATTTTTTGTTGCAAATGAAAGAGGTCGGGGTCAACTTGCACCAGTTTTATGATGAACAAATAGGAGATTTACTGAAAGCAAGCGAGAAAGGGATCGACCTACTTCATACATTGGAAACTTATTTCAAACATAACTTGAACATGCAAACAACAGCCCAGAATCTTTTCGTCCACCGCCACACATTAAAATACCGACTGAATAAAATTGAGGAGAAAAGCGGACTCAACTTACGTTCAGCAGATGATCGGCTTAAGATACAATTAGGCATCGCAGCTTATAAGATCGACCAGTATTGACTTGTGGTATTCGTTATGGGAATAGAGAATGAGGAGCGTAAATCCTTTGCTCATCTATCCTCAACTCCTAATATTCTCGCCTGGACTCGCTTTTAACACATTCTTTTTAAAGATAACTTCGAAAAACAATACACTTACGTCAAATTTTGCTCACAAAAAAACCTCTCGATATTTTAACTAATACGTCAAGATATCGAGAGGCCTCATAAACGGTGGTAGGTTTTACACGGACAACCGTACTAACAACGGGGACGCTTTAACTATTTCGTGTCTCTACGGTCAACCAACGTTTATTTACTTTTAGCGCGCCTGAGAGGATTCGAACCCCCGACAGACGTAGAACCGGAATCTACCGCTCTATCCAACTGAGCTACAGGCGCAAGAAACGACATGCAAATAATATTATAGTAATTTCACGTTAAAAACGCAATAGTTTTTGTTGATCTTCTCATTTCTATTCCATAAAATTCTTATTACATACGTTTATACAAATAGTTTTAGGGAATGATGGTAGAAGAAAACTTGCAGAAATAGGTTAATCGTTTTGTTTGACCTTTTCTGACCTTAATTGTATGATGAATATATTCCATCATAATTAATTGATGATAAGGAGGAAACCACAATGAATTTAGTCCCTACAGTTATTGAACAAACAAACCGCGGAGAACGTGCATACGACATATACTCCCGCTTACTTAAAGACCGGATTATTATGCTCGGAAGTCCGATCGATGACAATATCGCTAACTCTGTTGTCGCTCAGCTTCTATTCTTGGCTGCAGATGACCCGGATAAAGACATTTCCTTGTACATCAACTCTCCAGGTGGTTCAATCACAGCTGGTATGGCAATCTTCGATACAATGCAGTTCATTAAACCGAATGTATCAACAATTTGCACAGGAATGGCTGCATCAATGGGTGCTTTCCTGCTTAATGCTGGTGAACCTGGTAAACGTTATGCACTACCAAACAGTGAAGTGATGATTCACCAACCACTTGGCGGTACTCAAGGTCAAGCTTCTGACATTGAAATCCACGCAAAACGAATCATTAAGATGCGTGAGAAACTAAACAAAATCCTTGCAGAACGTACAGGTCAACCTTTAGAAATCATTGAGCGCGATACGGACCGTGACAACTTCATGTCTGCACATGAAGCTGTAGAATACGGGTTGATTGACAAAGTTATGGATAAAAAAACTGATGAATAATAAGTTCGTAAAAATCCGCTGTGTTTTCACAGCGGATTTTCTTATATTATGGGAACGTTCCCGTAAAGTTTACGTTCATATTTTCACAAATAACGATAAAAATTTACGACTCTTTTACAAAATCAGACAGTTCTTCTAAAGCTGTCTCTTCATCCGAGCCATCAGCAATCAATGTAATTTCCTCACCTGTACCAACAGCCAGGCTCATCAACCCCATAATACTTTTAGCGTTAACTCTTTTTTCATCTTTTTCAATAAAAATATCTGAACTGAAGCGGTTGGCTTGTTGTACGAACTGTGCGGCAGGTCTTGCTTGTAATCCAGTTTCAAGTTCTACTGTAATGGACCGTTCGATCACCTATCATTCTCCTCTCTGTTTCCCCAACATAATCTTTGGAAAGCGCATTCATAGCATACGGAATAAAAACGCTTCCGTCTTATAGAAAGCGTTAATAATTGTAATCCATTATAGCATGAATAGCTAATGAAAAACATTAATTTCTTGAGTTTTCTGTAACTTCTCCACGTCGAACTTTTTCAGCAAACTCATCTATTTTTCGAAGACGATGGTTAATGCCCGATTTACTAATAGGGGATCCAGAGACATATTCTCCAAGTTCTTTTAGAGACACTTCCTGATATTGCAGCCTCAGTGTCGCAATTTCCTGAAGCTTATCCGGCAGTGCTTCAAGACCGACTGTTCTTTCGATAAACTTGATGTTTTCAACTTGTCTAAAAGCAGCACCGATCGTCTTATTTAAATTCGCCGTTTCACAATTGACTAAGCGGTTAACTGAGTTACGCATATCCCTCACTATCCGGACGTCTTCGAATTTAAAAAGAGCTTGATGAGCCCCGATATTACTGATCAGTTCGGTAATTTTATCCGCTTCTTTCAAATAAGTAATAAATCCTTTCTTACGACTCAACGTCCGGGCATGAAGACCGAATTGATTCATAAGCTTACACAACGCCTCGTTGTGTTCCTCATCAGAAGAATAGATCTCCAGGTGGTATGAAGATGTCTCAGGATTGTTTACGGAACCTCCGGCTAGGAAAGCCCCTCTCAAGTAAGCTCGTTTACAGCATGTATCCTGAAGGAATTTCTCTGGAATATCCGGGTTAATGGAGAGAGGGCCATTCAGTATTTCCAGATCATTTAATACTTTATCCGCCTTCTCTTTCATTCTAACAATATAGACGTTATTCTTCTTCAACCTCATCTTTTTACGAACGAGGAGCTCAACAGGATACGGATATAATTTTTTAATTAACGTATAGATTCTTCTTGCAATGGCTGCATTTTCTGTTTGTACATCAAGTACATATTCTCGATTGGATAAAGAAAACGTGCCATTCATCCTTACTAGTGCAGCAAGCTCTGACTCCAAGCAGCACGTTTCAGCTTCTACGTTTGTCAGCTCTTTTTTAATCTCCGATGCAAATGACATAGATGTCCACCCCCTCTGGCCAATTGTTCCTTTTATAGCATAGAGTGTAATAATTTTGTTAATTTATCGGTATCGTGACGCAACATAGACTGGCTATGATCTATGATGTCTTCTTCTATTACTTTTATCCCCATTGACTTGATCCTCTCGATATCATAAACAACAGGCTCTGCTTTTTCACGGGCATACGCTTTTTTGAGGCCTTGATCGATAGGCTTATTATGAACGACAATCGAATTAATGACTTCTTTACCGACGTGATCGAATAATGCCTGTAAATGATCACCGGCTGTGTACCCGGATGTTTCTCCTTTTTGCGTCATGACATTACATACGTAAGTTACATGTGCTTTTGTTTCCCTGAGAGCCTGGCCGATTTCAGGAATAATGATGTTCGGCATGATGCTTGTGTATAAACTCCCTGGGGCAATTACAATCAAATCGGCAGACTTGATGGCGTTCACAGCTTCCGGCAGCGGCTGGACAGGGGTTGGACTGACAAATACTCGCTTGATGCGTTTGTTTTGCTTTGGAATACTCGATTCTCCTGTTACGACAGTACCGTCTTCCATTTCCGCATGCAAGTTCATCGAATGATTTGCGATCGGATAAATGTTTCCCCTCACATTCAATACTCGAGAAATTTCCTTAATTCCCTTATAAAAGTCCCCTGTCATCGATGCCATAGCAGCCAGTAACAGGTTGCCCATGGAGTGTCCGGACAAGCTCGGGCCATTGTTACTGACAAAACGGTGCTGAAAAAGTTCAAGCAGCATCGGTTCAGCATCCGACAAGGCAGCTACTACATTGCGGATATCACCAGGGGCTGGAATCGCCATTTCTGTGCGCAGTCTTCCTGAACTGCCTCCATCATCAGCTACGGTAACGATAGCAGACAGATCAATTGGCAAATTTTTTAGTCCTCTGAGGAGAACAGGCATACCTGTCCCTCCTCCAACGACGACTACACGAGGTTCCTCTTTATTTGCCATGGATCACAAACCCTTTCTTTTATCTATATCTCTGTGAGTCACATGTGTAACAAAATCTCCGCCGAAATACTCGCACAAGTATTCTGCTAAAGCTACCGACCTGTGTTGTCCGCCAGTGCACCCGATCGCAATCACCAGCTGACTCTTGCCTTCCTTCTTATATTGTGGAAGCATAAACTGAAGCAAATCTTTCAACTTCTCTAAAAACTTCTGCGTATCTGACCATTTGAAAACGTAAGAGGATACTTCCGTATTCAATCCTGTCAACGGTCGCATGTGTTCCACATAATGAGGATTCGGCAAGAAACGGACATCGAACATTAAATCAGCATCGATCGGTACTCCATATTTAAACCCAAAGGAAACCATCTGTACAGAAAATACTTGCTGCTCCTGCTGACGATACCTTTCAATAATTCTTTCGCGAAGCTCTTTCGGTTTAAGACTGGTCGTATCAATGATTGTTTGAGAGCGCCCTCTCAGCTCATCAAGCAGTCTGCGCTCCTTACGAATTCCTTCTAATGGTAATCCTTCTTTCGCAAGCGGGTGTGAGCGTCGAGTTTCTTTGTAACGGGAGACAAGCGACTGATCCTCCGCATCCAAGAACAAGATGTGTTCCTGAATCCAGTCTTCTTTTCCAAGACGATCTAAGGAATCAAAAAGCGATACAAAAAACTCTCTTCCTCTTAAGTCCATCACCAAGGCGACATTTTGAATGTTGTTCGTAGAATCCTTCATCAATTCCAGGAATTTCGGTAATAGAGCAGGCGGGAGATTGTCCACACAAAAAAAACCGAGGTCTTCAAAGCTTTGAACGGCTACGGTCTTTCCTGCTCCTGACATACCAGTAATAATTACTAATTGAGTATTGTTCGCATCTTCTCGCATCCTCGATCGCTCCTCATTAGTCAGGTCGTGACGGATCTATATCTTGATCAATCAGTTTGAAATCCGTCGTATATACAAATGTTCCGTAAACTTGCTCATCACTGTTTAGAATGTGCCTGAAAATATGCCGATCGCCCTCTGCCATCGGCTTTGTCAGTACTTCCTCAACAGGAACCCATTCCAATTCTCCTTCTTCACTAACTTCTAGTAAGTCACCGGAATAGGATGTGCTGTAAAACGTGAACATCATCCATTCCTGCTTTGTTTGCTGACCTTCGCGCATGACAAAGGTGAAAGATCCTCTCAACTCTGGGTTTTCGATGAAAAGTCCTGTTTCTTCTTGAAATTCTCGGATAGCAGAATCTTTAATATTTTCTCCTGCCTCCATTTTACCGCCAGGAGCTACGTACCAGCCCCTTCTTGGTTTCTTTAACAATAATACATGATCATTTACTCTTAATATACAATTCGATACACGTTGCAAGGCTGTCACCTCATTTTCTATCTAGAGGGCATCTTTACCCATTATACAATGAATATACGGAACCCTACAATATTATGATTGACTGCATTCAAAAAGCACAAAAAAAGACACAGGTGATAAGCACCTGTGCTAATAGAGATCTATCTATTAAAAGGGGGTCAATTAATCATTTTCATTTTAACTAATTATTGTTTCACGCGTGTTACAGCAGAGTTAAAATGTAATGACTTTTAGTTATTGACCGTTTTTAATTCCTCAAGAAGATTCTCAATATAGTGCTGTGCAGATTGAGCAGCGATACTGCCGTCTCCAGTGGCCGTTACGATTTGACGCAACTCTTTTTCACGGATGTCACCAGCCGCAAAAATGCCAGGTACTTTCGTTTCCATTTTTTCATCTGTTTCAATATACCCTTGTTCATTGGTAATTCCAAGGCTTTCAAATGGCTTACTTAGTGGAATCATGCCGATATAGATGAACGTACCATCCGTACCGAACTCATATTCTTCATCTGTTCTTTTGTTGTACAACGTAACACCGCCGACTTTTCCGTCTTTGTCATTGATGCTTTTCACAACAGTGTCCCAGATAAAGTCAATTTTTTCATTATCAAAAGCACGGTCTTGCAAAATTTTCTGGGCGCGCAATTCATCACGACGGTGGACGATGGTGACTTTGCTTGCAAAACGTGTCAAATAGACACCTTCTTCAACTGCAGAGTCTCCGCCTCCGACAACGACGAGTTCTTTATCACGGAAAAAGGCACCGTCGCAGACAGCGCAGTAAGAAACTCCGCGTCCACCAAGTTCTTTTTCACCTGGTACCCCAAGCTCTTTATACTGTGCACCTGTCGTAACGATGACTGTACGAGCCTTATATTCTTTGTTTCCAGCCTTTACGATTTTATACTCTTTTCCATCTACGACTTCTTTAATATCACCATAAGCATATTCTGCCCCAAATTTTTTAGCATGTTCGAACATTTTATTTGAAAGGTCCGGTCCAAGGATACTTTCATATCCTGGATAGTTTTCTACATCTTCTGTGTTTGCCATTTGCCCTCCCGGAACACCACGTTCGATCATTAACGTATCCAGATTGGCACGGGACGTATAAACAGCTGCTGTCATACCAGCAGGACCGGCACCTGCGATAATTACGTCATAAATACGTTCTTCAGTCATCCAATATCACTCCTTACAACTACCTTTATCTAAGTTGTTATTTTCATGTACATATCATAGTAAATCATACGAAAACCGTCCATTAATGTGCTTAAATGAAATGCGGAAGCGCCTTGGGAAGCCTCGACAAGCATAAGACAAACAACGCAATGGGCTGACCTTTGCCCATGGAGTTGATTGACTTATGACCTCGAGAGGCTAGGCGCTACAGCTGGACAATTGAAAAGTGGAGGCGTCCCGGGAGACACGACTAGCATAAGACGAGGACCGGAGTGAGGCGCTTTTTCCTCACGCAGGGCATCGACTTATGTCTCGAGTGTCTCCCGGGACGCCGGAACTAGACAATGAAATGCGGAAGCGCCTTGGGAAGCCTTGACAAGCATAAGACAAGCAGTTTCATGGGCTGCTCTTTGCCCATGAAACTGCTTGTCTTATAATCTCCAATAGGTGAGGAGTTGTTGTGTTACAAAAGCAAATGAATTGCCCGTTGATTACAGCTCCATCCAAGGACCGCCTTCCCTACTCAAAGAAGGAAACTGCTGGCAGCCCTTCTCCCACAGGTTTAAAGCTTTCGATGGATTCCCTGTATGGTAAGCGGCAATACTATACCATTTATAATAGACTCTCCTTCGAACAACTTGTTTATCCCTTAGTACGCTGAAACGATCGACAGCTTCTTGATACAGTCCAGCTCTTGCCAGCGTTTCGGCTACAGCTAATTTCTGTTGTTCATGCATAGGGAATACGTTCTTCAAAAGTTCAATATGGTCTTGAGCTTTCTCTTTTAACCCTTGCTTCAAAAGGAAGATTGCTAAATTTACGTGGCTATGAATATTGCCTGGATGCTTTTCCAGCCAGTCTTCTTCGATATCCATCGCTTCCTGCTGTTCACCATTCATAAATAGGGCATACGCATATTTATGCTTTGCCAGTTTGAATTCAGGAAACAATTGCATCATTTCATCGAGGACAGTGATTGCGTGACCCCACTCTTCGTGCTCCAGATGGTAAAAGGCGGTCTCTTGATAGACTAAGAGTTCATCTTCGTCATCAAATGCCCACTCATCTTCGTCATCATCTTCACTTTCCTCAAGCGAGTTAAGCATCTCCAATAATTGATTGGCCGCTTCCTCAAACTCGCCATCTTCTTGCTGCTCAAGATACGTTTCTACATATTTTTTTGCATCGTTTAATAAGCCCAGGTGCGCATAATTGTTAGCCATCAAGTAGTAGCAGTCCACGTATTCTTTACCGAATTTAGCTAATACTTCAGTTAACAATTGATTTGCGGCATGATAAGAACCAACTTCGGTGTACACAACAGAAAGCTGGCAAGGATACAAGGGCTCATCTGGAGCAGTTTCTATTGCTTTTTTCAGCCATTTGACAGCAGCGTTAAAACGACGTTTTTGGAAGGCTTGTATACCGTGGGAAAAGTAGAATTTTCCGGACGGTATAAATGGAATGATGTTTGTGTTATCTTCCGCTACTGTACTGTTTAGTGATGTCGTCATGACTGTCCCCCTATTTCCGTAACAGATCTCACTAATAATGGAGTATAACATAGATAAGGCTTTAGAAATAGGAGAAACATGTCAAATTTTTATGAATGTCGTCGTTCGAGAACGGATAATACGTTATCTAACGGGACATTTCGGTCCGTTAAGAGCATTAACAAATGGAAGAGTAAGTCCGCTGATTCTAAAGCCATTTCCTCTGGGTCATCATTTTTTGCTGCAATAATGACTTCGCCTGCTTCCTCTCCGATTTTTTTCGCTATCCGATCCACACCTTCCTGAAACAATTGAGCAGTGTAGGAACCTTCCGGAAGTTCAGTCTTTCGCTGGGCAAGTACTTCCTGAAGCTGATCGATAATTTGATAACGGTTCTCTTTTGGTTCCGTCTCTTCTTCCATGAGGGATTCAGAGAAACAGCTGTAATCTCCCTTATGACAGGCTGGACCTGCAGGAATAACTTCTACGAGGAGAGCATCCTGGTCACAATCATATCGAAGGTCTGTAACCTTTTGAGTATTTCCAGAGGTCTCGCCTTTATGCCACAATTCCTGGCGAGAACGGCTGAAGAAGACAGTCTCCTTCTTTTCCATCGTTTTTTTCAAAGACTCCTCATTCATATAAGCAAGCGTAAGCACGGCCTTCGAGCGTGCGTCCTGGACAATCGCTGGAACGAGCCCTTTTTCATCAAACTTTATCTCCTCAATATTCATCGTACGACGACTCCTTTCTCACTAAGATACGCTTTCACATTCTCTACCGATGTTTCTTTATAGTGAAAAATAGAAGCAGCCAAAGCAGCGTCTGCATCTACTTCTGTGAACACCTCATAGAAGTGTTCACTCGTCCCTGCTCCGCCTGATGCGATTACGGGCACTTGAACAACTTCTTGCACTGCTTTTAACAAAGGGAGATCAAATCCTGTTTTCTCTCCATCTTGATTCATAGAAGTTAATAAAATTTCCCCTGCCCCTAAACGCACGGCTTCCTGAGCCCAGTCCTTTACTTTCCAATCTGTTGCGGTCCGGCCGCCATGTGTATAAACGATCCAAGTGTCTTTTTCTTCATCATACCGAGCATCAATGGCTACAACGATGCATTGACTGCCAAAGTAGTCGGCCCCTTCTGTAACGAGTTCTGGTCTTTTGACAGCAGCTGAATTCAGTGAAACTTTATCAGCTCCGTTCCTTAACGTTTCTTTGATATCTTCTAATGTGCGGATACCGCCTCCAACTGTAAAGGGGATGGCGAGTTCTGAAGCAACAGCACGAACGACATCAACCATTGTCTTTTTTCCTTCATGAGTAGCTGAAATGTCAAGGAACACTAGTTCATCTGCACCCTGCTCATCATATACTTTAGCAAGTTCAACGGGATCTCCTGCGTCTCTTATATCTACGAATTGGATCCCTTTGACCACACGGCCCTCTTTCACATCCAGACAAGGAATAATACGTTTCGACAACATCAGCTTCCCTCCACTTCTAAGGCTTCAGACAACGTGAAGCGTTTCGAATATAATGCTTTTCCAACAATCGAACCAATGACGTGCTGGTCTTTATATTCTTTCAGCTTGTAAAGATCTTCTAGACCCTGAATTCCTCCTGAAGCGATAACATTAACACCTGTAACTTCCCCTAGTCTGACTATTTCTTTTACATTCGGGCCTGATAACATGCCGTCCTTAGCTATATCCGTATAAATGAAGGTTTTGGCGCCTGCCTCTGCCAATTCCCGTCCAAGATCGATCGCCTGGATCTCTGACTTCTCAAGCCACCCCGCTGTAGATACGTACCCGTCCCGGGCATCGAGGCCAATTGCAATTTGGTCGCCGTATTGACGAAGCAGCTGTTTGGTCAGTTCGACATCTTTTACAGCCAAAGATCCGATAATGACTCGGTCCACCCCCTGGTCCAAATAGAAGCGTACATCCTCTTCAGAACGGATGCCTCCCCCGATTTGAACTTTGCAATCAAGTTCCTTGGTTACACGAAGAACATGTTCGGCATTTTGCTTTGAACCTGCTTTGGCTCCGTCAAGGTCCACCATATGAATCCAGGAAGCACCGGTTTCAACAAACTCTTTGGCCACCTCAAATGGATTTTCTCCATAAACGGTCTCCTTATTAAAATCCCCTTGTTCTAAACGGACACACTTACCATCCCTCATATCGATGGCTGGATATATTGTAAAACTCATCGTAAAACTCCTCACTGTTTGACCATTACTTTACAAAAGTTTTCTAATAGCTGCATTCCTGGTTTTCCGCTTTTTTCTGGGTGGAACTGACTGGCTACTACATGATCCCTTCCAATGATGGCAGGAACCTCCATATGGTAATCGGCCGTTGCATAAAGAATCGACTCGTCCTCTGTTTGAACCACAAATGAGTGGACAAAGTACACGTAGTCATTACCTACGTCCGTCATTAAAGGTTGATTCGGCTGATGAATATCTAGCTTATTCCATCCCATATGAGGCACTTTGTAGTTTCTGCCTTGATCATCTACGCCAGGAAACTTGACGATCTTACCTGGGAACAATCCCAGGCCTTCTGTTTCCCCGCCTTCTTCACTCGCTTCAAATAGCAACTGCATGCCCAAGCAAATGCCGTAGATCGGGACCCCTGATGCTGCTTTCTCTTTGATAAAAGGGATAAAGCCATGTTCATCCAAAGCTTTCATTGCATCAGGAAAAGCACCGACTCCAGGTAGAATATAACCATCGCAGCCTTCAATCTTCTCAGGTCGGTCTCCCATCATATAAGGTACGTCTAATCGCTCTAATGCCTTTGACACGCTGAATAAATTGCCCATCCCGTAATCAATGATACCAATCATTACAAACTCCCTTTCGTACTCGGTACTCCTTTAACACGCGGATCAATCTGAGTCGCCTCATCCAAAGCCCGGGCGAGCGCTTTGAACATAGCCTCTATGATGTGATGGGTGTTGTTACCGTGATGCAGCACAATATGTAAATTCATGCGCGCTTCTACGGCAAGCTTCCAGAAAAATTCGTGCACATTCTCCGTATCAAAAGTACCTACACGATCTTTTGGCAGCTCTGCTCTCCATTCCAAATGTGGCCGGTCACTCAAATCAACAGCCACAGTCACGAGCGTCTCGTCCATTGGCAGTGTCATCGAACCATAACGCTTCATACCATATTTATCTCCTACAGCTTGACGGAGAGCCTGTCCGAGGCAAATGCCGATATCTTCCGTCAAGTGATGGTCATCCACTTCAACATCACCATAGCCTCTTATATTTAGATCAAACAATCCATGCTTTGAAAAAAGCTCTAACATATGAGCAAGAAAAGGAGTCTGGACATCGAGATCAGAGCTTCCCTGTCCATCAATCGCAAGCTCTAATTCAATGTCCGTTTCTCTTGTTTTTCGTTTGATTTCTGCCGTTCGTTCCTTCATCATTTCCATCGCTCCTTGCGCATTTCGACTGCGCGTGCGTGAGCCTCCAGCCCTTCTAACCGCGCAAATCGAGCAATTTTATCTACATTCTTCTGTAAGGTTTGTGCACTATATGAGATTACGCTGGATTTTTTCACAAAATCATCTACGTTTAAAGGACTGGAAAAACGAGCGGTTCCATTGGTAGGTAGCACATGGTTTGGTCCAGCAAAATAATCCCCTACAGGTTCACTGCTGTATGGCCCGAGAAAAATTGCACCCGCATGCTTAATTTTTCCTAATTCCTGAAAGGGATCCGCTGTGATGACTTCCAAGTGTTCAGGAGCGATCTCATTAACGGTCTCTATGGCTTCCTCCCACGTATCGCAAACAATAATCATTCCATAGTCTTCGACACTTTTTCTTGCAATATCTTCACGAGGCAGGCTTTTTAGTTGATCCTTCACTTCTGTCTGCACGTTCTCTGCAAGTGTTTGGCTCGTCGTGACAAGAACGCTGGAGGAACGGGCATCATGCTCGGCCTGAGACAAAAGATCAGCGGCTACCTCATGAGCTTTTGCCGTATCATCCGCAAGCACAGCAATTTCGCTTGGTCCCGCAATCATATCAATATCTACATCGCCAAAAACTTCACGTTTTGCTAAAGCAACGAAGACATTTCCTGGGCCTGTGATCTTATCCACAGAGGGAACGGTTTCTGTTCCATATGCTAAAGCAGCAATCGCTTGAGCTCCGCCTACTTTGTACATGTCTTCTACACCTAAAATATGAGCCGCTAAGAGGACGCCATCCGGTACTTTTCCATCTTTTGCTGGTGGGGTTACCATAACAATACGCTCGACTCCAGCAACCTGAGCAGGGATAACGTTCATAAATACGGAAGAAGGGTAGGCAGCCGTACCACCTGGAACGTAAACCCCTGCCGCATCGAGGGGCGTGATCTTTTGTCCCAGAATCGTCCCATCCTCAGAGGTATCAAACCATGACTGAGAAGATTGCTTTTCGTGGAACGAACGAATATTAGCAGCGGCTTCCTCTAAAATCTCTACGAATTCCCCATCCACAGAAGCATAAGCATCTTCCATCTCTTCTTTCGTCACTATATAGTTTTCCAAATGAACAGAGTCAAATTTCTCTGTATAAGAGAGGACGGCTTTGTCACCATTTGCTTTTACATCATTGAGGATG
The DNA here is from genome assembly GCF_050971765.1 of Halobacillus sp. A1-3. NCBI lineage: Bacteria > Bacillati > Bacillota > Bacilli > Caryophanales > Bacillaceae > Halobacillus > Halobacillus sp. A1-3. The sequence continues at coordinate 118,500 of NZ_JBPCEO010000005.1, read as the reverse complement.
GATTGCACAGTAGTACGCTGTTCTTCTGTACCTTGATCGACACGCCGCCGTAAAGAGACTCTGTCTCTTTTTGTGACAATCTTCATGCTTTCCCCTCCTCCATAACTTGGCTCAATTTCGTTACCATCTGGTCAATTTCCTCACTTTTCAATCGATAACTAACCGGATTGACGATTAAACGTGAAGTAATATCTTCGATTTTTTCATACTCTACAAGTCCATTTTCTTTCAAGGTTCTTCCCGTTGATACGATGTCTACGATTCGATCGGCCAGTCCGATCAGCGGAGCCAGTTCGATCGAACCATTTAACGGAATGATCTCGATTTGCTCTCCCTGCTCACGGAAATAATCAGACGCAACTTTCGGATACTTGGTGGCAATCTTCGGCGCAATCCGGCTGAGAGGCTGATCAGGAAGCCCTGCGACTGCTACGTAACAAGGGCTGATTTTCAAGTCCAAGACTTCATACACATCACGGTCCTGCTCGAGCAGTACGTCCTTTCCTGCAATGCCAATATCCGCTGCTCCATACTCTACGTAAGTCACAACATCCATTGGCTTCGCCATCATGACCCTTATGTTCTGCTCAGGAAACTCCAATATGAGCTTTCGTGACTTTTCCAAGTCTGCACCAAGTTCATAACCTGCCTGCTTCATAAGCTCAGCTGCTTCTTCATAAATTCGGCCTTTCGGCATTGCTATGGTGAGACGCTTACTCATTGAGCTCACCTCCAGCTTTTGTATAATCAAAGGTTTGATTCAAGTCTCTTTGGAAAGCGATAACATCAGGGATCTGATCGATATGCTGCAGAAGCACGGCGTGACCCTGTCTCCGTAATTCTCTGGCTTTTGTCATCCCTTTTGCAAAAGAATCATCATCCACTATAATTCCGATACGGTCGTCCTCATCTTCAAGTTCGTTCAACGCTTCTACAAGTCTTTCCAAATGAACAGCGAAGCCTGTTGCTGATGCATTTAACTGGAAAGAAGGAAGTAAAGTATCATACCGTCCGCCGTTACAGAGCAGGGCTCCCAGATGAGGGGCATAGCCTTCAAATAAAATGCCTGTGTAATAGTCCATGTGACTGATCAAATTCAAATCGAAATGGATATAATTTTCGACACCATATTGCTTTAAGAAGCGATGCAGCTGTTTTAGCTCGTTTACCGCCTGCATGCAAGACTGATTTCTGGCAAGTGATCGGCTTGCTTCGAAAATTTCCTCACCGCCTCTCAGCGACAGAAGCTGAAGAAGGGCTTGTTTTTTATCCTTATTAACTGAGAGAGACTTCACTGCCTCCCGATAGCCGACGTAATTTTTGCGATATAGATAATGCAATAGGGTTTCAATCGTTTCTTCATCCTCCCCCAAAACATCACTAAAGAAAGCTTTCACATAACCGATATGACCTACGGTAATGACGAAATCATCCAGCCCCGTTTGCTGCAAAGACTCTACGAGAAGAGCGATAATTTCTGCATCTGCATACGCGGAGTGATCACCGATTAATTCTGTTCCTACTTGTTCAAACTGAGCAGGCTTTCCTCCTTCTGTCTGTTGAGCCCGGAAGACTGGGCCGTCGTAGGCAAGCCTCAAAGGGTACTCCGATTCTTTTAATTGTGATGCAGCTACACGTGCAATCGGAGCTGTCATATCTGGTCTGAGTACAAGCGTGTGCCCCTGCTGATCGAGAAGCTTGAACAATTGCTGGTCTAAGGTTGCACTCACTCTTCCTACTGTTTCGTGGTACTCCATGAGCGGAGTGTCCATGAATGAATAGCCATAGGAAAGGATGGCTTCGGAAAGTTGCTTTCTTGCTTTTGCTTTTTGCCTATAAAAAAAGGGAAGCGTATCTCGCATTCCCAGAGGTTTTTCAAACATTAACCGTTTTACCAATGGAATTCATTCCTTTCGACAAATCCTTTAGCTTGCTAATATGCTAACATGATAAAGATGGAGCGTCAATCTACAAATTTCCATCGTTTTCCCCTCTTTTAATCATATCAGAAAAGTCAGACGAATACGGGTTCAAGGCATAAAAAAGCCGCCTCTGCCTTATCATTCGACAGAGACGGAAAGTGATGCGTCAACTCAGCACTTTATGATCATGTAAAATGGAGTCACTATACTGGAGGCTTTTAGGTTGGTCTGAAAACTCTTCACCAGCGTAAGCCTGGTGAACATACAGCTCAGCTACTTTCCGGTGACGTCCTCCTTTACCTCCAGCTTCCAAAGCAACGACCGATTCATATAAAATTGCCATTCGTTGAGCCATCCTTTTACTATAGAACGTCTGGAGGTCCTTACCTTTTTGCAGAATTCTGTTCATCCATTCTCTCAAGTCACTCATTTCCTTTGTAACCATACTCACTTCATTCATTAAACCTTCTATGAATGAAAGTCTTCGAGTCATTTCCTGAAAGAAAAGTTCATGCGCCTTGTATCTATGCACTAGACGGAGCACTTCCAATCCTAAAATATTGGCTGTGCCTTCCCAAACGGTTAATACTTGAGCATCGCGTAATAACCTTGGAGTGACAAAATCTTCAATGTACCCATTCCCACCGTGCATTTCCAGCGATTCGTGCGCAAAGTGGACCGCTTGCTCTGCCGTTTCTTTTTTCATAATGGCTATTCTCAGTCGATTCATAGCTTTTGTAGTTTCATCTTCTAGAGAGGGATTGCTGGCGGCTTTGTCAAAGGATTGGATCATATCAAAAACCGTACGCAATTCAACTTCCTGTTTAACAGACATACGAACTAAAGTATCTTTAATCATTGGATAGTTGATTAGCTCGTGGTCAAACGCTCTCCTTTTACTGGCATAATCGTGAGCCTCCGTGTAAGCGCGTCTCATAATACCGATGGAGGCAACAGCATTACAGACACGCGATAAGTTAAGGGCTTCCATCATGTAGTAAAACCCTTGATCAGCTTCTCCCATAAGATAGGCCTCTGCTCCGTTGAATTCGACTTCCGCTGAAGGAACGGCTCGTACCCCTAATTTATCTTTCAATCTCCGAATTTGAATGCCGTTCAACGAATCATCATCATTTCTCCATGGAACGAGAAATAAACTGAGTCCTTTTGTGCCTTTTGGAGAACCCTCTATTCTCGCAAGCACCATGGCCACACCACAAGTTCCTGCGTTACTTGCAAAATACTTTTCCCCATATATTTTGTAATGATTGCCTTCAGGCACTGCTTTAACTTCGTTAGCTCCTACATCCGATCCTCCCTGGCGCTCAGTCAGAAATGTCGCTCCCTCGTACAAGTCTTTATCACCAGTCGATAACACATGGGGAAGATATTTCTCTTTTAAATGATTGTCAGCATAATGATCCATTAAATAAGCCGTCGCCATCGTTAAAGTGACAGGACAGTAAAACCCTGGCTCAGACTGGGACAAAAGATAGCCCTGTGCATAGGAATACGTATAATTTCCTTTTCTCCCCAGCTCGGGGATAGGCTTGTGAATATAGCCAACGATGCCCTCATTATACGTCTCTTTTATCGTTTGTTTATATCCTTCATTGACCCAAACCTCTGAAATATCTTCTCCCATTTTGTCATATTTGATCAGCTTCGGTTGTCCTTCTCGATCCGTATGAACCGCCCGTTCATCAATTTCATTGGCACATAACTTCCCGAATCGCCTGAGCTGCTCATCTGCCCATGGCCACAATGATGAATCCAAATGTTCTTCCAAAATCTCACTCAGCACTGGGTCACTCTTATAAAAATTCACAGAATCCCCCTTAAGTCTGACGCGCTTTTTTTCGAAGTTTGGTTTTTAACAACTTGCCTGTTGCATTTCTTGGCAGTTCAGTCACTTCCTCATATAACCTGGGTATCTTATAATCAGCTAGCCGTGCATGTAAGTATTGTCTACATTCCGCTTCGATATCTTCTATTGTACCGTCTTGAACAATAAAGGCTTTAACCGTTTCTCCCCAGTCTGTATCAGGTACACCGACTAAAGCGACATCCGTAATGTGAGGATGTTCTAATAGAATCGTTTCTGTTTCGCGCGGGTAAATGTTGAGTCCACCTGAAATAATGATGTCTTTTTTGCGATCAATGACCCAAAAGAATCCCTCATTGTCCTTAATCGCCATATCCCCCGTATAGAGCCAGCCGTTACGAAAAGCTTCCTCTGTCTGCTCCTCATCCTTATAATAGCCTTTCATGTTCCCTTCACCTTTAAGAATGATTTCACCAACCTCACCTTGTTTAACATCCTCACCCTCTGAATCAACCAATCTAATTTCACAATTCAAAGCGGCCCTTTGACCGATACTCCCCGCTTTCGAAGCGTGCTCCTGAGGCATGAGCAGCGTGCCATTTGGACCAGCTTCGGTCAACCCGTACACACAATACAGATGGTCGGTGTCCAGCTGGTCCTGGATGAATTGAACTTCAGACTGCGATAAAGGTGCTCCACCGTACACCCAGGATTTCATCCATGATAAATCCGTTTCTGTTACTTTTGGATGCTTGGCCGTCATAAGATAAGCGACAGGAGCCCCAAAAAAGTGGGTTGTTCTTTCTTTAGACACAAGCTCCAACAGCAGATCAGGTGAAAACGTCGGTGCCAGCACATGGGTAGCTCCTACATAAGTACCACCGATTAAGAAAAGATGAAGCGGAGCTGAATGACTGAGAGGCATCATATGAAGCATACGGCTTGAAGGTTTCATTTCCATCTCTACAGCCATCATAGAAGCCACCGACAAGATGTTTTTATGGGTAAACACAACTCCCTTAGGTTTTCCAGTGGTTCCTGAGGTATAAAGAATCGAAGATTCCTCATCCTCTTTTGCCTCACTGACGACTTCTGAGGAATCTTCTGCTTGAAGCAGCTCGTCGAAAGCAAGCCATCCATCAGCTGAATTTTTCGTTTTTATAAAAATGCCATCATAGATTTCCGATAAAGAGGATACTTGATCAAAGAGCAAGTCGTCTGTCAAAAAGACCTTCCCGTCACAATGATTAAATATATAGGAGACTTCTTCAGAAACAAGTTTTGGGTTAATCGGAACCGCAATAGCTCGGATTCTCTGTACGGCAAAATAGCTAATGACAAACTCTTTCGTATTGGGCATATGAATAACGACCTTGTCGTTTTGTTTCACTCCCAAGCGTTGTAATGCTTTCGCCAGTTGATTGACAGCTTGATTCCACTGCTCATATGTTACACGATCGTCTAGGGTGACAAGGCCCTCTTTGGACGGATACTTACGAGATTGATAAGCTAAAAGCTCTGAAAGATTCACGAAGATTCCCCTCTCCTTTTAATTAATTCTTCTTCAAACTTATTTAGCCAATCATTCATTTCAGCCTTCAACTGTTCCAATTCCCGGATCCGCGCATCCACCTCCAACATTTTCTTTTTACCGTACCCAATCGTCCGTTCCAGTTGCTTTACCCCTGAAGGATCCTTGTCGAAAAGCTCAATCATATCTTTGATCTCGTCCAGCTGGAAACCATATTTTTTGCCACGGAAAATCAAACTCAGCCGAGTCATATCTGCTGGACTGAAGATCCGTCGTTTGTTTTTTCTGGGTGGATCAATCAAACCGATTTCTTCATAATATCGAATCGTCCGTTGAGACACGTCAAAATGTTCAGCGACTTCAGCAATGGATAAAAAATCAGACATTCCATCCCCTTCTAACGTTTGAAAATTCTCACAATTAAACTATATCATTTACGTTAGCGTAAAGTGCAATTATAAAAATATGGAAATTAAGCCTAAGAAGTCTTGCTTCTCTATACCAAATGGTTCAAGGATGTCCTGTTTTGACTCACAATCCCATCTTAGCAAAGCAAATAATCTGCTTTAATAGAGCAAAAAACTCCCTGTTTGTTGAACAGAGAGTTAGAATTATATCTGATATCGAGTTTGTAAAAGGAAAACAAAAGCCATCAGCGAATTCGGTATATTTTTTCGGACCTTCCATTCAATTACAGATCCTTGAATATCATTAAAACGATCTGCAGCTTCTACAGGAACCGCTCCACTTTTCAAGACTGCCCAAACCTTTCCTGAAGTATCCTTTATCTTGAAATGAGCCACTTGCTCATCCCCTTCTGCACTCCAGCGGAAACCATCCTTTTCAATATAGCGGTACACTCTTTGTCCTGTTGCTTTATCCTTAGATGATTCTGTGTAAGCCACGTACTTTCCTTTATTATTTTGGACATAACCTCGCCACGTGAAACCACCTTTCCTCTCAATACGATAAAAGTGGCTCCCATATTGGTCTGTCATGTTAAAATCGACCGGCCGGATGGATCCATAAGACATAATTGCAGCGAGCAGAAAAGAGTACTTACGCTTATATGCAGAGTCCTCTTCAATTTTTCCATAGCTTTCTCCTGCCATATCATAAAGCTCAGCTTTGAAAAACTCCTTCTCCCTCTGACCAACAAACATTCGTGCTGGGACCTTTTCAATAAAAGTTGATGATTGGTCCTTATTAAAATCAATAATTGTATTTTTTGATTTTTGGAAGTCAAGATAACCTTTCCTAAGCAGGGTCGAACCGCTTATCGCAAAAACCCCTGAATACAGAACGGCTAGCAAAATACTGCTTGCGTTGAAAGTAAAGAGTCCCATAAAAAAAATTAAGGCTACCCCTACTAGGACGCCGCCTGTGATCATTTGTTTTCGAGCGTCTTTTTCTATGTACGTTTGAACGGTTGTCATGCCTCTTCACCTTCCCTTGCTTTTTATACGTATATAATTGGAAAAAGGTTTCAATTTAAATGGAAAAAGAAGGTGATATAAGCTATAAAAAATGGCCCTCTAAACAGAGGGCCATTCTTAACTTTATACATATTCGACAGGTTGGACAGCTTCTTTCAATAAAAGTTCCAGCTCTTCCGTATAGTCACTCTTCTGAATTTCGGTGTAATTCAATTCTTTGGCCATAAAGTCAATGACCGACTCTTTATGTTCGTGAACCCAATGGATATTGAAGAAAAGAGCTGCTGTTCGACGGATAAAGAAGTCTACTGGTTTATAAGTTAATTCAGCTTCTAGCCCGTATACAAGCTGAGCGAATACGATAGGATCAATTCCTTCTTTCTCAGCGTCCTGCTTACGACTCTTATAAATATGGAAGACCGCATCCACATTTGATCCATAAAGGCGGACTAACTTATCCGCTTCTTCATGGCTGAGACCGATGGATTCACCGATCTGTATCCGTTCTTTCTTAAACTGTTTGAAACCTTTGGAGCCTCCGACATCTCCACCGGATATTGGCATGTGCTTCGTTTCTGAATCAGTATAACGAATGCCATACTCTTCCATTAACTGATCACGTACAAGATCGATAGCTGTTTGAGCCATCTTCCGGTATCCTGTGAGTTTTCCTCCTGCCATGGAAATGAGGCCGGAATTAGAAATGAAAATTTCGTCTTTCCTTGAGATTTCAGAAGGATCTTTACCTTCTTCATGAATAAGCGGGCGTAATCCTGCCCAGCTAGATTCTACATCGCTCGCCGTTACCTCAACTGTAGGGAACATCATGTGAATCGCATCCAGAATGTAGTCCCGATCTGCTTCTGTCATTGTTGGATGGGCAATTTCTTCTTTATACTCTGTATCCGTTGTACCTACGTATGTTTTGCCATCTCTAGGAATTGCGAAGATCATACGTCCATCTGGACTGTCAAAATAGATAGCTTGTTTTAGAGGGAACTTAGATTGATCAAACACCAGGTGTACGCCTTTTGTTAACTGAAGCGTTTTTCCTTTCTTAGAACCATCGATTTCACGAAGCTCATCCACCCAAGGGCCGCCAGCATTTACGATTTTCTTCGCTTTTACGTGATACTGTTTTCCTGTTACCGTATCTTCAATTTTCGCTCCATGAATCGTACCATTCTCATTATAGATAAAGTCAACCACTTTGGCGTAGTTTGTGGAAGCTGCTCCATACTCAACCGCTTTTTTCATGACTTCGAGTGTCAACCGTGCATCATCAGTTTTGTATTCGACGTAAAAGCCAGCTCCTTTCAGTCCTTCCCGCTTCACTAAAGGTTCACGTTCAATCGCTTCTTCGGCTGAAAACATCGTACGACGCTCTGATTTTTTCACGCCTGCTAAGTAGTCATAAACGCGCAGTCCGACGTTTGTGCTGAATGGGCCGAAATTTCCGCCCTCGTGAAACGGAAGCATCATCCACTCTGGTGTCGTGACGTGGGGACCATTCTCATAGACAATTTCCCGCTCTTTTCCGACTTCTGCCACCATTTTTACTTCGAACTGTTTCAGGTAACGAAGTCCTCCGTGCACAAGCTTGGTTGAGCGACTGGAAGTCCCTGCTGCGAAGTCCTGCATTTCCACAACAGCTGTTTTCATGCCGCGGCTAGCTGCATCAAGGGCGATGCCTGATCCAGTTATTCCTCCACCGATAACAAGGACGTCCCAATCTTCCTGGGATAAGTTTTCGAAATGTTGTTGGCGCTCATAGCTTGAAAATGAATTCATGGTAGATCTCTCCTTCAATTTACTCTCGTCAGTAAGTATGGTCGTCTCATACGTTTATTCCCTAAAAGAACTACAAATATGTGTAAGAATGTTCACGAATGCTCCTGCGTTTTTCTTAAAAATGGGGTTCTTAGTTTTTGCTAAATCTTCTACTGCCATCCAAATTAAGGGAATGAAAATAAAAAAAGAGACCACGAAAATCTTTATGCCTTGAGCATAAAGGTTCGTGGTCTCTCCATATCTCCGACCGAATTTCTTAACTTGTAGGTTTATTATATCAGATAGTTTGTAGGAGTCAATCGATTAATCCATCTTAAATATTCTCGTTGCTTCAACAGCTTTTTGCCATCCGCGATATAAATCTTTACTCTTCTCTTTGTTCATTGAAGGATCAAATTCACGTTCGACCTTCCATTGATTTTCTATTTCTTTGCGGCTTTCCCAATAGCCAATTGCAAGACCAGCCAAGTAAGCTGAGCCAAGAGCAGTTGTTTCACTAACCTCAGGACGTTCAACCGTTACGTCCAACAGGTCGCTTTGGAACTGCATTAGCAAATTGTTCTTGACTGCGCCGCCGTCAACACGTAGTTTTTTCAACTCAATACCTGAGTCTTCGACCATCGCATCAACGACATCCTTCGTTTGGTAAGCAAGCGATTCAAGTGTGGCGCGTACAAAATGCGCTTGTTTCGTCCCTCTAGTTAATCCGAATACGGCACCACGTGCTTCACTATCCCAATAGGGAGTCCCTAAACCGACAAAAGCAGGAACAACATATACTCCCTCTGTAGAGTTAACCTGTCCGGCGATCTCTTCACTTTGGGGTGCACTTTCGACCATTTTTAATCCATCTCTAAGCCATTGAATGGCTGATCCCGACACAAAAATGCTGCCTTCAAGCGCATATTCGACTTTTCCGTCTATTCCCCAGGCAAGCGTCGTAAGTAATCCATGCTCTGACTTAACAGCTTCCTCTCCGGTGTTCATCAACATAAAACCACCTGTACCATATGTGTTTTTGGCCATCCCTTTTTCAAAGCATGCCTGGCCGAACAAGGCCGCTTGTTGATCTCCTGCAATTCCTGCTATCGGCACTTCTTTTCCATAAAAATGATAATCAACGGTATGTGCATATACTTCTGATGAAGGTTTCACCTCTGGCAGCATATCCTTAGGAATACCTAAAATGTCCAGCAGCTCTTCATCCCATTTCAAATCGAAGATATTATACATAAGCGTACGGGAAGCATTGGAATAATCCGTCACGTGAGCTTTTTGTCCAGAAAGTTTATAGACTAGCCACGTATCAATCGTACCGAACATTAAATCGCCTTTTTCAGCTTTTTCGCGGGCCCCTTCTACGTTATCCAGGATCCACTTCACTTTAGTCCCAGCAAAATATGGATCAAGAAGCAGTCCCGTCTTATCTCTGAACGTATCTTCCAATCCCTTTTCCTTCAGCTCATTACAGATGTCCTGAGTTTGTCGAGATTGCCACACAATCGCCCGGTAAATTGGTTTTCCGGTTTTCTTATCCCATACTACAGTTGTTTCCCGTTGGTTGGTAATTCCAATACCTGCCACCTGGTCTGGCTCTACATCGCCTCTTCGTAGCACATCCGCAATACAGGCTAAAACGGACGTCCATATTTCATTAGCATCGTGTTCTACCCAGCCCGGTTTAGGAAAATGCTGTTCAAATTCCTTTTGGCCTGTCTCGACAATTTCACCATCGTGATTAAATAAGATGGCGCGTGAACTCGTTGTCCCCTGATCAATCGATAGGATATATTTTTCTTTCTCCATAATTTCCACTCCTCTTTAGAAATTTTATTTAAGTATGCACTTTCTTCAACTCTACTCTCATCGATGAGAGCAACAAACTAACAATGATGAGAGAGCCGATCCAAAACCATAGATTTGAACTTCCTTTAAAAATAGCTTGGTAAAAAAGCCCTCCATAAACGCCCCCGATGGCAGGACCTAGTATGGGAACCCAAGAGTACCCCCAGTCCGATCCCCCTTTTCCGGGTATCGGCAGGAAGGCATGAGCAAGTCTTGGCCCAAAATCACGGGCTGGGTTAATTGCATATCCGGTAGTAGATCCGAGCGACATCCCGATAGCAACAATGAGCAATCCTACGATTAAAGGATTTAACCCTTCCGTAAATTCATTGGCTCCTATAAATAGAATTCCTATCACTAATACAAATGTGCCGATAATTTCACTCACTAAGTTGGAAATGGGACTTCTTATCGCAGGATCTGTACAAAAGATCGACTTTTTTGCCAGCTGATCCTCAGTATCCTTCCAGTGAGGCAAATAATGAAAATAGACGATGGTCGCTCCAATGAAGGCCCCTAAAGTCTGAGCAAAGATATACATTGGGACCTTTGCCCACGCGAAATCTCCGACCGTTGCCAGTCCGAGAGTGACCGCTGGATTGATGTGAGCCCCGCTTACCTGTTTCACTGCATAAACACCCATAGCTACACCAAGCCCCCAGGCAATAGTGATCAGCACCCAGCCTCCGTCGGCTTTAGTATTTTTTAAATTGGCTCCAGCAATTACACCGCCGCCCAAAATGATCAATATCATCGTTCCGATCAGTTCACCCATGAATTCTGTCAACACTGCCACTCCCTTTCTATAAAAACCGTAAGGAGAAAAATACACACGAAGATTTGTAGTCCCTCTACAAATAATTGTGTGTAATGGCAGTTCCTTTTTTCACAAAAGGCAAGTATGTAACCAAGCTGTCAAAAATCCCATAAATCATTCTGTGAAGTAGAAACTGCGGAAGCACCTGCTTGTAGAGCCTGGTCCACTTCTTCCTTTGTTCGGATCAGGCCTCCGGCGATAACAGGAACTCCCAAACGGTTTTTAATCTCTTTTATCATTCCCGGGAGAATGCCCGGCAAAACTTCAACAAAGTCGGGGCCTGCTTTTTTGATGATGCTGACGTTATGTTCGATCGCCTGACTATCAATTAAGAATAATCGTTGTACAGAAATCAGGTTATACTTTTTCGCCTGATGGATGACATGGCTCCTTGTCGAGATGACTCCGTCGGGCTTCACTTCCTGACCGATGTATTCCATGCCGTAATCGTCTGCCTTTAATCCCTGAATGAGGTCAATATGTACAAAGACTTTCTTGCCTGCCTTCTGTCCTACTTTTACGAGTTTTTTTAAGAGACCGAGACGTGTTTCTAATAAAATGACATAGTTTGTGTCGCTGTCCAGTAAGGTTTCGTATTCTTTGATCGACTTTACTGCAGGCAATATCGATTGTTCAAGCTTCATATAAACCCTCACTTCTTTAGAAAAGTACTTCTTATTGTGTATCCAATGTCCCGAAGCTTCCATAAATAATATTACCCTCCAGCTCAGCTAAGAGTACTCTTGGGTCCGTTACAATATTAGTGGTAGGCTGCAGGAAAACGACTCACTTTCCTAAGGGGGAACTGCCAAGCCTCCTCAGTCTCTGTGCTTCTTGTGGGGTCTCCGTATTCCTACCACCCCATTTGTTATGAGATTCAGAATGTGATGGCCAAAACGGAAATATGGGGTTCTTACCATAGGTGTTTAGTTGTTTCCGTTATTCCAAACAATTGTAAAGGGGTTCGAGAAATGGCGTGGCTCCTGTGAGACATCCGGCATGACAGGTAAGACCCCGGAGAGCGATTGCTCAAGGAGGATCAGCGCATTCCAGCGGAAAGCGAGCCATTTCTTGGACCTCCTTGTTCCATCTATGGTAACGAACAGATCCCTAACGTAAGTAATCTCAATATCTAATCTCATGGGGCTATAAATTGAAAAATACATTTACATGAAAAGACCCCTATTCACGTTTTGCATAGTCTTTAAAGAAGCCGTCATTTTTTCTTCTTTCGTCCATTTCGGCTTTGGTGTAGATGACTTTCATCGGATTTCCACCTACAAATGTCCCTTGAGGAACATCTTTATGAACAAGCGTCCCTGCGGATACAATCGCCCCATCACCAATGACAACGCCAGGAAGAATAGTTGAATTCGCGCCAATCATCACTTCGTCCCCGATAATGACATCACCAAGACGATATTCCTCAATCAAATATTCATGAGCCAAAATCGTCGTATTGTAGCCAATGACCGTATTTCTCCCTACCTGTATTCGCTCTGGATACATAACATCAAGCATAACCATGAGTGCAAAGGCTGTTTGACTTCCGACCTTCATTCGTAAAAAAGTCCGGTAAAGCCATGTTTTCATTCCCAGGAAAGGAGTATAGCGAGCCAGCTGAATGACGACGAAATTTTTTACAACTTTTAAGAACGGCACAGTCTTATACACATGCCAAAGCGAATTGGCTCCTTTGACGGGATATCGCTCGGTTTTACGCATTCGTCACCCTCCTGTTATTTCGAGCAGCTCACTCATATGAGTAAGCATGTAATCCGGTTTCAGCTCGTCCAGAACTGCGCGGCCTTTGACGGTCCAGGCTACACCCGCTGTTCTCGTCCCGGCATTTTGACCTGCTTCGATATCATGTGTATTATCACCGACCATTAAAGCCCTTGAAGCTTTTGCATCGAGGGCCTCTAGAGCCTTCACGATCGGTTCCGGATGCGGCTTGGCGTTTGACACATCATCAAGAGTGATAATGGTTTCAAATAAACCATCCAAATTAGTCAGTTCAAGCCCCATATGAACGGTATTGCGCATTTTAGTTGTCACAATCCCTAAGCGATATCTTTGTTCTTTCAACTTGTGGATTGTATCCACAACCCCTTCATAAGCTTTTACATAATCATGGTGATGCTCAATGTTGTGTTTACGATAGGTTTCCACCATCTCCTCAACATGGCCAGGGTTTATCTTTTGTAAACTCTCGCGAAGCGGTGGACCAATAAAATTCAGAATCTCTTCTCGTTTGTATTCACGATCACTATACTGACTGATCGTATGAGTAAAGGAAGCGATGATCAACTCGTTCGTGTCAATTAACGTTCCATCCAAATCAAAAAGTATTGTATCTATGCTCATGGGAAGTATCCTTTCTCTCTTGTTGTGATTTGTTCCATATAAAACCGACAATAGCTGTCAGCAGGATCGCAGTCAAAAGCCGAACGGCAAGCAACGGCCAGACCGGGATCCCGAGGGGAATAAAAATCAAGGTATCTTCAACGACGGCATGACAGGAAACTAAAAATAAGATGGCCAAATACATATCCTTCTTAGAGACGCCATCCTCTTCAACCGCCTGAATCATTAAACCTGCGCCGTAAGCCAGCCCAATGGTTAACCCCGCGACAAGCGTCATCGATGTATTTCTTTCCATACCGAGGAATTTTGTGAACGGCGCGACCCATCCGGAAAAACGGTCAAGCCAACCTTTTTCCCTTAAATATTGCATGAATATCATTAACGGGATGACAATGAGAGCAAGCTGAAAAATACCGACAATAGCCGTCTCCAGCCCTTGCCAGATGATCTCCAGCCAGCCATTCGGGTCAGCTGTTTTCTCTGGTGCCAGTCCGTACTTTGCTATCTCGCCTCCGCCTTTCCAAAAGAGGTTAATGAGCGTGGCAGATAAGAACGCCAGACCAAGTCTGACTCCAGCTACAAACCACCAGCTTACACCGACTCGCTTGGCGACCGTTGACTCTATCAGCAAATTATGCGAGAAAGAAAGCATAATAGCCAGAATGAAAACTTCTTTAACCGTGAATTCGAACGATATAATCGCTGCTATTCCAGCATATAAGTTTAAAAAGTTACCGACTACGAGCGGAACAGCCGCTTCCCCCGATAACCCAATCCATCCCATTACAGGCTCCAGCTTTTCCATGACCCAGGGCAGAATTGGAGTGAACTGGAGTATAGTCACGATCAATGTTACAGGAAAAATCACTTTTCCAAGTGTCCAGGTCAGCTCCAGCCCTTTTTTGCCGCCTCGTATGACTATTCCCTTCATTTCTACTTCTCCCTTATTTTACTTTCTTTCCGTTATAATATTTATTGGCCATTCCTGTTTTACGGCGATAAATCATGACAGCAATTGCTAAGGCTATAAGAATGATAGAAATAAACTGAGCCGTACGAATTTCACCAAACAGGTATAGACTGTCTGTACGCATTCCTTCGATGAAGAATCTTCCAAAAGAATACCAGATTACATAGCTCAAGAATACTTCGCCTCTACGAGGGTTGAACTTGTGACGCAACACCAGCAGGAAGATGAATCCAAGAATATTCCAAACAGATTCATAAAGAAAAGTTGGGTGATACAACGTTCCACCAATGCACATTTGCTGATTGATGAACCCAGGCAAATACTGCATAAAGCTGTTATAAAAAGTTTCAGACACAGGCCCGCCATGAGCTTCCTGGTTCATGAAGTTCCCCCATCGTCCTATCGCCTGGCCAAGAATGATGCTTGGGGCAGCTATATCTGCCATCATCCAAAAAGAAAGGCCTTTAATTTTCGTATATAGATATGCAGTCAAAACAGAACCGATTAGGGCTCCGTGTATGGCGATACCTCCTTCCCAAATCGCGAAGATATCCCACCAGGGGCCTCCGATATACCGATCCCATTCAAAAATAACGTAGTATAATCTTGCAAAAACAATCGCCGCTGGAATTGCGTAAACGACGATGTCAATCATGTAGTCTTTCTTTAAGCCTAGCCGTTCCGTTTCTCTTGTCGCAATCAACAGCCCTAAGAAGGCTCCTGTTGCGATAATTACTCCATACCAATAGATCGATAAAGGACCTAACTGGAGAAAGACCCGGTCCAAGGCTTCAGGTGTACAGGTCATGATGCCACCCCTCCCTTATGATTTCTGCTGATCCGAATCGATCACGTTGGTCAACCGCTCTGAAAATTCTTCTGCTGCATTGACTCCCATTCTCTTCAAGCGGAAATTCATCGCAGCTACTTCTATAATGACTGCTAAGTTACGTCCTGGACGCACAGGAATAGTCGCCTTTGGAACTTCTACATCCATGATCTTCATCGTCTCTTCTTCTAGACCAAGACGGTCATACTGCTTGTTTTTATCCCACAGTTCCAGGTTGATCACCAAAGTGATACGTTTATAACTACGGACAGCACCCGCACCGAACAGCGTCATCACATTGATGATTCCTAGTCCACGAATTTCTAACAGATGTTCAATTAAAGGCGGGCTGTTTCCAATTAACGTATCATAATCTTCTTGACGGATCTCAACACTGTCATCGGCTACAAGTCGGTGGCCTCTTTTTACAAGTTCAAGGGCGGTCTCACTTTTACCGACGCCGCTCTGCCCTGTAATGAGCACCCCAATTCCGTATATGTCGACAAGGACGCCGTGGATAGCTGTAAACGGTGCAAACTTCGTTTCTAAAAAATTAGTTAGCCGGCTAATCACTCTAGTCGTCTTATAAGGAGAAATCATTAACGGCACGCCAGCTTCTTTTGCAGCATCATGCAGCTCTGCCGGGATATCCATTCCCCTCGTAATGACGATTCCTGGTGTTACATCCGTACACAACTTCTCAGCGCGCTCCTGTCGCTGCTCCTTTGTCAATTCATTGAAATAGGAAAGCTCTGTTTTTCCTAAGAGCTGCAATCGTTCTTTCGGATAGAACTTGAAGTACCCTGTCATTTCTACACCTGGTCGAGAAATATCGCTCGTATGTATTTCACGGTGAATACCATCCTCACCAGCTATCAATTCAAGTTTAAACTGATCAATCAAATCTTCTGTTCGTACTTTACTCATGTTGATCTATGACCTCCTCTTTCATCGTTCAATCACTGTCCCCTATTGTAGCATGTTTTCTTATTATCTTGTGTAAAAACAAGCTTGGACTCTATTATACAGCGATTCTTCAGGCGGGTTAGTACACGTTCATCTTCAACAACAGTATGCCACATAAAATCGGTATACAAGCAAAAAAATCAAGTGCCCATGGACTGGGCACTTGATTTATGTCCAAACTCTTTATTTTTTCATATCCTTGATCAAACTATTCAAAATCAGATTAATTAGGGATATGATGATCGCTGCGAGAATTGCCATCCCGAACCCATCTATCTCAAAGGTACTGCCAAGGAAAAGGTCCGTCAGTGCAAGGGTAATCGCATTAATGACGAATAAGAACAGTCCTAGTGATAGTAGTGTGATTGGTAATGTTAAAACGACAAGAATAGGACGGACGATCGCGTTCAAAATTGAAAGAATGAAAGCAGCGAGCAATGCACCGCCGATTCCGTCAATATGAACGGCTTGAAACAATGTTCCTACTGCAATAATCGCAACCGCATTTACTACTATGTGAATAAGCCAACTTTTCATTCTTCCACCTTCTTTCTAATAAACTCTCTATTCACCTGCTTTTACGGTCACAGATCCTGTTTTCGTCTCAGCTTCAATATGAAAAGCTTGTTCGTATTCTTCATACGCTTCAAACTCCAATAGTTTGTTTGCGACATCTTTTTTATCTTTCAAGATCTTATAGTTATCTAGTTGACAATTTAGACTGCCCACTTTCGATCTCAGTACTCCATCAATACGTTTTTCCATCGGCAAGTTAACTTTCACACTTCCAGCTGTCGTTTTGTAAAAAGCGGTATGCGCCTTTTCTCCCTTATGTTCGACTGTAATGTTTCCGCTTAATGCTGACACATCACTCTTTCCAAAAAGACCAGAGAGGTTGACCGCCCCATTAACCGTATCAATTTCGCACGTTTCAAAGTCCCCTTCGGTAAACGTAATCGCACCATTTCCTGTTTCGATCTTACATTTATCCCCGCTTACTTGGCTAAGTTGGATTTTTCCATTCGTTGTTTTCAATTGGAAATGGTCACTATCGACCTGGTTAAACTTTATTCCGCCGTTCGTAAGCTTCGCTTTGAGGAATTCATACCTTTTCTTAGGAATATTCAGCTTTACGAAAGTCTTCACTTTCTTAGAAGGACTGGCAAGACGGAGCAGTCCTGATTGAATGTTAAATTGCCCATCAGTCAGAAACCTATCCCGGGCTTCTTCTTCTGATTTCACTTGATACACTTTCACTTGATAGGATGCCTTTACGTGAGGTTCCTCCCACGTATTTACTTCAAGCGATCCGTTAGCAATGGAAACGTCCAAATCATTAAAGTCCTGTGGATCAAGTGATTTTTCATAGTCAAACGTAACAGATTCTCCAAAAGATAGATCAAAATCCGCATTCTTAATCTTATCGACAGCGTCACCTAAAAAATGCTTGATGCCGTACTTGTTTGAAGCTGGGTCCGACTCATTTTTTTCAGTATCGTCGACGGCATCAAGCAGCTTTGCGCCTTCCTCAGCAGTTACTGTCCCTTCTTCAATCATTTTTAAGATTCTCATACGTTCTTCATTCATTACTTCATCCACTCCTTTATTCATTATTACTGCATTCCCTCACAAAAGGTTTCAAAAACACCAACAAAAAAACACCTTGAAAAACATGATGTCTTTTCAAGGTGTAAGGGATTAATCAAATTTGTATTGATAAAAACGCTCGGTTTTCAAGCGCTCCAATTGTTCGGCTTGCTGGTCTTGAGATTGTATCAAGCTCATCATTCCATCTGCTTGAGACAGGTGAGCTTTGATGGCAGCCAGTTTGCGATCCCAAAAAGGTTCTACATTGTGAACGATTTGAGGTTCTCCCAAATCTTCCTCATGATTATTCGAGATAGCGTGCATCCAAACATCCGGACGATTATTTTCCTCTATCTGTCGTACGGCCTCAACCACTGCTTTTCCTAAAGCATCGTGATCTGGATGAACTGCATATCCAGGGTAATGTGTAATGACCGTTGTGGCATTCAATGATTCAATTCGCTCTTTCAAATGTTCAGCCATTTCTTCGACGGGTTCGAATTCCAAGGTTTTATCACGATAACCCAGATATTCAACTTCTATATCCAACTGCTTGGCAGCCTCGGCAAGCTCTTTCTTACGGAATGAAGAAAGAGTTTCTCTATTGGCGAAAACAGGATTGCCCATATTTCTTCCCATCTCTCCTAGCGTTCCACACAAATAGGTCACAGGAACACCATCATCTCTGAATTTTGAAATGGTTCCAGAAGCTCCGAATGATTCATCATCAGGGTGTGGGAAAATGACCACGACATGCTGCTTACTCATCAGGATCAGCCTCGTGTGAGAATGGTGTTTCACTAATTTCGAGTGCCACCATCAAACGCCCTTCACGGTCGTGTCCTGCCATCAGCAACCGGTCTTTTTCATCGATTTCGAAGTCTGTTAACCCTTCTGCATAAACCCAGCCGAGGTCCAGTTTCAACCCCACACGATAGGATCCGCCCGTACTGACGATTTTGCCATGCTGGTAATTGACTTGAGCATTTCTAATAAACGCCCCAACATTATAGGCTTCTTCGTCAAAGTGGCTGGCATAGGCCCCATTGGTTGTTTCAAGGTGTACATAAACCTCTTTATTCGCTAAGGCATTGATTTTGTTCTGTACTTTATCTTGTATGATTGCTTCCATTCGAATTCCTCCCGTTCAACGCTTCTTGCTGGTCTAAGGAGAAAGTGAGCGGTATATGCTCTTTCACATTCCACTCACCCTACTGCCTTTACATACCTTAAACGATACGGAACTATTTTCCCAACGTCAAAACATTTACTTGTTTGCTACTTTTTCCTTTGTTTTGAGCACTTTATCCATCCGCTTGCGATCGCGTTCGAGAATAGGCTTTAAGTATTTACCTGTGTAGGACGTGGAGTGATCAGCGACTTCTTCTGGAGTTCCGCTGGCGATGATTTGACCGCCATTTTCTCCGCCTTCAGGCCCCAGATCAAGAATAAAATCAGCTTCTTTTATAACATCAAGGTTGTGTTCAATGATTAATACAGAATCTCCATTCTCTACAAGACGTTGAAGCACCTTCAATAAGCGGGAAATATCATCAACGTGAAGACCTGTCGTCGGTTCATCCAAGATGTAGAAGGATTTTCCATTCGACCTGCGGTGCAGTTCACTTGCCAGTTTCACCCGCTGCGCTTCCCCACCGGAAAGAGTCGTCGCTGGTTGTCCGAGTTTGATATATTCAAGACCAACATCCGCAACAGTTTGCAGTTTACGTTTAATTTTAGGGATGTTCGCGAAAAATTCCAATGCTTCTTCAATCGTCATCGCTAATACATCTGCAATGCTTTTTCCTTTGTATTTTACTTCCAGCGTCTCTCGGTTATATCGCTTTCCGTCACATACTTCACAAGGAACGTAAACATCTGGTAGGAAGTGCATCTCAATTTTAATGATGCCGTCTCCACGACATGCTTCACAGCGTCCGCCTTTTACGTTGAAGCTGAAACGGCCTTTCTTATAACCACGGATTTTCGCTTCGTTCGTTTGCGCAAATACATCTCTGATATCGTCAAAAACACCTGTGTAAGTTGCCGGGTTGGATCGTGGTGTACGTCCTATCGGAGACTGGTCGATATCAATCACTTTGTCCAGCTGGTTGATCCCTTCAATGGTTTCATGTTTTCCTGGTTTTTGTTTACCTTTATGAAGCTTCATTGATAAGGATTTGTATAAGATTTCGTTAATAAGCGTACTCTTGCCGGATCCTGATACACCGGTAACGGCTGTAAGCAGTCCAAGTGGAATTTTAGCATTCACTTTCTTCAGGTTATTTTCTTCCGCTTTCTTAATCTCAAGGAAGCGTCCGTCAGGCTTCCGACGCTCAGCTGGAAGCGGAATGAATTTTTTCCCAGATAGATACTGTCCAGTTAAGGACTTCCCACTTTTCATGACTTGTTTAGGAGTTCCTTGCGTGACGATATCCCCACCATGAGCTCCAGCTCCTGGCCCAATATCGATCAAATAGTCGGCGGCAAGCATGGTGTCTTCATCGTGCTCGACAACGATGAGAGTATTGTCTAAGTCTCTCATCCGCTTCAATGTATTGATCAAACGATCATTATCACGCTGATGGAGCCCAATGGATGGCTCATCGAGAACATAAAGCACGCCCGTTAATGCAGAACCAATCTGCGTCGCCAATCGAATACGCTGGGCTTCACCACCTGACAGAGTTCCTGCCGAGCGGGATAAAGTTAAATACTCCAGACCAACGTTTGCTAAGAAGCTCAAGCGTTCGCAAATTTCCTTTAAGATCATTCGGGCAATGGTTTCTTCTTTTTCCGTTAATTCAAGACTTTCAAAGAAATCTTTGGCTTCTGTAACGGAATAATCCGTTGTGTGACCAATGTGTTTACCGTTAATAAGAACCGCTAATGCCTCTTCATTCAAACGGTTTCCCTTACATTTTGGACAGGGCTTCTGAGCCATATATTTTTCCATTTGTTCACGAATATAATCAGAACTCGTCTCTCTGTAACGACGAGATATATTTGGAATGACCCCTTCAAAGTAAATTTCGTTTTCTCTTACTTTTCCAAAGTCATTTTCATAACGGAAATAGACTTTATCATTTCCACTTCCATAAAGTATTTTGTCCATCTGCTCTTTTGGCAGATCTTTGACAGGCTTGTTCATATCGATGCCGTAATGATCAGCAACACTTTTCAGCAGCTGTGGGTAATATTGAGAGCTTGTCGGTTCCCACGGAGCAATTGCATGTTCTTTTAACGAAAGTGTCCAATCGGGAATAACAAGGTCAAGATCCACTTCCAGCTGAGTCCCTAATCCATCACAGCGGCTGCACGCTCCGTATGGACTGTTGAATGAGAACATACGGGGTTCTAATTCGCTAACGGAAAACCCACATATCGGACAGGCATGGTGCTCACTGAACATCAGTTCTTCATCATTGATGACATCAACGATCGTATGGCCGCCTCCAAGATTCAATGCTGTTTCAATGGAATCAGATAGACGTCCTTCCACACCGTCTTTTACAACGATACGGTCAACAACAACTTCTATCGAGTGCTTTTTATTTTTATCAAGGTTTATTTCCTCGGAAATTTCACGCATCTCTCCATCGACACGTAGACGGATATATCCTTCTTTTTGAAGCTGCTCAAAAACCTTCACATGCTCTCCCTTTCGACCTGAAATGACAGGGGCAAGAATTTGAAGTTTTGTGCGCTCTGGATATTCCATAACTCTGTCGACCATTTGCTGGACCGTCTGAGAGCTGATTTCAACTCCATGCTTTGGACAGGTCGGCCGTCCGATACGGGCAAACAGTAAGCGCAAGTAATCGTAAATTTCTGTTACTGTTCCTACGGTAGACCTGGGGTTACGGCTCGTCGTTTTTTGGTCAATAGAAATGGCGGGTGATAACCCTTCGATTGAATCGACATCAGGCTTATCCATTTGACCCAGGAACTGACGGGCATAGGCACTCAATGATTCGACATAGCGCCGCTGCCCTTCCGCGTAAATCGTGTCAAATGCTAGAGAAGATTTTCCTGAGCCGGACAAGCCTGTCATGACCACCAGTTTATTTTTAGGAATATCGATATCGATATTTTTTAAGTTGTGTGCTCGGGCACCTTTGATACTGATATACTTACTGGCCATTGTACACTCATCCCTCCGCTTTTAATTCCAATAAAACATCTCGCAGTTCTGCCGCTCGTTCGAAATCGAGATCTCGAGCCGCTTGTTTCATTTCTGTTTCTAGATTGTCGATCATTTCCAGGCGTTCTTTCTTCGTCATCTCTGAAGGTCTCTTAGTTGTCTCATAATCTCCCTCTTCCTCAGCAACAGCTGTGGCCTTAATGACGTCCCGTACTTCCTTCCTGATGGTCTTAGGAGTAATGCCATGCTCTTCGTTATAAGCAATTTGCTTTTCGCGGCGACGGTATGTTTCGTCGATCGCAAACTGCATCGATTTTGTAATTTTATCTGCATACATGATGACTTTTCCATTTTCATTACGTGCAGCTCGTCCAATGGTTTGTATTAGGGAACGGTCAGAACGTAAGAATCCTTCTTTATCAGCATCCAAAATAGTAACTAACGACACTTCTGGTATATCAAGACCTTCTCTTAACAAGTTAATCCCGACAAGTACATCATATTTTCCAACACGGAGATCCCGTATAATTTCAATTCTCTCCAGTGTTTTAATTTCTGAGTGTAGATAAGCGACTTTGATTCCGAGTTCTTTTAAGTAATCCGTTAAATCCTCGGACATCTTCTTAGTCAACGTCGTGACTAATACGCGCTCACTTCTATCTTTTCGCTTATTGATTTCTCCGACAAGGTCGTCAATTTGGCCATGGATGGGTCGAACTTCAATTTCTGGATCCAACAAGCCAGTTGGTCGAATGATTTGTTCAGTCATTTTCGGTGTATGCTCTAATTCATAAGGCCCAGGGGTAGCAGATACGTAGGCCGCTTGATTAACTTTTGATTCGAACTCCGGAAATTGGAGAGGACGGTTATCCATCGCTGATGGCAGACGAAACCCGTGGTCAACGAGCACTTGTTTTCTCGCTCGGTCTCCATTGTACATCCCTCTTACTTGAGGAAGTGTAACATGCGATTCATCCACCATGACCAAGAAATCATCGGGGAAATAATCCAGCAGTGTATAGGGCGTTGCCCCTTCTTCCCGGAATGTCAAATGGCGTGAATAGTTCTCAATACCGGAACAGAACCCCATTTCCCTCATCATTTCTAAGTCATAGTTCGTTCTTTGTTCTATCCTCTGAGCTTCCAAAAGTTTATCCTGATCTTTAAGTTCTTTTACGCGAACTTCTAATTCTTTTTCGATATTCTTGATTGCTTTTTTCAACTTCTCTTCTCTAGTTACGAAGTGAGAAGCAGGGAATATTGCAACATGTTCTCTGTCTCCGACAATTTCACCTGTCAGGACATCAATCTCCCGAATTCGGTCAATTTCATCTCCAAAGAACTCCACACGTATCGCATGTTCTTCGCGGGATGCTGGAATAATTTCAACCGAATCCCCACGGACACGGAACGTACCGCGCTGAAAATCGATATCATTTCGTGCGTACTGGATGTCTACCAAATTCCTTAAAAGCTCGTCCCGGTCCTTTTCCATTCCAACTCGTATGGATAAAACTTGACTGCGGTATTCGTCGGGAGAACCTAAACCATAGATGCAGGACACACTGGCTACAATGATGACATCATTCCGTTCGAACAACGATGAAGTAGCCGAGTGGCGCAGTTTATCGATTTCATCATTAATGCTTGCATCTTTTTCTATAAATGTATCCGATGATGGTACATAAGCCTCAGGCTGATAATAGTCATAGTAACTGACAAAATACTCAACGGCATTGTTCGGAAAAAACTCCTTAAACTCACTATATAGCTGTCCAGCTAATGTTTTATTGTGGGCGATAATTAGAGTAGGTTTATTGACTTGCTGGATCACATTGGACATCGTAAACGTTTTTCCCGTTCCTGTTGCACCTAGAAGCGTCTGATGCCGCTCACCACGTTTAATTCCTTCAACCAATTCCTTGATCGCTTTCGGCTGATCACCTTGAGGTGAGAACTGTGAAACCAATTCAAATTTATTCTCCACGACGAAACCCTCCGTTCCTATCTCATTCAAGATTAGTTTACCACAATATATTACCATTCTAACATGAAACGAACAAACATTCGGTTTGCAATTCTTTTGGAAATTTTCGGGATTCAATCGGATATTAAGTACCGCTTTAAACCCTAAAAGAGAAACCACTACATGAAGGTGTAGTGGTTTCTCTTTTACTTATTCAAATGTCTGGTTATACTGGTTGACTTCAAACAAATCGGTAAGTTCAATATCTGGGTTTTTGTCGATGAACCAACGAAGTGAGAAATCATTTTTAAATAGGACAAGTGGATTGCCTTCTCTATCTTGCACTAGCATATTTCGCTCATCAAACAAGGATTCATCCACCTGATCCTGCCGCAACCAGCGAGGAATCCGTTCCCCAATCGAAGTCAGTTCTACTTCAACGTTATACTCATTCTTCATCCTATATTCGAATACTTCATATTGAAGTTCTCCGACAGCTCCGATGATATAATCTTCAAATCGATAGCGTTTAAACAGTTGAATTGCTCCTTCTTGGACAAGCTGTTCCAAACCTTTTTTAAATTGCTTCGACTTCATCACGTTCTTAGCGGTTACTTTTTTGAAAAGCTCTGGCGGGAACTGAGGAAGCTCATCATATTCAAAGTTGGATTTTCCTGTCACAATCGTGTCTCCAATGCGGTACACGTTAGGATCATAGATTCCGATAATATCCCCAGCATATCCTTCTTCTACTGTACCTCTTGAAGAAGCAACAAATTGCTGTGATTGAGCAAGTTTGAATGTTTTCCCTGTTCTTGAAAGGGTTACGTTCATCCCGCGCTCAAACTTACCAGAGCAGATCCGGACGAAAGCAATACGGTCACGGTGCTGCGGGTTCATATTCGCCTGAATTTTGAAAATAAACCCTGAAAACTCTTCGTGATCTGGAGATACGACTCCTTCAGTTGATTTTCTAGGTGCAGGCTCCGGTGCCATATCAATAAACGTATTAAAGAAGGTCTCGACTCCGAATGGAGCAAGGGCACTGCCGAAGAAGACTGGTGTCTGGTCGCCTTTCATCACCTTATCCATTGAGAAATTGTCACCCGCTTCCACTAAAAGCTCCATCTCTTCTTGAGCTTCCTGGAAGGTGGCGTTTTCGGTCAGCTCTGGATAGTCATCAAGCTGATCATAGGGAATGTACGTTTCTTCTTCATTTCCTGAGAAGTGAACAAACTTTTCATTGTTGCGGTCAAATACGCCAAGGAATCGTTTCCCCATTCCAGCCGGCCAAGTCATCGGGTACGTTTCAATATTAAGCGTTTCTTCGATTTCCTCCATCAATTCAAACGGATCGCGGCTTTCACGGTCCATTTTATTGATAAAAGTAAAAATCGGAATCCCGCGCATTTTACAAACTTTGAACAATTTCAATGTTTGAGCTTCAATCCCTTTTGTAGCATCGATGATCATGACTACGCTGTCTACGGCCGTAAGCGTACGGTACGTGTCTTCACTGAAATCTTCGTGACCGGGTGTATCTAAAATGTTTACCTGGTAACCCTTATAAGGAAAGTTCATCACACTGGATGTCACAGAAATTCCACGCTGCTTCTCAATTTCCATCCAGTCTGAAGTTGCAAACTTACCAGACTTCTTTCCTTTTACAGTTCCTGCTGAACGAATCAGGTTTCCGAACAAAAGCATTTTCTCTGTCATCGTTGTTTTCCCGGCGTCCGGGTGCGAAATAATGGCAAACGTTCTGCGCTTTTTCATTTCTTCCTGTATTTCCATCGTTATATCCTCCATCATTTTAAAATCGTTTATGAAAAGGTTCGGGGATATACGGATATCACATTGGACTCTTCACTCCATAAAAAAACCGCTCCCTCTCGAGCGAGCGGCTTCCTCGAATTTTCAAACTCATACTTTGAAAGTTAGCATAACCATAGCGTAAAATCAATCGTAAAAGGAATTTCTGCCACCTCAGGTCATCCATTATCTGGATGACCTGAGGTGGCAGAATCTGGATGACCTGAGGAGACATTTATAGGAAATCTTCACCTTTTCAAACCTGTTATAATAGAGAAAATACTGATAGTAAGGATGCCAGTTATGCAGACGTACTTGTTACAACCGAACGATATAAAGAAAATAACCGGTACTACATTTTATACTCGAGGCAAGCAATACTTTGAGGCCGGTAAAGTATACGGACTTTCCCATAATAGCGCCATTCGGTCGTGGCGAGCTGTCGTAGCGGGTACGCATGATTATGAAGTACGCGTCTTCTTTTTTGAGGATGACGATGTAGAAGCAACTTGCGAATGCGCTGCTTATAGTAAGTACTATACATGCAAGCATATTGCTGCCGTATTAATTGCAATCCGTGAGAAAGCTCTGGATGAAGTCGCACCAAAACTTGCGGACAAAGGACAGCGGGAACGATCTTCAACGACTAACAATGACCGATTATTTGCAATGCGTTTATTTGAGACGTTTCGTCAACGGCAGGAAAACCGAATGGCGAGTGATCTTAAAAAAACATTAGGAGTTCAGTACTTTCTTCACCTTCATACTTTACTAGGGACTAAAAGCTTAAGTATTGAAGTAAAACTAGGTGAGAACTATCCATATGTCATAAAAAACATTAGAGAACTTCTTGAACATATGGATCGTGAGCAGCCATACAGAATTTCTAAAAAATTCACTTACGATCCTGCTGAACATGTCATGAAGACAGAAGACAGAGCCATTTTTGACCTTCTCATTCATGCTTACGAGCAGGAACGTTTTTATGAACAGCAATGGAACATCTCCGAACAAAAAACAATAAGAATCCCGCCCGGCCTTGCAGAAAATCTTCTGCCAAAGCTGGAAGAGAATAATTGTGAAATTATCGATCGCGGAGAGACCAAAGGGAAATTACACTACGACCGTGAGTTTCCTGATCTTTCTTTTTACATTTCTGAAGAACGCGGACATTTTCATATGCACTTAAGTCATTTGAAAAGTTACGATTATTTAGCAGATTATCACCTTTTATATAAGGAAGGTACATTCTATCCTATAGAACAGAAAAAGGAACAAGTCATCGATACGCTCTATTCGCTGTTTCCTTATAACTCCAACGGAAACCATACGGTCAGCCACACGGATATGGAAGGGATTGTTTCTTATGTACTTCCGGAATTAGAAACCATTGCAGACGTGGAACTTGATAGTGCTGCCGAAAAAAAAATCATCCAAAAACCACTCCGGGCTGAAGTCTACCTCGATTTCTATCATTGGACCTTAACGATCGAAGTCCGCTTCCGCTATGGAGATGAAACGATCAATCCATTTAAAACGAAACCACAAAACGATAGCACAATTATTCGAAGAGATAGCGCAACAGAACAGGCCATAATGGAACTGATTGAGTATGCGGAATTCAAGTTCGATGGTGAGATCGTTTATATTGAAAATGAAGATCAACTGGATGTGTTCTTACAGGAGCTTCTTCCAAAGTTCAGAGAACACGCGGAAGTATTCTTATCATCTTCCGTTCGTTCATTAATGGATCAGCAGGATCATGAATTGAAGCCTTCTGTTGAAGTTCAAAGCGATGGCAGCTGGCTTGATATCAGTTTTGAAATTGATGGTATTAGTTCAGATGATGTATCAGCGGCGTTAAAAGCTTCGATAGAACGAAAAAAATATTACAGGCTTTCTGATGGCGCACTGTTATCTTTAACTTCTGACTCTTTTGAGCGATTCCAGCGACTGGCCTCAGAGCTTGATTTGTCCAGCAAAGATATCGAGGATAGCCACCTTCAAGTAGCTAAAATGAGAAGCCTGCAGGTTGAGGATGCACTAAAAACGGAAGAATCCGAGCGTGATCAGTCGTTTACTGAACTAGTTGAACGGTTAAAGTCACCTCAGTCCTTTAACATTGAGGCTCCAAAGAACTTACAGGCCGACTTGCGTCCCTATCAGCTGACAGGTTTTCGCTGGATGAAATCACTAGCGACTTACGGACTTGGAGGCATTCTCGCCGATGACATGGGACTAGGTAAAACTTTGCAGACCATCACCTTCCTGCTTTATGAAAAAGAAAAAGGTCTATTGGAGCATCCAGCGCTTATCATTGCGCCTGCATCACTGATCTACAACTGGAAAAAAGAAGTGGAGAAATTCGCACCAGACTTATCTGTTCAGACCATCTCGGGAGATCCGCAAGCAAGAGCAGAAGCACTTGAACAAATGGCTTCTAAAGATATTGTGATTACTTCTTATCCCTTGTTGCGACAAGACGCTGATTTTTATAAAGAAGCAGACTTTCATGCGATGATATTAGACGAATCGCAGGCCGTTAAAAATGAATCGACGAAAACAGCCACTGCTGTTCGGACCATCAAAGCGAAGCACCGCTTTGCGTTGAGCGGTACTCCAATAGAAAATTCCTTACAGGAGCTATGGTCCATATTCCGCATTATCATGCCTGGTTTCTATACGAGTAAAAAGAAATTTCTTGATATGAAACCGGATAAAATTGCCAGGATGACGCGTCCCTTCATTTTAAGGCGGATGAAAACGGAAGTACTTGATGAACTTCCCGATAAAATTGATACGGTTCAGTACTCCGAGCTTACTCGCGAACAAAAAGAAGTATACCTGGGTTATCTTGAAAGAATTCAGAATGATATTCAAGAAACCATAGCGACGAAAGGCATTCAGCGAGGAAAACTTGAGATTCTTGCCGGCTTAACTAGATTGAGACAAATTTGCTGTCACCCCTCCTTATTCTTAGAAAACTACGAAGGGGGATCAGGCAAGCTGGAACAATTGAAAGAACTAGCGAAGGAAATGAAGGCAGGCGGTCATCGTCTCCTCATATTCTCCCAGTTTTCAAGCATGCTGACTATTCTTCATAACGAGCTTGCAACAGAAGGAATCGATGGTTTTTACCTGGATGGGAGTACTAAATCTGAGAAGCGTATGGAACAGGTGGAACGGTTCAATGCAGGTGAAAAGGATGCCTTTTTTATCTCATTGAAAGCTGGAGGTACTGGCTTGAACCTAACCGGTGCAGACACCGTCATTCTCTATGACTTATGGTGGAACCCGGCCATTGAGGAACAGGCTGCCGGCAGGGCTCACCGTATTGGTCAAGAGAAAATCGTCCAAGTGGTCCGTATGATTTCTGAAGGAACGATCGAGGAACGCATCTATCAGCTTCAGCAGAAGAAACGTGACCTCGTCGATCAAATTATCCAGCCTGGTGAGTCAATGCTGACGTCCTTAAGTGAAGAAGAAATTCGTGATTTGTTTAGATAAAAGAAATAAGCCCAGCAGGAAGTCGAGGCTCCTTACTCTTATCTTCAACTGCGGGAAAGCGGGAAAGTTAAGACCGACAAACAGGGACCCTGAAGAGGCTTGCCAGCACGCCCGCAAAAGCGAGTGATTTCTAAACCCGCCTTTTACTAAATTGAGAGAAAGAAACAACTGCAAGTAAATAAAAAGAGCCTCGACTTCGTGTCGAGGCTCTTTTTGTCCATTCAATTGCTGTTTAACTTACCACCGATTTCTTTTGCAGTTTGAACCAGTATCCACCTAGGATGCTTGCACCAATAACCATCGTTACCGTTGAAATGATCATATGAATCGACGATGCAACCACGATGTTCCCTGTCACAACGATCACAAATCCAACGACGGCATTCAATAATAGCGAAATGAGGTAAAGCCAGGCAAGTGAAATGTGATACTTGAATTTTGAAGCATAAATAAGGAACCACACAGCTGCAACAACGATGACCACGGTTGCTACCCAGTGCAGCGAGTAAATCATATTCGCAATCGATTCGCTTTTTATCAAGTACTCCACGGCCGGAATATCAAGCAGCACGTTACTGGCACGACTATGCTTGAAAAAGGCGCCCAGAATAACCTGCATTACATACAACCCAAAACCGATTAAAAAGGTACGATAGCTCATAGAAACCGTTGACCAGCTTGTGCGGTCAAGCTCAATTTTCTTCTCGTGCAGACTGTAACTCAGTAATACAAGAACAATTAAAAGAATTTGACTGAACGTCACGTCGAGCGTTGTGAACCCTGGAGGAGTACCAAGCAGAACGTTTAATCCTCCAACGAGTGATTGAAAGACAAGCAAGCCTAAGCTTAAAATCGATAAAATAAAGACAGATTTCCGCTTGCGATGTTTATAAAGCGCTCCTACGGCGTTAATGAACGTCAGCATTGCAAGTAGCGGCACCATTAAACGGTGCGAGTATTCTATAAGGACATGGTAGTTCGTAAAATCGGGAATGACCGATCCATTACAAAACGGCCATGACGTCCCGCACGCATCCCCTGAATCTGTCGCAACGACGAGATTGCCGAGAATAAGGGCGAGAAAAGTTACGAACGTTGTCAAAATGGAGAATTTCTTCATCGTCTTACCCTTCCTCTATCTAGATCATAAAAATATTGTCATTTCATGCATTCACAGTAAATCATATCATGAAAACCAAACTGGAGAGAACGAAAAAGGCCGTCATAGGTCATGAACTTTTTGTGAACGGACGCTTTTTTCTCAGTTTTTGGATAAAAAGGTAAAGAAGTGATAGCATGATCAGCGTTGTATTTATAAGGGAAAAGATCCCAGCGTAATGTTCGTCATCCCAGTACGATACTTTGCTTCTAAACGTATAGCTGTTGACAGGGTAAAACATTGGAACGGCATCCTCAACATGAGTCAACAAGTCGAGGATGATGTGACCAAGCCAACCGTATAAAAGAGCCATCCACTTAGTTAATTTCCGTCCTTTCCAGACAAAAATAATTACAAATACAACAGCCCATACAAACATAGAGTGCCCTGCTTGACGAAGGACAAACACAACTGGATGCTCAAACAGGTCATGAATTAGTCCAAACAAAGAACGCATTGGATCTGGATTGTCTAAAACTTGAAAAGCATTTCGTGTAATCGCTAAGTATAAAAACATGACATAGTAGACAATATCAGGCATAACGCTGCCGAAAACGAACCAGCCAACATTTTTTTGCTTTCTGGAAGCAAAAAACGTCCAATATCCATGGTGGAGTGTATTCAACGTCCCCTCCTCCCCTTCCTGAACACTTCCTTCTGTTTACCACCAATGTGAAAAGGGAAACAACAACGATGTAAAGGAGCGTGATTGGATGAGTTACAAAGCATACGTATTCGATGCGTATGGAACCCTTTTTGATGTCCATTCTGTCATGGATAAAATTCATGAGTACTACCCTGATCAAGGCGGCTCCATCAGTCAACAGTGGAGAGACCGGCAAATTCACTATTTTATGGTCCGCCAGCTGATCCAGGGCTATCGACCATTCCACGAGATTACTCAATGGGCCTTGGAAGATGCTTTAGCTTTTAGTAATGTGGTTATCAAACCGGATGTTTTAGAAGACTTGATGAAGCAATACGAAAAACTACAGCCATATGAAGAGGTCTCAACATTGTCAGACCAGCACCCAGATAAAACTTTTACGATCTTTTCCAACGGAACACGATCAATGCTGCAACCTTTGCTCGAACATAATAAGCTGACAGAAACCTATGATTTGCTCAGTGCGGACGATGTAGAAGTTTATAAACCTCATGCGGAATCTTACCAGTATGCTCAGGAAAAATTGGATTGCAGCAAGGATCAAATCCTATTCTTCTCAAGCAACCCGTGGGATATCACCGGAGCTGCATCATACGGTTTCCATACGGCTTGGGTGAACCGTAAACAGGAGAAATGGCCTGAACTTGGCATTGAACCTACCTATATCATTCAAAACCTAAATGAAATACCTGGTGAATAAAAAGTATAGGAAACATAAAAAAGCAATGGGACTCCCCATTGCTTTTATTGATGTATTTCCTGTGGATTATACGATGGATTGAGATTGAGCTTCCGCCTGGGCTTGTTTGATCAAGCAGCGGCCTTTCCCATGTGGAATACACATTGGTGTTCCAAATAAAGGATCCTGTCTCACTTCACAATTCATTTCAAATACATGCTGCATGAGATCACAATTAACGACTTCTTCAGGTTTTCCTTGAGCGAAGACAGTTTTATCTTTTACAGCGATGATATGATCTGCATAACGGCAGGCAAGATTAATGTCATGTAAAACCATAACAACTGTGCGTCCATTGTCCTGATTTAAGTCGAAAAGCAGATCCAAAATATCGATTTGGTGAGTCATATCAAGATACGTTGTCGGCTCATCTAATAAAATGGTATCCGTATCCTGGGCCAAGGTCATGGCAATCCAAGCTCTCTGGCGCTGTCCTCCAGATAGTGAATCGACTGTACGATCACGCAGTTCAGCTAGGTTCGTATCATTTAATGCTTTTTCAACGGCATGTTCGTCCTGCTCAGACCAACGCTTTGTAAATCCCTGATAAGGGTATCTTCCCTGTTTCACCAACTGATGAACAGTCAATCCTTCAGGCGTTGTAGGACTTTGTGGAAGAATCGCCATTTTCTTTGCGACTTCCTTCGTTTTCATTTTTGAGATGTCCTTGCTGTCTAGGACAACCTCACCGGATTTAGGTTTCAGCAGACGGGCCATTGAGCGCAATAGTGTTGATTTTCCGCAGCCATTGCCGCCGATCAGCACCGTCACTTTACCTTTTGGAATTTCTATATTTAACGAATCTATAATAATGGAATCTCCATATCCCAAGGTTAAATTGTTTGCGAGCAGCGTATCCATCTTCTTAACCTCTCCTTTTCCCACAAGCAATAATCCATAATACTACGTACAAATATCGCTATCTACTAGTTTATTGGGTGAATCGAAAACTGTCAATGAATTTGAGAATCATTTTCACTAGAAGTCTCACTCATTTGTATGCCATTCAGCATTAAGACAGAACAAAAACTCGAGCACCTTGGGAGCCTTGACAAGCATAAGAAAAGCGATGGATTGGATGGTCTTTAGTCACATAAAAAACAAAGGGCTAAATGAATCCTCAAAGCGCAATAAGTTATTCATAGACCCATAAACACAAAAAAGTCAAAAACCGAATGGCTTTTGACTCATATATATGCGTTCTATAGATTTTCAGGTTTTGTGGCTTCGTTGCCTGATCCGTGGGAGATGTAGTCCTGTTCGAGTGTTTGATGATCTTTGACAGAGAGATGGTCTTCCTGAGCCTGTCTCTTGTTTCTTCGTTCAAAATAGATCGCCACAGCAATAATCGCTGCAGGAATGACGAGTATCAGCCATATCATAGTAATTCCTCCTAGGATTTATTGGCTTACACTCTATTTATTCCCTGCTAGCAAAACGATATGCTTTTATGACAGAAAATAGGAGTTGGGAAAGAGATTTAGTAAAGATAGACATGCGGTTGTAATGGGTGTAAGCTTTGCCCAACGAATTGTTAACAATTTTGAAATATGCTTTTTTGTTAACTGAAGTTAAAGTTTCGTCGCTTTTTCAGCTTTAAGCGTATCGACTTCTTTTTTCAAAGTCTCTAATTCATCCAAAAGCTTTAAGATCATTTCATCACTTTTTCTCAGTTCTTCCCCTAATGATTCAATCGCTTCCTCATCCCAGATAAAAGGGTTTCCGTTTGAGGGAGTAATTGGGAGGTTTTCATAAACATGTCCTTCTTCTTCATCCGTGGGATGAAAATAAATAACGACTTCACAGCCTGGATCTCCTTTAGCAATCCGCTTTCGCAAATTGACCTTACCGTACCCCATCCGCCTTGATGCAATGCCTCCAAATACGCTCGAAGTCATCATACAAAGGTGAGGAGCATCTTTAACCACTTCTCCGAATGGACACCCAGACGCTTTTACAATCACTTTGTCTGGATGGATCTCTGAGATTCGAAAAAGACCTCCAATGGAGTTCTTGATGTCAACAATCACCTCTGCATAACGCTCAACAGACCACTGTTCATTCTTTTCACCATAGAACGATTCGACCCATTCTCCCGTACGAATTCCTAACTGGCTTATATATTCATCTGCATGTTTACCTACTGTCCGTTCATGTAAATGAGCATATTGAGTAATTAGTTTAGAAAGAAATACCGTACCACTTAGCGAAGATGACATGCTAATTACCCTCCTAACTCTTTTAATCTTATTATATACCTGTTTCTTTCATATCAAAAAGAAAACCAAAGTATTTTTGGCTACTTTTTATGATTTTCGATTCTTATGGAATGATAGCTTAAGAGTGTAATGGTAACGACGATCACTATCATTCCTAGCAGTTGAGTGAAATTCAACGCTTGGGCTAAAAGAAGTATTCCAAAAGAAGAGGCGGTCACTGGCTCTATCATGGCAACTATGGAAGCCACTCCAGGTGTGATTTTTTTTAAACCAATGACATAGAGAAGAGTGGACAAACCTGCCCCTATCAAACCAAGAATTAAAAACCAAATCAAATCCTGGTTCATTTCAAATATAGAGAAAAACTGGTTCTTATCAGAAAGAGACAAAAGTATAGTAGATTCTGTAATGGAGGAAATAATTAACACAGTTATGAAGTTACCGTAAGCTGAACTGTTTTTGTAACCAAATATGAAAACAGCGTAGGATAACCCTGATAACAGACCACTTAGAACTCCTATAAATTGAATAGCAGAACGTTCGGTATCATAAACCCCTGTTAATAAAATAATTCCTCCTACGACGACTAGGGCCGAAATAAGTTTAAACGAAGTAACTCTTTCCGTTTTAAATAGTGCTGAAAGAATGAGAACAAAAATAGGGGCGGTGTACATGAGCGTAGATGCTACAGGCACACTAGTATATGAAATACTGACAAAGTAAAAGCCTATGTTACCCGCCATCCCAATTCCAGCTACTACAGCCCAAATGAGTATTGATTTATTTAATATGAAGCTCATCTGGCTTCGTGAGACATACCAAAAGAGAATAAAGAGAAATCCAAGGCATGCGCGAAATGCCGCAATAACAACAGCATTCCATCCATGATTTAATAAGATTCCAGCTAACCCTCCACCTATGCCCCATAAAAAAGCCGCAAGTATGACAAATACTAGTCCATAGGAAAAAGAAGAGAGGAATTTTAAGCTGTTCATGTAATCTCCCTTCCAATTTCGCCCTCGTAAAATAAATAGATACATTCGAATTTTCGTGATCTGAAAGACTTTTGTACCCAATACCTGTGTAGCCTTTTGCTCACTTCCCCAAACCCATAAATAAGAAATAATTTAATTTAGTAAAGTTTTCGCCGGAGATCTCACTAGTCTTCTTGCTTACAATAAAGAGGTTATCCAAAGATACCCGGATAACCTCTACTAAGACTTATGCATATGAATTACACGTATAAACCAACCGTTTCTTCATGCTCAGGAGGTTCTAAGAATACTAGTCCAAGTTCATAGTGCTCTCCTTCATAAAGAGCGCGCTGCACATAACGATTTTCTCCCCATTCATCTCTAACTTCAATTTTGTTAAAGCCTCCGTTCATTTGCAGCGCTTCATAAAACTGTCTCTCCGTTCGAACCTGCTGAGCGTTGACACGAACAATAAGCTCTCCAGGCGCAAGTCCCATTTGTGCTCCCGGGCTTTTCGGAATAACACCGAGAACGCGCAGCCCTCTGGCATCAGGAGAAAAAAAGCTTTGGCTTCCTTCTTTTAAGCGATGATGAACTTGAATAATGATTCGTCCTGCAAGTCCTGCTCCTATGGCTGCAAGCGATAGGGGTGTATAGATTATGCTTCCGATCGTTAACAAAAGAACGAAAATCGCTACCACAAACGTATGTCGTCCTATCATTTTTGCTGCTTTTTCAGGAGACTGTCCCCTCGCTACCCATTCCCATCCTGTAACAAAAGGAACTAGGACGAGCCCGAAGCTTTCCTCTCCTATATGTAAGATGGGCCACCAGGAGGCTAAGGCTTCTATATTTCCTACTGGAAAAAGTGCTATAAATGGAACGATGGCCATTTTCGTACTGCGATGCTGTCCAATCCACATGCCGCGACTGCCCTTAATTCGCTCTGGAAACGTTTGAGTTTTCGATGTGCGTAAAAGCAGGATCGCTTCAACAAAGAGCATGACCGACAACAAGACAGCAATTGATGTTATCGGCACCTCCAGAAGAGTGGTCTTCAAAGATTCTATCGGGCCGTACACAGGCGCGTACGGAAGAGCTAGGAGCACTAGTGTAGTGATACCTAGTGTATAGCTAGCAGAATACAAGCTGAGTTTGAAAGGGAGACTGACCAATATCAGAGTCAGGCCGAGCAGCCATAAGAATGAAGGAGGCAGCACCATACCTGCTCCTAGAGAGAAAATCGATAAACATCCTCCAGCGATCAAAGATGTTGCGACCGTTCCCTTCCATTCTGAAAAGCGATCAAAAATACGTGTGCCGAACGCTTTTCGTTCCTTGTTAATCCTTCTTTGTGACAGGAATATTACCATGATAACAGCTATGTATAAATGAGGTTGGGTAAACATTCTTCCCAGCCCTTTTATCAGTTCCAAAAACCAAACTTCCACATTAATTTCTCCTTTCAAATTGAAAAACAAAACGTCTTACTTTGCCTTTAAAGGGTGTGCGGTTGAGTCAGCAAGATGAACAATGTGCAGTAAATGAAAAAATCCGCAGTCAAAGACTACGGATTATATTTCGTGATCGAATAACAGAATCCCTTCCTTACTCAAACAGGACTTCCAAAGCTTTCTCCATTTGACGGTCATTTTCTTCATTACGGACTTCTTCAACGATTTTTTCTTCTAATTTGCCGCCGGTCTTCTCATCAACCTGGCCGGTTGCTTCAAGCCCGGAATCGGATTGGAAAGCTTCTACGGCAGCTTCTGTTTCTTTGCTGTAATATCCATCTGTGCGGCCTGGATCGTATCCGAGACCCTTCAGCATTTCTTGGACATTTTTAATTTTATCGTTATTATCATTACGTTTCAGCGGCTCTTCGATTTCTACTGGGTTTGTGTAGAAGTACTCAGGCTGCTTCACTTTGACCGTAGGCTCAATGCCTTTTTCATGAATCCAGTTGCCATCAGGAGTCAACCACTTGAATAGCGTCAGCTTGATCGTACTGCCGTCCCCCATTGGTATCGCCTGCTGGACCGTACCTTTTCCGAAACTTTTCGTACCAACAAGATCATAACCGCCTGCTTCTTTCATTGTTGCTGCTAATATCTCTGAAGCTGATGCACTTCCTTCGTCCATCAGTACGGTAATAGGATAGTCCTTCTTCTCTGTGCGGTCAGAGAAGTAACGGGATTTTTCCCCTTTACGATCTTCCACTTGTACGATCGGCTTTTCATCTGTAATAAATTCCTTCAAGATTTCCTGCACATCCGTAAACAAGCCCCCCGGATTACCTCTCACATCAATAACGAGTCCTTCCATTTCATCTCCTTCAAGCTTTTGAAGAGCTTTGTGGAATTCATCAGATGTCTTTTCAGAGAAAGAAGTAATTTCGATAACGCCTACCTTTTTACCGTTCACTTCTTTCGTATCGCTATAGACTGTTTCTAGTGGAATATCGTCGCGGACAATTTCTATGTTCAAAGGGTCGCTTACGCCAGGACGGTCCACTTGCAAAGTCACTTCTGTTCCTTTTTCCCCGCGGATCTTAAGCACGGCATCATATAAGTCAAGGCCTTCCACACTTTCTCCGTCGACTTTCAGTATTTGATCATTCGGTTTCAATCCGGCTTTTTCAGCTGGAGACCCTTTGATTGGAGCAACAATGGTAACTTTATCGTTTACCATGCTGACCTCGGCACCAATTCCTTCAAAAGAGGATTCTATGGACTGATTAAATTGCTTCATCGTTTCCTGATCCATATAGACACTGTATGGATCCTCAAGCGTATCCAGCATTCCCTGGATCGCCCCTTCAACGAGCTGCTTCTTGTCGACATCCTCTACATAGTTCTCTTTAATCACGTTATAAGCCTGGGCTACTTTTTCCAAGTCACCGTTGCCGGTCATATCTTCAATGAACTTCTTTTGTTCTTCTTCAGTTAAACTTCCGAAATTCTCAGCGTTCTTGCCAGCATTGGCCAATTGTTCTGATTGGGACTGGTCACCCTCCTTGTTTGCGAAGTACTCTATGCCTATGTAAGAGCCAGCTGCCCCTACCAGCACCGCAAGCGCCATCAACAGCGCTATGACACGCGGTTTTATATTCATCGCATTCACCCTTCTACTTTTTATTTCCTTAATGCTTTTATACTAGCAAATAAGCGCCTTCACCGTAAATGTGCGTTTATTACTGATATGGTATGCCACAACAATGAATAGCATGTCCACATCATTATAGTATTTTTTCCTCCAAATCAAAACCCTATTAGGAAATAAAAGGAACAAAAGAACAAGAAATACTTACACAAAATATGAAATGATCTAAAAAAGACTGTCTCTACTAAATGAGACAGTCTCGCCAATTTAATATTCGTAACCGTATTCGCCTTTTGATTCATCTCTTACAACCATGCCGTCTTCAATGGCGATGACGCGCCTGCGGATTGTGTTTACGATTTCTTGACTGTGGGTCGCCATTAAGACTGTTGTTCCACCAGCATTGATTTCTTCTAGGATATGCATGATTTCCCATGAGGTATCAGGATCCAGGTTTCCTGTCGGCTCATCGGCGATTAGAATCTTCGGATGATTGACAATTGCCCGGGCAATAGAAACTCTTTGCTGTTCCCCACCTGAAAGCTCATCTGGAATAAAGCGCGCTTTGTTTTTCAAACGAACTTGACCCAATACGTCCATCACACGGCGGCGGATATTCGATGGGCTTTCTTCAATGACCTCAAGGGCAAAAGCTACATTTTCATAGACAGTCAGCGTCGGCAGAAGACGGAAATCCTGGTAAACGACACCAACCTGACGACGAAGTTTAGGAACCCTGCGTTCTTTCATCGTTGATGTATCCATATCAATAACTTTTACAGAGCCTTTTGTCGGCTTTTCTTCACGGTAAATAAGCTTTGTAAATGTCGATTTCCCTGCACCACTAGGGCCCACGACATAAACGAATTCCCCCTGATCAATCTTCACATCAAGACCGTTTAATGCTGTAACCCCATTCGGGTATGTCTTATATACTCCTTGCATATCTATCATATGTTGATCACCTTAATTTCTTATTTATTAAACACTTTTTATGCAAACAACTTTATTATAACATTGAAATTCGATAATTTTAGACAAAAAATTATTACATTTATTTTTCAAACGGAGATCATTTTTGCATCATAATAAAAAGCCTGGCTGAGAAAGCCAGACTTTGTTAAGTATTTCGTTTATTTCTTTGTAGCTAACCAGCCTGCGATAAGCTGAGCGTCTTCATCAGAGACTTGTTCTTGCGCAGGCATACTGCCCTTACCATTTTTTATGATTCCAACGATATCTTCAGCCGAATACTTAGAGCCTACTTGTTGAAGGGACGGCCCCATTCCTCCGCCAAGGTCTCCGCCATGACAGCTGGCACAATTTTGTTGGTAAGCCTGTTCGGCTGCTTCTGCATCTACATTTGAGTCGCCACCTTCTCCAGATTCACCGCCACCCTCATCCGTGCCTTCTTCATTTGTACCTTCTTCTGTTTGTTCATTAGCATTGTCATCATTTGCTCCTTCATCTCCACCGCCACCACAGGCAGCTAAGACGAGGATCAATCCCAAGAAAAGTGCGGATAATAGTTTCTTCACATCGATATCCCCCTTCTTCATATAAGTATAGGAATATTATAACCGAGTCACGTCGTTTTGAAACCTTCTCCGAGCACCTCCGTGGCATTCATAGCCACGACGAAAGCACCAGGATCGACCATTTTCACCGTTTGTGTCAATTTAATGAATTCGTTTTGCTGCACGACACACATTACGACACGTCGTTCTCTATCAGTATAGCCTCCAGCACCGCTTAATACAGTCACTCCACGGTCAATTTCTTCAAAAATGGCGTCTCGGACATCATCCACATATTCGGTAATAATCATCACGTTTTTCGACGTATTTAATCCTACCTGAACGAAGTCAATGGTCCGGCTGGTCGCAAACAAACCTATCAATGCATATAGCCCTTCCTCTAACGAGAAAACGACCGCCGAAGTGAGAACAATCATTCCATCAAGTAACGCCACGCTAATCCCAAGAGGAAGGTGGGTAAATTTATGGAGCACTTGCGCGGCAAGGTCAATCCCCCCTGTTGATGCTCGTCCTCGGAAAACGATTCCAAGCCCAAGACCTACACCCATGCCACCGAATATGGCTCCAAGGAGCGGATCAGGTGTCGCTGCATCTAAGTCACTTGTCAAAAGCACAAACATCGGCAGGACCAATGTTCCGACGAATGATTTGATCCCGAAGTTTTTCCCTAAGATTAAGACTCCGGTAATGAACAGCGGAATGTTGAGCACCCATTGCACGATTCCTGGCTCCCAGCCGAATACACCTTTTGTAATTGTACTGATCCCAGCTACACCACCTGATGCAATATTGTTCGGTAACAAAAATACGTTGAACGCTAATGCCACAAAAAAAGAGCCCAATATAACGAGCCCATACTCGATCATATGTTTCATCAATGGAGGCATTGGTTCTCTTCTATATTTCTTAGCCATCATCATGTTGTCTTCTCTCCCTATTCTTTCATCGATCTTCTTTTTACGAGATATAAACCGATAGGAGTATAACACCCGGGGATAGAACTGTAAATGAGAGCGAAATAACGTATTACCACGTTAAAGGAACTCTATACGCTTACTATCTTCTTTTTCTAGTGAACTATACAAATAGATAAGAAAAGCGATGGGCAGAAGCACCCATCGCTTTATGGTTTAAGATTTTGGTGTTTGCTGAGTTTTTAAGATTTCTTCTAGCAGTCCCAACACATCATCACGCATATCTTGGCGCTCCATGGCAAGGGCCAGAGTCGTTTGGATAAACCCAAGCTGATCGCCAACATCATAACGCTCGCCTTCGAATTCATAGCCGTAAACTGGCTGTTTGAGATTTAATCGTTCGATTGCGTCTGTAAGCTGAATCTCGCCTCCACGACCTGTTTCCTGCGAACCTAATAAGTCAAGGATCTCAGGGGTAAAGACATAACGCCCAATGATTGCAAGGTTGGACGGAGCCTCTTCCACTGGAGGTTTCTCAACAAAGTGCTCGACTTCATAGCGACGGCCTCGCTGATCCTTCGGTGCAATAATTCCGTATTTATTCGTATCTTCGTGAGGCACCTGTTTGACACCAATCACAGAGGAGTGCGTCTCTTCGTATTGATTCATCAGCTGCTTCAAGCACGGTTCATCAGATCGAACAATATCATCTCCGAGGAGAACAGCAAAAGGCTCGTCTCCTATAAATTTGCGAGCACACCAAACCGCGTGTCCAAGTCCTTTAGGCTCTTTTTGGCGGATGTAGTGAATATCAACTTTAGCCGACTGTTTCACCTCATCAAGCAGGTCGAACTTTCCTTTTTTATAAAGGTTGTCCTCTAGTTCAAAAGCATGGTCAAAATGATCCTCAATCGCCCGCTTTCCTTTACCTGTAACAATGATGATATCCTCAATTCCTGATTCAATCGCTTCTTCTACAATATATTGAATCGTAGGCTTATCAACGATTGGAAGCATTTCTTTCGGCATCGCTTTTGTTGCCGGCAGAAAACGAGTCCCCAATCCTGCAGCAGGTATAATCGCCTTTTTCACTTTCATCTTCTCCACCGCCTTCATATGTATGTACGTTTATCATAGCAAAAATAATTGGAAATGGATAGAAGGCAGAACAGGAACATAGTCATTGTTGTAGAACAAATAGATTAGAATGCATGAGTGAAATAGTGTCGTTAGACCTGATGCGAAAGGGCTTTTTATTCATTTTCATACAATATTCACATATGATATACTCTTATTGATCATAAAAAGCAAATCCTCTGCCTTTTGTGATTGCCTTTGTTCATTACATAAGCCCCGTAAGAGAATTTCTCTTACGGGGCTTGCGCGTTATTAGAAGATATTTTTGTTATTTTCGTTTAACGTAGCAACCATATCCCACGACGTCCCATTAATGCCTACTTTTCTGAATCCGTATTTTTCATATAGCAAGCGTGCATTGTTATCTGGATCTACGCTTAAGGACAAAGCGGTATATCCCTTCTTTTTTACCTCCTTTATCATTTCACTCAATAATAAAGTTCCGATTCCCTTCCCTCTATAACCAGGTGCAACTGCCATACAGCTGAGAACAGGTGTGTCTCCGTTAATATATCCGTATGTCTGATTATTCTCATCAAAGAGACGTGTCCAAACGGCTCCCACTTGATTTTCATTCTGATCGATCGCTATATAAGCCATATCGCCTTCTCTTCCCCAACCACTCAAATACTTAGCAATTTCCGGTCGGTTAATAATATCTTTAGGAGGTCTGGCTTCGCCTTCAGGTACGTAGATGGCTTCATAAAGCATGTCGCTTAGAAAATCATGATCTATTTTTGTTGCTTGTCTGATTTTGTACTGTGTCAAACGATTTCCTCTTTTCTTTTATGATGTCTATCATAAATAATTCAATAGAAGAGGGAAAAACCCTTTTTTATAGAGGTTTTTTGAAGTTATTGAATGAAAAGTTTAAAAAATAGTCCTCTTAGTCAAGTCGCTTCATTCATTTTAACGATTGTAAGATCAGCTCATATTGAATTTGATGATAGAAATTAATAAGACTCCGACGCAAAAAAACGGCCGGTAAAGACCTTACAGTGAATCGAAGATGCTTGGCAGGTCTTCCGAGTAAAGCTAATGAATTCCTATTCCGTCAACAAGTCGAGCCCAAATAAAATTCCGAACACACTCTGTGACTAAAAAGACTCCCACTGTAGTGAGAGTCTTCAAAATTAACTATCCATTTGGGAACGAAGGTAAGCATCTATGAACTTGTCTACTTCACCGTCCATAACGGCTTGTGTGTTTCCGATTTCTGTGTTCGTACGGTGGTCTTTAACCATGGAGTAGGGATGGAAAACGTACGAACGGATTTGGCTGCCCCAGCCGATCTCTTTTTGTTCACCACGAATATCATCAAGCTCTTGCTGTTGGCGTTCGATCTCCAGCTGATAAAGCTTCGACTTCAGCATCTTCATAGCTTGTTCACGGTTCTTAATTTGAGAACGCTCAGATTGACACGTTACTACGGTGTTCGTTGGAGTGTGGGTGATCCTTACAGCTGAATCCGTCGTATTGACGTGCTGACCGCCTGCACCACTGGAACGATACGTATCGATCTTCAAATCTTCTGTTCGAACGTCGATTTCAATTTCATCGTTGAATTCAGGCATGACCTCGCATGACACAAATGATGTGTGGCGACGCCCTGAAGAGTCAAACGGCGAGATACGCACAAGACGGTGAACGCCCTTTTCCGCTTTCAAGTAGCCGTAAGCGTTGTGTCCCTTAATTAATAGCGTGACACTCTTTACGCCTGCCTCTTCGCCAGGAAGGTAATCCATCGTTTCGACTTTAAATCCTTTTCTTTCTGCCCAGCGAGTGTACATACGTAACAGCATGCTTGCCCAGTCCTGGGACTCTGTGCCGCCGGCTCCCGGGTGAAGCTCAAGAATCGCATTATTCTTGTCATAAGGTTCACTCAGTAAGATATTTAATTCAAATTGGTTTAAATCTTTAACTAGTTGTTGGATTTGCTCTTCTAAATCCTGACGAAGATCTTCATCATCTTCTTCTTTAACCAGTTCATAGGAAACTTCCAGGTTCTCATGGGTTTCCTCATGTTCTTCCAAGGTATGGACAAGTGATTTTAGTCCATTTACCTCATCAATGACTTTTTGGGCCGTTTTCTGGTCATCCCAGAAGCCCGGTGCTGTCATTTCTTCTTCAAGTTCAGCAATTCGGGTTTTTCTTTGATCGATGTCAAAGAGACCCCCTGAAGTCCGCTAAACGATTAGCTGTATTATCTAGTTCATGGCGAATTTCGGCCATATCCATAACGATCACTCCTCAAATAATCATACATAATAGGTTATTAATATCTTATATAAAATGTTTTAAAATCAACAGGCCAAAGACAAGGGAAGACACTCTCTATACGAGAGTGTCTCACTTCCTTATTTTCCGTGGCAGTTCTTATATTTCTTACCGCTTCCGCAAGGACATGGATCATTACGACCTACATTGTCTTTTTTCACAAACGGTTGGCGTTTCTTCTTCTCTTTACTTTCTTCGCCACCTGATACGGCTGTAGCCCCTTTGGCTACTTCCTGACGCTGCAGGTTGTTGCGAATCTGAGCTTTCATGACATAACGAGAAACTTCTTCATCGATGTTTGAGATCATTTGTTCAAACATGCGGAAGCCTTCGAAGTTGTACTCACGAAGCGGGTCATTTTGACCGTATGCACGCAAGTGAATTCCTTGGCGCAACTGATCCATCTGATCAATGTGATCCATCCACTTCTGGTCAACTGTACGAAGAAGTATAACTTTTTCAAATTCACGCATCTGCTCCTCTGTCAGCTCTTCTTCTTTCTCGTCGTAACGCATCTTCACTTTTTCAAGGATTAGCTCCTGCATTTCTTCAGGATCTTTTCCTTTCAGATCAGCAACGG
Source organism: Halobacillus sp. A1-3 (assembly GCF_050971765.1). NCBI lineage: Bacteria > Bacillati > Bacillota > Bacilli > Caryophanales > Bacillaceae > Halobacillus > Halobacillus sp. A1-3. Next base: position 73,879 of record NZ_JBPCEO010000005.1, on the reverse strand, counting down.
TCACATCTCCTTCAAATAGAAGATTGGCACGCAGATACTCCACAAGTGCTTCAAGGTCCCAATTCTCTTCTTCCTCTTCACTCGTGTGTACGCTGACTGTATTCGCTACCGTACGCTCAATCATCTTCTCTATGATTTCACGAAGATTGTCTGAGGTCAGTACGTCATAACGCTGCTTGTAAATAACCTCACGTTGCTGACGAAGAACATCATCGTAAGAAAGAATCGTCTTACGTGCATCAAAGTTGTTACCTTCGACACGTTTCTGAGCAGATTCTACAGCTCTTGAAATCATTTTACTTTCGATTGGCTGAGAATCATCCATTCCAAGACGGTCCATCATACTGCGAATGTTATCGGAAGCAAATCGGCGCATCAGTTCGTCATCTGTAGCGAGGTAGAACTGAGACATTCCAGGGTCACCTTGACGGCCGGAACGTCCACGCAGCTGGTTATCAATACGTCGTGACTCGTGACGCTCTGTACCGATCACGGCTAGACCGCCAGCTTCTTTGACGCCTTCGCCTAGTTTGATGTCGGTACCACGTCCGGCCATGTTGGTTGCAATCGTAACTGCACCTTTTTGTCCGGCATTTTCAATAATTTCCGCTTCACGGAAGTGGTTCTTCGCGTTCAACACATTATGAGGAACGCCTGCTTTATTCAAGTAACGTGAGATGATTTCTGAAGTCTCGACCGCTACCGTACCAACAAGCACAGGCTGTCCATTTTCATGACGTTCTTTAATGTCCTCTACAACAGCTTTGAACTTACCGTCCATGGTTTTGTAAACAAGATCCGGCTTGTCATCACGAACGATGTCCCGGTTTGTCGGGATGACGATAACACGCATGTTATAGATGTTAAGAAATTCTTCTTCCTCTGTTTTTGCTGTACCTGTCATACCAGATAGCTTGTCATACATTCGGAACAAGTTTTGGAACGTTATAGAAGCAAGCGTCATGCTTTCATTTTGGATTTCCAGGCCTTCTTTCGCCTCAATCGCCTGATGCAAGCCATCACTATAACGGCGTCCTTTCATAAGACGACCGGTGAACTGGTCAACGATGACGACTTCCCCTTCATCCACAACATAATCTGTATCACGATGCATAGACGTATGAGCTTTCAGCGCCTGGTTGATATGATGAATTAAAGAAACGTTGGAAAGATCGTATAAGTTATCGATCTTGAAAAAGCGCTCTGCTTTGTTGATTCCTTCTTCAGTCAGCTGAACATTTTTTGTTTTTTCATCATACGTAAAGTCTTCTTCTCTCTCAAGCAATCGAACGAATGCATTCGCTGATTGATAGAGATCAGCAGATTTAGAAGCTGTACCTGAAATGATTAGCGGAGTACGTGCTTCATCAATTAAAATCGAGTCGACCTCGTCAATGATCGCAAAGTTAAGCGGACGCTGAACCATTTGCTCCTTATAAAGCACCATATTATCACGCAGGTAATCGAAACCAAATTCATTGTTCGTTCCGTACGTAATATCGGCATTGTAGGCTTCACGCTTTTCATCTTTGGACATTCCATTCAAATTTAGTCCGACAGTCAAACCAAGGAATTGATAGAGTTCACCCATTTCCTTCGCATCACGACTAGCCAGGTAGTCGTTGACCGTGATAATGTGAACGCCTTTTCCTGAAAGAGCGTTCAAATATGCTGGCATAGTGGAAGCAAGGGTTTTACCTTCCCCTGTCTTCATTTCCGCAATATTACCTTCGTGTAATGCAATCGCACCTAAAAGCTGCACTGTGAATGGGCGCATATTTAGTACTCGTTTAGAACCTTCGCGGACGACCGCAAAAGCTTCAACTAATAAATCATTTAAGTCTTCGCCATTTTGGTGGCGTTCTTTGAATTCTTCAGTCTTTTGGCGCAGTTCATCATCCGATAGCTTTTCGTATTCAGATTCTAAAGCGTCAATATCGTCAGCGATCTTTTCCAGTCGCTTCAATTGACGTGTATTACCATCGCCAAAGATCTTCTTTAAAGTTCCAAGCATTGCAACCGCTCCTCTATTGATTTCAAATCTCGGTTGAATAGTATAATCCATTTATTATCATAACACTAAGAGAAGCCGAGATACAAAAAATTTATGTGACATATTGTTTAACGACTAGAACACTCGGGAAGGGGTTTTATGGTGAATTATGTAGAGGTTTGCAGGGGTGTGGGATTTACTTTTCTATAAGATTGGTTGAGGAAGTGTTGACGCTGATCCAATTCACAAAGTCTTCGGTTTGTTGTGCCAATAATTTCTACAAGCTGGGCGATTGCTTCTTCCTGTTTTTTGATTCTGTCATTTAAGTGGCTGCACTGACATAGTGGAGAAGATTTTTTCATTCGTCCACCTCCTGATACAGTAGTTGTACTCTTGTTATATCATAGTGTTATTTGAAGAGCCCAATTACTATTATTCAATTTTAGTACAACTTCCTAGCTATAAATTCTAATTTTTACATAGAGAAAAATTGATATTTACTCGTCCCTGGTCTCCTATTAGCCAAATTTATTAATCCATAAAAAACCCCCTGCGGAGCAGGGGGTGTTGGTTCATCTCTTCATTAAGTTTCGATCAGGCCATAGCGCCCATCACGACGTTTATAAACGATGTTCGTTTCATCTGTGTTCGCATTTGTAAATACGAAGAAGTTGTGACCTAACATATCCATTTGTAGTGCAGCCTCTTCACTATCCATAGGCTTCAAGTCAAAGCGTTTCGTTTTTACAATTTCAATATCAAAATCATTTTCATCTTGTGCTTCGCGTTCTTGCTGAGCTTCACGCTCGAGCTCTGCGAATACGTGTTTTGGAGCACCCTCTTGACGGAACTTACGATTCACTTTCGTTTTATGCTTGCGAATTTGTCGTTCCAATTTATCTACCACAAGGTCGATGGCAGCGTATAAGTCAGTGTTGTGTTCCTCCGCACGAAGAAGCAAATTCTTCATCGGGATTGTGACCTCGATTGTCTGCTCATCATTGTAGACACTTAAGTTTACATGAACCTCGGATGACGGCGGAGTATCAAAGTAGCGTTCGAGTTTGCCCACCTTTTTCTCCACATATTCTTTAATAGAATCCGTCACTTCTAGGTTTTCACCGCGAATGGTGTACTGTAGCATAAGAAGTGTCCTCCTTTCGTCCTTATGTGATATATATTCTATCATACCCACCCCCTTTCCTGCATAAACTCTCAAAATATTTTGTCGAATTTGTGTCGGTAATTGCTGGAAATTGCTATTTAATGCAGTTTTCATTTTCTGGCTTGCATGTAGACAGCGATTTTAGAGGGGGTTCGACAAGTGAGTAAGGGAGGTTAGAAATGAGTCGAAGAGATTTTGTAGAATTTTGTTTGAGGAATTATTTTAAAAAAAAGAGATTTAGCAATCTCACTTCTTTTTTGTATCCTTTCCTTTAAAAAAAGGGTTAAACACTGCCCAGATAACGGCTGCTACAGCAGCTTGGGATACATGCATTGTCCATGAAATTGTTTCTTATGAAAAGTAGTCAAACAAAACACTTACACCACTAAATATTAAGAAGATGGCGATAAAGGTATGAATCCTGTTTGATAGATTTTTCAAGATCGTCCACCTCCAAATATTACCATTCATTTAAAGAATCCTTCCCCTATAAGTGGTCACTCAACCCTGCACAATAATAATAAATCAATAAAAAATACCGCCTTATAAGACGGTATTGTTATCTAATGAGCTATGTATGGTTTCACAAACAACTGCATTTTGTCCTTCCAGCTCTCAAAAGCTGGAATAACATTTTCAGTAAGCAGCTTTCGTTTTTCTTCGTTTGATTCAAAAACGAACCATTTCTTCAATAAATCAATGACCTCATGGTAATCTGCCACTAGCATGGACATCTCTACTTTATCTTCGAACCAAATAATCATTTGTTCGTGACGTACACTAAGCTGTTCAAAGGCAAGGAGCAGATCTTCAAATACTTGCTGGTCTTCATCTAAAGCTTCTTCTTTCAGGTTCTTCTCAAGGTATACCAGTGCTTCACTTACAGTATCCAGCACTTCATTATAATCCTTTAACATGTGATGCTGTTCTGCGGTTAGTTCTGACAAAAAATCACCTGCTACTTTTTATGGTCAAAAAACATCCCATCATAGCTTGAAACGTTCGAGTAGGGGTTTGTATAACGTTGTTGGCTAGATTTTTGCTTTTTGTTGTTCCGCATGTCCCTTTTCAAATCGGTTAGGAGAAATTCCAGTTTCTAATTGATTATCAAATCTAGCTTTTTCACCTTTTCAATCATAACTCTTTCCTCACCCTTAGTTGGCTTCGTTAATTCTCCCATAAGGAACTGTCGCTTATCAAGCAATACGTCTATTTGATCCACTAAATCAGCACGACTACTGTAAGGTTGAGAAGTGGCAGTACGCTTCAAAGGCCGTTTATCAGCTTCAAAACGACTGGTATTAGCTGGTTGAAACGGGAGGTCCTTTCAATCAGCTGGAGCAAATCGGAATTGAAAACTTCCAATTACCTTGATGGCGGAAAAATTATCATCACTGAATGTAAGCTGTAAGAGCCTTGAGTGAAGATCCAGACTCTGTTCATAAGCTCTTTGCCGGGGCACAAAAAAGTTCACCGCTCTGGGTGAACTTTTGCTGGGACTATTCTTCCGGCCAATGTAGCTTATGCTCTTCTACATTTGTAATATTATTTTCTCCATCTACAAAAACAACTTTTGGCTCTAAGCCGTCGATTTCCTCTTCTTCAAACATTCCCATGCTTAGGATAATGACGATGTCTCCTGGAGAGAAAAGGTGAGCGGGAGGTCCATTTAAACAAATCTTCCCGGATCCTTCTGGGGCAGGGAGTGCATACGTTTTCCAGCGAGTCGCATTCTTTAAGCTAGTGATTTGGACCATTTCATAGGGTTTAATATTCGCTTCTTTCATTAGTGTGGAATCGATGGTAATACTGCCAACGTAATCTAAATCAGCTTCGGTTACAGTGGCGCGATGAATTTTACCTTTACACATGAGTCGTTGCATAGTTAGAACCTCGCTTTAATGTTATTTTGGTAATTGATGGTTTCATCTGTCTTTCTCTTCAAAGAGATTTAACAGACTTTTCTGATACACCATCACTATATATTTTTTTGAAAACGGGTTCAACAGCTTTGCTTGATTGTTAGGAAGACGTAAAAAACACCCTTATGCGAGATGAGCGTCCTTGGTCTATGAATCTAGTACTCCATGAGGCATTTGATTGACTTTTGCAAGCATAGCTTGGGATGGGCAAGAGTAGAAGAATTCGTTTAGTTCATCATTTCTTTCGCCATATCTACGTTACGAACGAGATACTTACCTTTTCTAAAGGTTTATGAACTGTAACCTTAAGTCTTCCTTCCCGCTTCCTCTTTAAAAAGGAAAAGGTCGTACTCTCATAAAGATGGTTTTGTTACTTTTTAGCTAATTTATCTTTTCTATTATATTGGCAAGAACTTCTCAAACCAAAGGAAAAATTAACGAAAAAGCGTAAAAGCGTACACTTGGGGACAGCCTTCTTTTTTCAATAAACTTGCCGCATGCCTCAATGTTGAACCTGTCGTGTAAATATCATCGATTAGAATGACGGGGTCATGAATCACTTTAGTTAATCTAAAAGGATTCGTCGATTGGATTCGTGCGGAGCGGTGTTTCTTTGATTGTTTTTGGGTTCCCATTCTTGTTAGTAGTTGATGAGACTCTCTTTGTAAAAGTTGAATGATGGCTTCCGATTGATTGAATCCCCTTTCGTGTAGTCTAGTCTCGCTAAGGGGAATCACTATAAGTGGAATTGGCTCTGGATAATGCAGCGTGAAGGTTTTTAAAATGTCCTTTTGATAAGCTTCCATCAATACATAGTCTCCGCGGTACTTCCAGCGCGCGACCACCTCTTTCGAAAAATCATTGTAGCGAAAGACAGAAACGTTTTTTTCCAGTACACCTTCGTGGCTCTCTTCCCATCTCTCACAGTCATAGCAAACACCTATGGAATCTGTTCGGAAACACCTAGGACATCCAGGCTTTGTGATTCGTTCCATACGGTGTGAGCAATCTGAACAAAGTTTGTCTTTCTCAGGAAGCTGCAAAAAGATTTCCCATGTAACTTGAGGCTCGATGGTGTTAAGACAGACAAGGCATTTCATGAGTTTGCCCCTAACCGATTCATTTCTATAATTGCGTCTTTGGCATCAAGCATCGCGTTTGTTTTCCCTATATGAAAAAAGAACACATCACCCCTGGGGTCATCAGGACTGCGTCCGGCTCTGCCAGAAATTTGGACGAGCGCAGGCTCATCGAACACATCGTGTCCAGCGTCCATCACGTAAACATCGACAGACGGAAAAGTTACTCCGCGCTCTAAAATTGTGGTAGTAACGAGGATATCATACTCTTTGGCGCGAAAAGCAGACACTTTTTCTGCTCTTAAAGGGTCTTCCGCATGGACATACGCCACATGAAGAGAAAAGGATTTTAAATAAGAGGAGATCTTCTCAGCCTGTTGCTTTGTAGGGAGAAAGATTAGCAGTTGCCGATAGGAGTTTTGTTGATGGCGGATCCTTTCCAGTATAGACCCGGGGAGTTTACTTCGTTTTAAATGTCGATGGAGTGCAGGAGTTAGTTTAAATTGCGGAACCGGGAGGGGATAACCATGAAAACGCTTCGGGATAAATACAGCAGGCAAAGACTTTGATCTAATTCGCTTTTTCTGAGTTTTTCTTGGCGTAGCGGTCAAGTAGATGAGTGCAGCGTTTTCTTTAGCCGCTCTAGCTGCTGCATAATGGAGAGAAGGATCATTATGAAACGGAAAAGCATCAATTTCATCAATGATTATCAAATCAAAAGCCCGGGCAAAGCGATAGAGCTGATGAGTGGTGGCAATGACAAAAGAAGCATCCCCCTTTTTGTCTTCACTTGTACCATACAAGCCCGCGATTTTGACATCCGGAAAAGCTTGACGAAATCTGGGCAGCAGTTCCCTTACCACATCCGTGCGCGGTGTGGCCAGGCATAAACGTTTCCCCGTTATTAAAGCTTCTGTTATACCGGGGAACAGCATTTCTGTTTTACCTGCTCCGCAAACTGCCCAGATCAGCTTTTCCCCATTACCTTTTTGAATTAACTGCTTGAGCTCATGTGACGCACGTCTTTGATGAACCGTGAGTGTACCCTCCCAAGAGCAAGGCTCATGGTAGTGCGGCCACTCTACCTGCGGACTGCCGTAGTAAAGCGGCTCGCATTCAATGACTCGCCCCATCTGGATGCACGACCGACAATAGATACACTTCTTCTGACATGAGGAATGAGGCATCTCAGCAAAGTAATCTCTTTTTTGGTTACCACAGCGGCGACACCGATAACCCCATACGTGTTTTTCTATGGAAGGAATGGTTGTCAAAGCGGATTGATCTACTAATGAAGTGATTTCTTTTTCACTAAAAGGAAGTTCATGTTTAAGTAGAAGTTTGCCTGCTAGTTGAAGGGTAGTGTGAGGAGGAGTTTCTAGAGGAATCCAGGAGTAGTCTTTAGAAAAATAATTGCGGAGAGCTTTTATCATATTTTCACCTGCTTTTACAAAATAAGCGCCTGGTTGAGTCTCGCAAACAGGCGCTTACAGCTAAGACTTACGGTACCAGCCTAACCCGATTGCTCCTTCCCCAAGGTGGGTGCCGATGACAGGTCCAAAATAACTGAGTTCTATGTCTACATGATCAAACTTGGATTCTAATTCTTCTTTTAATTCTTTCGCTTCATTATGCTGATTGGCATGAATTAGGCAGGCCTTATACTGGCCGCCATCTTGAATAGATTCTTCAAAGAGGCTCATGATTCGTTTTAACGCCTTTTTCCGAGTGCGGATTTTTTCATAAGGAACGATCTTTGTATCAACAAAATGCAGGACAGGCTTCACTTGTAGCAAGCTTCCAATGAATGCCTGCGCTCCGTTCAATCGTCCACCTCGTTGAAGATGACTTAGATCATCAACCATGAAATAAGCATTCATGGTTTGCTTCATTTCATTAAGGCGAGCAATAATCTGATCTGGCGTTGCTCCGTTGTTTGCAAGTTCAGCTGCCTCCAGGGCGTAAAAACCTTGCATCAGACAGCTGATTTCAGAGTCATAGACATGGACATCGATCTCTTCCACCATTTCACTAGCTGTCACCATTGCCTGAAATGTTCCACTAATCCCACTGGATAAGTGAATGGCAATAACCGCATCATAATCGTCAGCAAGCTCTTCCAGCTTTTTCGTCATTGAACCGATTGATGGCTGTGACGTCTTAGGAAGCTCACAGCCTTCTTTTACCATATCGTAAAAATCTTCTGCACTTATATCAATTTCTTCCTGATAGGATTCATGACCAAAAATGACGTTCAACGGGACCATATGTATGTGATTAGCTTTTCGAACATCTCGAGGTATGTAAGCCGTACTGTCGGTTAGCACCGCTGTTTTCATTTGAGCCAACTCCTTATTTCACTAAGTTTGTTATCGTTTTATGTAGAGTTTATCTCACTTAAATCTCTTTCTATCATTCTACATGAACCTCTTGCAGTTTGCACCAAAAAACTGGAACCAGTGAACATTCGATTTTACCATTTACTGGATGACCTGAGGACGAAAATAGATGAGATGGTGCAGTTAGAAAGCTCCAAATAAATAGACTACCTTCTGAGGTATATATAAATACACCTCAGACGATAGCCTTCGTTTGGTTAATTACGATTAGATGACCTCAACCCAGCCATTCTTAATTGCTGTAACAACGGCCTGTGTGCGATCGTTAACGTTCATTTTCTGTAAGATGTTGCTCACGTGGTTTTTAACTGTCTTTTCACTGATGTAAAGGGATTCAGCTACTCCGCGGTTACTGTTTCCGTCAGCTAGAAGCTGAAGTACTTCACATTCACGGCGAGTCAGCAAATGCAAAGGCTTACGATATTCAATCGTGCGGTAAGCGCTGCTTCCTTTATTTTCTGCAAGGCGTCGATATTCAGCCACTAAGTTATGAGTTACTTTCGGGTGAAGATAGGATCCGCCATCACTGACTACTTTGATAGCGTCGATCAATGCATCAGAATCCATTTCCTTCAGCAAGTACCCTTGAGCACCCGTCTTCAGTGCATGGGTCACATAGTTTTCATCATCATGAATAGATAGGATGATCACTTTCATGTCAGGATATTTTTTCGTAATTTCAGCAGTAGCTTCTACACCGTTCATGCTTGGCATATTGATATCCATTAACACAACATCTGGTGTGTGCTCTTCAATCAGGTTCAATGCCGCGCTACCATCGTCTCCTTCAGCTACTACTTCAAAACTAGATTCAAAGTCTAAGATTCTTTTTACGCCTTCACGGAATAATTTATGGTCATCAATCAGGACTATTCTGGTCGTCATGATCTTTTCCTCCTATTTCCTTGCAAATAATGGATTTTCTTACGGTCCCCTATCCTATATCAGATCTCTATATATCTCTAATTTTATCTTTTTTTATATTACCCTAATCCTATTTTTTATTATAAACGATTCATGCCATTTTACATAGTTATTCTTTAAATCAACTATTTATTGGCAAATAAATCGTGACGATGGTCCCTTCACCAGGGCTGGAATCGATCGTAAGTTCTCCTTCTAGCATATCTACACGTTCATGCATGCCGACTAAGCCAAAAGATTTATCTTTTTTTACAGAAGGATCAAAACCATCCCCATCATCTTTTACTATAATCGTTACGGATTCATGATTCATTTCCATTTTCACATGAATGGTCGAAGCGTTTGCATGTTTAATTGCATTTTGCACGGCTTCTTGAATCAACCGGAAGAGAGCAACTTCATATTTGGATTCTAATCTTCTCTCTTTTCCAAAGGAAGTGTACGTAACCTCCAAACCGTTATATTCTTCCACCGTAGCCAGGTATTTTTTCAATGTCGGAATAAGTCCGAGGTCGTCCATTGCCATAGGCCTTAGATCATAGATGATCCTGCGCACTTCATACAAGGCAGAACGCACCATTTTTCTAACATTTTTCATTTCTTGTAAAGCTTCCTCCACGCCCCGCTCTCGATAAGTACGATCGACGAGGTCGGATCTTAGCACGACATTGGCAAGCATTTGCGCCGGTCCATCATGGATTTCTCTTGAAAGACGCCGTCTTTCTTCTTCCTGTGCTTCAATAATTTGTAAACCGAATTTTTGTTTTTCTTTCGCATCCTCTAGCGCATCGGTTACGTGCTTGAAGTCTTCTTGTAAATAGTTGAGTACGACAGAGATCTTACCTCCGAGCGCTTCCGCTCGATGAATGGTATCATCTAGGTTCTTCAACCGTAGTTCAAGATCATCTCGACGTTCTCGCAGTTGCTTTTCTTTTTCTTGCTTCATGGACAAATCCATTTGCAACCCATGTGTCTGTTCATAAACTTTTCTAATTTCATCTTCTGAATATTTCTGGAACTGCTTACTGACCTCTGATAAGCGCACGCGGGACAAGCGCACTCTTTGTTCGAGCTTATCCCCCTCCTCAATTAATGTAAGGACCTGCTGCTTCGTCTCTATTAGTTCTTTATTTAATTTCTCGTATTCAGTACGGGACTCTTCACCAATGGCAAAAATTTCATCTCTGCTGTTTGTAACTGTATCGATCATTTCACCGATGATGAAATCTAAAGTCTTATCCCGTAGTTTCTTTTCACTCATCATAGTCCCTCCATCAATATTCACACACACTCATTCGTTCGACCTAAGTCAATTTGTGGGGGTTTTTTATCACAAAAAAAGTATGCGATTTATTATTTTGATAAAAGCTGCCTATATTTGCCGAAATTGGCCCCCGCTTATATAATGAATGATTAGGAGGTTCAACTCATTATGCTAGAAAATTATTATACAGTAAAACCTGAAGGATCAGAAGAAGTGACTATACAGAAATCTCGGTTTATCGGCTATATCAAACGGTGTGAAACAGAAGAACAGGCGCAAGCTTTTATACAGGAAATCAAAAAGAAGCACCATGATGCTACACACAACTGTTCCGCTTATATGATCGGGGAACACGACTTAATTCAAAAAGCCAATGATGACGGCGAACCGAGTGGCACAGCTGGTGTACCGATGCTCGAAGTGCTTAAAAGAAGAGGGCTGAAAGACACAGCCGTTGTTGTGACCCGTTATTTTGGTGGGATCAAACTTGGTGCTGGTGGATTAATTAGAGCTTATTCTGGAACAGCTTCAGCAGCCATTGACAAAACCGGGGTCGTCACACGTCAGCTTATGAACGAAATGAAAGTAACCATCGCGTATCACCTGCTTGGAAAACTGGAAAATGAAGTCCGTAACTCTCAATATGCTCTTCAAACGATTAATTACATGGAAAATGTGGAACTAATAATATATGTAGAAAGTGGTCAAGAGACAGCATTCAAAAACTGGATCACTGACCTTACAAGTAATCAAGCTACGATTACACAGGGAGGATCATCCTATGTGGAGTTTGATGTGACCCCTGAATAAAGGAGTAGTTCCCCACCATGAAACACAAAAAGCTCAAAATTTTCTTGTGGTCTTTGGCATTTGTATTCTTAATGGGTGTCGGTGCAGCTGCAGGTTATGCAGCTTACATCACTGACCAGATGAAACAAACAGCCGTTGACTCTCACCAAGAGCTTGATCGCGGCGAAAAGTCTGAGAAACGTAAAGAAGTCGTCAATCCCGAATATGACCATACTTCTGTGTTATTTGTAGGTATTGACGATAGTGAAAAACGATCTTCAAATTCGACCAGATCGGATGCCCTCGTACTCGCAACATTTAATGACGATGACAAGTCCATCAAAATGGTTAGCATCCCTCGAGACTCCTATACCTACATCCCAGAAATCGGCTACAAGGACAAAATCACTCACGCCCATGCCTTCGGAGGTATCGATGCCACTGTTGCAACTGTTGAGGGAATGTTTAACGTTCCTGTCGATTATTATGTCCGTTTGAACTTCAATTCTTTCATCGAAGTTGTCAATTCTATAGGCGGTATCACCTACAATGTTCCTTTTGATATAACAGAGCAGAACAGTGCAGACCAGGCTGGTGCCATTGAACTTGAAGAAGGATACCAAAGATTAAATGGAGAAGAAGCATTGGCCTTAGCAAGAACGAGAAAGTATGATAGTGATCTTGCACGCGGACAGAGACAGATGGATTTAATCCAGGAAATAGTCCGACAATCCATGACGACAAGTTCCATGAGTAATTTTAGTGAAATCCTCAATTCCATCAGCAATAATCTTAAGACGAATTTAACTTTTGACGAAATGATCTCCTTTAAAGATTATTTTCTAGAAAAACAAGGATTATCCTTTGAAAAAATGCAGCTTCAAGGTGAAGGAATGAGAAAAAATGGTGTATGGTATTATGACGTTTATGAAGACAGTTTACTTTCAACTAAAAGTGAACTCAGGACACATCTCAACCTTGAAAAACCAGACGATGATCAAGGGGTAAATACGTTTGCTGATGATGCCGATGATGAAGATGAAACGTGAAACCATAAAACGCGATTGGGCTTTTATAGGGTTCTTTCGCATTTTACTTTCCACGATTCGACGATATATTTCCCAGGTAATAAATAAGCTGCCATGCAGGTATCCTGCATGACAGCTTATATTTTTATCGTTTGCGATAATCTTTAATTAAATTAAGAATTGGTTTGTATTCTTTACCGATTAAGCCAGTCATTTCAACAATCAACTCAATCATGAGGATGAGGAGAGCAATGACAGCCAGGGCACCGAACATAGTAGCCTGTGAGAAAATAACTGCGGCTAAACTGAATAAGGCACTCACAGCATATATCATAAGCACTGTCTCAGGATGGCTATATCCTAGATTGATGAGGCAGTGATGTAAGTGAGATTTATCTGGTGCGGACAGCGGTTTCCGTTGGATGACCCTTCGCACAATTGCAAAAAGAGTATCCGAGATCGGAACACCAAGTATGATGACCGGAATAATAAATGAGAACAATGTAACATTTTTAAATCCTAGTAAAGAAAGAACACTGATCATAAAGCCTAAGAACAAGGCTCCTGTATCTCCCATGAAAATTTTTGCCGGGTAAAAGTTGTATAGGAGAAATCCTAATGTACTTCCTAGCATCATAAAGCCTGCAAAAACCACGAACACATTTCCCATCGTGATCGCCATTCCAGATATCGTTAACAGCGCAATGGCTGATACGCCTGCCGCAAGTCCGTCAAGCCCATCAATCAGGTTGATCGCGTTAGTAATCCCGACAATCCATAATATTGTAATCGGAATGCTCAAATATCCGAATTCTAATTGACCTCCAAAAGGTAAGTTAATGTATTCGACTTGAACACCGCCGATAACAACTACGATCGTAGCTAACAGTTGACCACCCAGCTTCATCTTCGCTGACAGTTCCTTCATATCATCCAGAATTCCTGTAATGATAATAATTGTGGCACCTATGAATACAGGCCAAGTGAATTTACTTTCAGGAAAGAAAAACAATAAGCCAATGGCGAAACTGAGAAATATGGCTAGTCCTCCTAGCCGCGGCATGACGACCTTATGCACTTTTCGATGATTCGGTTTATCGGTTGCTCCAATTTTAATCGCCATCTTCTTCACAAGCGGCGTAATTAAAACAGAAGCTATAAAGCAGAATAACAAGGCCTTATACTCCATAAAGACCCTCCTCAGGTTTATTATGTCCTCTCCACTTTGAAGTAAGCTACTATAATTTTTCCATCTCTTACTGAATAAATCCTGCTCTACTTCGAACAATAATCTTAAAAGATTATAGCACAACAAAGACGTCCGAGATATACATTTTTTCTTAATTATTTGTTAGCCCTTTTTTTACATTCATAAACACTTTAATCGTTTACCCGACAACATCTTTACCTTTGTTTTTCAGCTGTATTACTTGGACGGTTGGAGATGGCAGGAGTTTCAAAAAAAGTTAAGAACAGGAAAAAAGTCGTACGAATTTGCATCTCCCCAGACAATGGATCAAATGCTTACTTCTGGCTTTCAGTGCTTTCTCCAAAAACTTTTATACCTCTTCGTTTGTTGTTTAAAACTTAATGGGGTAATTTTTCGAGTTTTTCCCTACAAAAACTTACATTTCACCTTCCAATTTATGGAGTATAATCCTCTTCATAATAAGGTTTAGCCAGCAGGATTTAAGTCAATATAAACCTAGAGGCAGTCTGAGATATTATTTGCAAAGTTCTTATTTATTTCCTTACAATGTGTGCTATGTCATTTTTTCTAGGAGGATTTTCGAAATATGGTGAAAAGAGAACGTAAGAAACTGGAAAGGTCTCTGAAAGCTCATTGGGTTTGGGCCATCGCCTTCGGATCGGCCATTGGCTGGGGGGCCTTTGTTTTACCTACAGATTGGATCAGTCAAGCTGGCCCAATTGGCGTTGTCATAGGTATTTTGCTTGGTGCTGTTTTAATGATGATTATAGGTGTCAGCTATGGATTTCTGATTGAGAAATTTCCGGTAACAGGCGGGGAATTTGCTTATGCCTATATCGGATTCGGCAGGAAGTTCGCCTTTCTCGCTGGATGGTTTTTGACCCTGGGTTATATTTGTATTGTTGCTTTGAACGCATCCGCCCTTGCTTTACTCGCTAAATTTTTGTTTCCTGATTTCGTGAGAACAGGAAATTTATACACTGTAGCTGGTTATGAAGTTTCCATCATTCAAATTGCTATTGCCAGCATTGCTCTTATTATTTTCGCATTCTTGAATATCCGAGGAGCAAGTTTTTCGGGACGCACCCAGTTTATTTTCAGTATCATTTTAATTTTAGGTATTACCTTGTTGGCTGTTGGAGCAATATTTACTGACGGACCAAGTGTCGAGAATATCTCACCTGCTTTCCAACCTAATAAAACAGCAATCGCATCGATTTTATCTATCCTTGCTCTTGCGCCTTTCGCTTACGTAGGTTTTGATAATATCCCTCAGGCAGCTGAGGAGTTTACTTTTGATCCAAAGAAAGCTTTTGGTTTAATCATTTGGTCCTTGCTTGCAGCGGGATTGGCCTATAGTGCGATGATTTTGATCACAGCAAGCACGATGCCTTGGCAGGATCTTCTAGCACAGATCGAAGCGAATAATTCTGTATGGGGAACTGGAGATGCCATTGAAAGTTATATGGGACGTGCTGGTGTATTAATCATCGGGATTGCAGTATCCATGGGTATCTTTACTGGACTGAACGGATTCTACATTTCAGCAAGCCGCCTTACTTTTGCCATGGGCCGTGCGAGAATCCTGCCAAATATGTTTAGAGCATTACATTCCAAATACCACACTCCTTACGTTGGAATCCTATTTACGATGGCGATTTGTTTGATTGCTCCCTGGTTCGGCCGTGAAGCATTACTGTGGGTCGTGGACATGTCATCGACCGGTGTTGCAATTGCTTACTTTTTCTGTACAGCGACAGCTTATAAATTCTTCCGCTGGTCATCAAACAGTAAATCGAACGGAGCCTATGATGTCGTTGCACCAGGTAGAAAACTGTTATCACTGATCGGTATGATCAGTTCCATAGGTTTTCTTGTACTGTTGCTTTTCCCTGGGTCTCCGGCATCATTGGGCAGAGAATCCTATATCGCTCTTGGAATATGGATCTTGATTGGTATCGTGTTCTACCTCGTCAATGCGAAGCGTTACAATAGCATTGACCGTAAAGAAATGAATTATCTCATTTTAGAAAAAGAAGAAATATAAACAAGGAAGCTAGAACTAAACCCAAAAAAATCCCCGCTTATCGCGGGGATTTTCTCATTCTAAAAACCAAAATGATAACCAAAATACTTATTCCAAATAACATAGAGCCAATGATGAAACCGATCCTTAGCCTCATCAGCTTTATCTTTTTTAATGTGGATCTGAGCTAACACAGGGTCATGATCACTGGCACGGCCATCCACTTCTGAGAAATCGGCATTAATGTTAACTGTTTCTATCTTCGTTTGCTTTTTCAAATCTTTATTAACAAGAATATGATCCAATACTTGAGAGTTCCCTTGATAGATATACGTATAGCGTTCATCATGAGGAACTTCCTCGATCATATTAGCGAGAATATCTCCTTCCAGCGTTTCAATTGGAGCGGAGAATTCAAAATCGTTCAAATCCCCTAGGACGACGACATTCGCACCCTTCATTTCGCTTTCTACTTTTTGGACAAAGTTATTAATTACTTTCGCTTGTTCGATTCGCTGCTCTTCACTACCCAACTCGACAGGTTGAGAAGCTCCAAACAATCCATCGTCACCGCCTTTTGAATTGAAGTGATTAGCAACGATAACCACTTTCTCTCCATTGAATTCAAATTCAGCAGCTAAAGGTTTTCTTGAATCATAAAAAGCATCGTTTGTTGGATTAACACGACCTGGATTTAATGTGAGCCCCTCTTCATTCACATCAACAGCTGTTACTGCGTCTCCATCTGGTTTATCCGTAAGCGTTACACGCTCAGGGTTATAGATAAATCCAACGCGAATGTTTCCACCAGGCTGACCTCCGTCTGTTTTGTCTTGAGGAGCAATATCTGTAAATTCATAACGAGGTCCACCCGCTTCTACAATTGCATCAATCAGCGTCTGGTAACTTTCGCTTGCATCCACCGTTCCATCGTCTGTGGCTCCATTGTTATCCTGCATTTCGATTAGACCGACAACATCAGGAGTATTCAAGTTGTTAACAATAGAGTCAGCAATTT
This sequence comes from Halobacillus sp. A1-3, assembly GCF_050971765.1. Classification (NCBI taxonomy): domain Bacteria; kingdom Bacillati; phylum Bacillota; class Bacilli; order Caryophanales; family Bacillaceae; genus Halobacillus; species Halobacillus sp. A1-3. The sequence goes on along the minus strand of NZ_JBPCEO010000005.1, from coordinate 57,062 downwards.
TCTCAACTTTTTCAGGATCTGTTTCTGCTGAGAAGTTTTCAACGTTGTAACTGGCAACCGTCAATTTTTGCTTAAGCCCTTTAAGCTTCGCGGATTCTCTTTCTGTTCCGCCATCATAGATCTGTGGAAATTCTCCTGCTACGCGGATTTTGTAGTTGCTGTAATCATAACTCACGACACCTGTAATGGATTCTTTAAAATAGTCACCCGTTTTCGCAGTTACATCAATGCCGTCTACATCCACAAGCATACGCTCAGGATTGTAATCTTCGGGAGAGATTAGTAACCCGCCGGCATCCGTGAACAATTGGTCTTCGCTTGCTTCTACATAAACAGGCAGTTCATCGTATTTAATCGGGCCCGTCACTTTTGCATCTGGAAGTTCAATGAACATGCCTTCAAGACTTTCATAAAAATCAATGCCATCTTCATTTGGATCAAAAGACTGTAAACCGTCGTTTTCGATAATTTCAGTGGGTGGTGTACGATCCTCACCGATGACTACTGGCTCAGGTATATCCTGACCTGATTCAGTTACTTCCACACTGGAGGCGGTAATTTGAGTTGTCAGAAGATCATCGGCATCAGAATAGCCGTCTTCCCTCCACTCTTTTACTTCACCGCTAACTGTAACTTGATCGCCAACGTTTACATCAGCGTTCCGTTTGTACACATAAATTCCCTCAGAAGTTTTTACATCATCATCAGGGTTTACGCTTTGCATGTAAAATCCGTTTGATCCGTCTAATTTGGTCACGACGCCTTCAACTTCTTCTACGACTTGACCTTCATAAGGGGACGTATGAGAAGCACCCTGAATATCGTGAATTTCTAATTCATCAAGAGGCTTTAAGGCTGTATAGTTGAAAGTCGCTACATCACTTACGTCTCCATTTTCTCGAACCGCCACCGCTTTAATGGTTGTATCTTCCTCAATAACAACCGGTTCTGTGAATTCTTTACTGTCAGCTGTAGGCTCTGAACCGTCTGTCGTATAATGAACCGTTGCCCCTGGCTCGGCTGTTTTCAAAGTAACCTCAGTTCCTTTTACAACTTCACCTGCAGATGGAGTTGCTGTTACAGCAAAAACTTTTTGAATGATGTCACTTTGAGAACGTGGAACTAGTTTATAATTTCCAAAACTGTAGTTCACAACACCTTTGATTTGTTCGTAAGTTTGCCCGACTTCTAGAAAGTCTTCATTTTCAGGGGTAATCACAAACGTTCCATTTTCACCCTGGGCTGTAAAATCGCCGTACTGATTTTTATCTGTAATTTCAACGGGGCCCACTTGTACGAACTCTGCTTCAATCTCTTCCCCTTTTTCAGCACTAAAATGGGCGGCGTTGACAACTTCAGGTACAGGAACACCTGCGTTTTCAGTTGTAACTTCAACTTGAGCTGAGGAAGTTTCAATCTGCTGCATGCCATAATAATCTCCCATTTTGCCTGTCGCTTTTACCTGATCCCCAATAGCTGCGGTAATACCAGGAGCACGAACAATCACACCTGCTGTATCGTCTTGTATGTAGAGGTTTGTTTGACCGCCCGCTTCAAAGGATGCTGTCGCGATTCCTTCCACCGTTACCGTTTCGCCTTCAGCCTGGCGTGCATCTGCAATGGATTGTACTTTTCCTGTTTCCGTCTCAGGTACGTCCGTATTGCCTAAATAATTGAATGTATCTTTAGCAAACTGATCCCATTGTTCCGAAAGATCAACCGCATCCATAGCGTCTGTATCGCCTGTCGCTACATCCAAATTTCGGAGCAATGTCACGTCTACAGCGAAATCTGCATCGTTTCCAATCTGTCCTAGAGAATCAACGATCTCACCGTCTTTTTTCAAAACTAATGCATCATTTCCGTTGAAATTCGCAACGTTATTGTTCACATCACTGACGGTCTGGATAGCTTCCTCAGCCTTCGAAACGGAAATAACAAACACTTCACCATCGGATAAAGTCCCTTCCATTTGATAAGAAGTGCTAGCGGTGGTATTCCCATTGCTGTAAAGTTCAACTGCGTATTGTGATAAATCCACACCTCCGCCTGTACCGTTATAAATCTCAATAGCTTTATTGTAGCTGGACCCTTCGACATATTCTGAGATTAATAAATTGGATGGCGTTTCAGCCTTAGCTACTTTAGGGAAAGGAGTAATAGCTGAACCGGCCACAAGCATCAAAATCAAGCACCAAATGACTGTTTTTTTCAAATGTGTTGCCTCCCTTACAAAATATGATAAATTCTTGCTCTAACTCTCAGTATATAAAATTCAGAATTGAGATTATATTTTATTTTTGTAAAAAAAGATAAATCATTCCAAAGAAAGGCGACTTTAGGCCCACTTGTAACAATCATATTACAGATCTTCCTACGTTTGATGGGTGTCGTATGGGTGTTTTCATATGTGTTAGAATATTAATTTGAGAGGTTAGTAAATTGAGGTGTTCATAATATGGGCAAACGTATAATACGTGTAAGAAGAAAAAATAAAAAGAAACGAAGAAGAAGAGTGGCGACACTCCTATTATTGCTTGCCATGCTAATTGGAGGCGGATTCTATTACGTCTCTCAAGTGTACACGGCATCCTTTCAGGACCTTGGGCGTGGCGATAAATCAGATTTAAGAGAAGAAGCCGTTGATATCGGGGATGAGCCAATATCCATCCTGCTTATGGGAATAGAAGATTACTCTACCAATGGTCAGGCTGGACGAGCAGACACGCAGATTGTCATGACCCTAGACCCTGAAACGAAAAAAATCACGATGACAAGTGTTCCCCGTGATACAAAAGTAGAGATCCCAGCATCTAAAGTTGGGGAAAATTATGCTGGGGAGCATAAAATCAATGCCGCTTACTCTCTCGGAGAAGTCTCTGGATATGGCGGTGAAAAACTGACTGTTGAAACCGTTGAAAATTACTTGAACATTCCGATCGATCGGTTCGCAACCGTAAACTTTGATGGATTCACTGAAATTGTTAATCTATTAGGCGGTGTAACGATCGATGTCAAAGAGCCATTCTGGGAGCGAAGCAGCCTTGACTGGTATAAAAAGATTGAATTTGAAGAAGGACCAATGAAAATGGATGGAGAGGAAGCTTTAGCTTTTGTTCGAATGAGGAAACGCGAAGCCAATCTCACTTACCCGAGGGATGAGCGTCAGCGTCAATTCATCCAAGCATCGATCGATGAAGCGATTTCCGCTGGTACACTTTTCAAAGCCGGAGATATTGCTGATATCCTTGGTAAAAATGTAAAAACCAATCTCTCACCACAAGAACTTTTTGCTATACAGAAGACATTTTCTTCTGAGAAAGCACAGACAGAAACGTTTAATATCGAAGGAGAAAATAAACGTTTGGAGGACGGACTCTATTATTTCGTCCCTGATGAGGAAAGTTTGACAAAAGTGAAAAATGACTTGAAGAATGCCCTTGGATTGAAAGCAAGTACAGGTGAAGACTCAAGCAGCAGTCAATATTCTTCTAGTGAGGAGCCGTCGCTAACTAACTGATCCTAACCACCGTTCTATTTAAGAGCGGTGGATTTTTTTGCACAAAAAAATCTTCCCATTTTGGGAAGATTCCTTTTGTTTGTTTCTCTCTGTCTTTATGAAACACTGCGAGTAAATACCAACACGCCATGCACCCTTTTGAATGTGTAAGGGCCTGGATACTCCAGAAAAGGCTTCACATCCGGATTTTTAATTCGGATTTTTGATATGGTTGGTTTTGTGTCCATAATTCGTTTAAATGTAGTTTCTGTTAATTGCCTTACAGGTTCAATAACGATCGTCTGATCCAACCGGACACTGTACCGTCCAAAGATCGACAACTCGTCCTGGTCCAAAAAAAGTCTCGTTATTTGTGCCAATCCACTTCATCCTTTCAACACTCTCTTTATTTATTGAAGTGTTTAGCACATCACCCTATCCTGTACTATTATATCTTATCTTATATTTGAACTTTTGGAAAACGGTCTATTGAACTATCCGATCCGATTAAAACGATTCCTTAGCCGACCGCATTAAGCTGTCACGCCAGCCTTTCTTTGTTTCTTGATACTCTCTCTTTAAATCTTCAGCGGCCTCGCTTTCGTATCCTTGCTCTTCCAGCCGAGTTTTCATCGGCTTATAAATTTCTTCAAATGCTTCATCCGTACTTGCTTCGAGTCGATCCGCTGCTGAGGTATACTTATTAAAAAAGTAACTGTAAGAGATATCTTCTCCGCTTTGCTTTTTCTCTACGAATTCCTTTTCCGCTTCACTTACAATTCCATCAATTCGGCTTTCAGCTTCTCCAATCAACTCTTTGTAGGTTTTACGATAAGGCTCTACAATTTCTTCTTCACTAAAACTGGACGAACCGGTATCCTGGGGTAGTGACAGCTTATAATCTCCTTCTGCCAACTGATCTACTTCCTGATCAGCTGTATCGTAAGTTTTAAAGAAAAACAAATAACCAATGTATCCTGCCAAAATCAATAAAACGACGACTAAAATAAGAGCGGCTTTTTTCAAATCACGTTCTCCTTTGCATTTTTTCCAAAATAAGTATATCACAGGAAGGATAAAAGCAAAAAACCCTCTCTTTTACAGAAAAAGAGAGGGTTCGTAAAGTTATTCTTCTATAATTCGATAATTCGTATGAGCGACGACTGTACGATCGTACTCGAAATCAATTTCATCTAGGTTATCCATTACAGTTAAATCAACAATTACTGACCGCTGGCATTGACTAGGAATGACTTTTCCTGTAAACGTAATGTCATTTCGTTCAAAGCTAACAATTTGGCCAGGGGTCGCTACTTTTTCATCAGGCTGTATCATATCTTCCTACCCTTCCTCTACAACAAATTTTCAACGTAAATGTTGAATCCCTCCTATATGAAATTGACAAACAATTCACATAAAAGGTTTACAGAATATGTTACTTCATTCGACACAAAAACTCAAGTGATAAGGGTGCATTTTCGTGGATTCTAACGTTTAAAAATGGTATTTTCGAGTTAATGTAACTTTATCCAATGTTTTACATAAAATCAAGCAAGCAGAGAGGAAGATAAGACCGTTGACTTTGTTAAAAACGAAAAAAGTAATTCTCTCTACATTCATGTCATTCCTTTTTCTGTTCATCATTTTCGTCATTACCTTATTCATCCTGGGCCCAGAATATTTAAAAGCGGAAAGCAGCCCTGAGAAATCGGATGCCATTATCCTCTTAAGTGGTGGAGAGGAGAGATTGGAGCAAGCCGTAAAACTTTACAAGGATGAGCGAGCGAATAAAATCATCTTAACGAATTCTACAGAACATTGGACGAAAGTCGAGACGGTTTCCGAGCGAGGTATACCCACACAAGACTTACTTGAGGAACCGAAAGCAACAAGCACTTTTGAAAATGCTACTTTATCAAAAGAGATTATGAAAGAGCACAATTTTAAATCAGCGATCGTAGTTACGAGTGATTATCATGCGCGGCGAACGAAGATGACATTTGATAGGGTGTATGAGAGCGACATTCAGCTTTCCTACTCCTTTGCTGACTCTTTTTTTAATCCGAATGATGGACTGACAGAAAGGGAGACAAAAACCGTTTTTACGGAGTATGTGAAAATGATTGCTTATTGGCCGCGTTTATTATTCGTTTAAGCGAACAGCTTAACAGTTCATTCGATCTATTAATCTAGTGGAAAACCTAATCAGGAACCACTAGATTAGTCCTATGGACAGAAGTCTTATCATCTTATATTATGAAAGCGATTGCAACAAAATTCTGAAAACAAGGAGTGCTTGAATGAAGAAGAATTGGATTTGGCTCATCGGTTTGACGCTTTTATTTTTGTCGTTTGCGCAACCGTTTGCACAAACAGAACAAAAGGTTCATGCAGATGAAAAGGTGTATGAGTCTGTTGTTCTTCGCGGAAGTGCAGATCCCCTGGACTGGAGCTCAAATGATCATCCATTACAATATGATGAAGAGGAAGGTTTGTGGCTAAGTAACCCTATTGAATTAGAAGGTGGAGAGAAAACTGAATACAAGTTTGTCTATGACGGGAACTGGATGCCTGGCAGCAATTTGACCTTTACCCCTCCCCAGGATGGAAGTTACATATTTGCCTTTCATCCCGAAGATGAACGTACCATAGATGTTCGCCTGGCAAACAGTGCCACAGGCAGCCTGACTTTAGAACTTACTGTTCCGGAAAACACGCCGGAGTGGATCATCCCCACAGTAGCTTCCAACAAAAACAATTTCAACTATGAAGTCAGTCCTATGAAAAAAATTGGTGACCGTACTTATGAAATAATGGTTACTGGTGAAACTGGTAAGACACTTTCCTATTTTTACAGTTTAAGTGGAGAGCCGTACAAGGAAGTAAGAGAAGAACCGCGTACAGCTACCTTTACTGCAGATAACAAACGCTATCAAGATCAGGTTACAGAGTGGGAAACGATCCCTGTAGCTCAAGACGTTACACATGATTTCAATCATGAGCCCTACACCCCCGATAAACACGACCAAGTTGAAATAAACGTAACCGTGAAACATTACGGTCCTATAGATCAAGGGGCAATTTATTACACAACAGACGGTTCTTCTCCTGATGGAAAGAAAGGGAAAGCATCAAACGGAAAAACGGCTTCCCTCGAAGTTGTGGACACAGAAGCTAATGAAAATGAATTAAAAACAACGACAATGACTGGAACCATTCCTAAACAAAAGAACGAAACACGCGTGAAATATAAAATAGATGTGTGGAATTCTGAAGGTGAAGGCTCTCAATTTGCTGATAACAATGCATTAACTTCAGATGAAGCAACAGAATTTGCTTATTATGTAGAGGATTATGAGTCTCCACAATGGGCAAAAGAGTCTATCATCTATCAGGTTTTCGTCGATCGTTTCCGTGATGGCAGTGAGAAGAACAATACATCTGTCGACCCTTCAATGCCTTACGATGAACAACTGAAAGGATGGATGGGTGGAGATCTACAAGGTGTATTAGAAAAGATCGATTATATTGATGGGCTTGGAGTCAACACGATTTGGGTTTCCCCTATTTATGAAGGCCCTTACTCTCACGGTTATCATCCGACCGATTTCATGAACATCGATCCACGTTTCGGAAGCAACCAACTAATGAAAGAGCTAGTGGACGAAGCACACGAGCGAGACATCAAAGTCGTTTATGACCTTGTGCCAAACCATACATCAAGCAAGCACCCATTCTTCCAGGATGCGTTGGAGAAAGGTGAAGAAAGCCCTTATTTTGACTGGTACACGTTCCTGAACTGGCCAAATGAGTATGAAACATTTTACGGCGTCAAGGAATTGCCTGAGTTGAATAACGATAATCCAGAAACAAGAAACTATATGCTTAATGAAGTCGTTCCTTTCTGGATGGAAGAAATCGGTGTCGACGGCTTCCGCCTTGATTATGCCAAGGGACCAAGCCAAAGCTTCTGGGTGGACTTCCGCCACAAGGTAAAAGAATTGAATGAAGATGCATTTATTTTCGGTGAAGTCTGGGATAATTTGGAGACCATTACTTCTTATACAGGAAAATTAGATGGTGCGATCGATTTTCCAACACAATCGGCCATCTATGATGCGTTTATGAACGATTCCAGTATGAATAAGCTTGCTGATTCTTTAACTACAATCAATGAAGCGTACCATGAGGAGTTCGTTCCAGCTACATTCCTTGACAGTCACGATATGCCGCGCTTTTTATATGAAGCGGATGGAAATACTCAAACCTTGAAGATGGCTGCTTCTCTTCAATTTGCTTTACCTGGGGCACCAATCATTTACTATGGAGATGAAGTCGGTCTTTCACAAAGTGGAAACCATGAGGAAGTTTCCGAATGGAAAGACCGCTACTATAGAGAAATGATGATTTGGGATGAATCTGAACAAAACCTCGACCTAAAAGGTTATTACGAAAAACTTATCGATATGAGAAAAGATCATAAAGCGCTCACCCACGGAGAATTTAATGCGATCTATTCTGACGATGATGTCATTGTTTTTGAACGTAAGCTGCCACAAGATCATGTGCTAATTACGATCAACAAAGGAGAAAAAGCCCGCAGCCTGGACATCTTTGATTTGTATCATCAGAACACACCAAACCGTGTCCAGCTGACTTCACTTTTAAATGATGAAAAAGTGAAAAGTCATAAAGGCTCTCTTGATGTAAGTTTACAGGAGAACACGATTCAGATTTTTAATGTAAAAGGTAAACTGCGTCAAGAAGCACCGAGTGAAGAGCAAAAATATTCAAAGGTCGTATTAAGAGGTTCTGCTCCGTTAGATTGGGAAAGTGATCGTTACCTGCTCAATTTTGACGAGTCAGATAATCTTTGGAAAAGCGGACCAATTGCTCTAACAGCTGGAGAAACAGTTGAATTTAAATATGTGCGCGACGGAGAATGGCTCGAGGGCGGCAACTTGAGCTTTACTCCTGAAACTACTGGAGACTATATTTTCATTTTTGACCCACAGTCAGAATCAAAAGTAACGGTAGTGCCAGTAAACGCTGCAAGTGAATCTGCCGCATAACCATAACCGTCCCTTTGAAAGGGACGGTTATTTATTATAATAAATCTTTCATAAGCTTTTCATATTTTCATATGAAATCTTAGGAAATTACTAGAAATAACCATAATCATGTCTCATAATAAGGACTGGAGTATAATTTTTGGGGGATACATATGAAAAAAATTACCTGGTACTTGATTGTTACGTTTTGGTTGCTAATGACAGTGCTTTTTCCTTCGTATGCTAAGGCTGCTGAGCAATTTACAGATACCGAGGGCCACTGGGCAAATGAAGAAATCGATTATTTGATAGAAAAAGAGATTTTAGATGGTTATCCTGATGGATCTTTTAAACCAGATGCACCGATTACCCGTGCGGAAGCGTCAAAAGTTATCATAAGTGAGCTGGACATTGATTTAAAATCTCTGCCTAGCCGAGATATGTTTCCTGATGTGAATGGTCACTGGGCAGAGGATTACATAAAAGCAGCTTCCATAGAAGAGATCATCACAGGTTATGAAGATGGCACCTTCCAACCGAATGCTCATCTGAAGCGTTCAGAACTCGCCGCTATTTTAATCCGTGCCTATAACCTGGAAGGCGGCGAATCGGACGGATTCAAAGATCTTTCCTCAGAACATTGGGCTTTTCCTTATGTGAATGCCTTATTAAGCCACAACATTACGACTGGATATGAGGACGATACCTTCCGTCCATCAAGAAACGTATCAAGGGCAGAGTTTTCTACATTTTTAGCTCGTATTTTAAATGAAAGTTTCCGTGTTGAAGAGAACTCAGACGGCACAACCGACGAAGAGGAAGAGCCTCTTCCCCCGTCTAAAATGACTCAAGTTCCAGTTTTGATGTACCACAGCCTTTCTAAAAACGAAAACGATTGGAACTCCATAGTGATATCACCAAGGAAGTTTTATGAGGACATGCTTTATGTCAAAGCTATGGGATATGAGACGATTACGTCTGAAGAGTTGATTGCCTACAAAAACGGAGATAAAGAACTTCCTGAAAATCCGATTATGATTACCTTCGATGATGGATACAGGGACAACTATTTGTACGCTTATCCGATACTCGAAAAATTAGATATGGAAGCGATCATTTCGATTATTGGCTGGAGTGTAGGAAGATACACCTCTATCGGAGATCAATACGAAATCCTTCCTCATTTTTCATGGCAAGAAGCAAAGGAAATGGTCGACAGCGGGCACGTTGATATTCAAAACCATTCCTTTAACCTCCATACGCCTGCTGATGAGAATGGATTTGGTCAAGGGGTATTACCGCTGGAAGGTGAAACGACAGCCGAGCATGCCAAGCGATTCCGTGAGGATACGTTGAAGCTTCATAACCAGATTAGAGAACACCTGGGTTATGAACCTAAGCTATTCACCTATCCGTACGGCTCCTATAACGAGACAACGGAAAAAGTATTAGAAGAACTAGGCTATGAGATATCCCTGACTACGAAACGCGGAATCTCAGACGTCGATCAAGGATTAATGGAGCTAGAGCGTATTGGTACTCCTTATTATTTGGACAGCCCTGAGCTGATGGACCAGATGTTAGAAAACATGGGTCGAAATACGCGGGTTCCTTTCAGTGAATTGGCAAATTCAGAGGATCGAATTGATTCGCTGGAAAACTATCTTGGTCTGGAATAATAAAGAGGATGCTCATTGGATTGGGCATCCTCTTTTGCTTTTTTATATAGAGTATAAGTACGCTCCAACATATCTATATTAACCAGTATAATTCAAGATAGAATTATTTCTTATAATCCCACATCACCTGCCAGTTATCTTTAGATTTCACTACGTAGACGTTCTGATGCAAATCAAAATGACCATACTTTCCTTTAAAAGTCTGGATGACGGTAAAGGCATATACGTTTTGTAAAGGTTTTGCCCCCTTCTCCATCTTCCAATCCTTTAATTTTTTTGAATCACCGATGGTAAAAGTAAAAGTCTCGACACCAAAGTGATTCATAAACACATGAGCCCTGTCCTGTATGTAATGACCAACCGAGAATTTGTCTTTCATAAGCGGGTGAAGCAACTCCCATGAATCAGAAAATTTGCCCTTCTGTTCAAACGTATAAAAAGCTTCCACAGCTTCTTTCGCTTGATGGCCTGGACTTGTTTGAACGTAAATAAAAATAGATACAGCTAGGATGACTGCCAGTACACCGACAATGGGGACCCATTTTGCTGAGCTTTTCAAACCACTTCCCCTCCTCTGCCCTAGTTGTATAACTTATGCAGAGTTTAGTAAATTTAGAAAAGCCTGAATCCAATATGGATTCAGGCTTTAAGCATAATCACTTGTTTTCAGCAAAATCTTTTAGTTCATCTAATCGACGATTCATGCTGCTAGGGCTCACACCGTATTTCGTTGCGACTGCTTTTTTGGTTACAGAGTGATTGTAAGCAAAATATCCCGTTCCAGTCATTAAATATTCTAGAGCCGCTGAAAAAACGGACGGCTTTCGGTATTTCGGCTGGTATGCGTCTTTATATTGGTTCCATAGCTCACGAAGCTTTGTGTAGGATGTAGATGCTTGAACGTCTGATGGAATATTTTCACCCAGTAATTCCAATACATCATCTTTCTCAGTTGTAGGTTTGCTATCTACATCTTTTTGATCAAGATCACTATGAATCCATTTCTTCATGTAACTCATAAAGTTTTGCTCAAGTTCGTTTTGACTGGAAGACTCGGAATGGTTTCCATTTTCCAATTTACTCTTGAACGCTTTAAAGAAGGAAGAATGATTTGGAATAGCCAAAGGGATGAAGTTGAACATCGCCCCCCACTTCATTAGAATCCCCATCACATAAGGATTGTCAGGGACATTTTCATCTATTAATGGAATACCGTCTCTCTTTACCTCGTATAGGGAGCCTGAGAAGGCGTCCTTCACTTTAGCGATTTCTTCTGATTCGATCGTTTCAACTTCATAAAGACCTGGCGTCAATGACGCCCATGCTGTCACCGAAGGTTTGGCTGGTTGAGGAATAGTATCCTTTCCTTTTTCATCAAGGTATTCCTCAAATACCGTCTTCCCGTTATTTTGACGAAGAAATACTTCGTTCATCATGTTGAATGCTTCTTCCATCTGCTTTTCCTTTGTTTTTGCTTTGCCTGTTGGCGCTGCGTCCGTGTGGAACTCTGCAATATATTCCATAAAGTTAGTATATTGTTCATTTAGCAGTTCATGGACACGCTCCTGGGTCACTTCTTCCCCTTTCAAGCGTCCACAGCATTTTTTATATTTATCACCGCTGCCGCAAGGACATGGCCCGTTTCGTTTTACTTTACTCATTACAATTCTCCTCTTATAACTTAAAACATCAACTTATAGAGTAACTAAAATTAGCTGCAGATGCAAAAAAGAAAAAACATCCACCTCAGGTCATCCAGATAATGGATGACCTGAGGTGACAGATTTTCCCTCATCAACTCATTTACAAACAAAAAAGCACCTGGCCCGTTGGATTAGATGTTACGGGTAGGTGCTTCGTTTGCTTTAGTGGAGGAGCGATATTTAATATCAAACGGAACGATAATACGTTTCGCAGGCTCCGATTTGTCTTTTACTTTTGCTATTAAACATTTAGCTGCCTGAACACCTAGTTCATAAATATGAATGTCGACAGTAGTTAGCGGTGGACGTGTGATCTCAGATAAATAGACGTTATTAAAACTTACGATAGAGAGATCATCCGGCACCCGCTTATTGCACTCTTCCAGCATATTCACAACACCAATGCTCATAAGATCATCGGCGATGACAAGGCCTGTTGGCGGTTCAGGCAGGGCAAATAATTCGTTCATCGCTTGTTGTCCGCCTGACTTCAGGAATTCCGTATGAACTCTGTATTCATCCAAATACGGAAGACCCGCTTCTTCTAGAGCCATCTGATATCCACGCATCCGGTCGACCGTTACAATAAGGTCCGTCGACCCGCCAATAAAGGCAATGCGTTCGTGGCCAAGGCTGATTAAGTGTTTCGTAATCTCTCTTCCTCCACTGACATTGTCGTTATCCACGTGCGTAATTTCGTCGATACGCTCTGATGGTTTTCCAATGATAACAAAAGGAAAGTTTTGGTCGAGCAAAAAGTTAACGACTGGATCATCAATCTGCGAGTATAGCAAAATGATGCCATCCACTCGGTTGCTGTAAACCATACGCTCTACACCCTCGAGCATTTCCGCCCCCGTCTCACCTGTAGCAAGAAGCAGGGAATAATCCATCTTATGTGCAATTCCGCTTATCCCCCGTAAAACTTCTGGAAAGAAGGGGTTTTGGAGAGCTTTATCCGCACTAGACGGCATAACCACACCGATCGATTGGTTCGAGCGGTTCGCCAGACTTCTTGCATTGGCATTCGGATGATAGCCCATTTCCTTCATCGCTTTTTTTACCCGTTTTTTTGTAGCTTCACTGATCCTCGGATGGTCAGCGATAACACGGGATACCGTAGACGGGGCTACTCCGGCCGCTTTTGCCACATCTTTAATTGTCACTCCCATTACGATCACCTTCTATTGAAAACGTTATCTTCTATTGTAGCCTAATAATACTATTCATACAGTTTTTTTAAACTATTTTCTTTTTAATTGAAGAGAATGTTTAATAAGCGGAAGCGGAATGTTCACGAACATTCCGCTTCCTACTTTGGAAAAGATTATCCTTTCGTACCTCCCGCTGTCAAACCGGAGACGAAATACTTTTGCAATGATAAGAAAAGGATCGAGATTGGAACAGCGATTAACACAGAACCTGCAGCAAACAACGTAAACTCATTACCAAACTGATCTGAAATCATTTCATATAGACCAACGGCAAGGGTAAGTTTTTCATCCGTACGCAGAAGAATTCTCGCCAGGATAAAATCTGTAAATGGCGTAATGAATGTAAACAAACAGATAACGGCAATCATTGGTTTTGCAAGCGGCATAACAATTTGCCAGAAGATCCGGAAGTTTCCCGCTCCGTCCATTCGCGCAGATTCATCGAGCTCTCTTGGAATTGTATCTAAATATCCTTTCATTAGATACGTGTTCATCGGAATCGCTCCACCTGTGTAAACAAGGATGAGTGACAAGTGTGTGTCGATTAACCCAGTCAAATTAGCCAAAGCGTAGATTGCGATCAACGCCGCAAAGTTCGGGATCATTTGAAGAATTAAGAATGTCATCAGTCCATTCTTTCTTCCGATAAAACGGAACCTTGAAAAAGAATAGGCTGTTAAACAAACAAGAATGACCGAAAGCACCATGGTCAGAATACAAATTTTCAATGTATTCCAATACCAAATTAAATAATCACTTTCTGCAGGGTTGAATAATTCCTTATAGTGCTTGAAGGTTGCATCCGTCGGAATCATTGATGACCCGGATAAACTGTTCCCTGGGTTAAGAGAAGACCCGACGATCCACAAAATAGGATACAAGATAATCACGCACATAACCGCAATCACTAGATAAGACAACGTCAGCTGTAGTGTTTTTCCTCTATTTCTCTTCATATTACATCATATCCTCTTCTTGGAATGATTTCGTTCTTCTAAACTGCCATAGCGCGACAGTAATAACGATTAACGATAGAATCATCGTGATAGCTGCAGCCTTTCCGTACTGTGCAGAAGTCATCGTCAAGGAATATATCCAAGAAATTAATATATCTGTACCTCCTGCGTTTTGTCCGGGTACTGCAGGTCCTCCGCCATTGAAAAGGAAGATTACATTAAAGTTATTAAAGTTAAACGTGTATTGCGTAATTAAGATCGGTGCTGTGGCATAAAGGACAAGTGGAAGCGTAATATTTTTGAACTTCTGAATGATTGTAGCTCCATCCACTTCAGCCGCTTCGTACAGCTCATTCGGGATCGATTGAAGGACTCCTGTAACCATGGCAAAAATGAACGGAAAGCCAAGCCATGTCTGAATCATAATCAAAGCAATTTTTGTATAAACAGGATTCGTTAACCACGGAATGTCACCTAATCCAAAAATGGCAAGGATATCATTGTTAATTGTTCCAAACGTCTCATTAAACATACCAGCGAAAACTAGAATGGAAACGAATGCTGGAACTGCCCAGGGCAAAATGAAAATTGTACGGAAGATTTTTTGGAACTTAATTTCTTTTTGATTCATCAGAACGGCTAAGAAAATTCCTAAAGCGATTTGAAGAGTAGTTGCCCCAAACGTCCAAATAACCGTCCACGCTAAAACACTGAAGAATGTTTCACGCCAAATTGGAATACTGAAGATTTCAATGAAGTTTTTGAACCAGACCCAGTCTACAAGACTTGCAGGAGGTGAATGGTATAAATCATAGTTTGTAAACGACAGTAAAACAACGAAAAGAATCGGGAAAATAACAACAAAGATTAACAGTAAAAATCCTGGGGTCATCATTAAGTATGGGAATCCTGCTCCGACCAGATTGTGATATTGCTGACGAATCGAGTTCGGATTTTCATTCCTATCCCTCTGCTTGCCCACTTTGAAAGCATCTCTTAAGTTAAAAATGTAAATCCCAAATCCTAGTATGGTGACGATAACCGTCAAGATCCCTTCTACCAAAAGCGTAATGGAATGGTCATATGCGGGATCGATTCCAAGAGTGATTAGCCCCCAGAATCCGAACTGGATTAAATCCTTAAAAGCAATGACAAAAGATGCTGTCAAAATGAGAAAGACTATCCCTTTAATCAACTGCTTATTATAGATCTGTCCGAGCCCTGGAATAATCGATAGCGCTAAAGCTATTTTTCTATGATTTGACTGGTATTGGTTTTCATTCTCCCCCATGTTCAGGCTCCTTTCTCTCCTTGCTCTTCTTTAAAAAAGAAGCAGCACCCGTTTTGGTCCGGGTGCCGCCTCGCCCGTTTATTCGTTACCGGAGTGATTCAATTCAATTTGTTTGTTAATGGTTTCTACAGCTTCGTTCAGTGCATCTTCAGGAGAAGATTTCCCTGTAGCAACCAATTGCAGTGCTTGTGCCATTGGCTCCCAAACCTCACTCATTTCAGGAATGTTAGGCATTGGAACACCACGTTCAGATTGAATTGCAACTGCGGATGCTCTTTCGTTATCAGCGATAATCGGATCTTCGATTAGAGATTTAACTGGTGGAATTTCACCTGTTTCTTCGAAGCGGATTTTCGCGTTTTCTTCATTAGCAATCCACTCTACAAGCTTCGTAGACCATTCTTTATTCTCAGACATTGCAGAAACGTGCCACCCTTTAACTCCAATAAACGTTTGTGGATATTCACCATTTGGAAGTTTTGGTAGTGGAGCTACACCAAAATCAATTCCTGCATCATCTAAAGCTTGATAAGCCCAAGGACCATCCATCATAGAGGCTACGTTGCCATCCTGGAAAAGACCGTCTTTAGCAGATCCGCCACTTTCACCAACAATTCCACTTGGGAAGATTTCTTCATACCATTTTTGAATATATTGAGCTCCTTCAACAGCACCTTCATTGCTTAATCCAAGGTCCTGTGGATTTAATGTACCGTCTGCACGATCAAATACATAACCGCCATACCCAGCCATGACTGCGTTACCAAAGTAGAAGTTGTCCCAAAGAGCTAGGAAACCGTATTTCTCTTTACCAGCAAACTCTTTAGAGAACTCGAAAAGCTCATCAAAGTTTTCTGGTACTTCTTGCATATGTTCTTTGTTATAAATGAAAACCGGAGTTTCTGTAGACTTCGGTAGACCATATAATTTTCCATTATATGTCTGTGCTTGTACAGAAGCTTCAGTATAAATATCTGTTACAGAGCTATCCACTTGTAATGGTTCAAGAAGACCTTCAGTAGCTAACTGGCCGATTTGGTCATGTGGAATAGTCAAAACATCTGGACCCGTTCCAGCTGGACCGTCCAAACGTAGACGTTCACGCATGTCACTAGCCATATCTAATTCTTCATATTCTACTTCAATTCCATATTCTTCTTCGAAACTAGCAATGGCAGGCTCAAGCCCGACTCCTCTTTCTTTATCTTCCCAGATTACTAGTTTTTCAGGTTTCTCTGGCATGCCATCTTCAGAAGATGAATTTCCTTCACTATCT
Organism: Halobacillus sp. A1-3; assembly: GCF_050971765.1. Classification (NCBI taxonomy): domain Bacteria; kingdom Bacillati; phylum Bacillota; class Bacilli; order Caryophanales; family Bacillaceae; genus Halobacillus; species Halobacillus sp. A1-3. The sequence continues at coordinate 40,393 of NZ_JBPCEO010000005.1, read as the reverse complement.
GATCCTCCTGAGCTTGCCTCTTCTTCACGATCAGGCGCACAGGCAGCCAACAAACCCACAGCAAGAAAGGCGACGAATAAAACACTTAACCATTTCTTCATCAATAAGTTCCCCCTTAAAATTTTCACTTCACGTTAGACGTGAACAAATGCAAAAGTTAGTGAAAACGATTGCACATTTCTTGATTCTTATTATACAAACCCACATTATTTTTGCAAGCGTTTTCTGACAAATTTCTATATTTATTTAAAATCTATCATCATAGTATTTAAACCGCTTCCATTATTTTTATTGACTTCACACCCATTATTCATTACTTTAATTATAGAAAGATAAACTTTAATTTTTTTGTGCAAGCGATTGTTCAGAAGGGATGATAATTTTGTTAAAAGAAGCAATCTACCACCGGGCTAAAAACAATTTTGCCTATGCTTACGATAGAGAAACGATCCATATTCGCTTACGTACGAAAAAGAATGACTTAGAAACTGTCACGCTCGTTCACGGAGACCCTTACGTGTGGGAAGATGGAGAATGGCAATATGAAACACAGCTAATGAAGAAAAGCGGAAGTGATGAGCTTTTCGATTATTGGTTCACATCACTGAAACCACCATACCGACGTTTGCGTTATTCATTCTTATTAGAAGATCATGAGGAAGAATGGAATTATAACGAAAAGGGGTTTTATGAAAAGGTTCCTGTCGATGATATTGCCTATCATTTTTGCTTTCCTTTCATGAATGAAGCGGATGTCTTCCAAGCTCCTGAATGGGTCAAAGATACGGTCTGGTATCAAATCTTTCCCGAAAGGTTCGGCAATGGAGATCCATCGAGAGATCCTGAAGGCACCTTACCATGGGGAAGTGAAGATCCGAAGCCGGACAGTTTCTTCGGTGGAGATTTCCAGGGGGTCATTGATCACTTAGACCACCTTGAAGACCTTGGCATAAACGGTATCTATTTCACGCCAATTTTTAAAGCCTACTCCAACCATAAATATGACACGATCGATTACATGGAGATCGACCCACAGTTCGGAGATAAAGAAACCTTTCGAAAACTGGTGAGAGCGTGCCATGAACGCGGGATTCGAGTGATGCTTGATGCCGTTTTCAACCATAGCGGATACTACTTCGCCCCTTTCCAGGATGTATTGGAAAACGGTGTGAAATCAAATTATTATGATTGGTTTCACTTATGGGATAAACAGGCCAAAACAGAACCGAAACCAAATTACGATACCTTTGGTTTTGTTCCAGAGATGCCGAAATTAAACACGGAAAATCCAGAAGTGAAACAATACCTTCTTGATGTTGCGCGCTACTGGATAGAGGAATTTGATATCGATGGATGGCGTCTCGATGTTGCAAACGAAGTCGACCATGCCTTCTGGAGAGATTTCCGCCGCGTTGTGAAAACGACAAAACCTGAAGCGTATATCCTCGGAGAAATTTGGCATGACTCGATGCCATGGCTGCAAGGTGACCAATTTGACGCAGTGATGAACTACCCGTTCACGAATGCTGTCTTGAAATTTTTTAATAGTGAGATCAGTTTGGAACACTTTAAAAATCAAATTTCCCATGTGGAGCATATGTACCCGGAGAATGTAAATGAAGTGGCCTTCAACCTTCTAGACAGCCATGATACTCCGAGAATTCTCACTTATGCAGATGGAAATAAGGAAGCTGTGAAGCTGATGTATTTGTTCCAGCTTTCCTATAAAGGGACTCCTTGTATCTATTATGGGGATGAAATTGGCATGACAGGTGGAGAAGACCCAGGTTGCAGGAAATGTATGGCTTGGGATAAGGATAAGCAGGACCTTGAACTGTTTTCTTTCGTTCAGAACCTGATCAGCCTGCGTAAATCTCAGCACGCTTTCGGAAACAATGCTCGTCTATCTTTCAAGGACTATGGTGATGATGTGCTTGTTTATCAAAAAGACTCTAGCGAACAATCACTATTATTTGTAGCGAATGCAACGGAAGAAGAAAAAGACGTAACTCTCAAAGAAACAGTAGGAAAAGCTCTTCTTCTAAGTGAGAAGGCAGATGTGAAAGGGGCTGCTGTAGAACTTCCTGCTTATGGATATGCCGTGATTGAAATTTAACTTTGTTTTACTTGGCGATTCGCTGATATATTTCGTTTATTGCCGATATATATCAGCGATCGCCTATATATCTTCTTTTGCTGATATAAGTAATTTATCGCTGATATTCGGACTAAAAAACTCCTTTTTCAAGTAGATATCTGTGATACTCCTCAAAATTATTTCTTACGAAGGATTTAAGACTTTTAATGCCTAACTATTAAATATAGAAAGGTGTTGACTCTATGATTATTAAAGAGCGAGAAACTTCCTTAAGCTTAAATCAATTAGAAGCACTAGAAAGAAGACTAGTAAATACTCATCCTAACTACACGCTCATTAAAGAAAGATTAGGCTCGGAACTTGCGGGACGAAAAGGTGAACTGGCTCTCAATTATCCGCTCTCCTTTTGTACCAATGAGCAGCTGATTTTTTACGATTTACGACTGTGGGATGGTACCCACTACTTTCAGAATGACGCGCTTATCCTAACTAGAGAATGGATCCTTCTCATTGAAGCAAAATATATGGCAGGCACCTTATATTATGATGATAAACAGTTAATCAGAGATGATCATCAAGGGTTTGATAATCCGATTCATCAAGTAAATCGCCATAAAAACCAACTTCAGAAATGGCTTCATCTCCATTCTTTTCCTTCCCCCTCTATCTACTGCCTCGTTACGAACAGCCACCCCTTATGTGTGATTCGATCAAACACTCAAGAAGACGACATAGTCATTCGAACGTACGACCTACCAGTAAAGATTAATAAATTGGATACTCTCCAATTCCCCACTTCTCTTTCCACAACTGAACTCCAAGAAATATCAACGGCACTTTTAAAATTTCATCATCCACTTTCTTACAACTATTTAAAAACAATCGATGTTCAACCTTCTGATGTGAAAACAGGCATTTATTGCAGTTCATGCAGCTACGCACCTTTACAGAGACATCACGGAACATGGTACTGTCCTAAGTGCAGACGTTCAGACAAGCAGGCACATATTGAAGCTTTGAAGGATTACAGGTTAATATTCGGGGATGAAATTACTAATGAAAAAGCAAAGAAATTTCTTCGTCTTGATTCATCATCAGTTACAAAAAGAATCCTACAAGCTTTATCGTTAGAACAGCAAGGGAAAAATAAAGGCAGGAAATACTATTTAAAAACCTTAATTTGATTGGATTGCTGATATGAATGTGTTTTCCGCTGAAATAAATCGGCGAACGTCGATATATATCAACGTTCGCCGAAATCTTATCCTAAATAGCCGATAAACCACGAATAGCCCTCAGGTCATCCATATTTTGGATGACCTGAGGGCTTTTCACTAAATTCAGAGTGTGTCTTCCCAAAATCACTCATGATCCTTCTTTTTTGTGAGTGCAGGAAACTCTCCAATTCTTCTATGTATGGCTGGATATGATTCACCTTGTGACCTCCATTATTGGTGAAACAATAATCCATCACCAACTTTCTAACTATCTGAATAGTATCACATTTCCTACTATTACATTATTTATCTAAGGTTTCATTTTCTGTAAACTAATAATTGAAACGTTTCACCAAATCATAAAAAGGAAGTGAATGTATTGAAAAAGTATACGACTTTGTTCTTAGCTGTTATTTTAGCGATAAGCACTGTATTCCCTGTCTCGTCTTTTGCCGTATCAAAAGGAAAAGAGGTTGCTTTATCAAAACAATTGAAAGCGGTATCAAAGAAAACGTATCGATATTTTGAAGAGTTCACAGTCGAAGAAACCGGCCTTACTTATGACGCTGTCCGTTACAACGAAGATGGTGAAATGACCGCGCAAAAACACACCTCGCCCACTAATATTGGAATGTACATGATGAGTACAATCGCCGCTGATGAAGCTGGACTGATTTCCCGCGAAGAATCGATTGATAAAATCCAAACAACATTGAATTCCCTCGAAGATATGAAAAAGTGGAATGGACTTTTTTACAACTGGTACAACACCTCTGATGGTTCACTCTATACAGACTGGGGAGAGTTTATTTCTACCGTCGATAATGGATGGCTGTCTGCAGGCTTGGTCGTTGTAGGACAAGCCTATCCAGAGTTGTTCGAACAGTCCAATGCACTTGTTCAGAACATGGACTACTCTAAGCTTTACACACCTGAAGTTGGGCAAATGAGAGGCGGCTATGATGTTGCAGCAGAAAGCTATACTTCTCACCATTACGGTGCATTCTATACAGAACCGCGTGTCGCAAGCTACATTGCCATTGGTAAAGGCGATGTCCCTAAAGAGCACTGGTGGAAAATGTTCCGTACTATGCCGGAAAGCTGGGATTGGCAGCAGCAAACACCTGAAGGATACACGACCACTTATGATGGTGTAGAGGTTTTTGAAGGCCACTACAGTTACAACGGTAAAAAGTATGTACCAAGCTGGGGAGGCAGCATGTTTGAAGCACTTATGCCTCAACTTGTGTTAAAAGAAAAAGAACTTGGTAAAGATGCCCTTGGGCTAAACAACCAGCGGCATGCTGAAATTCAGATCGAGTACGCAAAAGAGCAAGGTTATGAAGCATGGGGCATGTCACCAGCCGCAACTCCAGACGGATACTCTGAATTTGCTGCTACCCCTCTTGGAATGGATGGATACAAAGCTGACGGCACCGTGACACCGCACGCTACATTCCTTGCCCTTGAGTATACACCGATGGAAGCATTCGAGAATATTCACACATTGAAACGTTTCGACACTTATAGTAAGTATGGCTTTTTGGATTCTGTAAACGTAGAAACAGGGGAAGTGACAAATGCATATCTTGCACTCGATCAAGGGATGACGATGGTTTCTATTATCAACTACTTGCAGGATGGTGTAATCAGAGATTACTTCCATCAATCTGAGATCGGAAAAACACCTGAAGACCTTTTGAAAAAAGAAGAGTTTTCTATAAAATAATTGGTTAGGTATTGTCCTACAAAAAGGCGCTTCCTTTGTGAAGCGCCTTTTTAATGAATGATTCATGCTTTTACTTCTTCAAGCAATTGTTGTTCGTACTTATTCTTAGATTCCTGTACGAGAATGACAGATGAAAGGACTAGTATCATCCCTGCATACTGCCATATTGTCAAAGTTTCATTGAAAACTAAAAACCCTACAAGGGAAGCCACTACAGGTTCAATCGTCGCAATAATAGATGCACGGCTGGACTCTACGTACTGCAGCCCTTTCGTATATAAAATAAAGGGCAGCATGGTTGAAAAAAACCCTAATCCAATAATAAATCCCCAAACGGATACACTTGAAAATAAATGCCCATTGGCAGCTAATCCACTGAACGGCAAGATGGCCACCGACGCGAACAAAAACGTGTACAGAGTAACGGTGAGAGAGTCATAATGTTGGAGGGCTGCTTTTCCAAAAATGCTGTAAAGAGCATAAAACAACCCTGATCCAAGACCAAGGATAAACCCATATAAAGAAATAGATGCACTCACATTTGGCAGCACTCCTATGACAAAGGAACACCCAATAAGCGTGATCACTAACGCACTTATCTTACGCCCTGTCAAAGCTTCTTTAAAAAATAACCACGAAAAAACCGTAACAAAAGCTGGAGCCGTGTAGAGTAATATAAATGCGATCGATATAGACGCTTCTTCCATAGCGCTAAATAAGCAGAAGTTGAATAAAACAATACTAATAATAACAGTACCCACAAAATACCAGCTATCCGTTAATTTTATCTTGAATAAATGACGGTTCTTACTTAAGACATAAATAACTAGAAAGAAAAATGCCGTTGTAACTCGTATAGCTACAACCTGGATAGGGGTGAATCCAATTTCATATAATTGATTTACAAAAATACCGATAATCCCCCATAAAGAGGCACCTAAAGCAATGAAGAATAGCGATGATTTACTGTCCAATTTCATCCCCCTAACCAGTCTTTTCTTGTATGCTACCAGATAATAGTATGATTGAATATCTTCCATTAGAAAAAGATGCAAGATTAAAGGATCAGATTTTTCACTTGGATGTTTTCATTGTTTAAAAGGAGCTTAAAATAAAGCAAACCCGGTAATCCAATAAAGAACTACCGGGTTTGCTTTATTTTTCTTTTACAGAAGAGCGTTCTATAAACTCAGTAGATAAGTTATAGTTTCTTTCTACTTTTTCACCAGCAAGCATCTGAAAAATCATGTGGACAGATAGTGCTCCAGCCTCGTACTTCGGCTGCCTAATCGTCGTCAGCGGGGGATTGGCATATTCAGAAAGTTGAATATCATCAAAGCCGACAATCGATACATCATCCGGGACTCCAATTCCTTTTTCATTAAATGCTTGAAGACCTCCAATGGCCATTTCATCATTGGCGTAAAAGATCGCATCTGGTAAGTTTTGCTGAGCAATCAGCATCTTGGTTGCCCGGTATCCGCCATCTCTGGTGAAGTCCCCGCCGATCTTCAGTCGAGACTGGTAAGGAACATCATAATCCTTTAAAGCGTCCATAAAACCTTTGAAGCGCTCTTGGTTATCATGAGAATCTATTGGACCGCTCACATAGCTAATGGACTTATGACCCTTTTTGATCAAATACTCCGTTGCCTGATAACCACCCTGGCGGTTATTGACTTCCACGTGGATGGCATAGGGATTTTCAACATCACGGTCTAAGACTACAATCGGAAAGTCTTCTCTTGCAGATTCTTCAATCACTTGTGTCGAGATATTGTTTGCTAATATGATCGCTCCGTCCACGCGCTTCTCACGTAGAAATTTCGTTGCTGTCGACCTGTCCCCGCCGACAGAACTACAGGCAATCAAGTCATACTGATTGTTCGCCGTCACTTCCTGTACCCCTTTAATCAACTCGGAAAAATAAGGTCCAGACATATCACTAAGAATTAAAGCGATCGTATTCGTTTTGGTCCGCTTCAAATCGGAAGCAAAACCGTTCTTTTGATAATTTAACTCTCTTGCGGCTTTCAGAACTTTATCAATTGTAGCTGCACTGACTTTTTCATTGCCGTTCAAGGCATAAGAAGCGGTCGATACAGCGACTCCCGCTCGTTTAGCCACATCTTTAATCGTAGCCATTGAAATCCTCCCTCTATAAGGGTTACCTAATTTTATTGTAACAGTTTTTATTCGATTTCGATTCTATTTAAGTCCGGACATCGTAAACCCTTCGACAATGTATTTTTGGAAAAAGGCGAAGATAATGATGATCGGCACGACCATGAATGCAGCTCCGGCCATCTGCAAGGCAAAGTTATTCGCATATTGCCCTTGTAGTAAGGATAGACCGACAGACAGCGTATATAAACTTTCATCATTGGCAATGATCAACGGCCATAGGAAGCTGTTCCAGCCGGCAATGAATGTCAAGATTCCCTGGACGGCAAAGATCGGCTTCGCAATCGGAACGACCAGTCGGAAGAAGATATAAAACTCTCCCGCTCCATCGAGTCTTGCCGCCTCAATCAAGTCATCTGGAATGGTCGTCATGAACTGACGGAATAAGAAAATACTGAAGGCAACGGCTAATCCAGGGAGAACGATCCCTGTCATTGTATTCGTCAGCCCCATGTAATTGAGCAAAAGGTAAACAGGTATCATCGTGACTTGCCCCGGGATCATCATGGTAGCCAAGACGATATAAAAGGTTTTCTCCCGGCCTTTAAAGTCGTATTTTGCGAAACCATATCCGGCCATGGCATTAAATAATAAACCTAAGAACGAGAATATTACGATGACTAACGTATTCCTTAAGTAAACAGCGAAATTCATATTGGTAAATAATTCAATATAATGCTCAATCGTTGGGTTGTCCGGAATAATTGTTGGCGGAATGGCCAGTACTTCACTTTCCGGTTTAAAGGAACTCGAAATCATCCAGATAAACGGAATCGAAACGAGGATTCCACCTACAACCATAATGAAAATGACAATCGATTTTTCGAGCCTGCTTTTCTTCGTTGCTGCAGCCATAAGCTTCTACTCCCCTCTCTTAATATTCCGTATCTGATTTTCTAAATTTGAATTGAATCACTGTAACTAGAATAATCATGGCAAACAATATAAAGGATCCTGCAGCGGCATAGCCGAATTGACTGAATTGGAAACCTTCTTTATAGATGAAGAGAGCGATCGAGATCGTTCCGTCTAATGGTCCGCCGTCCGTCATGACAAACGGTTCTTCGAAGAATTGCATCCATCCGATCAATGTTGTTACAGTCACAAAGAAGGTCGCATACCGCAAGAGCGGCAATGTTACATTGAAAAGGACCTGCAGTCGGCTTGCTCCATCCATTTCCGCTGCTTCATAGTAGGATTTCGGTATTCCTTGAAGAGCAGCTAAGAAAATAATCATGTTAATACCGATCCCTTTCCATACCGCTAGAAGAATCAACGATATTTTCGCAATCGTCGGCTCTTCTAACCAGGGAACGTTCTCAACAGAAAGAAAGGAAAGCAAAAAGTTGAACAAACCGTATTCAGTATTGTATAGATATCCCCAAATGACCGCCACAGCGATGATGTTGGTGATGGAAGGCATATAATATACAGCTCTGAACGTGTTGAAGATCCAGCTTGTTCCATAGTTCAACAACAGTGCGATTGACAGCGAGCAAATGATAACCAGCGGCACACCAATCACAACATAGAACAGCGTATTATAAATCGATTTGATAAATGTGCTGTCTGAAAATAAATCCTTGTAATTTTCGAAGCCGATGAACGTAATGGATGACCAGTCTGCCAATCCTTTTAAATCCATATTGGTAAAACTGATAACGAAAGCGATGGCAATTGGAATTAGACTGAATAAAGAGAGCAAAAGGACAGCCGGTCCAATAAACATATACGGGTGTCTGTTTTTAAATTGTTTCATGGAAAACCACCTATCTGAACGTGACATGGATAAAAGATGATGGAATGATCGCTCATCCCATCATCAGCTAATGTTTAATCTTCTATAATCTCTTGTGCTTTTTGGTTAAACTCTTTCAGTTCTTTATCTAAGTCAGCTCCGCCTTCGGTAATTCGTTCAATCGAAGCAAGGAGTTCTTGAGCAATTCGTTCAAAGTGTTCAGTCTGTAACCCTGGGTTCGTGTTTTCTAATTGTTTACCGAATGTCGCATAATTCGGATCTTCTTGCATTACTGGTTTTTCCCATGCTTCTGTACGGGAAGGAAGCGTATTGGATTCTTCCAGCCAGTCCATTTGCGTTTCTACATCTGTCATGAAGGAAATATATTTCATTGCACCTTCCACATTGTCAGAGCTTTCAAATACAGAAAGCAGAGAGCCGCCCATCATGGATGTATTTTTTTCTTTTGTAGGCATAACAGCAGTCGCCCATTTCCCTTCAAGATCCGGAGCCTGATCATTGATGATATTAATCATCCATGGACCACTGAAAAACATCGGCTTAGAACCAGCTTTAAAGGCTTGGACAATGTCTACACCTTCCTGAGTTGGACTTAATCCCTCTTCGAAATAGCTTGCATAATACTCCATCGCTTCTTTAAATTCCGGAGAATCTAGATTCAATTCTTTGTTTTTCACATCAGCTTCGTATCCATTCTGCCACGCAAAGATAAACGGTGTAGACTGGTCATTACGGTCGATATCAAGTCCATAAGAGTCTTCGCCACGATCAGCAAGCTTCGTTGCCGCATCCTTCAGCTCATCCCATGTTTTTGGTGGTTCTTCATAGCCGGCTTCTTTTAACAAGTCTGTACGGTAGTAAATCACACGCGTATCTACATACCAGGGAATTCCAACAACTTGATCGCCATTTTCCATCGACGTTACAGAACCATCAAAATAGTTTTCTTTTGCAAAGTTAGGATAGTCTTCCATGTATTCAGACAAGTCTTTCAGTGCACCAGCTTCAGCAAATTCTGGTACCCAGGTTGTTCCTAATTGGACAACGTCCGGCCCGTTCCCTGAGGCTACGGCTGTAAGTAATTTGTCATGTGCCGTATCCCAAGGAATAGCTTGTACATCTACGGTCAGATCAGGATTGTTTTCTTCGAACTTTTTACTAAACTCCTGAAGTTTTTTACCTTCTTCCCCCATCGCCCACACAGTAACGGTGTTTTCATCCCCTTCAGATGATGAGCTGTTTGAACAACCCGCAAGTGCCATAGATAAAACGAGTACAGATAACAAGGTTAATAATTTCCACTTCACTGAAAAAGCACCCCTTCGATATTTTTAATTGAAACGTTTCGATAACTGCATTATAATTTAATTTGTATCCGCTTTCAACTACTTTCCTGAATTTTTTCAAAAATTATAGAAAAACCTTTTAAACAGGAGGAACTTATAGGTTGACGGATAAACACTACACACTTATACTGCAATTATATTTTATTCGAAACGTTTCACTTAACTTTGAGGAGGAATTCTAATGACAGATGTAAACCTAAATCATTTACTAGAAAAAATGACGATAGAAGAAAAAGTTGGACAGCTCGTCCAGCTGGCAACCCCATTCTTTAAAGGCGCCACTGATCGAGGCGAAATTACAGGCCCTATGGTACAAATGAACATTAGTGAAGAAGACATCAAACACACAGGATCAGTTCTCGGTGCTTCAGGTGCAAAAGAAACCACCAATATTCAGAGGGTACATATGGAAGAAAACCGTCTCGGTATTCCTTTATTATTTATGTCGGATATCGTACACGGTTTTAAAACGATCTTCCCTGTCCCGCTTGCCATCAGTTCATCTTGGGATCTGGACCTTGCAGAAAAAAGTGCGGCTATTGCAGCAGAAGAAGCAGCTGCCTCAGGTGTACACGTCACTTTTGCCCCAATGGTCGACTTATCACGAGAACCACGTTGGGGACGGGTAATGGAAGGAACAGGGGAGGACCCCCATTTGAATAGTGAATTCGCTCGCTCCTTTGTACGAGGATTCCAAGGTGATTTTGAAAATGACCACTCAAAAGTAGCGGCATGCGTGAAGCACTTTGCTGCTTACGGTGCTCCCGAAGCGGGCCGCGATTATAATACGGTTGACATGTCCGTATGGCAGCTTCGTGAAAACTACCTACCTGCTTACAAAGCCGCTCTCGATGAAGGCTGCGAAATGGTCATGACCGCCTTCAATATTTTGAACGGCGTTCCTTCGACAGGGAATGAAGAGCTGATGCGAGGTATTTTGAGAGGCGAATGGGGATTCGAAGGTCCACTGATCTCAGACTGGGGAGCCGTAAAAGAACTGATTCCTCATGGTGTAGCCGAAGATGCGAAACAAGCGGCTGAAAAAGCGATGAAGGCAAGTGTAGATATTGAAATGATGACGTCTTGCTATACGAACCATGTACGGGAATTGATCGAAGAAGGAACCCTAGAAGAAGCGATCGTAGATGAAGCAGTACTGCGAATTTTAAGGCTTAAGAAAAAGCTCGGTCTGTTTGAAAACCCTTATAGAGGGACCAGTGAGGAAAAAGAGGCAGCCGTTATTCTATCTGAAGAAAACCGCAAGACAGCTCGAGAACTTGCGAGTAAATCAATTGTATTATTAAAGAATGATGAAGTCTTACCACTAGATTCCGGTCAAAAAACCGCCCTTGTTGGGCCATTTTCCACAAGTACAGACATTCTTGGTCCATGGTCCTGGGGTGGATCTTCTGAAGATACCATCACTGTTAATACCGGCTTTTTAAACCATATCAAAAAAGAGAAACTATTTATTTCCGAAGGCTGCGGCATTGAGGAAGGTACAGAAGGACAACTGCAATCGGCGTTAGAACAAGCGGAAAAAGCGGAAGTAATTGTTGTTGCCTTAGGAGAACATTCAGACATGAGCGGTGAAGCCGGCAGCAGGGCAGACATACGTATTCCGGAAGTTCAGCTCGACCTTTTGAGAAAGATGAAGGAATTAGGAAAACCAGTAGTTGCTGTATTGTTTAACGGACGACCTTTGGACTTAAGAGAAGTGATCGAGAATGCTGACGCTGTTATTGAAGCCTGGTATCCAGGGACAGAAGGCGGTAATGCACTTGCAGACATTATTTTTGGTAAAGTAAATCCATCAGGTAAGCTGACGATGTCGATGCCGTACTCTGTCGGTCAGGTCCCGATCTATTATAATCGCTATAGTACTGGCCGCCCTAAAAATGCACCCGATGCACAAGTACGTTACGTCTCTCAGTATTTAGATATTCCAAATGAGCCCCTTTACCCGTTTGGTTATGGACTGAGCTACAGCCAATTTGAGTACGGAGAACTTACCTTATCTTCGAATGAAATGAAGTATGATGAACAATTGACTGTGACAACGACCGTATCCAATACCGGTGATAAAGCTGGCGATGAAGTTGTTCAACTTTATATTCGAGACCTTGTGGGAGACGTTGTTCGACCACTGAGAGAACTCAAAGACTTTAAAAAGATTTCACTAGAACCAGGTGAATCAGAAGAAGTCATTTTTCAGCTAAATGAAAGTCAACTGCGTTACTATCATGCGAACATGGAACATAAAAGTGATGCTGGAGAGTTCGAAGTTTTTGTTGGAACAAACAGCCGCGACGTAAGGTCCCAAACGTTCCGATTAGTAAAATAATGAAACTCTATCATGAAAAAAGCCTCATGAACTCCATCATGAGGCTTTTTCTATACGCTAATTTTTCTTCGCACATGCTCCGCAAATACACCGAGCTTTTCCATATCTGAAACATCCTCCTCAAACAATGGCACCCGGATGAGCTGTTGTTTAGTAAAGCGCTTTTCAATCTCATCCAAATAAGTTTTTTCCTGCTTTCTGCGTTTCTCTAAAAAAGCACCGTCGGCATGCTCTGGCAGCACCTTATTCACAATGAGCGTTCGTACCGGGAGATCGTGCTGTCCCAGCTGTTTAATCGCTTTTTCCGTTTCTAAAATAGGGAGCCGCTCAGGAATCAATACAAATGCAAAGCCCGTCTGTTCCTCGTCTAAAATAATTTTTCTTACGGCAGCAAATTTTTCTTTCCTATTTTGCAATATAGAATAGATCGGATCATCAACTGGATCACCATCATTTAAAAGCTCTGTGTAATTATCATTCACTTTCTTTCTGCGCTCGAGCATTCCATCAATCCATACGCCCATAAGTTCAGGTAATGTCAGTAAACGAATCGTATGACCTGTCGGAGCCGTATCAAACACGATTTTATTAAAGTGGTCGGATTCTTCGAGAATAATGGAGATCAACCGATCAAAAAGAGCCGCCTCATCGGCCCCAGGGGAGGCGCTTGCCATATCGATTTGACGATGCACTTCCTCAACCATCTTCGATTTAACAAGACCTTCAAGGTTATCCTTCACGCCTTCGATATATCGTTTCGATTCAACATTTGGGTCGACTTCAATCCCCCACAGATTCTCCTCAAGTTTTGTTTTTTTGTGGTCCACTTTTTTATGAAAAATATCACCAAGGTTATGAGCAGGGTCAGTAGAAACGACGAGCGTCTTTAAGCCTTCCCGTGCGAATGCAACAGCAAGCGCCGCGGAAGATGTAGATTTACCGACTCCTCCTTTTCCTCCAACAAATAAAATTTTCTTATCATGAATTTGTTTCATTATGAGTCCACCTTTTCCTTCATTTCAGCAGCACCTGATCCCATCAAGAGGCGACTTCTCCATGCCCATCCGCAAGTGCCAGTCATGAAATTTCTCAATGATATACGGATATAATTCTAATGTGTAATAAAAAGCTGGGTTTGGAATTCCGAGCATATCGGAATATACAAGCAGCATGAATAAATCATCCTCGTCCCTCAGCTCTCGTGCGATTTCTTGCTTGTGAGGAAGACTGAGGATTTCATCGTAAAGCTCCACTAATCTTTTTATAGAATATTTTCTTGGCATACTACCCCTCCTCACGTATTTAACACTTTTCTAAGTTGTGTATGATAATCGTTCAATCCTTCCACCATTTTTCCATTAACAAAAATTGCATTGTATTTCATATGGAAAAAGAAGTGTCGAAAGGCAGTAACTAGAGAGATTTCCCTTTCTTTTACTTGTTTCAAGAAGTAAACCGCAATGGCCAATACATTCCGTGGATCGAGAAAAGTAATTTCTACTTGATCTCCATAATTACTCAACGTTTGTTGGTAAAGCTCACCAAGAGTCTTCCTGTCCTCATCGTGGTGTTTAAACTCATCTTCCATATGCACTAGCGCATCTTTGTCACTGCAGACCCCACCGCAACAGCCCATGCCGATTTCCTTTTCCGCCCGAATGATCATCACTTCCACCATCTTTGGTCCCTCCTCTTGATGAAAAGGAAAGCCGCACGTGAGCACGTGCGGCACTTGTTACGCACTCCTTTGTACAGAGTCACGATTTCCTTTACTTAACGCTGATATAGCTGTCAATAGAATCCAAAATGTAAAGACAAGAATAATCGCACCAAAGCTGAATAACATCCAGTCGCTTCCTTCGGCCCAAGGCGCCCATTCCGTGACAACCTGATCAATCATCGCCCATAGCGTCATGAACATGATGAACAACATCGGAATCAAGGTTGGCAAGTAATTACGTCCTTGGTTTCGAAGCCAGATGGACACTAACAGTAAGCTGATTCCTGCTAAAAGCTGGTTGGATGTTCCAAACAACGGCCATAGCAGATAACCTCCTGAACCAAACCCTTTTGGCCCCTGCGGAATAAGGGTAAGCATCGCACTGGATACGACAGCAGTAGTCGTCGCCACATGGGTTTTCGTAAGCGGTTTAATTTTATATTCTGTACCTAGTTCAGCAATGATATAGCGCATAAGTCGGACAGAAGAATCCAACGTCGTGGCCGCAAAGCTCACTACAATGACGGAAACAATCGTAGAAGCCACCATCGCCGGAATACCGAGCCCTGATGCAAGCTGTCCTGCACCTTGAATGAACACACCAAGACCCGCTCCGCTAGCTGCAGCAAATCCGCTATACGTTGCTGTAAATTCTCCCGGTGTCGGGAAGAATGTGACAACAGCGATGATAGCGACAAGAGCAAGTGCTCCTTCCCCGACAGATCCTAAATATCCGACAAAGCGAGCATCTTTTTCATTGTTCAACTGTTTAGAAGAAGTCCCTGATGACACTAATCCATGGAATCCTGAGATCGCTCCACACGCAATCGTAATAAAGAGAAGCGGGAACCACGATGTATCCGCAGACGCATTTGTCACTGGTGCTGTGATTTCTGGGTTTGTGAAAAGCAACCCTAAATATAAGAGTCCAAGACCGACAATTAACTGGTGAGAGTTAATATAATCACGCGGCTGCAACAGCTTCCAGACAGGCAGCGTCGATGCAATATACACATAGACCATCAAAACGATGATCCAGACTAAGAACGACATCGAAGTCGCGCTCATACCAAATAGAGTTGTCGCACCTTCCCCGCCAAAATATTTAACGAGATCAATTTGTAACGCAGGCACGTAACTTGCCACAATGGCCGCTAAATACATGACTGCAAGTGCCACAATCGAAGGCAGCAGCATATTTCCTTTTTTCTTATACACACTATAACCGATCCAAACAGCCAATGGAATTTGGATGAATACCGAGACGACACTTGCCGGAAAAGAAATAAACAAGTTCGCTATGACCCAGGCAAAGACGGCATTTACCATTAATACAAGCAATAAAATGATGAATAAAAACAAGACTTTCGCTTTTTGACCAATTAATTTACTAGCTAACGTACCAACGGATTGACCTTTGTTACGAACGGACAAGACAAGTGTACCAAAATCATGCACACCAGCTGCAAATACTGTTCCAAGCAATACCCATAGAACCGCAGGCAGCCAGCCCCAATAAACCGCAATCGCAGGACCAACAATCGGTGCTGCTCCAGCTACGGATGTAAAGTGGTGCCCCCAAAGCACAAATTTGTTCGTCGGCACAAAGTCGACACCATCCTTGTACTGATGCGCAGGTGTCACGTAATTCGGATCTAATCGATAGATCTTTTCAGCAATGAATTTTGAATAATACCGATAACCAAGAAAGAATACGAGGCCCCCTACGACCGCAAGCCATATTCCACTCATAAAAAACCCTCCTCTTAGAAGTTATTAATCTATGTATGCGTTTCCATACTACTTGGTATTATACATTAGATTTTCCCTTTTCTTCAATAAAGTTTACAGATTTATCAGAAAAATGAAATCTTATAGCGAAATTTGTAATGTGAGCGTGTGGATTGTTCCTTAACGTTTTGGGATTGTTCCCTAATGGTGGGCTATTGTACCCTAACGATGGTTGATTGTTCCCTAACGCCGAGCTATTGTTCCCTAATGACCAATCATTGCTCCCTAACCCAATTAAAAAGCTTTGCAGACTAAAACTGCAAAGCCTCTTGTCTAATCGTCTGACCGGATCAATTTATAAGAGCCTGTCCCCTTCGCAATTATTTGGCCGTTTTCATCAAACAGTTCACCTTCAGCAGTCACGATCTTGTACCCCTGCTGCAGAATTCTTCCCTTTGCTGTAATGAGTCCCCTTTTTACAGGGGCAAGATAATGAGTGTTTAAGCTGATCGTAGTGCATCTTGTTTTCGTTTCCGAGCGAATAGCCATGCCGATAATAATGTCGATCATCGAAGCATGCACTCCTCCATGAAGGGTGCCGTTTGCATTCAGGAGCTTTTCCTTAACCTGTAGCTGCAACGTTACATGGCCTTCTTCAAAATGAGTGATTTCAAACCCAATTAAAGAGAAAAATGGACTGGTTTCAAAACTCTCTTTCACCTGATCTATCGTTGCAGTCATCCTCTCTACCTCCTCAAATTAGCTCAAGCATCATGGCCATTCCCTGGCCTCCTCCAGCACACAGTGTAGCTACCCCAAGTTGGTCCTCGCGCCTTTTCATTTCATGTATCAAAGTTGTCATAATCCTCGCCCCACTTGCGCCTACGGGGTGCCCAAGCGCGATAGCTCCACCGTTTACATTTACCTTGTCATGATCGAGACCAAGCTCTCTGATAACCGCTAACGATTGTGAGGCAAAAGCTTCGTTTAATTCGAAAAGTCCGATGTCTTCCACCGACTTCCCCGTCTTTTGAAATAGTTTTTGAACAGCTGGTACAGGACCAATTCCCATGACTTCAGGAGAAACTCCAGCTGCTGCCCAACCGACAATACGAACGAGCGGCGTGATTCCTAAATCATGCGCTTTCGATTCTTTCATCACGATAAGAGCTGTGGCACCATCATTTCTTCCACAAGCGTTTCCAGCTGTAACCGTTCCATTTTCTCTAAATACTGGCCGAAGACTCGCCAACTTTTCCAGGGTAGTCTGCGGGCGTGGATGTTCATCTGTATCCACCGTCACTTTACGCCGCTTTTCCTGTATTTGGACGGCAGTTATTTCATCTTTAAAAATTCCGGTCTCCAAAGCATGAGCAGCGCGGCGCTGACTCTCGATCGCAAAGCGGTCCTGGTCTTCTCTTGAGATCGAATAGCGTTCGGCAACATTTTCAGCCGTGACACCCATTCCTAAACGTGGACCGTAAATTTCCTGAGGCTGCTGACCTGCTTCTGTATTGGAATCTACCAAGACGGAGTTGTCTCCGCCAAACCGTGAGTTTCTTAAATAAATTGGAGAACGGCTCATGCTTTCTGTACCACCGGCTACAATGATTTCTGCCTGGTCAAAAGCGATTTGTTGGACTCCAGACGCAACTGCCTCCATGCCTGAAGCACACAATCGGTTAATGGTATAGGCAGGCGAGGATTCAGGAATACCTGCACGCAAGGCGGCCACACGGGCCACGTTTGAAGACTCTGTCGTCTGCCGCACTTCTCCCATAATCGCTTCATCCACCTGCTCCGGAGATAGTCCTGCTCGTTTAATCGCCGCTTCCATAACGATCGTCGCTAAATGACCTGATGAGAGGTTTTTTAATGATCCTCCATAGCGGCCGATCGGAGTTCTTACAGCACTTGCGATGACGTAACTCTCTCTCACGCAATTCCCTCCTCTATTAAATGCTGTATTCCTTTTTCAGTTGACTGGCGATAATATTTTTCTGGATTTCGGAGGTTCCTTCATAGATTCTCGTAATTCTTGCATCTCTGAAAAATCGTTCGATCGGGTAATCCGCTATATACCCAATACCTCCATGAACCTGTACAGCTTTATCGGCCACTCGGTTGTAAACCTCTGAACCATATAGCTTTAACATAGCGGCTTCCTTAATCACCTTTTTGCCTTGGTCGACCATCCAGGCCACCCGATAGGTAAACGATCGGAGCGCTTCTGTCTCTACGGCCATCTCAGACACCATATGTGCAACCGCCTGATGTTCGATGATCGGTACGCCAAACTGTTCACGCTCCTGAGTGTATTGCATGGATAAGTCTAAGAGCTTCTGGCAGGATCCGAGATTCCTTGCTGCTAATCCCGCGCGGCCATTGGCTAAGATTTTCAAAGCGTTCACGTACCCCTGCCCTTCCTCCCCCAGGACATTTTCGGCTGGAACCTCACAATCTTCCAATATGATTTCTGCAGACTGAGAGCCATGCAAGCCCATCTTCGGTTCAACGGCTCCCACTTGAAAACCAGGAAAATCTTTCTCTACGATAAAAGAGGTGATCCCCTTTGCTCCTTTACTCGTATCTGTAACGGCCATAACTGTAAAAACATCCGCCTCAGTAGCGTTGGTGATATAGTGCTTTGTACCATTCAAAATGTACCGGTCTCCTTGCTTAACGGCCGTCGTTTTCAAATTTGTGGCGTTTGATCCTGCGCTCGGTTCAGTTAATGCAAAAGCTCCGATCGAATCTCCACGAGCCAATGCAGGTAAATATTTTTGCTTTTGCTCTTCATTTCCAAGTTCAACAATTCCTACGGTACCAATCCCAGTATGACCGCCAATCAGGGTAGTATAGCCGTTATGTGTGGCACCAATTTCTTCATAAAGCGCACATTTACCAACCATCCCAATTCCTAATCCACCATATTCCTCTGGGATACTTAAACCGAATAACCCCATGTCTTTGGACATCTCTATAATTCGAGGAGGGATGCGGTTCTCTCTTTCAATCTCCATCGCAACGGCTTCTACTTCTGTTTGAATGAAGTCTCTAACATTCTTTTTCAGATAGTCGATATCCTCGTCAAAATTGAAATTCACTCCAACCTCTCCTTTCATAAAATCAGAATTTATCCCCTGACCGATTCTTTTATGGTTTTGAGCGATAATTTTGATAGTTTAGTAGAATTCTTTTATTGATGTTTCTGAATTGTCCACAACTTTAATAAATAACCTTCATCCTTCTGAGCGATTCCTCTATTTACTATCCTCATTTCAGAATTACACTTCTTCTTTAACTTCATCATAAGGCCACGCCGGAAGCATGTTGGACAACGTTTTGTCAGAACGGTAGCCGAGTACATACTCAGCCTGCATAACGGTATGAATTTCTCGTGTTCCTTCATATATGACGGGAGCTTTTGAGTTTCTCAGAAAACGTTCCACTGGATATTCGTTTGAATAACCGTAGGCTCCATGGATTTGGACCGCATCATTCGCCGCTTCATTAGCAAAATCACACGCCTGCCATTTAGCTAATGAGGTTTCTCTCGTGTTTCGCTTTCCTTTGTTCTTTAAATCTCCTGCGCGGAATACAAGCAGTCGGGACATTTGATAACCGGCTTCCATCTTGGCGATCATTTGTTGAACAAGCTGATGCTTGCCGATCTCTTTTCCGAAGGTTTCGCGTTCGTGGCAGTACTTTACGCTTTCTTCAAGACACGCCAGAATTTGCCCGCAAGCGCCGGCAGCAACTGTAAAGCGTCCATTGTCCAGGGCAGACATGGCTATTTTAAAGCCTTCTCCTTCTTCTCCAAGCAAGTTTTCTTTCGGAACTTTCACATGATCAAAAAACAGTTCCCCAGTATTTCCGGCTCGGATACCCAGCTTGCCCTTAATTCCCTGGGAAGAAAATCCCGGCATCGTCCGTTCGACAATAAACGCCGATATGCCTTTATGTCGTTTACTTTTATCAGTGTAGGCAAAGACAAGAAAATGATCGGCATGATCGCAAAGAGAGATCCAGGTTTTTTGCCCATTTAAAATATAAAAGTCGCCTTCTTTTGTGGCAGTCGTTTTCAAAGAAGCGACATCAGAGCCGGCATTCGGTTCAGTAAGACCGAACGCTCCGACTTTTTCTCCTTTTGCCTGAGGAATAAGGTATTTTTGTTTTTGCGCTTCATTTCCCCACTGAAGAAGGGTCATGCTATTTAAACCAGTATGTACGGATACGGCGGTGCGAAAGGCTGTATCTCCACGTTCCAGCTCTTCACAGACGATGGCGAGCGTATTGTAATCCATTCCGCTTCCGCCGTATTGTTCAGGTATGCAGACACCCATCAAATCAAGATCGGCGAGTCGCTTCATAATCGATGGCTCAAAGTGACCTTTTTCATCCCATTCTTGAATATAGGGATTGATTTCTTTGTCAACGAATTTCCGGACCACCTGCTGGACCATCTTCTGCTCTTCAGAAAGTTCAAAGTTCATCATTTGTGCATCCTCCTCGTCATCGTATGAAGAAAAGCCAGTCATGAACAACTGGCCATTATTAGTAATCACTTTTTCGTAAAAGACAGATTTTTGGAATAAATCATTCATGATTTCCACACCAAATACAAAAAGGGGGTAGGAAACGAAATGGTGAGACCCTTAAGACGATAGCCTAAGGAGCCTCAGCGTACGCCCTCGGAAAGCGAGCCGTTTCCATCTTCCCTTTTCTCTTTTTAGGTACGGAACCGTCCTCTCAAACCTTATTTATTCTATCTGCGCTTCCAGATGAATAGCTAACCCTCAATTTAATCAAATCATTTACTCTTCGACATCCATGTTAACGACTTCACCGTCTTCGACTGCGGCAATTCTAAGACCTGTGATAAAGCCGCCTTCTTCTGTAACTTCCTTAATCGTGTATACTTCTTTTTCTTTAGGCACAGCATCAAGACCTTCCTGGACATGAGCGCGAATCACTTCAGGGTCTTCTACGTTTCCAGCTGCTTTCATTGCTTCCATAAACGCATACATGGCCACATAGTGGTAGCCGGCTTCAGATCCAGGCGTTTCTCCGTAATCGTTCTCGTATTTTTCAATAAATGCATCTGTCCCTGGATAATCCGAGTGAATCAAAGGCGTAACACCGACCGCTCCGTTGAAGGTTTCATAATCGCCGGTAACAGTCTTCATTTCATCCAGTTTGGCCTGATCCATGACGATAAAGCCGCCTTCAAACCCCAGCTGCCTTGCCTGATCGGCTACTTTTGCTGTCGGCTCAGATGGACCTCCGATGAATAAAACGTCAGGATCCTTTTTCAATGCATTGGTGACCAGAGTGAAGAAATCGGTATCCTTAGAGAAATCGATGGAAGAGTTGTACACGACTTCTCCTCCTTGTTCCTTCCAATAAGGAAGTAAGGTTTCCGTCCAATCCTTTCCGTACTGAGAAGCTGTTGGCAGTGCGGCTATTTTCTTGCCGAATTTATCCATTTCATAGCTCGTAAACGGTTCGATATATCCGTCATAACTAGGAGGAATCCGGATGGTAAGTGAATTTCCCGCTTCTGTGACAGCGGGTTCACTTGTATAGGCACCGATCAAGAATTTATCCTGCTGCTCATTGAACACCTGCATCGCTTTTACCCCTCCGCTGTGGGGAGTGAAAATGATCGGCGTATCATTCTCTTGCAAAAGACGCTTCGCATTTGCTGCTGTTTCATTCGGTAAGTATTTGTCATCCAAACTGACGAGGTTTAATTTATATGTTTGTCCGTCAACTTCAAATCCACCGTTATTATTGATCTCATCTACGGCCAATTTAAGTCCATTGAGTGTACGTTCGCCATAATAAGCGGCTGGTCCGCTTAACGGTCCGGTGTAGCCAATGTTGACGACTTCTTCACCTTCTGCTACTTCAGGCGCCTCCGTTTCACTTTCAGCCTCACCTTCACTTGAAGCCTGGTTGGATGATGGATTATCGATACATCCGGCCGCCACGAACAGAAACGATAACATAAGTAAAAACGCAGTAATTCGAATTACTTTCATTGGTTATCCTCCTCATTTGAATGGATGTTCCCCTTAACCTTAAGCACCAATATATGCTTTACGAACCGTATCATTTTCAAGCAGCTCCTCCGCCGATCCCTGGACAACGACGGAACCATTTTCGAACACATAGCCTCGATCAGCAATCCTTAAAGCTGCGTACGCATTTTGTTCCGCTAAAAGAACCGTCGTCCCTTCCTTGTTGATCTTTTGAATCACATCAAACATCTGCTCGACTATGAGGGGGGCAAGGCCGATGGATGGCTCATCTAAGAGCATTAATTTCGGCTTTGCCATCAGTGCCCGGCCGATCGCGAGCATTTGCTGCTGTCCGCCACTTAATGAGCCAGCGGCATTGTCTTTCTTTTCATGCAAAATCGGAAACAGCTCATAGACATGTTCAATGGATTGCTTAACTTGTTTGCGTTTACGGCGGTGCACATAAGCTCCCATGATCAAATTTTCGTGGACACTCATTTGCGGAAAAAGCTTTCGATCTTCTGCACATTGGACGACACCCGCCTTGACTATTCGGTCCGGTGACAGCCCGTCCAAGCTGACATCTTCAAAACGGATGGTGCCTGTACTCGGCTTTTTCAAACCACTTATTGCATTGAATGTCGTACTCTTTCCAGCACCGTTTGAACCGAGCAGCACCACCAACTCTCCTTGACCAACGTTGATGTTCACATCCTCAACGGCGTTGTAACTGCCATATTGGACAGACACCTTTTTCATATCAAGCACTCGCCTCACCTCCGAGGTAAGCATCTATCACGGCCTGGTTGTTGCGGATTTCATCCGAGGTGCCTTCAGCGATCTTTTCTCCGTAGTTTAAGACCATGATTTTGTCGGCAAGCTTCATAATCATTTTCATTTTGTGCTCAATGAGGCAGACGGTAATGCCACGCCCGACCATTTTTTCCATCAGTTCAGCCAGCCCTTCGGTTTCACCAGGATTTATTCCTGCAGCGGGCTCATCCAAGAACACAACCTCGGGGTCAGTAGCCAGCGCAAGAGCGAAAGCGACCCGCTTCTTTTCTTCCTGTGTGATATTTCCGGCGAGCTTATTTGAAACATGAGTTAAGCCAACAAAATCGAGGACTTCCATTGCCTTATCCATACATCTCTGCTCTTCTCTTTTGAACCGCTTCGTCCGCAATACTGCATCAAGTAAACTCGAGTTCGTCCTCAGCCGGTGGCCGACAAGAACGTTATCTAAAACTGAGGACTGCTCGAACAAATTTGTTGTTTGAAAAGTCCTCGCCACTCCGATTTCCGCTATTTTATTTGGTGGCAGCTTGGTAATGTTTTTTCCTTTATAGAAGACTTCTCCTGAGCTTGGTTGATAACTGCCGCTCACCAAATTGAAAAACGTCGATTTACCTGCTCCATTCGGCCCGATGATGGCATTGATTTTTCCTTTTTCAATCGCAAAGTCAACCTCATTGACGGCCACTAAACCTCCAAATTTTTTCGTCAGCTGTTTCGTTTCGATTAACACTCCATCATCCCTCCTTGATTCTCTTCTCCGTATCCGATTTGGCCTGTGGCTCGACGTAACGTTTCTTTTGCTTTAACGCTAAAGACTTTTTCAAGGAACGCTTCATTCTCCAGTCAATAAAAGCTCCGGCAATTCCTCTCGGATAGAAGATGATGAGCAAAGTTAATAATGGACCGAAAATTAACATTCGGTAATCTTGTAAAAATTGAAGAGACTGCGAAACCGTTACGATCAAAAATGTCCCAACGATAGGACCGGCCAGCGTTCCGATTCCTCCAACAAGCAGATAAGTCAGAAAGTCAAAAATGATTGTGATATAGCCGATATCAGGCCCAATGAACCTAATAAAGGAGGCATATAAAGCTCCTGCTAAGCCAGCAAAGAAAGTTGAAAGAACAAAAGCGAGAAGCTTGTTCTTCATTGTCGAAATCCCGATAGTCTGCGCGAGTTCTTCGCTATTACGTATTGCGATGAAGGTTCTTCCAGAAAGGGAATGGACGATCCGATACATGACGAGAACGGTAAGGAGTAGAAAAAAGAGAATCAAATAATACTGGGAGAGAGCTGTATCAAAGGCAATCGGTCCGATGTTTGCTGGCGCCGGTATTCCGATAAGTCCGCGCACCCCTCCAGTCAAGCTATCCCACTTATCGATAATTAAGTAAATGATGTAGCCGACACAGAGTGTATAGATCGCGAAAAAATGCTCTTTCGTCCTTAAAGCGACAAGCCCGACAAGAAAGCCGAGCGCACAGGTGATTAGGCAAGCAAGAACTAAGGCCAGCCAGTAATTGAGACCTGCTTTTACCGTCAAGAGCCCAAGGGCATAAGCACCGACAGCGAAAAATCCAGCGTGAGCAAGTGATAAATATCCAGTGTATCCCGCAAGTAAGTTCAAACCGTACACGGCAATCATCCAGATGAAGGATAAGGTCAAGACGTGAAGAAAATAATCATTTTGCGATAAAAAAGGAAACACGATGGCCAGTAGAATCACGCCAAGCACCCAGCCTCTTTTTTTAAGAATTGACATCATTTAGAACCCCTCCCTTGAAAAGAGTCCTTTTGGCTTGATGGATAAAATGATGACAAGAAGCAGGAACGCAAGGATGTCTTTATAATCATTGGAGATGTATGTGGCTCCGAGACTTTCTGTAAAACCAAGAATGTATCCCCCCAAAATCGCTCCCGGTACACTTCCCATTCCGCCAAGGATGATAATGACGAACGCTTTTAAGATAACGAGGTGGCCCATTCCAGGGAATACAAGATTGATCGGTGCAGATAAAGAAGCAGCGATAGCAGCCAATCCTCCGGAAATCATGAAGGTAAGCATCGCCACTCGATTCGTGTTGATGCCGACTAGATTGGCTCCTTCACGATTTTGAGCCATGGCGATGATTGTGGCTCCGATATACGTTTTCTTCAAAAACAAGTAAAGTAAAATCATGACAGCCACTGCACCGATGTTGATGAGGACGCGCTGCATCGTAACGGTCATGCCGAATAGATCGATGACCTGCCCGTAAGGCGTTTGCATCGTCCGGTAATCCGCTCCCCAGATCAGCTGGGCAAAGGCTTCAAGAAAAAGCAAAATTCCAATCGCTGCGATCTTATCGTGAATCGGCGGTGCATTACGTAAGGGGTGAAAAACAAGTCTGTCCATCAAAACACCTAAAAGACCGACAACGAGCACGGATATCGCCATAGAAATCCAGTAGGGAACATTCCACAAAAGCATCATCGTCAGGGTGACATACGCACCAAGCATGTAAAGTGCGCCATGGGCAAAGTTAGGAATATGCAAAATGCCATAGACGAGCGTCAGTCCTAAAGCTACAAGACTATAAACACTGCCGATGGTGAGCCCATTAAAAAGCTGCTGAACCAAAATATCCATTAGACTCCCCCTTTAAAAGTAGGAAACCCAGGCCTGGAAAACGATTTGACGTTCTCCAGACACTGTTGGGTGATTGCTTAAGTTCTCGGACTTCCTTCAACCTTCTCGTGCTCCTCTTCCTGAAGCTTCCGCCAAAGAATCTTTCCGCTGTTTGTTGTCGGGAATTCAGTTTTGAACTCAACCATGCGCGGATATTTGTAAGCCGCCATTCGCTCTTTTGACCAGTTTATGATTTCTTCTTCAGTGATGTTTCCTTTATAAGAATCATTCAAAATGACGAAAGCTTTAATGTTTTCACCTTTACGCGGGTCAGGGACTCCGACGACGCAAGCTTGCTGGACAGCCGGATGATCATAGAGAGCTGATTCTACTTCCGTCGGCCAAACATTGTATCCGGAAGCATTAATCATTCGTTTTAGCCGATCAACGATGAAGAAGTATCCTTCCTCGTCAAAACGGCCAATGTCTCCAGTACGGAAAAAAGACTTGCCTTCGATTTCGACAAAAGCACTCTCATTTTCGTCCTCCCTGTTGTAATAACCCACCATCACCTGAGGACCATGGACTACAATTTCGCCAATTTCACCGACGTCCACTTCTTCATTAGTACCCGGCTGTAAGATACGGGCATCGACGTTAAAGGAAGGCACACCAAGACATTGCATCTTCGGTCTGTCAGGCGGATTGAAGTGCGTCTGGGCAATCGTTTCGGATAGACCGTACCCTTCAACGAATTCAAGGCCGGTCAACTGATACAGCTTTTCTCCAACGGCTTTTGGAAAAGCAGCCCCTCCACCTGAAATGGCATATAGAGAACCCAAGTCCTCTGATTTCACTTTCGGATTAGCAAGAAAATCGATGAGCATCGTACTGATGGTAACCCAGTGCGTACATTGCTGATCGCGAATTAACTGACGGGCCGTTTCCCTGTTCCAGCGCGTCATAATGACCATCGAGTTCCCACTGAAAATCGGGATATGCATACTCTGCACCATCCCTGTCACATGGAAGAATGGCAAGGTCGCGAGGCTCTTCGAGTCCGTGGTAGGACGAGCCCAATAAAACCCGCCAAGCGTGTTAGCTTGAACCGTCCGGTTTGTGTGCATGCAGCCTTTTGGTAGACCAGTCGTGCCTGAAGTGTACGGCAGAACGGCAAGGTCATCAGCTAAAACCTCCACTTCACTCGGCTCGGCTTTTGTTTGCAGTGCTTCCGACCAAACGTGGAGATGATCATCATCTAATGAAGCAGCAGGAGCTTTAACTTCAGCTGGTAGATGATCCTCAAGGCCCTCTCCAGCATAATCAGAGTAAGCAGCGACGATTAAATGTTTTAAGGTTGTTGTTTCTGTAAGGGAGTTAGCCGTATCGATGAACTCCTGTCCGATCAGACCATTTTGAATCGTACAGTCCTTCACATAAAACTCAAGTTCCTGTGTTTTTAGCATCGGGTTGATAGGTACGACGACAGCTCCCGCGCGAAGGATGGCGTAATAACTGATTACAAATTGTGGGGAATTTTGCATAAATAAGAGCACCTTTTCCCCTTTTTCCACATGAAGATGCTGCTGCAAATATCCAGCCAGGGTATCAACCTCTTCCTTTAACTGACGGTAAGTAATTGAATTCCCGTAATAATAGATGGCTTCGTTCTCAGGATATCGGATTGCTGAGACAGCTAAATTATCATAAATAGAAGTTTCCGGAACCGTGATGGTCTTCGTAAGCTTCGGCCAAAAATCAAAATGATTCGTTTGCATGAAACGTCCCCTTTACTCTATTTTTCCAGTTGGCGAACCTTTTGTAAGCGTTATCATTTCGTGCTAGACTAACCTGTTATTTGATTAGCCATCCCCCATCCACGAGCAAATCTGATCCTGTCATATAAGAAGCTTCTTTAGAAGCAGCAAAAGCGATGACCTGAGCGATTTCTTCCGGTTTACCTACTCGCCCTAATGCGGTATTTCTTTTGATCGCCTGTTCAAACTTCCCATTTTTCAGCCCCTCTTCCGTGAGCGGTGTTTCAGCAAAGCCTGGGGAAACGGAGTTCACTCGAACTCCATGAGGAGCTAATTCGAGTGCAAGAGACTTGGAAAAATGAATGACAGCCGCCTTTGAAGAGCTGTAATGAGGGATTTTCGCCCCTGCTTTATGTCCGGACAAAGAAGCGACATTGACGATCGCTCGATTACTTTCCTTCTGATCTTCATCGATCATCAAGCGTCCAAGACTTTTAGATACGAGATAAACACTTTTTACATTGGCATCCTGGATCCGGTCCCATTCTGATGCTTCCATCTCTAAAATGGTTGTATTACCTGAGGTACCCGCATTGTTAATCAGTACGTGGAGCTCTCCGTAATTATCTTGAACAAAATCTCTCAGCGCTTCTATATCTTCTTCTTTTGTAACATCTGCTTGAAAAACAACCGCTTTTGAGTCCTGTTTCTCATTGATGATGGCAGCTACCCGCTCGAGTTTCGACGGCGTCCGTCCAACTAAAATGACGGTCGCCCCATCTTCGGCAAGCAGCAAAGCTGTCTGCTCTCCGATTCCGCTTCCTGCGCCGGTCACAACGGCAACCGTGTCTGTAAATCGTTCCATAGGTAAATGACCTCCTTTTCTTCAACTGAGGACAAGGTGACTTTCCAATACAGAACGGAGATCTGCAGGAATAGACTCACTTTTCTGTGTTTCATAATTGAAATGAACGATCGTTGCTTCTGCTTCCGCGATCACCTCTCCCATATCCTCCGTCTCGATGCGATGGCCGAAGCGAAAGCTTTTATTTCCGATGTTGGAAACCCACGAAGAGATGGTTAAGGATTGTCCAAAATAAGCTTGACTGACAAAATCGCATGTCGTTGAAGCAATAATGAATCGGCCGAACGAATTGGAATGATTCGGAATCACTTCTTCAAAAAATTTGCCTCTCGCTTCTTCTAAGTAAATGAAGTAACTCGTATTATTCACGTGTCCTGCCATATCTGTTTCACAAAACCGAACTCTTACAGGCACTTCATATTTCAAGAGCTCACCTCCATTCTGACCAGTTAGTATGTTATAAGTAGAATCTCCCATTGACGGGGAGAGGCCTTACGCTTTTTTGTCGATGCCATGCAGGATCATTTCAAGATAGATGGAAGTCAATTCTTCCTCTGAGACTTCACCGTCAGGGTTATACCAGTAGTAACTCCAGTTCGTCATCCCGAGTATTCCACGGGTGACCATATCAGGACTCAAGTGATTCTGAAAATCCCCTTTTTCCATACCTTCTTCCACTAATGTCTGGAGATTCTTCCGAAACTGATCCCTTTTCTGGATGTTCTGGTCCAAATATTGCCCCTCAAGATTGCGCATTTCTCTAAAGAATATTCTCGCACTCTTTTTTCTGTGCTTAATGCTTGAGATAACCATTAAGATCATGGACCTTAGCTTTTCCCTGCTATCCTTTGACTCATCGTTCAGTATTTCCTGCTGTCTCTCCAACAAATATTCAATGAAATTAAGGTGGATATTTGTTAAAAGCTCTTGTTTATTTTTGAAGTAATAATAAAACGTTCCTTTTGTTACACCAAGCTCATCCACAATTTCCTGAATTGATGTTTCGGTGAACCCTTTTTTATCAAACAGATGAATGCTGATATCCATGATTTTTAGTTTCATAGGTACATTGTCCTTTCATTTAGGGATGATATAACATTATAACATTCCTAAATCTCGCAAAAACTTCGATTTTCTACTCGCGTTCGAGAATCATAGCGATGCCTTGGCCGCCACCGATACAGGCGGTAATCAACGCATATCTTCCGCTCGTCCGTTTCAATTCGTAAATCGCTTTCGTTGCAAGGATCGCTCCCGTTGCTCCTAGCGGATGTCCGTGGGCAATAGCCCCGCCATTGACGTTCACCTTTTCCATATTCATCTGTAGTTCTTGATTACATGCTAATACTTGAGCAGCAAATGCTTCATTGATTTCAATAATATCCATGTCCTCAAGGCTTAGACCCGTTTTCTCTAACACGGTTTGGGTGGCAGGCACAGGTCCGATTCCCATAATGTTTGGATCAACTCCAGCAACTGTGCAAGCCCTGACAGTGGCCAATGGAGATACACCATCTTCCTCTGCTTTTGCTCTCGACATTAACGTAAGCGCAGAAGCTGCATCATTTAGACCAGAGCTGTTCCCCGCCGTTACTGTTCCATCTTCAAGAAAAGCCGGCCGCAGCTTAGCCATTCCTTCCAGCGTCGATTGAGGCCGTGGATGTTCATCTTCTTTAAATACAACCGGGTCCCCTTTTCTAACAGGAATCTTAAGCGGAACAATTTGTTCTTTAAATCTACCGTCTTCCATAGCAGCAGCCATGCGTTCCTGACTCTGCTGGGCAAATCGATCGGCATCTTCTCTCTTAATCTCGTATTTCTCTGCTAGATTTTCTGCTGTAATCCCCATTGGCGGATCTCCAATTTCTTTAGGAGATAGTTGAGATTTACTGAATTTCGGCGGGGCTGGACTATAGGCTCTTTCAGGTCGATCCATCAAGTAAGGAGCACGGCTCATACTTTCTGTGCCTCCAGCTACATACACGTCTCCATCACCTGCTTTTATTGCCTGCGCCGCCAAATGAATGGCATTTAACCCCGAGCCACACTGCCTGTCAACCGTTAAACCTGGGAGCTTCATAGAAAGTCCTGTCTGCAAAGCAGAAAGCCTAGCTACATTCCCTCCACCGCTCAACACATTCCCAAAGATGACATCTTCAATGGATTCTGGATCAACCTTAGCCCGCTTGACGCTTTCCTTAATAACCTCTGCTCCTAATACGTGAGCAGGAACGGTAGCCAGGGCACCTCCCTGCTTGCCAATAGCCGTTCGAACAGCTGACACGATTACCGCATCTCGTTGTGTCATCGTTTCACTCCTTTTTGTAAAATGCCTTACATAGCATGTGTACCGCCATCTACAATGACTACATCTCCGGTGATGTGCTTGGAAGCTGGTGCAGATAAGAAAATGGCAGCGCCTTTCAAGTCATCTTCACCACCGAATTTTCTTAGTGGTGTGCCTTCTATAAATGTATCCTTCCCTCTATCCATAAGCACTTTAGACATTTTTGTCGGGAAGAAACCTGGAGCGATCGCATTCACACGGATGCCTTTAGGTCCCCATTTAACAGCTAAATCTTTCGTAAATGTAAGAACAGCCCCTTTGCTGGAGTTATAACCGATCGTATTCATATACTTTGGATCAGAACCTTTCAAGCCAGCAACAGAGGCAATATTAATAATCGTGCCTTCTCCCTGTTCAAGCATCACTTTTCCAGCCAACTGCGACATGAGAAAGGTACCCGTAACGTTTACATTAAAGACTTTTTGCCAGGCTTCCAGTGGCATCTCCTCCACAGGAGCTCCCCATGTGGCACCACTGTTGTTGACGAGAATATCGATTCTGCCAAAGTGATCGACCGTTTGATCGACGAGCTCTTGCATACTATCGGGGTTTGTTACGTCACACTCAAGAGCAAGGGAATCAACCCCGAGTTGTTTAAGTTTTTCACTTACTTCTTTACAAGCATCCACCTTTCGGGAACAAACCACCACGTGAGCTCCAGACTCGGCTAGCCCTTCAGCAATTTGCTTTCCGAGTCCTCTTCCTCCACCTGTCACAATAGCAACTTTGCCGGTCAGGTCGAAAAGCTCTTTAGCGTGCATGGACAGCCCTCCTGTGCTCGGACTTTTTCAATTCATATTTAGCAACGGCTCTACGGTGAACTTCATCAGGACCATCAGCAAGCCTTAGCGTACGAATATTCGCCCACGCCGCTGCAAGCGGAGTATCCTGACTTACACCAGCCGCACCAAAGGCTTGGATTGCTCGATCAATAACTTTTAAAGCCATATTCGGAGCAACTACCTTGATCATGGCAATCTCAGATTTTGCTTCCTTGTTGCCGACTGTATCCATCATGTGAGCGGCCTTTAAAGTAAGCAGGCGGGCCTGTTCAATCTCGATTCTGGAATCAGCGATCCATTCTCGGATCACTCCCTGCTCAGCTAAAGGTTTTCCAAACGCCTCTCGTTCCTGCACGCGGTCACACATCACTTCCAGCGCACGTTCCGCAGCACCGATCGTCCGCATACAGTGGTGGATTCGTCCAGGCCCCAACCGTCCTTGTGCAATGGCGAACCCTTTACCTTCTCCCCAAATCAGGTTGGAGGCAGGGACACGCACGTCTTTAAACTCAATTTCCGCATGGCCATGAGGAGCGTGATCATACCCAAAAACAGGCAGAGTACGTTTAATGGTAACTCCTTCAGTATCGAGCGGTACAAGAATCATCGATTGCTGATCATATTTTGGGGCATCCGGATCATTTTTTCCCATCACGATACTCACTTTACAACGCGGATCCCCGGCTCCTGAAGACCACCATTTCGTACCGTTTATTACGTACTCGTCACCATCTCTTTTAATCTCTGTTTGGACATTGGTTGCATCCGATGAAGCCACATCAGGTTCTGTCATAGAAAAGCAGGAGCGTATTTCTCCTTCAAGCAAAGGTTCAAGCCACTGTTTCTTCTGCTCTTCCGATCCATAACGAACGAGCACTTCCATGTTCCCCGTGTCCGGTGCGGCACAATTGAATACTTCAGGTGCCAGACTTGAACGCCCCATGATTTCACAGAGAGGAGCATATTCCAAGTTCGACAAATCAGCTCCGTACTCGCTATCTGGCAGGAAAAGGTTCCAAAGGCCGGCCTCTTTCGCCTTTGCCTTTAATTCTTCCATGATCGGAGGGATGTCTGAAAAGCGGTCCTGTTGGTTCAGCTGCTCTTCATACACCGATTCGTTCGGGTAGATATGCTCTTTCATAAAAGCATTTAAGCTTTCCTGCCACTGTTTAACTTTAGGTGAGTAATCAAAGTCCATGAGATTCCTCCTTAATATGTAGGGACTTTTCTGGAAAACAAGACTTTACCTTTAATTACAGCTTCATCGTTCTGATTGACAGCCTGTACATCAAAGGCCATTTCATGTTCATCCTCTTCCACTAGAACCGCATGTAAGGTAAGCACATCTCCGAGGAAAACCATGCCTTTGAATCGAATCGAGTAGTCCTGAATGAATCCTTCTTCATAATACAGTGTGAAAAGTTTGGCGAGATTTCCCATCGTCCACATACCATGGGCAATGATACCTGGTAAACCAGCTTTTTCTGCCTCTTCATCAATAGTGTGGATCGGATTATAATCACCGGAAGCACCTGCATATTTGATCAAATCGATTCTAGAGACAGGTTCAAGAGTCACTGGTTCCAGTGAATCGCCTTTTTGCAATGTCGTTATTGCACTCATACCTTCATCTCCTTTCGCACAGCTTCCGTGATAATGACCGTTTGCTCTTCAGAAAATATAAGCCCTCCATCAAAATCTGTGCCGTATCTTTTCACTTTCAAAAAGCCCATATCCCCGCTTTTTCCGCTTCGTTCATAGTAGTCTTTCACTTCGGTATAGCAAAGAATGTCTTCCCCTACGAGCAGCGGCCGTTCATAGTGATAGATTTGCTCACCGTGAATTAAACCTTTAGAAGGAAGTTTCAGCTCATCAATAGCTCCATAATCAAAGACTCGTGGAAAAGTTGGTGGAGCGATGTTCGCTCTGTAAGGAGACTGCCTGCCCGTCTCCTCATCAATAAATATGGGATGCGGATCACCAATAGCTTCTGCAAAACTCTTGACTGCGCCACGCTCCACAGTGTTTTTCACTTTATCGGACTGTTTACCAATCGTATGTTCAAACATATTACGCCCTCCTTGAATTAATCTTTTGGACCCCCTGCAACATACAGCACCTGGCCGTTGACGAACGACGACTTCTCGTCCGCATAAAAGGCAACTGCATTTGCAATATCTTCAGGCTTTCCGCTTCTTGCAACTGGGATATTGGCCACACTGTGCTGAATTAGTTCTTCAAAGGAAATTCCGATGCGGGCAGCTGTCTCTTTTGTCATTTCGGTTTCAATAAAACCGGGAGCGACTGCATTGGCCGTGATCCCAAACTTCCCTAATTCAATGGCCAGGGTTTTCGTAAACCCTTGAAGACCAGCTTTTGCTGTAGCATAATTTGCCTGGCCACGGTTGCCGAGTGCTGAGGTCGAAGAGATGTTAATGATGCGGCCATACTTGTTTTCCACCATGTATTGCTGAGCTGCACGCGCAGCATTAAAGGAGCCTTTTAAGTGAACATCCATCACCGTATCCCAATCGGAGTCCGTCATTTTGAATAACATGTTATCACGTATAACTCCGGCATTGTTCACAAGGATGTCAAGAGAACCGAACTTGTCATAGACTTCTTTCATCGCATTTTGAACCTGTTCGAATTCCACGACATTTGCTACCTGACAATGAACCTCGTATCCCTGTTCCTTGAACTCACTCTCCGTTTCAGAAAGGGCTTCTTCGTTCACATCGATAATCGCCACTTTAGCTCCCTCTTCTAAGAACCGTTGGGATATCCCTTTTCCAATTCCTCGGCTGCCTCCTGTTACAAAAGCAACCTTATTATTAAATCGTCCTGCCATCATAAATCCCTCCCTGGTAAGATCTTTCTTAGCCGATTTTTACGTGTCCTTTTAACAGATTCCTGGAAATAATCAAGCGCTGAATTTCGTCCGTCCCATCATAAATCCTCCATAAGCGCGCTTCACGGTACCAGCGTTCAATCGGCAATTCTCTTGTGTACCCCATTCCGCCATGGATTTGCAGTACACGATCAACGACCCTGTTCCCCATATTGGCTCCGTACAGCTTAGCGATAGAGGCTACATGCCTGTTGTCCTCACCCTGGTCAAGCGTGAAGGCCGCATTTAAGACGAGCCATTTTGCTGCTTCAATTTCCACCGCTGAGTCAGCAATTTGCCACTGAATGGCTTGGCGCGTTGCGATTGGTTTTCCAAACGTTTCACGTTCATTAGCGTAATCGATCGCCATGTTCAACAACCGCTCTGCCGCTCCAACTGCTCTTGCTCCCACAATCCACCGGGCAAAGCCAATCCATTCAAGACCAAGATCATAACCGCCATGAACCTCACCTAAAATGTTCTCTTCCGGGACACGAACGTTATCAAATACAAGTGCAGCTGGTCCCCATTCGCCCATCGTATGGATGTATTCTGACTTCCATCCCATATCACGGTCCACAATGAAGCACGTCACTCCTTTACGGCCGCCGGAAGATTTGTGCAATTCTCTGTCAGTAATCGCAATCGCCATCGTAAAATCAGCTTCGTTTCCTCCAGTGATAAAAGTTTTTTCTCCATTTAACACCCATTCATCGCCTTCTTTTACAGCGGTCATGCGAATATTTCTCGTGTCCGAGCCTGCCCCAGGCTCCGTCATTGCGAAGCAGGATTTTTTCTCACCATTAATCGTAGGAAGGAGATATTTTTCTTTTTGTTCTTCATTACCGTAATACAAAATATTATCGGCGGAACCTCCAAACTGGAAAGGAACGAATGTGCGTGCCACTTCCATCTGAACGATGGCAAGCATCATTTGCCCTAAGTCGGCACCTCCGTATTCCTCCGGAGTGTTGATTCCCCAGAATCCTGCTTCTTTCGCCTTCATTTGCAACTCTTGCATTTTATCTTTGGAAATACTAGGCTTTCCTTCTCTCTCGTTTCGCAGTACTTCATTTTCAAGTGGGATCAATTCTTTTTCCACAAACTTACGGATCGTTTTTTGAACCATTTGTTGTTCATCCGTTAAACGTAAATGCATTCAACTATCCCCAATCTTTAAGTTTTTTAGAAAATCCATGATGTTTTCTATAAGTAGGTAATACATACCTACCGGTTAGTATGTTTTATTTTATATTATTTGAAATTTTCGGAAAATACAACATGTATTTTGAAATTTCTTGTCAATCTATCTTTCTAATTACCAATCAGGTACCTAAAGTATTTTCTCTGAAGCACCATTAAAATGTGTAAACCTACAATAATCATCAATTATATACATAAATAATTGTGCAAATATCCATATAGTTTAACTCAAAGATGATCTAAAATTAAAGTAAAGCTATTTTTTCCAAAGGAGACTTTCCATGTTCACAGATCAAGTCAAAAAGCAATTAGAGGATATTGTTGGCGAAAAAAATGTAGCTGCTTCGAATGCAAGCAAATTGGCGTATTCGTATGATGCTACCCCCCAATTTCAGTCTCTTCCTGATGCTATTGTTTCTCCGAAGAACACGCAGGAAATAGCTGAAATTATGAAACTATGTAACGAAAACAAGGTTCCCATCGTGCCACGAGGTTCCGGAACTAACCTGAGCGCTGGAACTACTCCGATTGATGGAGGTATCGTTTTATTATTCAAGCATATGAACAACATTCTTGAAATCGATGAAAATAATTTGACGATTACGACCCAGCCAGGTGTGAACACCCTTCACTTAATAACTGAAGTAGAAAAATTGGGTTTGTTTTACCCGCCTGATCCTAGTTCAATGAAGATCTCTCAAATTGGAGGAAATATCAACGAAAACTCCGGAGGGTTAAGAGGTCTGAAATACGGTGTTACCCGCGACTATGTCATGGGTCTTGAAGTCGTTCTTCCTAATGGGGATATCATTCGGGCGGGTGGAAAGCTTGCCAAGGACGTTGCCGGATACGATTTAACGAGATTATTTGTCGGCTCCGAAGGCACCTTAGGAATTGTTACGGAAATAACACTTAAACTTTTGCCTCTCCCAGAAACGAAAAAAACGATGCTTGCCTTATATGAGGATATACACGCAGCAGCCCAGACGGTCTCGAAAATATTATCGAATCGCATTATTCCAACCACTCTTGAATTTCTAGACCAGCCTACCTTAAAAGTTGTGGAAGATTTCTCAAACATCGGATTACCTACTGATGTCAAAGCCGTGTTATTAATTGAACAGGATGGAGACGCTCAATCCGTGGACAAAGACATACATAAAATGGCTGAAATTTGTAGAGAGAACCATGCCATTCAAGTAGATGTAGCAAAATCACCGGAGGAAGCAGAGGCTCTTACGACTGCAAGGAGATCAGCCTTATCTGCTCTGGCAAGATTGAAACCGACAACCATCCTTGAAGATGCCACGGTACCTCGCTCTGAAATCGCAAATATGGTCGAGGCGATCGCCATAATCGCAGAGAAATATGACGTCGATATTTGTACATTCGGTCATGCAGGAGATGGAAACCTTCACCCAACCTGCCTGACAGATGTCAGGGATAAAGAAGAAATTCATCGAGTGGAACAAGCATTTGAAGAGATTTTTGAAAAAGCTGTGGAGCTGGGCGGAACCATTACGGGAGAACATGGGGTTGGTGCAATGAAAGCTGACTATCTGCACCTCAAGCTAGGCGAAGCAGGTATTGGTGCAATGAGAAATATTAAAAAAGCATTCGATCCAAACAATATTATGAATCCAGGAAAAATCTTTGCGAAGAACAGTCCAAAAAGAGTGGTGGTGAGTCAATCATGAATACGAAAGAAAAAGAAAGAATCCAGCAGGATTTTAAGGAAAAAATGGACTATGATGAACTATTAAATTGCATGCGCTGTGGATTTTGTCTGCCCAGCTGTCCCACTTATATCGAATCTGACTATGATGAAGTTCATTCGCCAAGAGGACGAATCGCCTTGATGAAAGGGGTTGTCGATGGAGTCATCGAACCAGATGAAGATGTGAAGCAATCGCTTGATATGTGTCTTGGCTGTCGAGCCTGTGAACCCGTTTGCCCCGCAGGCGTCAACTATGGCCACCTGCTTGAACAGGCAAGGGACGTCATCTATCAGAATAAAGATCTGCCTAAACATGTGAAGGCGATACGCAATGTCGCCTTTAAAGGTCTGTTTCCTCATCAAAACCGGATGATCGGGGTTACAAACTTATTAGGATTTTACCAACGCTCCGGCGTGCAACAACTGACTAGAAAATCGGGAATCATGAAGCTGTTTCCAGATTCACTTCGTACAATGGAAAAGGTTCTTCCAGAAGTACCTAAGCGGAAAGAAATGAAAAACAGACCACGCTATTACAAACCGCTACAACAAAAAAAGAAAAAAGTCGCCTTCTTCTCAGGCTGCCTAATGGACACCATGTTCCTCTCCACCAATAATGCAACCGCAAAACTTCTTCAGTACGCCGGCTGTGAAATCGTGGTCCCTGAAAATCAAGGATGCTGTGGAGCGTTGCACGGACACAGCGGTGAAAAAGATCAGGCTAAAGAGTTAGCCAAAAGAAATATTAAAGCCTTTGAAAAAGCAGAAGTCGACTATATCATCACGAACGCAGGAGGATGCGGAGCATTTTTAGTCGATTATAAGCATCTTTTAAAGGACGAAGAAGAATGGAAAGAACGTGCAGAAAACTTATCTTTAAAAATCAAAGATATTAGTAAAATTTTAGTAGAGCTCGACTTTCATAAGAAACCGTTAAAGTTAGACCAGCAAATCATCACCTACCAGGATTCTTGTCATTTAAAAAATGGTCAGAAAACATTCATTGAACCAAGACAACTGCTTGAAGCGATTCAAGGGTCCAGTTACGTAGAAATGAAAGATGCTTCAAGGTGCTGCGGCTCAGCAGGGATTTATAATCTTGTCCAGCCGGAAATGTCTATGCAAATATTAGATTATAAAATGGAAAAGACAAAAGAGGCAAAAGCCAAAACAGTAGTCACAGCCAACCCAGGCTGTCTTTTACAAATGAAACTGGGAATAGAAAGAGAAGGGCTCAGTGAAGAAGTGGAAGCCGTTCATATCGTTGATTTACTGTTAAAAGCTTATGAAGAAGCAAATATATAATCCATCAGCCCCTGCCTTATTTCCTGCAAGGCAGGGGTGATTTTTCACGCAAATTACTGAGAACGAGAGTGATGCAAATCTTCTCCAATAAAGCTCAAAGCAATATAAAATAAAGTAATGCCCTCCGAGTTCCGGGGGTCCAGCGTAGTAAGATCCTTGATTTGTTTTAGCCGATAATGAAGGGTATTGATATGAATGTTCATAGCGTTTGCTGTATCTTTAACCGATTGATTTTGAAGTAAAAACACCTTTAACGTATGCAATAATTCAGGTTTATCTTGAATTCCAGATAATACACGGTTTGTAAATTCCTCTTTCGTGTCTCCGCTGATTTCTTCTAACACAATATCAAGTACAAGCTCTTCATACATCACAATGTGTTGCTTGCTTAAGGCAACCTTTAATGCTTTTTCCGCTTCTTCGTAAGCTCGGTGCAAATCGTAAGTGATCGTGGATTTACTCATTCCCGCACAAAGGTTTATTTCATAATTCGTCTTGAAGTACCTTTTCCATCTATACAAATGTTCTCGAATGTCCTGTTTCGGCTCATCCTCTCTCACATGTTTAAGTAATAGATACCTCCCCTCTCCCCAGCGAATGAACATATCGTTAGCATTTTTAGGAAAAAGGTTTTTGAACCAATCCATCATGGCTGCGTCCACTCTTTGTTTTTCTTTGATTGAGCGGACTTGAAATAATATACACAGATAAGGCTTCCCGATTGATACCCCTAAGAGCTGTCCTCTATGTATGAACGTCTGATCGACTTCCTTTGAAAACACCCACTCATAGAAATAGGCTTCTAACCCCCTGCTTTCTGATTCTTTCTGTTCTGTATAATACGTCTCTCGAATCATAAGTTCTGTCATTTTACGAAGGAGTTCAGCGAAACCTTCAATCTGAGAAGGTGGTCCCGTAATCCCAAGTACTCCTATGACCCTATTTTCAAAAAATATAGGCAAGTTAATTCCAGCTTTAACTCGGCTAACCTTCAACGCCTCGGCTTCAGTAATATAATATTTCTGCCTGGTCTGGACGACTCTGTGAGCAATTTCGTGAAAGTCTCCAACGCGATCTACTTTTGTGGAAGCGATGATTAACCCAGTTCGGTCAACGACGATCAAATCTTCATTTATAACTAAACTGACTTCCTGAATAATCTTCTCGGCGAGTTCTGGTAATAACTGCATTCTCAATACCTACTTTCTCTTTTATCCTATTTGTCTATTATATAGAGGTTTAAAGGAGTGACAAACTTTTATAATACTTCTTCAAATCTTCAAATTAAAAGAGCTTTGCATCTCTGCAAAGCTCTAATTATCTACCCTATTTAGCATCAATTTTTCCTAAGAAGAAACCATCTACATCTTCAGCTTTCCCTCTCCAAAAGAATTTCTCCTCAGAAGGTGTTGGCAGAGAGTCGCCATTGTAAACCTGTGCATCTTTGAGATGAATAAATTTGATTTCATCCTGATCCGATTCTTTTGCAGATTGACTGGCTTTCGATAATTTTTCACTAATGGACTGGGAAACGTCATTGCCATCTTCCAACGACCTGCTGATCGACTCTAAATATTTTTGGGCGGATACCGTTGTGCCCGTCACGAGCGCTCCATTAACGTTCAATGTAATATCCAGAGAAAAATCTTGTTGATTAGCCGCTTTCACGAATGTTAACAACAAATTATCCATTACTTCATCCCCTTTTTATAACTTATTTGTATCATCTTTAGAAGAAAGCCCCGTCTTCACATCTTGGGAACTATCAGATCCAGCTGTCTTTTTTTCATTTTGTTCATTCAGATCGTTCTGGTCACTTTGATTGTCTTCTTCAGAGGAAGCGGCTGCTTCTTTTGAACCGTCCTGATCATCTGAAGAGTTTTCTTCTTTGCTTTCAGGTGACTTTTGGTTCGTTTGCTCCTTCTTGTCGCTCTCATCATTTTGATCGTCTTCTTCAGAGGAAGCGGCT
>NZ_JBPCEO010000004.1:0-425056 GCF_050971765.1 Halobacillus sp. A1-3 | reverse complement strand
GTATCTGCTAATAAAGAGAGTTAATCCACTCAGAGATAAAAGAAGAAAAGCACACGCGGATATGGCGTGTGCTTCCTAAGCATGTTCAACTTTTCGTTGAGTGTTCGTTTGTCCTTTTGTTTGTTCGCTCTCTTCCTCAGGTGGCGCCGTCTTTTTGACGAAGAATGATAACACAATCCCGAGAATAGATAAGGCGGTGACTACGAAGAATGCAACATTCACACCATGGATGGAAGGATAATCAATGGTTGGTGTCTGTTGAGCCCGTTGGGCAGTAGTAGTCATAACTGTTACCAATATAGCCGTACCCACAGAAGCTGCTACCATCCTCATCGTATTGCTCATAGCTGCTCCATGGGGGATCAATTTTCTAGGTAATTGGTTCAATCCAGCTGTAGTGACTGGCATCATTACCATAGAAAGGCCAAACATTCTAATTGAATATAAAATTGTAATCGACGTGAAGGTTGTTTGGATACCTAAAAACGAAAAGGCTAGAGATGCACCGGAAATAATTGTCAATCCAATGATAGCCAGCCAACGGGCACCGATACGGTCAAAAATTCTGCCTGTAATAGGTGACATGAATGCTGTAATCACTGCTCCAGGTAAGAGTGCCAATCCGGATTCAAAAGCACTGAAATTGCGCATGTTTTGCATATATAGTGGTATAAGGGTTTCAGCACCAATCAGCCCCATAAACGTAATCATTGCAATGACTGTAGTAATTGTGAAAATGGGATATTTAAAGACTCTAAATTCAAGCATCGGATGCTCAAGCCGCAACTGTCTGAAAATAAATACAGTTAACGTCACAGCTCCTAGAATTAGTACACTTATTGTTATCGGGTGAATCCATCCTTCATTACCTGCAACGGTAAACCCATATAGCAAGCTTCCAAATCCTATAGAGGATAGAATAATGGAAACGGGATCCACTTTAGGGAAAGTCAATTCTGTTACGTTTTTCAAAATGAAATAAGCAAGAGCGATAATCATTAAAGCAAGCGGTAGGATCATCCAAAATAAGAAACGCCAAGAATAGTTAGCGGTCACCCAGCCCGATAAAGCTGGCCCTATCGCAGGTGCAAAGGAAATAACTAGACCAATGTACCCCATAGCGGCGCCACGTCTATTGACTGGAAATATCAGTAGAAATACCGTCTGCATTAATGGAAGCAT
Organism: Halobacillus sp. A1-3; assembly: GCF_050971765.1. Taxonomy (NCBI): domain Bacteria; kingdom Bacillati; phylum Bacillota; class Bacilli; order Caryophanales; family Bacillaceae; genus Halobacillus; species Halobacillus sp. A1-3. The sequence continues at coordinate 423,874 of NZ_JBPCEO010000004.1, read as the reverse complement.
TACTCCAGCACCAGTAGACTGGATAATCCTACCTATCAATAACAAAGGAAAGTTCGTCGCTATTCCACCTACAACGGTACCTAAACTAAATATGGACATGGCGGCAATAAAAAGCTGCCTCGTTGAAAAGCGTTCAATTAGAAAGGCGCTGACAGGGATCATGATCCCATTTACAAGCATGAACACTGTAGTCAGCCATTGCCCTGTATTTGCTGATATATCAAACTCTTCCATAATAGGAGGAATGGCTGTAATCATTAGGGTTTGGTTTAATATAGTAATAAATGAGCCAGTTAAAAGCAGTGCGGCTATTAAAATTTTGTTATAACCTTCGGAAGTCAACCGAACCCCTCCTTTATTAATAGAATCAATTCTATCATTATACTTTTGTTAGAAGAAACGAACAAATGATTCGCTTTAAATTCTTAGAACGATTCATACTTTACAAGTAATTTATTATGTAAATAAAAGAAAATTAAGTCCTGAATATATCAGAACTTAATTTGGGGAAGAGGGTTAGCTGCTTTTTCTTTTTATTCTATTTACGTATATTTTGAGGATTCCGTATCAGCACGTCTGATGGAGTAATACTCGATTCCTGCAAATTTAGCGTTTTCAATTGAATAGCAGTTGCAGCCATCAAATAAGACTGGAGACTTCATTTTTTATGCAAGTTACATTATACACAGCTTGTGATAGACAAACTCCTGTCGCAAGCCCGACATAGCCTGTCCCAATTACTGCAAAACCTTCGATTTTAGGCGTAGGAAACTAAGCGATCGGTTAATACCTCTTCATAGTCGATCAGAAGTTGAGAGAATATAGATTCCCATGACCTAGAGAGGGCATAGGTTCGTGCTGATTTACTCATTTTGGTCAATAGCTTTTCATCGTTTAGTAACTTGCTAATGGAGTGAATAAATTCTTCGACTTGGCATGGAGTACATAAGAGACCTGTTTTTCCATTTTCCACAATCTCTTGGACACCGCCAGCTTCAGAAGCAATGACAGGCGTTCCACAGGCCATTGATTCTAATACTACATTTCCAAAAGTTTCAGTCGTTGAAGGGAATATAAACAGAGAAGAACTAGAATAGATCTGAGTGAGCATTCTACCTTTTTGATAACCTGTAAACGTCATATTTGTTGGGGCGTCTTTTTCAAGTGATTTTCTGAGCGGACCGTCTCCAACAATCAGCCAGTGCACTTTTTTAGAAACATCATCAGGAAGTTCTTTTGCAATCTTTATTAAAGTATTTAAGTCCTTCTCAGGTGCAAGACGTCCAACGTAAGTTAAAATATACGGCACTTTTATAGAATATTTTTGTTTCAGCCATCCTTCCTGAAAATAAGGATGAAAAGAATCACAATCTACTCCTCGACTCCAAATTTTCACATTCGAAAATCCATGTCTAATTAATTCTTTTCTTGCATCATCTGAAGGGACAAATGTCGTACGAAAAGAGTGGTGGAACCAGTGTAAATAACGCCATAACAATTTGGATACTAATGGTAGTTTGTAATATTGAAGGTATCGATCAAAATGAGTGTGATAAGACCCGACTATTGGAATATTCAATTTTTTCCCTAAATAAAGTCCGGCAAGTCCGATGTTAAATGGAGTGGCGATATGGATGAGGTCTGGCTTGAAATGTTCAATATTTCTACGGATTACAGACATGTTTGGAAGAGCCAACCTGCATTCAGGATAAACAAATAGAGGTACACTGTTAAATCGATAAACCAATTCCGAATGAAACGCGTTGTCTTTGGTTTGTGGTGCAAAGAGCCTGTATTCAATTTTTTCACGTTCCAAATAACTGACTAAACGCTTCAACGTCTGAGAGACCCCGTTCACTTGAGGAATATATGTATCTGTAAAAATGGCAACTTTCATAATCATTTCCCCCTCGAAAGATTCTGGCTCTATCGCTATTATCTATTCAATAGAATGCCGAATATGCTACCTGAGGAGGGAGCTCAAAAGAATTAACAGAGTCATTACATTATTTACAAAGGTTTATAATTGTTTTTTAGAATGGCCATAGATCAGCTTTTTCTCTTTAGGCATCGCCTGTTCTTCAAAAGGTTGTAAGGAAATAAAAAAAAGAGGCTGCCGAGAAGGCCGCCTCTTTCATTGAAGGGGAGTGGGGACATAAATGGAATTGTGCATTAGGATTGTGGAGGTTGTCCCCAAAAAATGTAACTTTTGGGGAGTCCATACTACACAATGTGCCATATAAGAGGTTTCTTAAATTTTTTATCGAAATCAATATTAGACCGTATATTTAAAATTGATGGTTTGAAATAATACATCCATAAAATTGTTAGTTAAAAAAGAGATAAAGTAGAATATAGATAGCTATAAGTTCGGTCACATGGCATCCTTAAGCACTTTTCAAAAGAGATTGCTGGCTCATGGCTTTTAACAATATCATTTTGTCTTTGGTTGTCAGCCTACACCAGATACCTGCTTTAATGTTCACTTCTCTCTCCTCCTAGTAATGGGATAAAGTACTGGCCATGACAAGATGAACAAATATCTCTTACTATTACTTAGCATATACCGTCATTTCATCAAGCGTAAACCTCAAAACTTTCAACAATGTTCGAGGTATCCATGTTCCTTGGTAAGGTTTTAAAGGAATTTTGTCGAAATGCAAGTGAAATGAGATCGAATCACTCCTTTTTGTTAGACTACTATGAAAATCTTGTCGAAAAGTTTTTTAATTCTTTTTATAATATTTTATGTTTGCGCTTGAAAATAATTCTATAAATATAGAATAAAGACTGTTTCTCTTAATATGAGGATTAAAAATTAGTTCCAAATTAGTTGCCATCTGTAATTAGAGATGTTCATTTTTAAAAGGGGGAAAACGATGAAATTCATAGATGGACACAATGATACAGTTATAAAAATGAAAGAAAATGGAGTGAACTGCTTTTTAAGAGGAGATAGATCCGCTCATCTAGATCTTCCTAGAGCCATGAACGCAGGGTTTTCCGGAGGTTTTTTTGCAATATACACTCCTGATCGGTCCGATTTTCCACAGCTAGAAGACTATCAAACACAGGAAGGGTATCAGCTGCCTCTTTCTGAACCATGTGACCATCATTATGCATACCAGTACACCGACTACATGTTAAACTTGCTAAAGCAAGCTGAGCGAAACTCTCAAGGAGCACTTAAGTTCGTGAGTAATAAAGAGGAATTACTCAAATATGTGAATGAAGATACTATGGCTGGTATTCTTCATATTGAAGGGGCAGAATCCATTGATCCTGATTTCAAGGCCCTCTACGATTATTTTGATAAGGGAGTTCGCTCACTGGGACCTGTTTGGAGCAGGCCGAATATTTTCGGTGAAGGCGTACCTTATCATTTTCCTTCTTCTCCTGATACAGGGCCTGGTCTTACAAAAAAAGGGAAACAGCTGGTTAAAGAATGTAACAAGCTTGGCATTATGCTTGATCTATCTCATATAAATGAAAGAGGTTTCTGGGACTTGGCCAGTATTACAAATGCTCCGCTGGTTGCAACTCACTCGAATGTGCATACACTCTGTCCCATATCTAGGAATTTGACGGATCAACAAATCGATGCCATAGGGGAGTCGAATGGAGTTATAGGTGTTACTTATAGTTTGAATATGCTTAGAAAGGATGGAATAATTGATGCCAATGCTTCCATGACAGAAATTACAAAGCACATTCACTACATTGCAGAACGTATTGGGATAGAGCATGTAGCTCTTGGATCAGACTTTGATGGAACAACGATACCAAAAACGGTAGAAGATGTTAGAGGAGTCCCTGGTTTAATGGACCATCTGCAGAGAGAAGGTCTAACACAAAGAGAACTAAAAAAAGTGAGCATGGATAATTGGCTTCGAGTTCTAGAAGATACTTGGAAGGCTTAATAATACGAAGAACGAGCTCCAACATGGAACTCGTTCTTCTTGTTTATCGATGTTTTTGGTAGGTGACCGGCGACGTCATCGTTTGGATCTCACCAAAGATCTGTTCAGTAAGTGGTGCAGCCTTTAAATAGGTGAGGTTCTCTTCAAGCTGCTCCAAAGAACTTGCACCGAATACCGCTGTTGCCAAAGCTGGATGATGAAGGACATATTGCAGAGCCAATGCTGTCGGAGTGCGGTCTTCACTTCCATAATCCTGCCACTTTCTAGTAATCGATTGGATCTCTTCATAGCTATATTCCAGAAATCCATTTTCTGCTTTTTCCTGCGATTTTTCATGGCCGTTTGAAGATAACATTCCTTTGGCCAATGGACCTCTTGCAAGAACACTAATGTTGTTATCTGAAAGCAAATCTAATATTTCCTCTTCAGGTCTCCTGTCAAGTGCACTATACTGCATCATGACACTGGCTATATTAGATTTTTCTACAAATCTTCGAATGACGTTTGGGCGAATTGAGGATATTCCATATTCCCTAATCAGGCCCTCCTGTTTCAATTCCTCAAAGGCTTCAATAGTTTCTTCAATTGGGTCATCAATCGTGCCGCCATGCAGCTGATACAAGTCAATATAATCGGTGCCAAGACGCTGTAAACTGTCTTTAACTCCTCGTTTAATATGTTTTTTAGATGGATCCCATGTCCATCCCTCTTGCCCTGGAGTAAAGTTGTTTCCTACCTTTGTTCCAAGGATTATGTCATCTCGTCTGCCTTTAATGGCTTCTCCAACAATTTTTTCGTTGGTTCCGAAATCATACAGATCGGCGGTGTCCAAATAATTAACACCTGCATCTAGGGCGCGGTCAATGATGTATTTTGCTTTGTCAAGGTCTGTTCCTAAGGACATACATCCTAAACTGATTTCTGATACATATAATTCTGATTCTCCTAGCTGGCGTTTGTTCATTAAGATCATCCTTTCTAAGAAACCTCTTCCCAAGCATATCGAAATTCTCTCAGTTACATCCAGTCCTATGATAGAATGGCGATAGATTGTTCGGGAAGGTGGATTTAAAATGAAAAAATTTGAAGAGAAAACATATGAAACGGAAACAATTTATAAAGGGAAGATTGTGCAATTAAATATTGACAGTGTTACTTTACCCGATGGGAATACATCTAAACGAGAGTTGATTAAACACCCTGGAGCGGTAGCGGTCATTGCTCTGACCGAAGAAGGGAAATTAATTTGTGTAGAACAATACCGTAAGCCATTGGAGAAAAGCCTGATAGAAATCCCTGCAGGAAAGCTTGAAGAAAGAGAAGAACCTAAAACCTGTGCTTTAAGAGAGCTAGAGGAAGAAACGGGTTACACCACGGATCACCTGCAGTTTCTGACTTCATTTTATACCTCGCCTGGATTTGCGGATGAGATTGTTCATCTTTATTTTACGGACCATGTGAAGCCGCTCGAAGAAATTCCTGATGGGGATGAAGACGAGTTTGTGGAATTATTGGAACTTACTCTTGAGGAAGCAGAACAGCTTGAAAGTGAACAAAGAATTCACGATGCAAAAACAGCTTACGCTCTGCTTTACCTCAAATTGAGGCAGCAAAAATGAGTTTTATGAGCTACTTTGCAGATCTTCATATTCATATCGGAAGGGATTGGGATGGTAGACCTGTGAAAATTACCGGCTCAAATTCATTGACCGTAACGAATATTGTTAAAGAAGCAAGTAGAAGAAAAGGTCTCGATATCGTAGGGACCATTGATGCCCAATCCCCCGCTGTTCAGGCTGAGCTGAATTATTTAATAGATCAGGGGAAGGCTGTAGAATTAGCGGATGGAGGGATAAAATACGAAGATACAGTACTTATACTAGGGTCTGAAATCGAAATCTATGATGATGCTTGTAAAGGACCGATTCATGTATTGTGTTATTTTCCCTCTATAAAGAGTATGGAACAATTTTCTCTTTGGTTAAAGGAAAGAATGAAAAACGTTTTTTTAAGTACCCAGCGTTTTTATGGAACAGCAAAAGAGTTACAGAACTATGTGAAAACTAACGGAGGATTGTTTATTCCTGCCCATATATTTACCCCATTCAAAAGCATGTATGGTAAAGGAGTACGTCATTCACTTACAGAAGTATTCGACCCTGAACTTATTGATGCTGTAGAACTAGGGTTAAGTGCTGATCGTGATATGGCAAGTCAGATTACGGAATTAGAACCTTACACTTACTTAACCAATTCAGACGCTCACTCGCTTGGCAATCTAGCAAGGGAATATCAAGAAATAATAATGAAAGAAAAGACATTTAAGGAACTACGAAGGGCACTCACAGGAGAAGGGGAAAGAGGAATAGCTGCCAACTATGGATTGAACCCCCAGATGGGCAAATACCATCTGACCGTATGTGCAGATTGTTTAACCACTGTAAAATTAGCGGATGAAAGGTGCCCATCATGTGGTTCTTCAAAAATAGTGAAAGGCGTATCGGATAGGATTCGTGAATTAAGTAACAGGAAGGGGCAGCGACGCTCGCGACCAGATTACTATTACCAGGTCCCCTTGTCCTCCTTACCAGGGGTCGGAAAGAAAACCTATGAACATTTACTAGAATCATTTACTTCTGAGATGGATATTATCCATCGTGTCCCGTACAGCGAATTAACCACAGTAGCTAATGAAAAGGTAGCTGACTTCATCCTAGCCATGAGGGTTGGAAAGCTAAGGTTTCAACCAGGTGGAGGGGGAAAGTATGGGAAAGTTCTCCTTAATAATGAGTGAAATTGGTCTACTTTTTCTCTTTTTCTCATAGATTGGTCATAGACCGGTAATGAGAAAGGGTGGAATTCAATGCAGCAGGGAATTCGAACGGTAAAAAACGATCTGCAAAGCCACACGAACATATTCGTCTTTATTTTCGTGCTCTTTATTATGGGGATGGTGTTTGGTGCGGTCATTGTAAACAGTATGAACTTTGTACAAAAGCAGGATCTGTTCTTTTATCTAAAGCAATTTTTTATGCAGAATATCGAAATGGATGGAACACCTAAAACGGTTCTCTGGAAAGACAGCATGCTTTATCATGTAAAATATCTTTTGCTACTCTTTTTATTAGGCATTTCAATAATAGGAATGCCGATTATCACCGTATTACTGTTCATTAAAGGCTTAGTAGTCGGATTTTCTGTCGGTTTCCTAGTTAATCAGATGGGGTGGTATGGACTCTTGATATCCTCTGTTTCCATTGCTCCTCAAAATTTGATCATTATCCCAGCATACTTAATTGCAGGATCGCTGGCACTTATTTTTTCTCTTACTTTATGTAAGCAATTGTTTATTAGAAGAGTTCATCAGCCGTTATTGAAGGCTTTCACAAGGTATAGTGCCTGGTTTGGCATTTTGTTAGTTGTCTTATTGTTTTCTTCCATCATAGAGGTGTTTTTTTCAAATACCATCCTAGAGTATGTATTGCGCTGGCTTTATAATTAATAGTGATTATTTAAATGTAACAATTATAACTAATAGATTGTAATAATTATAATTTGACACTCGTTCTGTCTCTGATTATAATTAAGTTGGTATTACGAGGGAGGGACGAGCGAATGGAGCATCGTATAGAGAAGATAAAGAAACAGTTGCATTCCCAAAGCTATAAGTTAACACCCCAAAGGGAAGCTACGGTCCGAGTGCTTTTGGAAAACGAAGAAGATCATTTGAGTGCAGAAGATGTTTACCTCCTCGTAAAAGAGAAAGCACCCGAAATCGGTCTGGCTACTGTATATCGTACTCTGGAGCTATTAACAGAACTAAAAGTTGTAGACAAAATCAACTTCGGTGACGGAGTTTCCCGGTATGACCTTAGAAAAGAAGGAGCTACACATTTTCATCATCATTTAGTTTGTATTGAATGTGGTTCCGTTGAAGAAATTGAAGAAGATTTACTAGGTGACGTAGAAAATCTTGTTGAAAATCAATGGGGGTTTGAGGTGAAAGACCACCGTTTAACATTTCACGGTATATGCCGTGTATGTCAGAAGCAAGCGGTCGCTGCATCCTCATCCAAACAAAATGAAGAATGATTCGATAGCCGCTATGTGTACATAGTGGCTTTTTATTTTTATAAGTTCATTATCTCAATTAGGCATTACCACCTTCAATAGATTCTAATCCATTTCTATTTACAAAAGGAATGAAATCGTGTACGTTTATCCTAGATGCAACAGTTGTTCCTACAACTCTAGCATTTTGATTCTCAGAATAGTAATGATTCTCATGTATAATCCCTTGCTTTTTGGGCATATCCTTTTACAAATAGCTTGTAAAAGGAGAGGAAGCTTATGGCACACCTGGCACGGAATATGAAAGATTTAATTAAAGTCCTCATCGTTTTTACCATATGTACGTGTGTGTTTTACTTTGCTTTAAGACTTGTACATGAAGAATACGAAAGGCAACATCGATATGATCCGCCGGGAGGATCGGCTGTTAAGGTGTATCAGCCCGTCGAACAACAATGGACGGATCGATTGTCGATTTTCTTTCGTTTAGGAGAGTAGGTGGACGATGCAAGATGCATTAGAAGATTTTTTTCACTATTTAACTGTAGAACGGGGATTATCACCCAATACTATTCAATCCTATAAACGTGATCTGACCCAATATAAAAGTTTTCTTCAACAAGAGGCAGCGATTTCAAATTGGGAGTCTGTAACTAGAACTCATATTATGCAGTATCTTCATAATTTGAATGATAAAGGTCGCTCTGCTGCTACAATAGCAAGGTTGCTATCTTCGATTCGTCTCTATCATCAGTTCTTAATTCGAGAACAAAGAGCAAGCCAAGACCCTAGTTTACATATAGAGACACCTAAAAAAGAGCGGAAATTACCTAAAGTATTGTCTTCCGATGAAGTGGACAGGCTTCTAAACATTCACGCAAAAGATGCATTGTCTGCAAGAAATAAGGCTATGCTTGAAATGTTGTACGCTACAGGTCTTCGAGTAACAGAGCTGGTTTCATTAAAGGTCAGTGATCTACATTTGACAATGGGGTTTGTCAGGTGCTTAGGGAAAGGTTCTAAGGAACGTATTATCCCTTTAGGAGATATGGCTAAAGAAGCAGTTGAACTGTATTTGGAAATGGGCCGAGGAGAGCTAGTAAAGCAGAAGCGAACGGAAGAGTTATTTGTTAATCATCACGGGAATCGATTAACAAGACAAGGTTTTTGGAAGGTTCTGAAAGCGGTTGCTGTTGAAATGGGGATAAAGAAAGATCTTACTCCACATACACTCAGGCATTCATTTGCCACACACCTTCTTGAGAATGGTGCTGATTTAAGAGCTGTGCAAGAGATGCTCGGACATGCAGATATTTCAACTACACAAATCTATACCCACGTGACGAAGACTCGTCTAAAAGATGTTTATCGCTCGTACCATCCTCGAGCGTAAACACTTTTTTGTGTTTTTAGTTGTCTGACATCCTACAACTTAGATGGATAGCGTAAAAATCAAAAGAAGTGGGAAAGTAAATTTTAGGAGGGATCGATTATGAAACAATTCAAACGTGTATTTTTAGTGGTTATGGACTCTGTCGGAATCGGCGAAGCTCCTGATGCAGAGAGATTTGATGATAAAGGAGCGGATACGTTAGGTCATATTGCCGATCACATGGGTGGACTTAAGATGCCGAACATGGGAGCGTTAGGTTTAAGCAATATCAGAAAAATCAAAGGTATTGATGCTGTTGAAAACCCTGGAGCTCATTACACTACAATGGTTGAAGCTTCAAATGGTAAGGATACAATGACAGGTCATTGGGAAATCATGGGACTTTACATCGATCAGCCATTTCGTACGTTTCCAGACGGTTTTCCTGATGAATTATTAAACGAGATAAAAGAAAAAACTGGCCGGGGGATTGTTGGAAATAAACCAGCCTCAGGTACAGAGATTATTAAAGAGTTGGGCGAGCACCATATCAATACTGGTGATTTAATTATTTACACATCTGCGGATTCAGTGCTGCAAATCGCTGCCCATGAAGAAGTAATCCCTCCAGAGGAACTGTATGAGATTTGTGAGCTGTGCCGTGAACTAACACTTGATGAGAAATACATGGTTGGACGTGTCATCGCTCGCCCATTTGTTGGGAAGCCAGGAGCATTTGAACGTACTTCCAACCGCCACGACTATGCTCTCAAACCATTTGGACGTACAGTCATGAACGAGATGAAAGATGCTGAGCTCGATGTAATTGCCTTAGGTAAAATTTCTGATATCTACGACGGTGAAGGGGTTACGGAAGCTATACGTACGGCAGATAACATGGATGGCATGGACCAACTAGTGAAATCTTTGGACAAAGACTTCAATGGGGTGAGCTTTTTAAACCTTGTCGATTTTGATGCAAAATTTGGGCACCGCCGTGATCCACAAGGGTATGGAGAAGCATTAGAGGCCTATGATAAGCGGCTTCCCGAAGTATTAGATAAAATGCAAGACGATGATTTACTTATCATTACAGCAGATCATGGAAACGACCCTGTTCACCACGGTACTGATCATACAAGAGAACTTGTCCCATTACTTGTCTATCATAAAGGAATACAAAAAGGCCAAGAATTGGAACAGCGACAGACCTTTGCTGACATCGGAGCAACCATTTCAGAAAACTTCTCCATTAAAATGCCTGAACATGGCAAAAGCTTTTTAAACGAAATAAAATAGGGGTGGGGTAAACATGTACCAATTAAAAGTAAAAGAAGCAGCAGATTTTATTCAAGAGCAAATAGGTGTGGAACCAACAGTTGGATTGATTTTAGGTTCAGGATTAGGGGTTTTAGCTGATGAAATAACTAATCCCACAACCATTGTTTATGGGGATATTCCACATTTCCCTGAGTCCACCGTTTCAGGACACAAAGGGCAGCTAGTTATTGGAGAACTCGAAGGGCGTCAAGTGATCGCGATGCAAGGACGTTTTCACTATTATGAAGGTTACACTATGCAGCAGGTTACCTTTCCTGTACGAGTCATGAAAGAGTTAGGAGTAGAAACGCTCTTTGTAACGAACGCTGCTGGCGGAATTAATGAAAGTTTTGAACCTGGAAATCTGATGATTATTACAGACCATATCAACAATATGGGTGATAGTCCGCTCATTGGTCCTAATGATGAAAAGATGGGCCCGCGTTTCCCTGACATGTCTGAAGCCTATGATCGTGCTCTTATTGACCACGCGAGACAAAGTGCGGAACGACTGAACTTGAAAGTCCACCAAGGTGTCTATGTAGGAAATACTGGTCCGGCTTATGAGACAGGAGCAGAAATCCGTATGCTTCGTACGCTTGGCGGCGATGCAGTAGGTATGTCTACAGTTCCAGAAGTCATGGTCGCTAATCATGCAGGACTCCGTGTACTTGGAATTTCTTGTATTTCCAATATGGCTGCAGGAATTCTAGATCAACCACTTACCCATGACGAAGTAATTGAAACCACAGCACAAGTTCGAGAAGATTTCTTGAATTTTGTAAAAGAAGCACTAAAGACATTGCCGGCATAAATCAAAATAGTAAAGGGTGAATCAGATGAGAATGTACGACATCATTGTCAAAAAGCGAGATGGCGGAGTATTAACAAAAGAAGAAATTTATTTCTTTATTGATGGGTACACCAAAGGGAATATACCAGATTATCAAGCTTCTGCTCTTACCATGGCGATTTATTTCCAAGGTATGACTCAGGAGGAGACAGCCACTTTGACACAGGCAATGGTTGACTCTGGAGAAACCATTGACCTGTCAGCTATCGAGGGCCATAAGGTTGATAAACATTCTACAGGTGGTGTAGGGGATAAAGTCACTTTCATCGTTGGCCCACTCGTGGCATCAGTTGGCGTGCCTGTTGCGAAAATGTCCGGACGCGGTCTCGGACATACAGGTGGAACGCTTGATAAGCTGGAATCCATTGAAGGTCTTCAAATCGAGATGACAAAAGAGAAATTCATCGAGAATGTGAATAAGCACAAATTAGCGGTGGCAGGTCAAACTGGAAACTTGGCTCCAGCAGATAAAAAACTTTACGCGTTACGCGACGTTACAGGAACAGTTGACTCTCTTCCACTGATTGCTGGTTCTATCATGAGTAAAAAGCTGGCTTCTGGAGCTGACAGTATTGTTTTAGATGTTAAAACAGGTTCAGGCGCATTTATGAAGACACTAGAGGATTCTGAAAACCTTGCCCGTGAGATGGTTAATATAGGAAATAACCTGGGACGTAATACGGTTGCTGTCATTAGTGATATGAACCAACCGCTTGGATTTGAAGTTGGAAATGCTAATGAGATTAAAGAAGCTGCGGAAATTCTTCAAGGTAAGAATGTTGAGGACTTAAGAAGACTTTCCTTAGAAATTGCCTCTCATATGGCAGTACTTGCAGAGGTGTTTAGCTCATATGAGGAAGCTTATCAGGCACTTGAAGCCAATATCGAAAACGGTAAGGCTTTCCAATCTTTACGAACGCTGATTGAGTCTCAAGGCGGTAACGTGGAGATGATCGATGATTTAGACAAGCTACCTAAAGCGAAATATGATATTGAAGTAAAAGCATCCAAAAGTGGTTATGTTTCTGCAATTGATGCCGAATCTATAGGAATAGCTGCTATGTATCTCGGCGCTGGTCGTGCGACAAAAGATGATGTCATCAACCACGGTGTTGGAATCACTTTAAATAAAAAAATCGGTGATAGAGTAGAAGAAGGCGAGTCTCTTGTCATTCTTCACAGTGACGATGAAAATGGGAATGACTCCATTGGGAAAGTGCAAGAAGCTTATACAATCTCTGATGAAAAAGTGAAGAAACCAACCTTGATTCATAATATCATCAAATAACAATAGTGAAAGTCTCGGTTTCAGCCGGGACTTTTTTTACATTCAGTCATCTGAGCTCTGTATATGGTAAAGTGATTGTACAAGTATGACGGGGGGAGAAAAATGGAAAAATGTGTTTTTTGTCATCCGGAATTAGATGGAGAGCAACGGGTGGTTTTTGAAAATAATAGTTGTTTATTTGTGCAAAAAGATCAGCGTATACTTAAAGGTTCCGGCTTAATCATTCCTAAATCACATAAACCTACTGTATTTGATTTAAGTAAAGAAGAATGGATAGACACTCAAGACATGCTAATAAAGGTTAAGAAATGGTTGGATCAAAAATGGGTTCCAGACGGATATAATATAGGTTACAACTGTGGGAGTGCCGGCGGTCAACATATTTTTCATGCACATTTACATGTTATTCCCAGATTCAAAGAAGAACCTTTCGTTGGTCAAGGGATACGTCATTGGCTGAAAAAGGAAGAAAATAATCACCGTATATAGTAATAAACCTTTAAGGCTCTGCAAAAGCAGAGTTTTTTTCGTTTTTGTTCAGGAAGTTTTATTTCATTTGTACGTCACTTATTGTATTTTGAAGCTGAATTCAGCTGCAGTACCTAACCTCTCATCAGTAGATCAGCAATGTCGATAAAAGTCATCCATACCATCGCTTGTCTATGACTAAAGACCTCCTAAGGCACTTGCGCTTCTGTTTTGAGCATCTTTTTGGCATTTGTTTATTCCACCAAATTTTGTATAGAAGAGATAGAAAAGGGAAAAATAGGCTCACTTACAGTTAATTGGAGGTCAATAGAATGCGAAAATTCATCGGTTTAATGCTTGCTTTAACTCTAACTTTTACATTGTTACAGCCGTTGCAAAGTTTTGCGGAGGAGAAAAGCTCATCAGAGCTAGTCCGTTCTGCTAAAACGGCAATTTTAATGGAGAAAAATAGTGGCATGACTTTATATGAGAAAGATGCAAATAAGAAACTGCCACCAGCTAGTATGACAAAGGTCATGACACTGCTATTAATCATGGAAGCACTTGAAAAAGAAAATTTAAAACTGGATGAGATGGTGCGAATAAGTGAACATGCGGCCTCAATGGGTGGATCACAAATCTTCCTTGAAGCTGGAGAAGAGATGGCAGTTAAGGACTTGTTAAAAGGAGTGGCGGTTGCTTCTGGGAATGATGCAAGTGTAGCTTTAGCCGAGCGAATCGCAGGTACAGAAAAAGCATTTGTAGATCAAATGAATGAAAAAGCTAAATCTCTAGGTCTGAAAAATACTCATTTTGAAAATCCGACTGGGCTGCCTGCAGACGGACATTATAGTACAGCTCACGATATGGCTGTAATGGCACGTGAATTGCTTTTGCACGATGCTATCACAGAGTATACAAAAATCTATGATGATTACTTGAGAAAAGGACAGGAGAACGAATTTTGGCTTGTTAATACTAACAAATTAATTAAGACGTACCCAGGCATGGACGGTCTGAAAACGGGTTTCACTTCAGAAGCTAAATATTGTCTGACTGCATCAGCTAAGCGTGAGGATATGCATATGATTGCTGTTGTAATGGGAGCAGAAACTCCTAAAGATAGAAATGCGGATGTTACAAGCTTACTGGATTACGGTTTTGGTCAATATGAAGGGGTTAAACTCCATTCAAAAGATGATACGTTGAAAACCATTAAAATTACTCGCGGAACTCCTGGAGATGTAAAACTTTCCCCGGAAAAAGATGTTGTCATTTTGAAGAAGAAAAGCCAGAAAGAAGATCAGTACGAAACTGAGTTGAAGATTGCAAATTCCAAGGAACTTCCGATGGATAAAGGCACTCATATGGGTTGGGTGATCATTAAAAATAAAGAAGGAGAAGTAGCAAAAGTTCGCCTGGAAACATCAGGAAAGGTGGATAAAGCGGGCTTCTTCGAACTATGGCAGCGCTCTTGGAGGAATTTGACGAGCGGTCAGAAGTTTTAGCAGTTCTTCACTAGTATTGTTTTAAGGAAGGAAATTCAATCTGAATGTGCGAAAGACTTAATGACTCTTATTAGATAGAGGAGGAAAACCATTGAGTCTTCATTCAGATTTTGTAACTAGAGAAAATGTATTGATCGTCAGGCTTCAAGGAGAACTTGATCACCATGAGGCTAGTAAACTTCGGGAAGAATGGCAGTCACATTTGAAAAGAAGCAATGTAGATCACGTCATTGTCAATTTAGAAAAGCTAACGTTTATGGATAGTTCAGGACTGGGCGTCATGTTAGGAAGATATAAAGAAGTACAGGCTTTAGGAAATGAGATGATTATTTGTTCCATTTCTCCTGAAGTAAAACGTCTATTTGACCTATCGGGAATGTTCAAAATCGTAAGGCTTGTCGACAATGAATCCTTTGCTCTAGAAATGCTGGGGGTGGCTTCATGCGAAATGAAATGACGCTTGAATTTCTAAGTGTGAGTGAAAACGAATCGTTGGCCAGGGTGTCAGTTGCTGCTTTTATCAGTCAGATCAATCCTACGATGGAAGAGTTGACTGATATTAAGACGGTTGTCTCTGAAGCCGTCACGAATGCGATCATACATGGTTATGAAGATCGTAAAGACAAGAAAGTCATGCTTTATTGTTCTATTGAAGATGAGCAAATTGAAATTGTCATTAAAGACGAAGGTAATGGTATTGAGAATGTTGATGTGGCTAGAGAACCTTTGTACACTTCAAAACCTGAGTGGGAACGTTCTGGGATGGGGTTTACAATTATGGAAAATTTCATGGATAAGGTGGATATTCAATCAGAGCCCGGGGCCGGTACAACGGTTCGTATGACGAAGCAGTTAACGTCAACCCGCGCCTTGTGCAATTGAGGGCCCCGTCATGAGTGATACAACAAAGGAAAGACTTACAGATAAGGACGTCAAGGAACTGCTTAGAAAAAGTCAGGCTGGTGATCAGGAGGCGAGAGATTATTTAGTAGAAAAAAACACACGTCTCGTTTGGTCAGTCGTACAGCGCTACTTGAGAAGAGGCTATGATCAAGATGACTTGTATCAAATTGGATGCATAGGATTACTGAAGTCAATAGACAAATTCGACTTAAGTTATGACGTGCGTTTTTCAACGTATGCCGTACCTATGATTATTGGTGAAATTCAACGCTTCATAAGAGATGACGGCAGTGTGAAAGTCAGCAGAAGTTTAAAAGAACTCAATCACAAAGTACGTGGGAAAAAAGAAGAATTGATGAAAAAACTGGGGCGTTCACCGACAGTAAATGAGTTGGCTGAGGAGCTTGATCTGACAAAAGAGGAAATCGTCCAAGCGGAGGAAGTTGGACGAAGTCCTCAATCGATATATGAAACGGTCTATGAAAATGAAGGAGACCCAATTACATTAGTGGATCAGATCGCTGAAGAAGATAATAATTGGTTTGATCAAATCACTCTGCAGGATGTAATGAGCAAGTTGGACAAAAGAGAACGGCTAATTATCTATTTGAGGTACTACAAAGATCAGACTCAAACAGAAGTAGCAGAGCGATTAGGTATATCACAGGTCCAAGTTTCCCGTCTTGAGAAAAAAATACTAGCAGATATGAAGCAAACCATGAACGACTCAAGTTAGAGCTGTGCCAATCAGGCACAGCTTTTTTTATTTGGAGTAATTTTTTGATTTTAAGAACTTTGCTGCCAATTGTATGTTATTTTCCAATCCACACATAATAAAGGCAAGAAATTTTGAACACGGGAGGCAAAAAAACTATGGCGACTCCTGTATATATTCGTATCAAACAATCGATCTATGTACAGCCTTCATCCACGATCAAACTTGGCGACATTGCACGTGTAACAGGACCTAAACGACAAGTCCCTGTCCTTGAGCAGATGAACCTGCACGAGGTCACAGACGAAGATAGAAACATCGTTGTAATTGATGGATTTATGGTTATTGAACAAGTGCTTACGAAATATCCTCAAATGGAAATAGAACTGATCGGTCCAACCCAATGTGTCGTACACGTGGAGGAGCATAAGCGAGAGCCTTCTCTTATCCTAATCAGTCTTATTTGGCTGCTTCTGTTTATTGGTGCGGCTATGGCAATTATGAACTTTCATTACGACGTAAGTATGGGTGCTGTTCAGCAAAAACTGCATTTTATGTTGACTGGTAAAGAATCAGACCACCCGCTGTGGATTCAAATTCCTTATTCCGTCGGGCTTGGGATTGGTATGATTTTATTTTTTAATCACTGGTTTCAAAAACGTTTTAATGAGGAGCCTAGTCCTATGGAAGTAGAGATTTTCAACTATCAGGAGGATATGGATCATTATGTAGCAATCAAAGAAAACAAGGTGGAAAAAACGGATGTGGATCGTTGAAGCACTTATTGGTTTAGCTTCGGGGATAGCAGTGGGAACAGGATTTGTAGCATTTTTAACAGTTCTGGGAATTGTTCCGAGACTTATGCAATTGAGCCATTCAGAGTCTAAACTGAGACATTATGAGGCTGCCGTTATTTTCGGTGTACTGTTTGGCATCTATTTATCTTTTGGCGACATACCTATTCAAGTAACCTATATCGGATTAATTATCTGGGGCCTATTGCATGGCATTTTTATTGGAATGCTTGCTGCGGCTCTTACGGAAGTATTGAATGTCTTTCCTCTGCTATTTAAGAGGATTGGAGTAGATGGTTTCTTATTTACTCTACTGATGGCACTTGTACTTGGTAAAATAGCTGGCTCGCTGTTTCAATGGGTGATTTTTACACGATAGATCTATAAAAATTGTTGATATTAAGGAGGAAAAGTCATTGGGAAAGCAGCAATTGAATGAAAAAAACTTTGAAAAGGTTAGTAAAACGTATCAACCTAAACCCCCTTATCTTGTGAACATGATTAAAGCATTTATTGTAGGTGGTCTTATATGTGCTTTTGGGGAATTACTGACAGAAATGTATGTACATTGGTTTGATTATAGCGAGAAAGACGCAGGAAATCCTACAGTAGCAACTCTTATTCTAATATCAGCATTACTAACAGGATTTGGAGTTTATGATAAGCTTGGTCAATTTGCGGGAGCAGGCTCAGCTGTCCCTGTCACAGGTTTTGCGAATTCCATCACTTCTGCCGCTCTTGAACACAAAAGTGAAGGGTTAGTACTAGGAGTAGCCACAAATCTGTTTAAATTAGCGGGTTCGGTCATTGTATTTGGAGTCGTTGCTGCCTATGTATTAGGAATTTTACGTTACCTTTGGTCGCTTATTTATTAGGAGGAGTACAATATGGCAAAGACTGGGAAACAATCATGGTCATTCACAAACCCCATCTATCTACAATCATCAGGTACCGCTGTCGGTCCTCTTGAGGGAGAAGGACCTTTAAAGGATACGTTTGACCGTATTTATGATGAACTACATTGTAACGAAGCCAACTGGGAACTTGCAGAAAGAAGGTTAATGACAGATGCCGTTCATTCCTGTCTCCAAAAGGCAGGAGTTGATGAATCAAATATTGATATATTTTTAGCAGGTGACCTATTAAACCAAAATGTAACAGGAAATTATGTAGCTAGGCAGTTAGGGATCCCGCTTTTAGGAATGTTCGGTGCCTGTTCAACGAGTATGGAGACACTGGCGACGGGAGCTGCTCTAGTCGAATCGGGTTATGCGAAAAATGCACTTGTTGCGGTAAGCTCTCATAACTGTACAGCGGAGCGTCAATTCAGATACCCGACGGAATACGGTGGTCAAAAACCAAAAACTGCAACTTTTACAGTAACTGGTAGTGGAGCGGGGCTTATATCTACTACACCATCTCCTATTCAAATAGAAGCAGCAACCATTGGTAAAGTCATGGATTACAGCATCAAGGACCCATTTGATATGGGGTCAGCCATGGCTCCTGCTGCCTGGGATACGATTAAGACACACCTTGAAGATATGGGGCGTGTCCCCAGTGATTACGATGTAATCGCTACAGGTGATCTCTCCTCGATAGGTACCCCTATTCTTAGGGATATGATGGAACAGGACGGCTACGATATCACTCCTGTTCATCAAGATTGTGGGCTTTTAATATATCATTCAGATCAACCTGTTTTCAGTGGCGGAAGCGGTTGTGCATGTTCTGCTGTAGTCACTTATGGAAAGTTAATCAATGAACTAAAAGCAGGAACCTTTAAGCGAATATTAGTTGTTGCGACAGGTGCTCTCATGAGTCCTACGATGATCCAGCAAAAAGAATCCATTCCCGGTATTGCACATGCCGTTGTGTTAACGAAGGGGGATGAATAAATTGAATTTTGTATGGGCATTTGTAGTTGGTGGAGGCATTTGTGTTATTGGACAAATTCTTCTAGATTACTTCAAACTCACTCCAGCCCATGTGATGTCATCGTTTGTCGTCGCTGGGGCTGTGTTGGATGTGTTTGATCTATATGATAATCTAATTAATTTTGCAGGTGCAGGTGCTACTGTTCCTATTACGAGCTTCGGTCATTCGCTTCTTCATGGTGCAATGGAACAGGCAGATGATCACGGTATTATAGGAATAGCTATAGGAATATTTGAGCTGACCTCGGCTGGTATTGCGTCTGCCATATTATTTGGATTCATTGTAGCCGTTATCTTTAAACCAAAAGGTTAGAGAGGAACGAAGGGACTGAACTCTATGCCTGGTAAACAGCCGGACACACCGATTGTAATGAAATTAGAACAGAATAGGAACATAATGAATGAAAGAATAGGTGTCGATCAATCTTTTGATATTGGGTTTAGAACTCTCAAAATCCTAGATCATGAAGTCAACGTTTATTATGTTACGGGATTATGCGAAACGCCGATTATAGTTGAATTAATGCGTCAATTGTTCGAGATGAACGAACTGATTGATGAAAAAACAGATGTCTTCCAGCATATTAAGAATGACATACCTCATCAACAAGTCGAAGTCGTTACTTCGATTGACAAATGTATCACTCAATTGCTGTCCGGGCTGATCGTTATATTCGTCGAAGGGCATACCGAAGCCTTTATTGTAGATGTTCGTTCTTATCCTGGTCGTACACCAGAAGAGCCTGATACAGAGAAAGTAATACGTGGTTCCAGGGATGGATACACGGAAAACATTATTGAAAATACTGCGCTGACAAGGAGAAGAATTCGCGATGAGCGGCTCCGTCATGAAATCATGCAAGTGGGAAGCAGGTCAAAAACGGACATCTGTCTCTCTTACATCCATGACGTAGCTGATCCTGGTCTTGTGGAGTTAATTAAAGAGGAAATTAAGAATATTGATATTGATGGATTATCTATGGCGGATAAAACGTTGGAAGAGTATTTAGTTCATCAAGGGCGGAATCCTTTTCCTCTCGTAAGGTATACGGAACGTCCGGATGTAGCAGCGTCCCACCTTTTTGAAGGGCATGTACTTATTATGGTAGACACTTCACCGAGTACAATTATCACGCCGACCACTTATTTTCACCACGTACAGCATGCTGAAGAATTCAGACAATCTCCTGCGGTCGGTACGTTTGTCAGGTGGGTAAGGTTTTTCGGAATAATTGCCTCAGTTTTCTTATTGCCTTTATGGTTGTTGTTTGTGATGCAGCCAGATCTGCTGCCGGAAACTCTTTCTTTTATTGGACCTAATGAAGAAAGCAGTATTCCTGTCATTTACCAAATTCTCCTGGCTGATTTAGGTCTGGAAATGCTCAGGATTGCAGCCATCCATACACCTACACCGTTATCGACAGCGATGGGCTTAATAGCTGCCGTTCTCATTGGACAAATCGCTATAGATGTAGGGATGTTCATTCCAGAGGTCATCCTGTATGTTGCCGTAAGTGCAATCGGTTCTTATGCTACTCCTAGTTATGAACTTTCTGTAGCAAACAAGATGTCGAGAGTCGCAATGGTCATATTTGTTGCTTTATTTGGTCTCAAAGGCTTAGTCATTGGCATGACAGCTTATATTCTATTACTTACACATACGAAGTCCTTCAATACTCCTTACTTGTGGCCTTTTTTACCGTTTAATGCAAAAGCAGCGATACAAATTTTACTAAGGATGTCAATGCCCTCTTTGAAAGTTCGACCGAGCATCGTACATCCCCAGAACAACCAGCGCCAGAAATAGCGTATTGCCCCTTTTAAACCAATGTGATAAATTAAAACAAATAATACAAATGTTCCTTATCTTAAGGAGCATTTTCTTTTTCTTCAGACATAAATAGATGGTGGTGATCGGATGAATTATGATGTGAATGAAGGTGGACACCTTATGATTGGTGGCGTTTCAGCAAGAAGCTTAGCTGATCACTACGGTACACCCTTGTATGTATATGATGTTGACCAAATCCGTACGAATGCACGGGCGTTTATAGAAACATTTAAAAAACAAAATGTTCCTGCACAAGTTGCTTATGCTAGTAAAGCGTTCTCCTCTATAGCCATGCTTCAAGTAGCTCGTCAGGAAGGTCTTAGCCTTGATGTTGTATCCCAGGGGGAACTACATACAGCCCTTGAAGCAGGATTCCCTGTGGAAAAGATTCATATGCATGGCAACAATAAGAGTATTTCGGAACTGGAAATGGCCGTTAAGCACAATATAGGTTGTATTGTCATCGACAACTTTTATGAAATTGAGCTGTTAGGTGCTATTCTCGAAGAGAGAAATAGTGAGATAGATGTGCTATTAAGAGTAACTCCTGGAATCGAAGCCCATACCCATGACTATATCTTGACAGGGCAAGAAGATTCGAAGTTTGGATTTGATTTATCCAGCGGACAAGCTGAGGAAGCTTTTCTTAAAGTTCTCGATCATCCTAAGATTAAAATGAAAGGTCTTCATTGTCATATCGGTTCTCAAATTTTTGAAACAAGCGGGTTTGAGATGGCTACAAGAAAACTGTTTTCAACTCTAGAGGATTGGCGTGACCGCTTTGATTTCACAGCTGAAGTGGTAAACCTTGGAGGAGGCTTTGGAATCCAATACACAAAAGAAGACGCACCTTTAGACCTTGACCAGTATGCACATGCCTTGATTAAAGAGGTAAAGGACCTCTCAGAACAATCCAATTATCCACTTCCTGAAATTTGGATCGAGCCTGGAAGAGCAATTGTAGGTGAAGCGGGAGTCACATTGTACACGGTAGGATCGATCAAGGAAATACCTGGGGTAAGAACTTACGTCTCAGTGGATGGAGGAATGACAGACAATATTCGTCCAGCTCTGTATCAAGCCAAATATGAAGCAGTATTGGCAGATAAAATGAATCATCAAAAAGAAAAGAAATATTCCGTTGCTGGTAAGTGTTGTGAATCTGGAGATATGCTAATATGGGATGTGGAACTTCCTAAAGTAGAACACCAAGATTTACTTGCAGTTTTCAGCACAGGAGCGTATGGTTATGCTATGGCGAATAATTACAATCGTTTCCAGAAAGCAGCCGTCGTGTTTGTTGAAAACGGCCAACATCAAATGGTCGTTCGCAGAGAGACGTTCCAGGAGATGACTAGACACGATTTATCCTATGAACAACAGAGAGGAGAAACAGAAGATGAAACAAGCAACTATTGAGTTTGAAAATGGAGAAAAAATGGTGATTGAATTATACGATGAAGCCGCACCGAATACGGTAGCGAACTTCGAAAAACTAGCAAACAGCGAATTTTATGATGGTCTAACTTTCCACCGTGTTATTCCTGATTTTGTAATTCAGGGCGGTTGTCCTAAAGGGAATGGAACAGGAGGACCTGGGTACACAATCAAATGTGAAACAGAAGGCAATCCCCATAAACATGAAAGAGGTACGTTGTCTATGGCTCATGCTGGAAAAGATACAGGAGGCAGCCAATTCTTCGTATGCCATTCCCCGCAGCCTCACTTAGACGGCCGACACACCGTGTTTGGTAAAGTCGTAGAGGGAGTAGATACTGTGGATCGTGTACGTGTTGGTGATGTAATGCAGCGCGTCAGAGTAGACGAATAAGTAACACCTGAAAGACGAGACGAATGCTTGTCACTTTTTTACTGTTGATTTTTGCAGTGGCACCCCTTAGTCTTTTTATTCATGAACTTGGCCATGTTCTTACTGCACTAATTTTTCGAGCGGAACAGAGCTACATTAATGTAGGATATGGGTTTCCGCTAATTAAAGGAAAAATCGGAAGGGTAAGAATCTCAATTCGATGCCTCCTGTTTCATGGTGCTCATTCTATAAATGAGCGTGAAGATCCGTTTAGTGATCGACAAAAAGCCTTGATCTGTCTAGGAGGCCCGCTTCTCAATGCAGTCGTTTTTTTATTTCTTTTTATCACACCTCCCTTGATGAGGACAAACCCAGTTATGCTATTTTATTTGTTTAACGCATACCTGGCGATAGTGAATATCCTTCCTTTTAAAATAAAAGGAAAAAAATCGGACGGATTCCGCTTTATCCAAAGTTTAAAAAAGTAAAGCTAGCCGGGGTTGAACATCTCCATACTTTTATGTATGCTATTAGCTAGGTGTGAAACCGTCACCATTAGGGGGACGAATGATGAAGAAAAAAAACTGGATCTTATTCACTGTATTGGTACTATTCAGCTTATTTTGGGGTTTTTATTACTGGTTTGGAATCGTACAGTAAACCATACTGAAATAATAGTTGGTGAAGCGGCCCTGCTCATGCGTACAGGGCAGAAAGATTATTTTCATAAATGATGAGGGGTTACTATGTTAATTCGATATAAAAAATCATTCGAAAAGATTGCCATGGGACTCTTATCTTTCATGCCGGAAGTTTCTGATGTTAAGGGACTTCAGGAAATCGTTAAAGAGTATGAAGTCAATCCAAATTGGAATCTTTTCCTGTGGAAAGATGAGGATATACTTGGTGCGATTGGTGTGCGGATTGAAGGGAATGATGCTGTCATTCAGCATGTGTCTGTAAATCCGTCTCATCGTAACACGGGCATTGGCAGAAAGATGGTACAGCGTATCCAAGAACAGCTTGGCAATCAATATAAAGTTTGTGCGGATGTGGCAACAGAATCATTTTATGAAAAATGTGAAGCTGAAAGCCCATCCTCTCAAGTGTAAGATAAAGAAGGAGGTGTCCGCGGACACCTCCTTTACTTTTTAATTTTTAGGATCGATTTCTCAAAGAGTGTTTATTTATCAAATAATGATCCGATAGATTGCTTGTCCCGCCATAGGTGACTCCCCACTTTTCACATGTCTGTCTGACCTCTTCTAGTAAGTTAGTATCGCATATTGGCAGTAGGATACTTTTATAAGGCTGCTGATTGATGATACGAGTACGGATATCTTGAACAAGGACAAAGATTTCTTGTTTTTCAAGACCAATCTCTTCAAGACTTTCAGAAATGGTGGAATATCTTTTTAAGCATCGATCGATAAGGATTTTAGCGCCTTTTCTGTTATCCCTCCTATAGTGATACATACAGACAGCTAATTGAATGAGGAACACCCATACGGAATCCCTGTTCTTAGGGTCCACATTTTTCCAATGTTCTTCTAATACTTCGTGACATTCAAAGTAATCCCGTGTACCGTGAAAATGGGCCAAGTATTCTATATATAAAACAGGGTACAATGTAGACGCCTCCAAGCAATTGATTCTTGCTTATATTGTAAAAACTATGAGGCGGTTTAACAAGTTATCAAGTTATAATTAACGGATTTCTATATTTTTGATAAACTAAAGACGGTAATTGATCATAAAGGAAGAATAAAATGACAAAAAGCTATCAAGTGAAAGTTGAGGGATTTGAAGGTCCTCTAGACCTTCTTTTACATTTAATCAATCGCTACGAGATTGATATTTATGACATCCCCGTTTCTCAAATCACCGATCAGTACATGCATTATATCCATACGATGAAAGAATTAGAGTTGGATTTGGCGAGTGAGTATCTTGTTATGGCTGCAACGCTTCTTGCTATGAAAAGTCAGATGTTACTGCCAAATCCGACTATAGATGATGCAGAAGAGGCAGAGATGGAAGAGGACCCCCGAGAAGAGCTTATGCGTAAATTGATTGAGTATAGAAAATATAAGCAAGCAGCTGAACAATTAAAGGAAAAAGAGTTGGATGCCAATCGAATTTATACTCGACCACCAATGAATAAGGACGAGCTGGGTAACGAACCTCCTGAAATTAACCCAGGCGAGGCCTCCGTTTACGATATAATTCAAGCGATGGGCAAACTTCTCAGTCGATCTAAAACCACCGCGCCTCAGGATACAAAAATACAAAAGGACGAGATTCCTATTCAGATGAGGATGGAAGAGATCCTGAATCAAGTGGATTTAAAGAAAGAAGGAACTTCCTTTTACGATTTGTTTGAGAAGAAAACGCGGCCGCACATTGTTGTTACTTTTATGGCACTTTTGGAATTGATGAAAAGTAATGAAATTACATGTGTACAGCAAAAACATTTTGATGATTTAATAGTGTTTAAGATGGAGGATGCACCATGGAGTTAGAGGAATGTAAAGCAGTTATCGAGGGGATGTTGTTTGCTTCTGGTGAAGAGGGCATGACGACACGTAAATTAAGCAAATTGCTCGATGTAGAGCATAGGCAACTTCTCTCAATCGTTGAAGAAATGTCGCTAGAATATAAAGAAAAAAGGCGCGGTATTACCATTATGAATTCACAAGGTACACTCCATTTGACTACAAAACCTGAGCATGCCTCCTATTATAAAAAGATGATCGATTCTACAGGTTCCACCCGTTTGTCCCAGGCTGCTCTCGAAACGCTGGCGATCGTTGCTTATCAACAGCCTATCACACGTATTGAGATTGACGACTTAAGAGGAGTGAAGAGTGATCGCGCTGTACAAACTTTAGTCAACAGAGGTCTGATTGAAGAAAGAGGACGTAAAGAAGCAATCGGGCGCCCTGTTCTCTTCGGAACAACGAAAGAATTTTTAATTTATTTCGGTTTAACTTCTATTGAAGAGCTACCCCCACTTTCTGAATTGAAAGAACAAGAAGATGTGGAGGGGGAGGCCGATCTTTTCTTCGAGAAATTTACTGAACCAGACCTGAATACGGATGAAGACTAGGAAAGAGTGTCTTAATAGGCACTCTTTCCTTTTTTGAATGAGTCACTTCCACATTTCTTGATATCCGGTTCCAGTGCCTAGTCTCTCGAGATCATAAGTCAATCAAGTATATGGCAATAAACCGCCCACTTCGTTGTTTGTCTTATGCTTGTCGCGACTGAGCAAGGCACTTTCACACTTCTGTTGATGTTCAGTTCCAGCACCTAGCCACTCGAGTCATAAGTCAATCCCTTTCGTGAAGAAAGAACGCTTCACTACAGGTTTTGTCCTTTTATTGTCGTGTCTCCCAAGATGCTTCCACATTTCTAATTAATCATAAGCTTGTACTTCTTTGCATAGAGTTAAGCAAATGACGAGAATAGGGAGGAAGCCCTTTTGAGAAAGTGTCTTTGCTTAATCATGATCTTTCCTTTGATGTTTATGGTGTTCATGACCGAAAAGGTACATGCGAACCCTAATATAGCTGTGTCTGCAGAGCATGCCGTATTGATGGATGCAGACTCAGGAAGAGTGTTGTTTGAAAAAGACGCTTATGAATCGTCTTTAATTGCCAGCACTACTAAAATCATGACTGCTATTATTGCTATAGAATCTGGAAAACTGGATGAAAAAGTAAAAGTTAGCAGCCGGGCCATTCATACAGAAGGTTCTTCAATTTATTTAACTGAAAATGAAAAAATTCTGCTCAAAGATCTCGTCTATGGATTGATGCTTCGTTCTGGAAATGATTCTGCTGTTGCTATAGCGGAACATGTGGGGGGAAGTGTGGAGGGCTTCACTCAAATGATGAATGAAAAAGCACTTTGGCTTGGGATGAATGATAGCCATTTTGAGAATCCCCATGGTCTTGATGGGGAAACTCATTACTCAAGTGCCTATGATCTGGGGTTGCTGATGGCCTATGCGATGAAGAATGAAACATTCCGTGAAGTCACTGGAAGTGAAAAGTTTTTATCTGAAAATAGAGACTATGCTTGGATGAATAAAAATAAATTGTTGACTAAGTATTACGAGCCGACGAACGGAGGGAAAACAGGGTTTACTAAACGGGCAGGTAGAACATTGGTTTCCAGTGCTGAAAAGGACGGACTTGAACTGATCGCTGTTACCTTGAATGCCCCTGACGATTGGAATGATCACATAAACATGTACGAGTGGGGGTTCAAAAATTTCGAAACGGTCAAGTTACAAAGTGAAGGAGTCATTGAAGCAAATGGACAAACTTACTATTTTCCAAGAGATGTCTATTTCCCACTGACCGTTAATGAAAAAGAATCCTTGAAAGCAAGCTTCTATCGGTATCCTCTAATAGGAGAGGATGGAAATATCGTAGGAATAACAAAGTACTCGATAGGGACTACTCCTTTGTTAGAAACACCAGTATGGAAAGAGCGGCCAATTAAACCATTCTTCTCAGAGTTGAAGGGGTTTATGAGCAGACTCATGGGGGTGGCTCCATGGTAAACCTCATATGGGCTCTTTTAGCAGTAACGGGAATAGTTTTTGCAGCATTCAATGGGACGATGGAGGAAGTGAACAAAGCTATATTCTCGACCTTAGACGAAGCAGTTATGATTACACTGAGTCTAACGGGTGTACTCGTTTTTTGGCTTGGACTGATGAAAATAGCCGAAGCAGCCGGGTTGTTAGAAGGGTTAGCTAAGCTGTTCCGTCCCATCGTTAAAAGGATCTTTCCTGATATCCCTGATGATGATCCTGCCTTAGGATACATTCTGTCAAATATGACAGCCAACATGTTCGGTCTAGGTAACGCGGCTACGCCAATGGGGTTGAAAGCGATGAAGGAATTAAAGAGATTATCAGGAACAGAAGAGGCAAGTCGTTCCATGATCACATTTCTTGCTATCAATACCTCTTCACTCACATTGATCCCTACGACAGTCATAGCTATACGCATGAAATACGGGTCAGTCGATCCGACCAGTATTGTAGGGGCAACCATTATGGCCACAATCATCTCTACTATAGCTGCGTTAATGATCGACCGGCTTTTCTATTATAAGCGTAAGAGGACGTTAAAGATATGATCAGTATTTGGCTTATTCCTGGGATTATTGTGACTATCTTGATTGCAGCCACAGTAAAAAGGGTCCCTTCTTATGAAGTATTTGTAGAGGGTAGTAAAGAAGGGATCCAAATTGCTATATCTCTTCTTCCATTCTTATTAGGTATGATGGTTTCTATCGCAATATTTCAGGCTTCAGGTGCCATGGGTGCCATCCTTTCATTCTTCCAGCCTTTTATGACTGCCATTGGCGTTCCTGCTGATATTCTTCCTTTAGCACTCATACGACCGATATCCGGTACAGCTGCTTTGAGTGTGACGACGGAGCTGATTAAAACGCATGGCCCTGATTCATTTATTGGACAGCTTGCTTCAGTTATGCAGGGAAGTACCGACACTACGCTTTATATAATCACGGTCTATTTTGGAGCAGTTGGAATTAAACGAATGGGAGACGCTTTAAAGGTTGGACTACTTGCGGATTTAGCTGGTATAATAGCATCGGTTATTATTGTAATCATCCTATTTCATTAATAGGGTGGTTTTTTTGTTCAAATCTTTCAGGAATGTGTATAATGTAAATGAGCTGAGGAGCCGCGCTGGGAGTTATCAGCGGGGCTTGCTGTTATATTATCCATAATTAATAATTGCAAGTAACTCATAGAAGGTTGGTGACGGTCCCATGGCAAACATGGAACGACTTCAGAAGGTGATCGCTCACGCAGGCGTGGCATCACGAAGGAAAGCAGAGAAATTAATTGTTGACGGAAAAGTAAAGGTTAACGGAAAAACGGTAACAGAATTGGGTACGAAAGTCAGCAGTAATGATGATGTTGAAGTAGAAGGTGTACCTATTGATAAGGAACAGCCTGTATATTATTTGCTTTACAAGCCGCGGGGAGTTATTTCAAGTGTTAGCGATGATAAAGGAAGAAAAGTGGTTACAGATTTCCTGCCGGAAGTAGAACAGCGTATCTTTCCAATCGGACGCTTAGATTACGATACCTCTGGTTTGATTCTTTTAACGAATGACGGCGAATTTGCAAACTTGCTCATGCATCCAAAGCATGAAGTGGACAAAGTCTATATTGCAAAGACCAAAGGCATTCCGACAAAAGAGCAGCTTCAACAATTGAAAAAAGGGTTGACTGTAGACGGTGAATATTTAAAGGCTGTGCATGCTAAAATCATGTCTACGGATGGAAAGAAAAATACCGCCATCGTACAGATTATCCTTCATGAAGGAAAAAATCGCCAAGTAAGAAGAATGTTTGATGCATTAGGGTATCCTGTTGATAAATTGAAGCGTGAAAGATACGGTTCCCTGGAATTGAAAGGATTGAATGCGGGGGACTATCGCCCACTTAAACCATTTGAAGTTAAACAGCTTCGTCAAATGGCTGAGGAAAATGTTAAATAAAGTTCAAATTTACTGTTTCCAATCAATGTTATAATGACTTGGGAGTGAAAGATATGAAAGAGTCAACTTTGAAGAAAAAGAGAAAGCGCTTAATTTTTCGTACTTCATTGCTTGCGGTGATGGTTGGGCTACTCGTTTTTGCCATCGTGTCAACTTTGAAAGATGATAATGCTGTTATCGCCAAAGGAGAAAAAGCGCCAAATTTTCAGCTTGAGAAATTTGGATCTGAAGGCGAAACTATCGAACTGAAAGACTTAGAAGGAAAAGGTGTTATGTTGAATTTTTGGGCTACATACTGTGGTCCTTGTAAAGATGAAATGCCTTATATGGAAGAGCTTTATCCGAAGTATAAAGAAAAAGGGGTAGAAATTCTTGCAGTGAATCTCGATACTACGGAACTTGTTGTCAAACGGTTCGTTGATCGTTATGACTTGACGTTCCCTGTGCTGCAAGATAAAGGTGGACAAGTTATGGATCTTTACAATATCGGTCCTATTCCTACAACACTATTCATCAACGCTGATGGTGAAATAGTAGAGCAAGTCACTGGCCCGCTTACTTTAGGTAAACTTGAAGGCTATCTGCAACAAATAACACCAGAGGAGTAGAGTCTACTTGAAATTGTGAGGTTTTATTATGAAGGAGATTACATGTGAATGCGGTCATGTGAATCCGGAGGGAACAGTGCTCTGTGAATCATGTGGTAAACCGGTAGAGAAGAATCAGCACATCGATGGGAATGAAGGAAATAAACTTCTCAATATGAGGTACGACGGAAGCGCCCGACGATCTCAAACCTACAATCGAACGTATGTAGATAAGATCTGGAATTTCTTTTCATCAGTTAAAGTAGGGGTAACACTTATCGTCCTTACCTTGATTGCATCTGCCATCGGTACAATTCTCCCACAAGAAATGTACATACCACCGAATGTTGATGCTTCAACTCATTACAGGGATCAGTATGGTCTTTTTGGCCAAATCTATTATCAATTAGGCTTGCATAATACCTTCAGTTCATGGTGGTATATGCTGTTATTAGCTATGATTGGAATTTCAATTGTTGTTGCTAGTATTGATAGGTTTTTCCCGCTTTACAAAACACTCAAAAAGCAAAAACCGAAACGTCATGAGCTCTTTATGAAAAAACAACGTGTTTTCGGCGAAACATTATCCAACCAAGTCGATATCGATTTATTTAAAAAGAATTTAAAGAGGCGTCATTACAATATTTCTGAAGATAATGGACACATACTCGCTGAGAAAAATCGATTTTCAAGATGGGGTCCTTACGTTAACCATATCGGTTTAATCATCTTTTTAATTGGATCCCTTATGCGGTTTGTCCCAGCATTTTATATTGATGAGCATGTCTGGGTCCGAGAAGGCGAGACGGTTATGATTCCTGGAACAGATGGTCAATACTACATGAAAAACAATGACTTTATTTTAGAGACTTATGATGAGAGTGACGAACGTTTTAAGGAAGCTATCCAAAACAACGGCGCACCCGTACCAAAAAACTTCCAGACCGATGCAGTCATTTATAAACGTACGGATGAAGTGGTACCAGGTAAAGAACCTGAACTTGAGAAAGTGAAAGAAGCTTCTGCAATAATGAACCATCCGATCAAATTCGATGACTTTGCTTTGTATCAAGCAAGTTACCAGTTGAATGAGTTTGAAGAAATGACATTCAAACTCCATGACAAAGAGAATGAGGATACAAACTACGGAGAGTTTACCGTAGACTTAACAAATCCTAAATCTGAATACGAACTAGAGAGTGGCCATCGTGTTGTGATTGAAGATTATTATCCGGAATATGAAATGGAAGATGGGCGGCCAGTATCTATTTCTAAGTATCCTAAAAACCCTGCCTTTGTCTTTAATGTGTATCCACCAGGTGAATCTGAACCTGAAACGAGCTTCCTTGGAATTGGCGCGAACGTTGATGCAAGTGGGGATAATGAATATAAGTTAGGTTTAGTTAATTTTGATGTCCGTGATGTGACAGGGTTGACGGTTAAGAAAGATCATACACTCTGGATTATTGCTTTGGGTGGAGCGATTTTCATGATCGGAGTTATCCAGGGAATGTATTGGAATCACCGTCGTATTTGGCTTCAGCCTAAAGAGGATGGCGTTTGGATTGCGGGACATACAAACAAAAACTGGTTTGCGTTAAGACGTGACATAGGAAAAGTGGTTGAAGGAACTAATATCAAAGAACCTATTGACCAGTATGAAATGAAAGATGAGCAAGTCAGCGTAAGCGAGGAGGAAGAACATGGACTTAAGTACAATCAGCAGTAATTTGCTGTACGCGGCTTTTTTTATCTATCTAATAGCGACGTTCTTTTTTGGAGGGACGATCCGTGATAAGAAGAAAGGAAAAAGCAAAGTCGCTGGTAATATTGGAATTACGTTAACAATCATTGGGTTTTTTACTCAGCTGGGCTATTTTATTACAAGATGGATAGCTAGTCAGCACGCACCTGTTAGTAATTTATTCGAATATACAACGTTTTTCGGAATGATGCTAGTATTCGCCTTTATCGTTCTGTATTTCATTTATCGTGTAGATTTGCTAGGTTTGTTCGCTTTACCGATAGCTCTGTTAATTATTGCTTTTGCGAGTATGTTCCCGACTGAGATATCACCTTTAGTGCCGTCACTACAATCCCACTGGCTTTATATTCATGTAACTACAGCCTCTCTTGGCCAAGGAATATTGTCAGTTAGTTTTGTAGCCGGAATGATTTTCCTTATCCGCCAAGTAGATCAAACGAAAAAGTCGAAACATACATCTTGGCTTGAATTCGTCATTTATGTTCTTGCCTCAACCATAGCATTTATCTTAGTGACTACTGGATTTAGCGCAGCAGGGTACGAAGAAACGTTTAAAGCCCCTGTAAATGATCAGCAAGTCGAAATTACTTATGAAGTACCAGCCATAGCAGGTCCTTTTGATGGCGAGCTTGTCTCTGAAGACGGTATGGCGCCGT
Source organism: Halobacillus sp. A1-3 (assembly GCF_050971765.1). Lineage (NCBI taxonomy): Bacteria > Bacillati > Bacillota > Bacilli > Caryophanales > Bacillaceae > Halobacillus > Halobacillus sp. A1-3. Next base: position 391,521 of record NZ_JBPCEO010000004.1, on the reverse strand, counting down.
TGTTCTCTGCTCCAGAATGGATGAGAGGAGAGGAAGCTTCCAAAAAGCTCAACACATTCATCTGGTCGTTGCTAGGCGGCCTAGTCCTGTATGGACTAACAAGAGTGATTTTGAGAAAACGTGTAGCTGCAGCGATTCAGCCGCTTCTTAGAAAAGTGAATCCTGAGTTAGTAGATGAGGTTTCCTATCGTTCTGTAGCAATTGGCTTTCCTGTTTTCACGCTCGGAGCTATAATATTTGCTTCGATTTGGGCTCAGCAGGCTTGGGATCGCTTCTGGGGATGGGATCCTAAAGAAGTATGGGCTCTCATTACATTTTTCTTTTATGCTGCTTACTTGCACCTTAGGTTATCTAGAGGGTGGCAAGGAATGCGATCAGCATGGCTCGCTGTAGGTGGCTTCGGAATTATTATGTTCAATTTGATCGCAGTTAATCTAGTCATCTCAGGACTGCATTCTTACGCTTAATGAGAAGCAAAAGGCAGGAAGGGTAACTTTACCCAGCCTGCCATTTGTGTATATTATGGAAATACAACATGCATTGGTGGAGGTAGTAGTATGGCAAAAGAAGGAAAGATATTAGTTGTAGACGATGAAGAACGTATTAGACGACTTATTAAAATGTATATGGAAAGAGAAAATTATGAAATCGATGAAGCAGAAGACGGGGAAGAAGCTTTAATGAAAGCTATACAGAATGATTACGATGTGATTCTGCTTGATTTAATGCTTCCAGGTAAAGACGGAATCGAAGTTTGTAAAGAGCTTCGTGAGAAAAAAGCGACACCCGTAATTATGCTTACTGCAAAGGGAGAAGAAGCGAATCGGGTTCAAGGATTTGAAGTCGGTACAGATGACTACATTGTAAAACCGTTCAGTCCAAGAGAAGTGGTTTTAAGGGTAAAAGCATTGCTTAGAAGAGCATCGACGACAAGGTTCTTACAAACGGATACCTCTTCAAGAAATGTACTTATCTTTCCTCATATGACGATTGATAACGATGCCCATCGGGTGACAGCAGACGGAGTGGAGGTCGCATTAACTCCTAAAGAATACGAGCTTTTAAACTACATGGCTCAATACCCAGACAAAGTTTTTGACAGGGAACAGCTGTTGAAGGAAGTGTGGCAGTACGAATTTTTCGGAGATCTAAGAACAGTAGATACTCATGTGAAAAGACTTCGAGAGAAACTTAGTAAAGTTTCGGCAAACGCTGCAGGAATGATTGTAACAGTGTGGGGGATTGGATATAAATTTGAGGTTAATGGTGACTGATGTTTTGGCGAAGTGTTGTAGGTAAATTATGGTTTACTATTTTACTGCTCGTTTGTTTTGTTCTATTTATACTTACGATATTACTTTTGGAATTCTTTCAGAACTATCACATCCTTGAAGCTGAGCGTCATTTGCTGCAGACGGCTAACAAGATTTCTGATGTTGAAGAAAGATATGATGACAGAGAGTTAATGCTTTCTACCACTAACCTGGTAAAGGATTCTGCTAGCCGTGCTGTGATCGCTTGGAATGAAAGAGATATTCTTATAGCTGATAGTGAAACCGATGGGTTACCTGAATTAGGTTACGAATGGTTTGCTTCTGATCAAGAATTATCCAGCGTAATTAATAAAGGAAATGAAGTGAAAAAAGTTGCTGACCTGGAGACCTCTGAAACGGGCGTCATGGTCGTGGGTACACCTCTATCGAATGGAGAAGGGGCCGTGTTTGTTTATCAGTCTCTTGATACGATTGAAGAAACTTCTGAACAAACAACAAAAATTATATTCCTTGGGGCGGGAATTGCCATTGTTTTAACTACAATTTTTGCCTTTTTCCTTTCGACACGGATAACTTCACCTTTAATCAAAATGCGTGAGGGAGCTCTGGAACTTGCTAAAGGTGAATTTAATAATAAAGTACCAATATTGACCCATGATGAGATTGGTGAGCTCGCTATGGCTTTCAATCGGATGGGAAGGCAGTTGAAATATCATATCAATGCGTTGAACCAAGAGAAAGAGCAGTTGTCAGGAATCTTACGCTCAATGGCCGATGGAGTTATTACGATTAACCGAACAGGAGAGATACTAGTTACCAATCCTCCTGCCACACAGTACCTAGATGCTTATGCATTTGAGCATAAGGAAGATATTAGTGATGCCCAAACTCTTCCAGAACCGTTAAAAGCTTTGTTTAAAAAGGTAATTACCAATGAGGAAGAATCGATGACGGAAGTCACTCTCCAAGGACGTTCATGGGTGATCATTATGACACCGCTTTATGATAAAGCAACCGTACGCGGTGCCGTGGCGGTACTGAGAGATATGACGGAAGAACGTCGATTGAATAAATTACGAAAAGATTTCATTGCAAATGTATCTCATGAGCTGAGAACTCCCATTTCTATGCTTCAAGGATATAGTGAAGCAATTGTAGATGACATTGCCGAAAGTAAAGAAGATAAAAATGAGCTCGCACAGATTATCCATGAAGAATCATTGAGAATTGGACGATTGGTTAATGAGCTTCTTGATCTTGCTAGAATGGAGGCAGGACATATTCAGCTCTATATTGAGTCTGTAGATATCCATCCGTATATGAATAAAATCATTCGTAAATTCCAAGGAATTGCAGACGAACGAGACGTAGATTTAACGATGAGGGTTGATCAGGAGTTTGAAAGACTTCCTTTCGATTCCGACCGAATCGAACAGGTGTTTACAAATCTAATTGATAACGCAATAAGGCATACCCAACCTGGAGGAAAAGTAGATGTCGCAGTAGACCATATTAATGGTGACTGGATAGCCTCTGTTCATGATTCTGGACAAGGTATTGCCGAAGAAGATCTTCCTTTTGTTTTTGAGCGTTTTTATAAAGCAGACAAGTCTAGAAAACGAGAAAGTTCGAAACAGAAAAAAGGCACAGGGCTTGGTCTTGCGATTGCTAAGAATATTGTAGAAGCTCACCATGGGACAATCAGTGTTCACAGTAAGTTAGAAGAGGGAACTACTTTCACCTTTAGAATACCGAAAAATCTTGAGTTGACAGAATATTAGATTGCTTATTTTTTAAATATCATGTAATGTTATAAATGAACTTCATACGAAAGATTTTGGGTGCCTGAGAAGGCTTAAAAGGGAATCTGGTTAAAAGCCAGAACTGTCCTCGCAACTGTAAGTGATGACGAAAGGGAAATTCCACTGTGCATGACGCATGGGAAGGATCCTCAGTAGGTAGAAACACAAGTCAGTAGACCTGCCAAAATCTTATGTTTCAAAGCTTCGGGGATTGAGCGTTTGAGACAACCGATTGGTCCTATGTAATAAATAATAACCTTTCTGGTTTGTCTTAAGCTTGTCCTTTTAACAAAGGACAAGCTTTTTTGATAGTTACATAGCCTTGTGTTGTCTTTATGCCCTTTCTTAAAAGTGATGAAACCATTATATCAAAAGAAAAGATAGGGGGATTGAAGATGAAAAAGATTTATGTATTTTTAGTTGCTGCTCTACTTGCCATCGGGGTAATAAGTGGATGCGGGTCGCAGCAGACTGAGAAAACAGAAGAGGCAAATGCAAGTCAGCAAGAGGAGAAACAGGAAGTTACTTTAAAGGTGGAAATTTCTAAAAACAATGGCGAAGAAGTGCTCGCTGATCAAGAGATTTCTGTTGAGAAAGGTACGACATTGATGGAAGTGATGAAAGATAATTTTGAGGTAGAAGAAAGTGATGGCTTCATTAACAGCATCGAGGGAATCGAGGGCAATCAAGAAGAAAAAATGGCCTGGATGTTTACGATAAACGGAGAGGAAGCCATGGTAGGTGCAAATGAATATGAAGTGGAACAAGGAGACGAAATTGTCTTTGACTATCATTCGTGGGAATGATTAAATGAATACTTATAAAATTACTCTTATAGCGATGTTAGCAGCTTTGGCAATTGCCGGAAGAATTGCGCTAGCAAGTTTACCTAATATTCAGCCGGTTACTGCCATCATTATTTTAACTTCGTTTTGGCTTGGTCCATTAGCTGGGGTGATTATGGCGTTACTCACTACAACAGTTTCTAATATGCTCTTAGGGATGGGCGTGTGGACCATATGGCAAATTACTGCTTGGACAGTAATTGGACTTATTGCTGGTTTGCTGGGTAGATTTTGGCCTCGATTACCTTTGTGGGTTCTAACCGCTTACGGGGTATTTAGCGGGTTATTTTTCGGACTCGTCATTTCTTTAACGATGCGAACGATTGGACAGCCTTTTTGGGCGTATTACCTGGCAGGCTTACCTTTTGATTTGAATCATGCGGTTGCTAATGCTGTATTTATTTTAGCTCTTTCTCCAATCCTTGCAAAATTGTTTAAAAAATACGAGAAGAGAAATGGACTACAAGACACGCCACGCCCCTAATCTTATGTTGGGGATTAATCCCATTCTTAGTAACGGATCCATCAATATTTCGTAAATTAGCCTATACTCCAATCAAATAGTAAATTACGACCTAAAGCCTGAGGATTCCTTAGGCTTTTTTCTTTGTTGGTTTTAGTTACCTTAAAGATACCCTGGTGTACTCCTGCATTTGTCTTTATTATTCCAGGTTTTTAACACTGTCCAATTTCTATTTCTTTTTTTATGAAGGCATATTAAGATAAAGATGTAACTTTTTACATACATATACGACTATTTCTATAACCAGGAGGTACCTGTAGTGAAAAGGTTTTTTGATGATCTTTATGACAAGTATCATAAAGATCTATTTCAATTTATTATTTACATGGTAAAGGATCGTGATTTAGCTGAAGACCTTGTCCAGGATGTTTATATCAAAGTTATCAAATCTTACCAATCCTTTGATGGAAGAAGCAGTGAAAAAACGTGGTTGTTTTCCATTGCACGCCATGTAACGATTGACTATTTTAGGAAGCAGAAAAGAAAGCGGAATCGAATCATGGATTTTTTTGATTGGAGCGAAAAAGGAGAAAAGATTCAAGATACAGATACCTTGCCAGAGGAAGTAGCCATTCAAAATGAAGAATTGAAGGCGGTATATCAAGCGTTAGATCAATGTACAGTTGACCAGCGGAGTGTCATTATACTTCGCTTTATTCAAGGGATGTCTATCCAAGAAACAGCCGCAATATTGGATTGGAGCGAAAGTAAAGTGAAGACGACTCAACATCGCGGGATGAAAGCGTTGAGAGAAATATTAGATAAAGAAAGTGAAGGGGGAGTGCAGCGTGAAGCGTAAACATCATACAGATGAAGAATTAGAAAACATGCTCAGGAAGCTGCCTCCTGTTGAAGACCATCAAAGCAAACAAGAGTTGTATCGTAAAATCTATCCTGAGGTACAAAAAACAAATAGAAAGATGGCACCTTGGGTTATCCCAAGCTTAGCGACTGCAGCGGTTATCTTATTATTAGCTGTCGTTATCCCTGTTTTATTAAATTTGATGAACTCCAGTCAAATGGAACAATCTACTAGTGATGAACCTGCTTCAGAATCAAATCGAACTATGGAAAGCGCAGAAGTACCTAATGAAAGTGTGAATCCTGAGGGTAATCAACCGAGTACAGAAGGAGCAAAAACAGAGAAAGATTCTGAGGAATCTACTTCCTCTACTCAAGAGGACAATCAAACTTCCCTCGATAAGCAAGCTGAAGTTGCTAAGCAAACCGAAAGAAATATGGTTAAAGAGGTGCTGCCAGGAAAAAATGCTCAAGTAGTTATTCCATTTACAAAAGTTTATAAAGATGAGAACGAAGAAGGTAACCAAGCCTTTGTACCTAATGAATATGGATTATCAGAGAGTTTGCTAAAGGAAGTTCAAATAGACATTGATGTTCAAGAGAAGAGAGCAAATGTAACGTTCCCTGATGACTTTTCAATGAATGGCAGTACATGGGCTCATATGTTGTCAGAGAGCATTCGTTGGAAGGTGGAACCCTATGGTGTAGAGACCATTAAGCTTGAGACTAGCAGTGGTAAAGCTGTTCAACTGGGACCCTACGGAAAGATGGATGAGCTTAACCCAATAAACAATGGAGAGTACTACTATCAAACCTACAAAGTTCCGGATAGTTCCACTGAATTTCTAGTGCCAATAAAACTTGATGAGGGTCGTACTATTTCAGAAGCTTTAATAGAAATGAAACAAGAGAAAAATCTTAAGTTTGTATCATCACCTGTTCCTGCTCATGTGAAATTCTCTTCGATTTCAGAACGTGAAGGAGAATTAATCGTTGAGATTTCTCATGAAGAGTGGTCGAATGAGAAAGAAGTAACCACTGTGATAGAGGCTATTCTGATGACGGCTAAGCAGTTTGGTTATGAGAGTGTTCAGTTTGATGGAATCAAGCCCGAAGGATTTTTGGGTTACGATCTTGACGAGCCTATTGAAGTACCAGAAAGAATCAATTTGATCATTATAAGCGAGTAAAGACTCCCCTCTCAGTAGGGGATTCTTTATGTCTATAACATTTTAAAATGATTGGTGTATGTACTTTGAAGTGAAACGCGGCCGCAACCAACTCTAGCGTACAGTCAATTAAATTCATAAGTTAATCGAGTTTGTTGATAATAAGCGATTCATTCAATCTTTCAGGACGAGGGTCAATTCAACGGTAGTTCAGAACTTGCCGAACATAATTGAACATACATTAAATGGTTAAGTCAGACGCGTCGAGCTTTTGTTCTTTTATAGGATGTTCGAGTATCTCATGTTAAAATGAAAGGGACGTAGTAAAGGGGACGATAACTGATGGATAAAGAGCAATTAAGAGAACAAGTATCGCAAAAAATGAAGTTGATCCGTGTGGAATATGGTTATACTCAAAATCGCATGGCAGAAGTGCTAGGATTATCTAAAAAGACTCTTGTCCAAATTGAAAAAGAGAGGACAATGGCTGGATGGACAACAGTGGTGGCAGTTTGTGCTCTCTTTCAGCAAAGTGAAGTCTTAAAAGGTGTACTAGGTGACGCTCCACTTGAAATCGTTGAAACTATGGCCCACTACCAATTAGATGGGCCTGTAGGTAGGACGATGGGTGGGAAAGTGTGGTGGAACCTTATCGCTGAAAGTGAAGATTACATTTTGCAGCAGAATGTAATCAGCCAGCATTACAGGATTCTTGATCGTGATTATCAAAGATGGTTTTCCAGTTTTGACCAAATGGAGGCAAGTAATCGCTTTGAAGAATTATCAAAAAAATAAATATCCCCTCCACGCTAATGGAAGGGGATCACTTTTTCTATTCATGTTTAAGTGGGTCTCCCTCAAACGGCTTGTCAGCTACTTTTATTGAATCAGTCGGGCAACCTTCGAATGCGTCTTCCATGTCTTCCTCCAATATATCAGGTACTTCGTAATTTCCTTTATTCTGATCAAGAATGGAATAGGCTATCCCTTCATCATCGTAATCATATATATCAGGTGCTGCTGCTCCACAAGCGCCACAAGCGATGCAGGTATCCTGGTCAACCATTGTAAATTTAGCCATGAGTCATGAACCTCCTTTGTGTTTCACCTCATGAAGTGATAAAAGATCACAGATAAAAAAAGATACATAGATATTGTAAAACTCTGTCTAATACTTTTCAACATGAAGCGGTTTGGGAAGTGATGATAGGAGGTGAGTTTTTGTTTAACAAAGTTATTTTGGACTGTGTTCATCGATTTAAGGGAGAGCGGACCATCTCTGGAATATTTAATTTGTTGACTGGAAAGAAATCAGCGCAAACTTTACAGGATGCGCGAGTTTATAAACTGGATTCATATTTTGGAATTTACAAATCTTTAGATCGAGAGCAGCTTGAGCGTTCTTTCCAAAGGTTAGAAGAAAAAGAGTGGTTGATAATAAAAGAGGATATCTATTCATTATTAACTTCAAAAGGTCAACAGTATCTCACAGAATATAAAGAAACACTCTATTTTAATGGAATGATGGATCACAAGAGAGTTGCGGAGTTTGAACGAAGAATGTTTCTTTTAATTCAGACCTTTACCAATATGCTGAAAGGAAACCGTACATTTATCCCTATTGTGGAAGAGATGAAAGCACAGTATTGGGTGAAAAAAGTTTACCAGAGGTATCACCATCACCATGATTTAAAACGGATTGTGAACACTTTATATAATGAGATTTATACTCTTTTAAAAGAAAGGCCTGCAATAGAAGCTGAATTGTTCACCTATAGGCTGACAGGAGCAGGAGTCATCGGTCTTACACGTGAGCAGTTAAAAGACAAGCACGACGTTTCTTTAGCTGACGTAGATTTATACATCAATCACGTGTTTTACTATCTTTTCTTCCAGGCCAATCAATCGAATAGAACTTACCCTGTCCTTTCTCTATGTGCAAAGGGATTGAAAGAGTCCAGTTTAATTACAGTTTCTGCGAAGCGAACCTATGCTTATATTGAGAAAGGTTGGTCTATCGAAGAAATCGTTATGAAAAGAAGGCTGAAAAAAAGCACGATCCAGGATCATATTGTAGAAGCAGCTTTAGTAGTGCCCTATTTCCCTATCGATTCTTTTCTTAGTGAGCAGGAACTTCATAAAATCATTCGCACTGCAAAAGAATTGGACACACAGCGGTTGAAATTAATCCATGAAAAACTCCAAGGACAATTCACTTACTTTCAGCTACGATTAGCTTTAGCTAAAGATCAAATATCTACTGAGGAAGGAACGCTATATGCAGATGCTTGAACCTTTATCTCAACAATTATATAAACATTTTGGATTTAAAGAATTCAGAGAAGGACAGAAGGATATCATCGAAGATTTACTGAAAGGGAGAGATGTACTGGGGATATTGCCTACAGGTACGGGGAAATCCCTGTGTTATCAGTTGCCGGCACTTTTGCAATCAGGAGTGACCCTTGTTGTTTCACCGCTCATATCTTTGATGATTGACCAAGTGAAACAATTAAAAGCGAGAGGGTTCAGGTCTGTAACAGCTCTTAACAGTTTCATGGACCATAACGAAAGGCGAAAGACTTTGAATCAATTGAGCGATTATTCCCTTATCTACCTTTCTCCTGAGATGTTGCAAAATCATCGGGTAAAGCAGCAGCTAACCCAAATAAAAGTCGATTTGCTAGTAGTGGATGAAGCCCATTGTATCTCCCAGTGGGGTCATGAGTTCAGGACGGATTATTTAAAGCTCGATCAAGCCATCAAAGAGCTGGGCAATCCAACAGTTTTGGCCCTTAGTGCAACCGCAACTCCAGCAGTACAACAGGATATTATGGAGAAACTAGACCGTAATGATATGCAGAAACATATATATCCAATGGACAAACAAAATATCAGTTTTGCTGTAGAACAATATAGTGGTCCTGATGATAAGATTGAAAGGATTATTCACGTACTTTCAAAAAACCAAGCACCTACAATGATTTACTTCTCAAGCCGTCAATGGGCCGAAAAGGTTTCTCTCCGACTGAAGGATCGATTAGATCAGCGTGTGGCTTTTTACCACGGCGGAATGGATCAGACGGACCGAATGCTTGTTCAGCAGCAATTTATGAATAATCAACTGGACATCATTTGCTGTACAAGCGCTTTTGGTATGGGCGTTGACAAGTCAGATATTCGAATTGTCATTCATTTTCACTTGCCTCCTCAGTTGGAATCATTTATCCAAGAAGTAGGAAGAGCAGGCAGAGATGGTAAGCCTTGTGCTAGTCTGGTTTTATTTACCCCTAAGGATCATTATCTACCTCAAATGTTAATTCAGAACGAGCTGCCTGAACAACAGGATGTGAAACGTGTGCTTAAACGAATCCAGTCTTACAGGAGAGACAAAAGTGTATTGCCTAATGTGGACGAGCTATTAATAGAATTAGAGATTTCTGAATCTCAGTGGAACTTTATTCATCATCAGCTTGAGCGTTACCAAGTATTAGATGGAAATTCCATTTTAAAGGACCCAAATGACGAGAATATTCTACAAAAGCTGCTACAATTCTTAAATGAACGATGGACGTATAAACAGAATAAGCTTACAGAAATTTTACATTGGGTTCATCAGTCAGAATGTCGCCGGCACCACTTATATCAATCTTTTCAGGAAGAAGTACGCGAGCCTTATGTACCATGCTGTGATGGTTGTGGTTTTGAAGTCTCAAAGCTGCATTTCAAAGAGAGTAAAGCTAAGAGAATGGGACAAACATGGGAGGATCGGTTAAGGATGGTTTTTAGTCAGGAGGAAGTTCATGAATCGAAAGAAACAAGCTGATCTTATTCAACAGATGAGTGATCGCGAATTGACCATTCAGCTTATTCTGACTCAACTAATTATTCTATCCTTAGCAGGCATAGGGAGCTTTTTTTTATTTGATTCCTTCCGAGATTGGATGGTTCTGTTTCAGTTCACCAGGTCAGAACTGATCTGGTTTGGTCTATTGCCAGCCCTGATTGTTCTTCTGATAGATTTCACTTTATTGTATAGTTTACCAAGACGATTTTACGATGATGGCGGAATTAATATAAAGGTATTTCGGAATCGTTCCTATTTATCCATTGTAGGGCTCACTCTACTGATTGCTTTCAGTGAAGAAGTGCTTTTTAGAGGAGTGGTTCATACAGAGTTCGGTTACATCATCGCGAGTGTTCTGTTTGCTGTCATGCACATCCGTTATTTGGATAAAATTGTTCTCTTAGTTTCTGTCCTATTTGTAAGCTTTTTTATAGGATATATGTATGAACAGACAGGAAGCCTTGTCGTAACAATTACGGCTCATTTCCTTATAGATTTTGTACTAGCCGTTTGGATTCGAATGGGAAAATGGGGGAGTAGAGAACAAGTTTAACCATTCTAAGTAACAAAAAATATACCCTAACCTTCATAGGTTAGGGTTTCTATATTAAAATATTTTTTTACGGTCTCTTTCAAACTTAAGTATTTCTACAGCTTCCCTAAATCTTTGTGAATGTATAATTTCGCGTTCTCTTAAAAACTTTAGGCTATCATTTAAGCATGGATCATCGGACATATTAATAATCCATTGATAAGTTGCTCTTGCCTTTTCTTCTGCTGCAATGTCTTCATATAAATCAGCTATCGGATCTCCTTTTGCAGCAATGTAAGATGCTGTCCATGGCACTCCACTAGCATTGTTATAATATAAGGCATTATCATGATTAGCGTAGTGAGCACCTAATCCAGCCTCTTTCATTTGTTCAGGTGTTGCATCTTTCGTTAATTTGTAGACCATTGTAGCGATCATTTCCAAGTGAGCAAATTCTTCAGTGCCTATGTCTGTTAAAAGACCGATGACCTTATCAGGAATACTATACCTTTGGTTAAGGTAACGGAGAGCGGCAGATAACTCTCCATCTGCGCCTCCATATTGCTCAATCAAGTATTTGGCCAGTCTTGGATTACATTCTGTCACTTTTACTGGATATTGAAGTTTCTTTTCATAATACCACATAGTTCCCCTCCTTTAATTTATAGTTGCCAGGGCCAAGGGCTGTCTCCCCAGTTCCAAGGATAACCTGAGAAGCTGGCACCGTATTGACGCAGAGGTCCGAAATGCTGTTCATAAACGGACTTTAGGTCTCTACTTTGAACAGCCAATTCATTAAATTGCTGTATAGCCTGGTTATCCTGAGGGTGGGTATCCAAATAGAGGGTAAGTTCAACAAGCGCAAAATCAACCATCTGGATTTTTTCCATCAGTTCATACCGCTTTTTCACTTGATCGTCCTTATGCATCACCTCTTACCTCCTTCTGGAATAGGAGTCGGATAAGGATCGTAAAAACAAGGCCATAGGGTTCCTTTGTAAAGTGCCTTCTCCAAGGGGAATTGAGGGAGATTCGGTTGCTGAAAACCTACGTACAGGTTAGGTGGAGTCTGATAGCTGGCATATGGTCTCGGAGGACATGGATCGAATGGACCGTGGTAAGGTTGATAAAACTTAATTGGAGTAAAAATCTTTATCACCATCCTTCTCTCATCATGGATATTTATGAGTCTATGCCTTGGATTATTCGTAGAGTTTGCAGGATTCTCCTCTATAAAAGGAGAATAAAAGGGTATAGATAAGGAGAGGGAAGGTGAGTGTATGTTTGTTAAAGGAATCATGAAACCAGTCCATAAGTCTTTTGTAGCTAAAAGTGAGGATAAACTGAGTGGAATTCTCGATCTTTTAAATGAAAACGATATTGAAGGTATGCCTGTATTAAAAGGAGAAACTTTTATTGGAATGATTTCAAAAAGCATCATCTATCAAGCATATTTTAAAATGGATAAGGAGAAAAACACCTTTTTAAATAACACAACAGCAGGAGATATAGCAGAGTACCCGGATTATTATATCCATGATGAGGAAGTTTTCGAACGAACGCTTCCATCTTTTAAAGGTTTTCCTGTTCTTGCAGTGGTCGATGATCATCGTAAGTTCCAAGGGCTAGTTACTCGCTTTGATGTAATCGAACAGTTTGAAAGTGCTTTTGGAACTCGAAAAAAAGGAGTAAGGATTGCTTTTACATCAGAGGAATCAGCTGGACGAATTGAGCGGCTTGGAAATATTATTAAAAGTTATCATGAAAATGTTATCTCTTTAGCAACATTTGATGAAACCGATAAGCTTGCAAGGAGAATCGTGATGAAAATCGAACCGAATGATAATATAGAGCAATTTACTAAGAAATTAGAGAAATCAGGGTTTCGCATCTTAAGTGTCAAAGAAGTCTAAGTTGTAAGAGTAGGCTGTCACCAGTGGTGGCAGTCTTTTTATCGTATTTAAAATTATGGTAAGATGAATTTTACTTTAGAATTTCAGGAGGAATCCAGTATTGCTTTGGTTACTACTAGCAGTAACAGCTGCAGCCTTACTACTTTACTTATACATGCGTTATTCGGCACAAAATGATCAATTGGAGTTTCATACGATTGAAGCTCAATCTTATCCTGCCGATAAACCATTACACATTTTTTTTATTTCAGATATCCATAATCGAGTAATTAAAAAATCAACACTTAGCAAAATTGAAAATGTAGATATCGTAATTATTGGAGGGGACTTAGTAGACAAACGTACAGCAATGTCTCAGTTGAAACATAATTTAGAAGCTCTACAGGAATGGAAAGTACCACTCTACTTTATCCCTGGAAATAACGACCATGAACTTATAGGGTATGATGTTATAGATATATTGGAGGAAGAAAATGTAAAAGTGCTCTCTAATGGGGATGTGACAATTCCTTTGCAAGGAGAGCAAAAGATCGTCCTAAGTGGTATCGATCCTTACTTTTTAAAACCAAGAAGGCATATGTACCATATTAAAGATCGTCATCCTTATCAGATCCTTTGTGTACACGATCCATATGTGTTTAAACAAATGAATAAGGTCGATCAGCAGCGGTTTGACTTGATTTTAACTGGTCATACTCATGGGGGACAAATACGAGTCTTTGGTTTAGGGCCTTATACGAGAGGAGGGTGGTTCAGTATGAGCAGCCGCCCTCTTTTAATAAGTGAAGGATATGGAACGTCCTTAATGCCCTTGCGTTTGGGGACGAGAGCAGAATGCCATCTCATTACTGTGAAAAAGTCAAAGTAAGTGTTATTCAAACATTATAAAAAGAATATACAAATTTTACACAATAAATATCATTACTATATAATAAAAGCAAAATGAGAATGTGGAGGCAGTCCGATGGCGACTACAAAACCAAAATATAATATTAAAGCAGTGTCTCAAATAGTAGGTATTCAGCCCGGTACTTTACGTGCCTGGGAACGCCGATATCAAATGATCCGTCCTTCCAGGAATGAAGCAGGACACCGTTTGTATTCGGATGAACATTTAAAAATTTTAAAATGGCTGATGGAAAAAGTAAACAAAGGATTTACAATATCACAGGCTGTATCCCTCCTGGAGAGCAATCAGGAGACAGTAACAGAAGGAGAAACGACAGATAATCCTAGTCAATTAGAAAAAATAGGTGAAGAGCTTCTTGATCAACTGCTTTCTTTTAACGAGCATGAAGCACAAAGAAAATTGGACCATGCGTTCACACTTTTCACACCTGAGACAGTTGCAATTGATATTATTGGCCCTCTTTTAGTGAGAATAGGAGACCTATGGGAAAAAAATCAGATTACAAGCGCACATGAACATTTTGCCAGCCACTTTATCCGTTCGCGTATAGGCATGATGTTATTGTCTGTACCTTCTGAAGCGATTCTTCCTAAAGCTTTGCTGGTCTGTGGGCCTAATGAGCGCCATGAACTAGGGTTGATGATATTTGCGCTTTATCTGAAACGGAAGGGATACGAAGTTATTTATCTAGGCCAAAGCATTGCGGGAGGGGATATTGACATAGTGATTGAAGAAGTTGAACCTAAATTTATGTTTATGTCATGTACGTTAAAGAAGAATATCCCTATAACAGTAAGACTGGCGGAGTCTTTGCAGAAACAGTTCCCAGACTTAAAAATCGGATTAGGTGGATATGCTTATGATCGATTATCGGAACTAGATAAAAAGCGTATGGAACCATTTATTGTCGGGAATACAAGGAAAGACTGGGACAACTGGCTGAAAGCTAATTGATTTCTAACCATTTTTAATTGGTTGCCCCTTCGAGGAAAACTCATATATAATTTGAAAAAAGGTGCCATAATCGCATCAGTCATCATAGGATATAGATAACACACATTGTGACAGGGGGGCGATCATGTGCGGGTAGAGAGAATGTCTAATGAGAAATTTAAGATATTTCTCACATTTGATGATTTAATGGACAGAGGATTATCTCGCGATGAACTGTGGAGCGATCTCCCAAGAGTTCATCGGATATTCAGCGATATGATGTACGATGCTGGCATAGAACTCGGTGTTGAATTAACGGGTGTGTTGTTGGTGCAGGTGTATTTACTGCAAGCGCAAGGCATGCTGGTTGTCGTAACGAGAACCGAACCTGTTGATTTTGAAGATGAAGAAGATTATATGGAAATGAAAGTCACGCTGGATGAAAGAAATGAAATGATGTTCTGCTTTGATAACTTTGAAGATGTGATACAAGCAGGGATTCATTTGAATCAACTGAATGTCATAGGTGGAAGTGTTTATTTTTATCATGAACACTACTACATGCTGTTTCGTGACGAAGATATCTGGCACTTAGACGCTGATCAGGTTATCGCATTGCTTTCTGAATTCGCTTCTGCATCTACAGCCACTTCTCATCGCTTGATAGAATACGGGAAGACAATCATGGACAGTCATGCATGTGAAATGATTGTCGAATATTTTTCATAAGGTGTGTTTGAGTATGAACGATGCTTCCTTCAAGCTTCGTTCTTTTTATTTTTGTTTTTAACGTCTTGTAGGGTATATTATTGAAAGGATTTAAAGGGATGGCGAATCACGTGCGGGAGAAGGATACCCTCTCCCGTTATTCATGAACAATTAAATGTAAAGAAGCATATTTTTTAAATAGAAGAGCTTGAGTTAAAATGTTAAGATGTAATGGAATATAGATTGATTCTTATGTAGTTATGAAATGGAGTGTGCACTATGAAGGTTGCGGTATTATATGGTGGAACTTCTGGTGAAAGAGAAGTTTCCTTATCGACAGGACAGGGAATTATAAAAGCATTGAAAAACAAAGGTCATGAGGTTACTGGTATAGATTTTTCCCCTGAAAAAATAAGCGAGGTCCTTCAATTAGATGTCGATTTAGTTTTTATCGGACTGCACGGGCGCTATGGTGAGGACGGAAGAATCCAAGGTTTATTGGATATGCTGGAAATTCCATATGTAGGATCAGGAGTGTTAGCTTCTGCCTTAGCCATGGATAAAGCGAAGTCTAAGCAAATCTTCTCATCAAATGGAATTCAAACAGCGAATAGTAAAACTTATGATGTTTCCAATAGTGATTGGCATAAAGAGGTTGAGGAAGATGTAATTAAATCTTTCTCCCTGCCATTTGTAATCAAACCAAATCAAGAGGGTTCCACCCTTGGTTTAACTATTGTAAAAGAAGAAAGTCAGATTGCAGAGGCTATCAAAATGGCTGCGAAGTCAGACTCTATCATTCTGGTAGAGGACTATGTAGGCGGCAGAGAGGTCACCGTTCCTGTAGTTGGACACAAAGGCAGTGAACGCGCCCTCCCAGTCATTGAAATCATTCCTAAGAATGATTATTACGATTTTGATTCAAAATATAAACCTGGCGGAAGTGAACATATTGTCCCTGCAAAAGTGGACAATACACTCACGGAGCAGCTGCAAAGAGAAGCAGTTCTTGCCCACCAATTGCTCGGATGTGACGTGTACTCACGTGTGGACTTCATTATAAATGAAAAAAACCAGCCCATCATTCTTGAAGTTAATACATTACCAGGAATGACACCGACTAGCTTATTTCCAGATTCAGCTCAGGAAATCGGGTGGAGCTATGATGATCTAATCCAAAAATTCGTTGATCTCTCAATAGCGGGTAAAAAACAAAAGGTGTAATCGCTTACTTTTTCTTTTGTAAAAGGGGAGAAAACCTTAATTCTTGCTTTCCATAATAGGTACGAAAGTGTATACTATTCACTGAAAGATGACCCCGATAAGCGAATGGATGGATATTAGGAGGTAAATGGATGGTAGCCGATAAGCCAACAGATTCTGCAAATGAAAAGAATGACAAACTTGACGTGTTAAAATCCACTCAGACAGTGGTCAAAAAAGCACTTGATAAATTAGGTTATCCCAATGAGGTATATGAACTTATGAAGGAACCTGTCCGTATGATGACGGTCAGGATTCCGGTAAGAATGGATAATGATCAAATCAAAGTATTCACTGGCTACCGTGCCCAGCACAACGATGCGGTAGGACCTACTAAAGGCGGTGTTCGTTTCCACCCTAGTGTCACGGAAAAAGAAGTCAAAGCATTATCCATTTGGATGAGTCTTAAAGCGGGCATCGTTGATTTACCATACGGTGGAGGAAAAGGCGGTATTGTCTGCGATCCTCGCGAAATGTCCTTCAGAGAATTAGAAGGTGTCAGTCGTGGATATGTTCGTGCTATTAGTCAAATTGTTGGGCCAACAAAAGATATTCCAGCCCCAGACGTTTTTACAAACTCTCAGATTATGGCTTGGATGATGGATGAATACAGCCGAATTGATGAATTTAATAATCCTGGCTTTATTACGGGTAAACCTCTTGTCTTAGGCGGTTCTCATGGTCGAGAAACAGCAACAGCAAAAGGAGTAACCATTTGCATTGAAGAAGCAGCTAAGAAGAAGGGCATCAATGTAGAAGGTGCAAGAGTTGTCGTTCAAGGTTTTGGTAATGCCGGAAGCTTCTTAGCTAAATTTATGCATGACCGAGGCGCGAAGGTTATTGGTATTTCAGATGCATACGGTGGATTGCATGATCCTGATGGATTAGACATAGATTACTTGCTTGATCGTCGTGACAGTTTTGGAACAGTAACGAATTTATTCAAAAACACGATAACGAATGAAGAATTACTCGAGCTTGATTGTGATATTCTTGTCCCAGCAGCAATCGAAAATCAAATCACTGAAGATAACGCTTATAACATAAAGGCAACCATTGTAGTTGAAGCTGCTAACGGTCCGACAACTCTTGACGCTACAAGAATTTTATCCGAGCGAGGCATTCTCCTCGTGCCTGATGTGCTCGCTTCATCAGGTGGAGTTACAGTTTCATACTTTGAATGGGTTCAGAACAACCAAGGTTATTACTGGACGGAAGAAGAAGTTGAAGAAAAACTTCACAAGGTAATTGTCAAAGGGTTTGATAACGTTTACAGAACAGCAGAGAACCGACGATGCGATATGCGTCTTGCAGCTTATATGGTCGGAGTCCGTAAAATGGCGGAAGCTTCAAGGTTCCGCGGATGGATATAGGTTGATTCGATAAGTATAATCTCCTATCATTTATATGGTAGGAGATTTATTTTGTTTAAATGGCAGCTCTTTTAAAGAGCTGGTGGACGGAAAGAGGAGTGTGAAACATGCAACAAGAGGAAAAAGTTATCATAATCGGCGGCGGCCCGTGCGGCATGAGCGCGGCCATTGAATTGAGAAGACAAGGAATTGAACCATTAATTATAGAAAAAGGAAATATTGTTAATTCAATTTATCATTATCCAACTCATCAAACATTTTTCAGCTCAAGCGAAAAATTGGAAATTGGACAAATTCCATTCATATCTGAACGACAGAAACCGGTACGTAATGAAGCATTAGCTTACTATCGTGCAGTTGCAGATCGTGAAAACTTACGAGTAAATGCGTTTGAAAAAGTAGTGAAAGTAAGTTCAATGGATTCAGGTTTCGTCTTAGAGACAGAAACTAAGGAAAGAGAAAAGAAAGAATACAAAGCGGATCAAGTAATCATTGCCACAGGCTATTACGATCAGCCAAATTATATGGGAGTAAAAGGAGAAGAGCTTCCTAAAGTACAGCATTACTTCAAAGAAGCTCATCCGTTTTATAAAAAAGATGTAGTTATTGTAGGCGGGAAGAACTCCGCTGCAGATGCTGCCCTTGAACTCGAAAAGGCGGGTGCGAATGTCACTGTACTTTATAGAGGCGAAGACTATTCTAAAAGTATCAAACCTTGGATTTTACCTCAATTCGAGGCGTTAGTAAGAAAAGATCTAATCAAGATGGAATTTTGCGCAAACGTAAAAGAGATCACAGAATCCGAAGTTATTTATGAATGTGAAGGTGAAATAAGAAAAGTAAAAAATGATTTTGTATTTGCTATGACTGGTTATCGTCCTGATCACGGATTTTTGACCAAAATGGGGGTTGAATTTGATAAGGACACAGGGAGACCTGCGTTTAACGAAGAAACAATGGAAACCAATGTGAAGGGCATCTACATTGCTGGCGTAATCGCTGCCGGTTATAATAACAACGAAATCTTTATAGAAAATGGTCGCCATCATGGTGGGAAAATTGCTCTTTCTATAAAAAATCAAAAATAAAACATTAAGATCAAGAGTCCCTCGCCTGGGGCTCTTTTGTATTTTGTATGTTCTCACTTTTTTGACTCCGTGGGAAAAGGAGCGAGGCGAGACCCCACAGAGAACGAGAAGGCTTGCCAGTTTCTCCATCAGGAAAGCGAATCCTTTCCCAACGGCCCTGTATCATCCCCTCAAACATCTTGGATCCGAGTCTTTCAGAATACTACTATTATCCGGAATAATGTTATCGATTAACAAATGCTAATGATGTAAAGTGAAAATTGATTGATTTTGTTATAATATTGGAGGAGTACATAAGAAGGGCGGCGGTTATTGTGAGCAAAGTAGTCTTATTAACAACGGGAGGTACAATAGCAAGTGTACCTAATGAAGAGTCAGGAAAGTTATCTTCAGGAGCCTTGACTGGAGAAGAACTCGCTGAAATGCTTAAGTTACCCACAGATATCGATGTAATCATTGAATCCGTATTTCAAAAGCCAAGCATGCACATAGATTTCCAAGATTTACTCTTCGTAAAAGAGAAAATAGAGGGCTATTTTAAGGATGATGCTGTTTCTGGAGTTGTTGTCACTCATGGAACTGATTCACTTGAAGAATCCGCTTACTTTTTGGACTTAACAGTGAATGATAATCGTCCGGTCGTTATCACAGGATCTCAACGATCTCCTGGTGAAATGGGAAGTGATGCTTATATCAACCTTAGGCATGCCATTTACTCCGCATGCAGTCCTGATTTACATAATGCGGGTGCTGTGGTTGTATTTAACGAACGGATCTTCCCTGCTAAATACGTAAAAAAAGAGCATGCGTCCAATATTCAAGGCTTTAATGCCTTCGGGTTTGGTTACCTGGGAATTATCGACAACGATGAAGTCCACATTTATCAAAAGCCTATTAAGCGAGAGGTTTATGATGTGGTTTCTTCCATTCCTCGTGTAGATATTGTGAAAACTTACTCTGGCGCTGACGGCACTTTTGTTAAGGCTTCTATAGAAAGTGGAGCTAGAGGAATTATTCTTGAAGGGGTAGGACGTGGGCAAGTGGCTCCTGGGATGATGGGAGAAATTATCAGGGCAATTGATGAAGGGGTCACAATTGTTATTACAACTACTTCTGAAGAAGGATCAGTGTACACGACTTACGACTACCTTGGAAGTGCCTATGACTTATATAAGCATGGAGTAATCCTTGGTGACGATGATGATAGTAAAAAAGCAAGGATTAAGCTTGCTGTTATTCTTGCGTCAGATTATGAAGGTGAAATTAAATACTAATCCTTGATACCTATACAGGTACTACGTTTAGAGTAGGGCAAAAGTTTGTGTTTTTTACATCATATCCCAGACATCGGTTCCCTTTCCAATAGCTTCGTGATACGATTTAACTCAGTTGAATTTAGGGGAAAGGCTGATGAACTATGGCCTTATTAACAGCGGCAATTGCTCCTGCAGTGGCCATTATGACATTTATATATCTAAGTAAGCGGATTGAACTAGAGCCTCTGCCTTTGATTATAAGAATGTTTGTCATCGGGGTTATTATGGTTTTTCCAATCATGTTTATCCAATATGCCTTCGAAACAGAGGGATTTTTTCAAACTCCGTTCTTGAAATCAGTATTTTTGGCAGGGCTGTTAGAAGAATTTTTTAAATGGTTCTTTTTATTATTTGTGGCATTTCGCCACTCTGACTTTGATCACCACTATGATGGTATTATTTATGGTGTAGCGATCAGTCTGGGGTTTGCGACTGTGGAAAATATCATCTATCTATTTGCGAATGGAATAGAAATTGCTTTGATGCGAGCTATATTTCCAGTTTCATCTCATGCATTGTTCGGTATTATTATGGGATTTTATATAGGAAAAGCCAAGTTCTCGAATTCCAATTCAACGCTTTGTCTATTTTTTGCTTTGTTAATTCCAGTATTTTTGCATAGCTTTTATGATTTCATCATTACCGTCTTTGATCAAATGTGGATATACGGAATTCTTCCGTTCATGCTTATACTATGGATGGTAGGAATAAGAAAAATCCGTGTTGCAAATAAACATCATGAGAAGCTGTTAAAATCGTGACTTCAACAGAACCGCCGGTGCTCGGCGGTTTTTTTTATATGTCATAAATGTATAAACTTCCTAAACCGATAGAAACTACCGATATAAATAAATTCTATTGGTCAGGGGTGGAACACGGATGTTATGGAAGAAGACAACGATTGTTTGTATAGGTCTGGCCATGTTGGTTTTGCCATTATCTGAATGGACGAATGTCAAACCTGTACACGGATTCTCAAATCAAGTCATCCAGCAAGGGGCAACGGGTGATGACGTCATTGAACTTCAGTCTAGACTTCAGTACTTAGGTTTTTATAACGGAGAAATTGATGGAGTTTTCGGTTGGGGGACTTATTGGGCAGTGAGAAACTTCCAGTATGAGTTTGGTTTAGAAATTGACGGACTTGTTGGGCAAGAAGTCAAAAACAAACTGATAAAAGCCAGTAAATACGATGAAGGTTTCGTTAAAGAGCAAATTCGTCAAGGAAATGATTTCACGCACTACGGAGGTACTCCGAAACAACAGCAAACCAGTAAACAGGGACAAAAAGCACCTCAGCAACAGCAGCAAGCACAACCTCAAGAGCCTACAGCTGTTAACGTTCCTAGTGGGTTCTCGCAGAATGATATTCAATTGATGGCCAATGCTGTTTATGGAGAAGCGCGAGGAGAGCCTTATGTGGGGCAAGTAGCTGTAGCTGCCGTTATCTTAAACCGAGTGAGCAGCGCTTCTTTTCCAAATACAGTCTCAGGGGTCATCTTTGAGCCGCGTGCCTTCACTGCTGTAGCTGATGGACAAATTTGGCTCGAGCCTAATGATCAGGCTAGAGATGCAGTATTAGATGCAATCAATGGCTGGGATCCATCAGGTCAAGCAATATATTATTTTAACCCTAATACAGCAACTTCGAGCTGGATTTGGGGAAGACCACAAATTAAACAAATTGGTAAACATATTTTCTGTAAATAGGAGGTGGAAGCATGATTCGTACAATCGCTATCATTGTATTAAGTTTAACGACGATTGGAGCAGGCGTCTGGGGTTATAAGGAAAACCAGGATAAGAATGCTGTGTTGATTCAAGCAGAAAACAGCTATCAGCGAGCTTTTCATGAGTTGACCTATAATATCGATCTTTTGCACGACAAAATTGGTGCATCTCTCGCAATGAACTCACGAAAACAGCTGTCTCCTCAACTCGCAGAAATATGGAAGATCGCCTCTGAAGCTAATTCAGATGTCGGTCAGCTCCCACTGACCCTACTCCCTTTTAATAAGACGGAGGAATTCCTTTACGATGTTGGAGACTTTGCTTATCGATCGGCTGTAAGAGATTTGGAGAAAAAACCTCTTAGCGAGAAAGAAGTAAAAATGCTTGAACAACTACATGAACAATCTGGTGAAATTGAAAATGAGCTGCGAAAGGTGCAAAATGTAGTACTTGAGGATAACTTGCGATGGATGGACGTTCAATTAGCTTTGGCAACCAATGACGAGGTAGGAGATAACACGATTGTGAACGGCTTTAAAACTGTAGAAAAATCTGTAGATGGATATACACAATCTACAATGGAAGCCGGGATGGGTACGAAGAAACCTGAACAACAATACCGCTACCTTAAAGGTGAAAAACTTTCTAAGAATGAAGCTAAGAAGGTGGCCAGTGACTGGCTAGAAAAAGTGGATCAGTCTAAACTTACCCTAACTAAATCAGGTAAAGGAGCTGATGTTCCAACCTACACCGCTTCTTTCCAAAACGGTGAGAAGAACGGATATATTGATTTAACAGAAAAGGGTGGGCATCCACTTACCATCATGATCAGCAGGCCTGTAGAAAAAGCGAAAATCAGCTTGCATGAAGCTTCTAACAAGGCAAGAGAATTTGCTAAAGGATTAGACATATCCTCCCTAGAACTTATTGAAAGCAGTCAATATGATAAGGTCGGTGTATTTCGCTTTGTGTACACAAAAGATGATGTACGCTATTACCCGGATTCCATTGTAGTCAAAGTTGCACTCGATAACGGGGAAGTTCTTGGTTTGTCAGCCCGGGAATATTATAATTACCATAATGACCGTGAATTGAATCCGCCTGAGATATCTGAAGAAGAAGCTAGAGAAAAGGTTAATCCTCAATTGCAAATTCAAGAGAAGCATATGGCAGTGATTGAGAATGATGTTAAAGCGCAGGTTCTCTGTTATGAATTTTTAACCACTATGGAAAATACCACCTACAGAATTTTCATCAACGCTACAAATGGTGAAGAGGAAAAAGTGGAAACATTGAAAAAATCAGAAATGAAATTTAATCAAGATGTATAAGAAAAGAGCCACCTTGGAAAAGGTGGCTCTTTTCTATTCCATAAGTACTGTCCGCTTCCTTTTATAAATAATGAATGAGATGATTAGACTAATTTAAAGGTTTCAATTATGAGAGGAAATAACGGGGATTATGAAGATTGGCATTGTAATGATTATTCAATGGTACAACTATAGTCAATTCGATTTCCTGTTTCTTAGAGAAGGCACAATCAGACGGGTTAAATATTGCAGCCCCTTCACCGCTTATATGCAGGGGGAAATAGGCTATGCGCCGAATTTGAAAGCATAACAGAAAAGCACAGAGAAATAATTATGAAATATTGTTTTTACCAGAAGAGACAAAGGGGGAAGCTGGGTTTGAAATAGAGGATTTCATGGATTTTTTACATTTAGTTATGTTATTCTTTACAGAGGAAAAATCAAATAATTCGAATAAGCGCGCTTCCTATAATCAAGTGCGCTTTTGTACGTAGTAAGGAAAGTGGAGGAAGATGAAGTTATGAACACAATGACAATCGCAATTGACGGTCCCGCAGCTGCAGGGAAAAGCACAGTAGCTAAAAAAGTAGCTGAAAAACTTTCTATTATATATGTAGATACTGGTGCAATGTACAGAGCTTTGACTTGGAAAGCGATCCAAGAAAATGTGACTCTCGAGGATGAAGGAGCCCTTACTGAACTTTTAAAAAATACGGAATTAAAACTAGTTCAATCTCCATCAGGTCAAAAAGTGGTCCTGAACGGAGATGACGTATCAGAAGCTATCCGCACAAACGAAGTGACGAACCGGGTTTCGATCGTTGCTAAACATAAAACTGTTCGTGAAGAAATGGTGAAACGCCAGCAGGAGCTTGTTGAAGAACAAGGCGTAGTTATGGATGGTCGTGACATTGGTACACATGTACTTCCTAATGCTGACGTTAAGATTTTCATGGTTGCATCTGTAGAAGAACGGGCGGAGAGACGTCATAAAGAAAATAAGCAAAAAGGTTATGAATCGAATCTGGAGGAGATTAAGTCGGATATAAGGAAAAGAGACGAGATTGATTCTAATCGTAAAACCGCTCCTTTAGTGAAAGCAGAGGATGCTATTGAAGTAGATACCACCTCACTGTCGATTGAGGAAGTAGTTGACAAAATCATTTCAATTGTCAAAGAAAAGCAGCATAGGGAGGGGTAAAGGAATGAATCTCTATAAATTAGGAAAGTTTCTTTGTACAGTAATCTTCTATCCGCTATACCGAATCAAAGTCGTTGGTAAAGAGAATATTCCAAAGGACGGTCCTGTAATTATATGCTCTAACCATATTTCAAATTTTGATCCACCTGTCGTAGGGATTACAAGCGATAGAAATATCTATTTCATGGCTAAAGAAGAGTTGTTTAAAAACAAGTTCTTTGGGGGAATATTGAAAGGAGTCCATGCATTTCCAATAAAAAGGGGAATGAGGGATCGCAATGCTTTAAGGCAAGGTCTGAACGTATTGAAAGAAAACCACGCACTGGGGCTTTTTCCTGAAGGCACACGCCAGAAAAACGGAGAAGTCGGCAAAGGGCTCGCAGGTGCAGGCTTTTTTGCCCTTCGATCTGAAGCTACGATCGTTCCGTGTGCAATTATTGGACCTTATCAAAAATTCAAACCATTAAAGGTTGTTTATGGTGAACCAATTGATATGACAAGTTTTCGACAAGAAAAAGCGTCGGCTCAAGTCGTTACAGATCGAATTATGGAAGAAATCAGACAATTGCATAAAAATCACCGATGAGAGAAGCGTAAACACTTGACAAAATGCTCTAAATATTAGAAGTTAGACAAAAGGGCATTTCTGTATTATAAGGTTGTGTCGGAAATTGAAGGAGGTAGCTTGGTATGGATGAAATGAATCAAGAAGTATCTGGAATGAAAGAATTCTCTGCAGGGGACATTGTGACTGGTAAAGTCGTAAAGATTGAAGAAAAACAGGTCCTCGTAGATGTTGGATATAAAGTAGAGGGGATTGTACCTATTAGTGAATTATCCAGCCTTCATGTTGAAAAAGCTTCTGATGCAGTGAGCGAGGGTGATGAGCTTACACTTCAGGTGAAAAAAGTAGAAGACGATGAAATCGTTCTTTCAAAGCGTGCTGTAGATGCGGATAAAGCATGGCAGGACCTTGAAGAGAAATTTGAAAGCGGAGAGATCTTTGAAGCAGAGGTCAAAGACGTCGTTAAAGGCGGTCTTGTCGTTGATATCGGTCTCCGTGGATTTATTCCAGCATCCTTAGTTGAAACCTATTATGTAGAAGATTTTGAAGACTACAAAGGTAAGAACCTATCCCTTAAAGTTGTAGAACTGGATCGCGAGCAAAATCGTGTCATCCTGTCTCACCGTGCAGTCGTAGAGCAGGAAGAAGCTGCTAAAAAACAAGAAGTCCTACATTCATTGGAGGAAGGTCAAGTAATCGAAGGTACCGTGCAGCGTTTAACTGACTTCGGTGCATTTGTTAACCTTGGAGGGATTGACGGACTCGTACATATCTCTCAGTTATCCCACCAGCATGTGGAGAAAGCTTCTGATGTTGTGGAAGAGGGACAAACAGTAAAAGTTAAAGTACTTTCCGTTGATCGTGACAATGAAAGAATTTCTCTTTCATTGAAGGCTACACAGCCAGGACCTTGGCACGACCTTCATAACAAAGTAAAACAAGGGGAAGTTCTTGAGGGAACTGTTAGACGTCTTGTAAGCTTTGGAGCTTTTGTTGAAGTATTCCCGGGTGTAGAAGGTCTTGTGCACATTTCACAAATTTCCAACCGTCATATTGGGACTCCTGGAGAAGTTCTTGATGAGGGGCAGCAAGTTCAAGTTAAAGTACTTGATGTTGATGAGGATGCGAAGCGCCTTTCTCTAAGTATGAAAGAACTTGAGCGTGAGGAAGCACGTCAGGAAATTGAGCAATACGAGAAAGAAGACGATAATTCAGGATTCTCACTTAGTGATATGATTGGTGACAAACTAGATAAGTATAAAAAATAAGGATTGGATGATGGATATGACAAGGTCTGAGAGGAAAATTGATCATATCCACCATGCCTTAGGTCATGAACGCGATTTTCACAATCACTTTGATGATGTGGATATCGTTCACCAGAGTTTAGCGACACTGGATTTTCATCAATTAAGCATAGAGACTAAAGTTGGGGAACTTAATTTAAGTTCCCCTCTTTTTGTTAATGCAATGACCGGTGGTGGTGGAGATAAAACGGAGCAAATCAACCGTGACTTAGCTTCAGCTGCTAAAGAGACAGGCATAGGAATGGCTGTCGGTTCTCAAATGTCTGCTCTTAAAAATCCTGAAGAGAGACGAACCTACGAAGTTGTCAGAGAAGTCAATCCAAGTGGGATAGTCTTTGCAAATGTAGGGAGTGAAGCGGATGTAAAGCAGGCTAATGAAGCAATAGATATGCTAAAAGCGAACGCTTTACAAATCCATATAAATACTCTTCAGGAAATGATTATGCCTGAAGGAGATCGTGACTTTACAGCTCGACTAAAAAAAATCGAAAAAATTGTTAAAGAAATAGAAGTCCCTGTAATTATAAAAGAAGTTGGTTTCGGAATGTCGAGGGAAACTGTGAAGCAATTATATACAATGGGCGTCCGTTATGTGGACATCGCCGGACTCGGAGGAACGAATTTTTCCAGAGTTGAAAACAGAAGACGGGATAAACAACTTGAGTCTTTTAACAACTGGGGCATTCCAACTCCTCTCTCTATCATGGAAGCTTCGCATAAAGCTTATGATCGGGATGATTTTCATATCATTGGCTCAGGTGGGATCCGAAATGGTTTAGACGGTGTGAAAGCCATGGTACTTGGGTGCCAGGCTTTCGGGATGGCAGGAAACCTTTTAAGAGTTCTTCTCGAGGAAGGGAAAGAAGCATTAATTGCAGAAATTCGTCATATTCATGAAGAGATTAAAATAGCTATGATGCTCCTTAATGCTAAAACTGTGAAAGATTTTAAAGGAAAACCGTACGTACTTTATGGTCGCACAAAAGAGTGGAAAGAACAAAGGATAAATTCCAGCCTATGACAACAGTCATAGGCCTTTTTTTATTGATTTCGTTTAAACCTTCCTCTAGCTACCTATACTAGAAAAGAAGGAGAGGTTCGTATGACTGCAACCTATTATTGGTTTGCTTGGACGATTTCGATTATTGCCTATTTTTTTATTCAAAAATCCCGATTAAAATGGAAAATATTGCTCTTTACAGGGGTAAGTATGTCTACATACTCTTTATCTTTTTGGAACGTTCAACAGCATTTCTACCTTCATATCGCAGTTCTTGGGTTCTTTGGGCTCATATTCTGGACGAGCAGAAAAAGGGGGTGGATCGAACACTTTTGGCCTTTCGTACTAAGTATAGGCTACACTTCTTTCCAGCTCTTTTTCATGATAAATCCAGTGTGGCTTGAGCTTCCCGGTATACAAATAGGATTGATAGCCGTTTTATTGTTATTGAAATATTTCTGCAGGGATCTAGAAGGATTGATAGGCCTGTGGCTAGTGATGGTTGTTATTGGTACGCTATGCTCTCATTTGATTTTTTCGTTGTATTTAGATGGCGGAGTGTTTTTCAATAATCAAATTCTCTTATTAGCTGTACAAGGAGTTATTATTTTATTAATTTTTCATGGGTTAGAAAAGCTAAAAAATATAAATAAAAAGAAAAGAAGTCAGCAAGTAAATAAAGGAGCTGCGTTGATGTGAATGAATATACCTACCCCATCATAGCCGGAATTGTTGTTGGCACAGCGTTGCGAATCTTCATGCTTCGCAGTGATTACAGACAGTATCCGACTTATCTGCACGGCAAAATCATTCATTTATCTCTTGGTTTTATCGCTGCATCACTAGGAACTATCGCGATCCCATCAATTATGGAGAAAGAGTTCACTGCTGTAACCTTTCTGACCCTAGCCGCCTCTCAATTTCGAGAAGTGAGAAACATGGAGCGGAATACTTTAACAGAAATGGACTCCTATGAACTGGTACCAAGAGGTAATACGTACATTGAAGGCATTGCCGTTACATTCGAAAGCCGTAATTATTTGGTAATTTTTACTTCATTTGTAGTCACATTAAGCTATTTAGCTATAAATGTTTGGGCTTCTGTTGTGGCAACGATCTTATGCTTTATCTTTGCAAAGTTTCTTATGAGTGGATCTAAATTGTCTGATATTGTAACGGTGGAACAATCTGAGCTCCATTTTGATGGAGCTGGCCTTTACGTAGATAACATTTATATCATGAATATAGGGCTGCCAGAAAGACAAAAAGAAATTATGAAGTATGGGATGGGGTTTATCCTTACCCCTAAGTCTTTTAGTGTGCGATCAACTATAGCTAATCTCGGTCAAAGGCAGGCGATTTTGCATGATGTGTCCGTGAGCTTAGGTGTTTTCAGGGACTCAGGGACGCCTGCTCTCGTTCCTTTAATTAAAAGAGATTTGAATGACGGAAGGATTGGGGTATTTATCCTCCCACAACTTCAAGATCCTGTAAGAGCGAAAGAAATCATTTCATCTGTTCCTGTTTTAGAAAATGCCATACAAATGCCTTCGAAGCGGATGAAACAGGAGGGATAGGCTATGAAGATGGAAAAAGCCATACTAGCTTCCATTACATTAAAATCAGATAAGGTTTCGGGAAGTGCTGCTGTCTTCCATTGTGATACGAAAGAGGAAATGGAAGCTGTAGCAGCCAACTTAGAAGCGATTTTAGACGGAATAGCTCACCGTCTAAGTGATTCGCTCTATATAATCGTAAAGCATTGATTCGAATTGTGTATTAAAAGAAAGTCTGCTAAAATAAGAAAGTTAATGGCTATCTGCTGTTCTATGGAGAGAAGCTGTCTCGCAGCATGCCCATAGAAGAGCAGTCTTTTTTTGCCAATAAGAGAGAGATTATCAAAGTATGATACCGACTTTTACGTTTCCATGCTTGTTAAAACGTGAAATAATGAAAATAGAATGAGGAAAGGATGATCCTTTCATGAGAAAATCAGTTGTTGCGATAGTTGGACGGCCGAATGTTGGAAAGTCTACGATTTTCAACCGGCTTGTTGGAGAAAGAATATCCATTGTAGAAGACACCCCTGGGGTGACTCGTGACCGTATCTATGCTGAAGCTGAATGGCTGACCACAACCTTTAACGTTATAGATACTGGTGGGATCGAACTTGGTGATGAGCCGCTACTTGTACAAATGAGAGCGCAAGCCCAAGTGGCCATCGATGAATCAGATGTTATTATCTTCATGGTCAATGGCCGTGATGGAATTACAGGTGCTGACGAAGAAGTAGCAAAATTATTATTTAAATCGAATAAACCAGTTGTCCTTGCTGTGAATAAGGTGGACAATCCTGAAATGCGGGAGAACATTTATGAATTTTATTCTCTTGGTTTTGGCGAACCTTTTCCTATATCCGGTACTCATGGCCTTGGCTTAGGGGACATGCTGGACGAAGTTGTTAACCATTTCCCAGAGCAAGTTCAAGAAGAAATTGAAGATGATACGATTCGCTTTAGTTTGATCGGCAGGCCGAATGTAGGGAAGTCTTCCCTTGTTAACAGTCTGTTAGGTCAGGAACGTGTTATCGTCAGTGATATTGCCGGAACGACAAGGGATGCTATTGACACACCTTTCTCTAAAGATGATCGAGACTTTGTGATCATTGATACAGCAGGCATGAGAAAACGAGGGAAAGTGTATGAATCAACTGAGAAATACAGCATCATTCGGGCGTTGAAAGCGATAGAGCGGTCTGATGTGGTGTTAACCCTAATTGATGCTGATACAGGGATTCAGGAACAGGACAAGAAGATTGCCGGCTATGCCCATGAAGCTGGAAAAGCTGTGATCATCGTCGTAAATAAATGGGATACGGTTGATAAGGAAGAAAAGACGATGAAGGAATTTGAGGATAAAGTCCGTTCCGATTTCCGGTTCTTGGATTATGCTCCTATCGTGTTTCTTTCTGCTAAAACGAAGAAACGGATTCACACCCTACTGCCAAAAGTGCTTGAAGCTAGTGAGAACCATGCTAAACGTGTACAAACGAATATATTGAACGAAGTGATCATGGATGCGCTAGCCATGAATCCATCTCCGTCCATTAAAGGTCAAAAACTGAAAATTTTCTACGCCACTCAAGTTTCTGTCAAACCGCCTAGCTTTGTCGTGTTTGTCAACGAACCTGAGCTAATGCATTTCACTTATGAGCGTTTCTTGGAAAATAGGATTCGAGATGCTTTCGGATTTGAAGGAACACCTATTAAAATCTTTGCCAGAAAACGCAGTTGATCGTAAATGAAGGGAGTAGGTAACATGGAGAAAGTAGCTGTTCTAGGGGCAGGAAGCTGGGGTACTGCTCTTGCCCTTGTCCTTGCTGATAATGGTCATGAAGTCGCTTTATGGTCGCATAGAAAAGAACATGCTGAGGAAATTAACCGTCTACACACAAACGAGAAATACTTGAAAGGGATCTCTATTCCAGAAACAATCGTAGCCGATAATGACTTATCCAAGGTTGTTGATGGGGCTAAACATATTGTTCTTGTTGTCCCTACCAAAGCAATCCGAGAAGTATGTCAGGACTTGACAGAAGTACTTAAAGAGAAGGTTACTATTACTCACGCTTCCAAAGGTATCGAACCAGGAACTTATAAGCGTGTTTCAGAAATTATTCAAGAAGAGATACCTCAAGAGTTTTACGAAGATATTGTAGTCCTCTCAGGGCCTAGTCATGCGGAAGAAGTGAGCCTGAGACAACCAACAACTGTAACAGTTTCTGCAAAAGAATTACATGTAGCTGAAAATGTACAGGACCTGTTCATCAATAGTCAGTTCAGGGTTTATACGTCTCCGGACCTTGTTGGAGTTGAACTTGGAGGTGCTTTAAAAAATATTATAGCACTGGGAGCGGGAATCTCTGATGGCTTAGGCTACGGAGACAATGCGAAAGCGGCTTTGATTACACGAGGACTAGCTGAAATTGCTCGTCTAGGAACTTCTATGGGAGCTAATCCCCTTACCTTTTCCGGGCTTACAGGGATTGGAGATTTGATTGTGACTTGTACAAGTTCTCACAGTCGAAACTGGCGTGCCGGATATAAATTAGGTCAGGGTAATGATTTAGATGAAGTGCTAGAACAGATGGGAATGGTCGTGGAAGGAGTTCGCACAACGAAAGCTGCCTATCAACTTTCTAAGGATCAAGAAGTTGAGATGCCAATTACTGCTGGAATTCATGAGATTCTCTTTGGAAAAGCGGATCCAAGAGATGTCGTCGATCAATTAATGACAAGAATTCGCAGACATGAGATGGAAGATTTAACAAATATTTTAGATGATCAAATGAATGACTGACAAATGACCTCCTTTGTGCATACACTATCAAGAACTTAACGCACGAGGAGGTCAACTGTATATGAGTGATTTTCAAAAGAATATTTTTGATCATTTGAAAAAGAAGGCCAACATCGATCCTGAAGATGTTTTCAAAGTAGCTAATTCTGTACAGAATGCGGATTTTACTGATGAGAAAACGGTTCGCAGATTGGTAAGGCAGTTAGCCAAAGTCGCGAATAAACCCGTATCTAAGAAAAAAGAAGACAAAATTGTCGAAGCCATTACGAAGCAAAACATGCCTTTAGATATGAACACATTAGGAAAGTTTTTAAAAGGTTGATCGGAAAGTGGGCGCCTGAGGAGGCAGTCCTTCAATAATATGCATAAAATAACTCGCAGCAATGATTATACATGAGCTGATCGGGAATTATTTAGTCAACCGGAACGTACATACGTTCCGGTGTTTTTTTGGTTAGCTTTATTGCGGTTGAGGTAAAAATAACAGTTGGAATAATTACTTGGAATGCGTATAGAATCCCGGGCATTAACCCTGTTGAGGTATCATAAAGAATGAACCAAGCTTTTGCGCATACTTATCAGAACGGCTGGCAGTCCCCTTACGCTTTCACATCCACGTGTGATATAATACGATCAGCAAAATGTACATAAAGGGGGGACACCTATGTCTGAGTCAATGCTCAAAATGTACATTTCCTTCGCAGGAATCATATTTCTCTTCCTTGCGTTGGGATTGATCTATTTAAGCAGACATAAACTATCCGGCCTATTATCTGGAATCGTTGCATTCTTTGCCTATACGTTCATGATTTTAGGTGGGCTTATAATTTTTTATATCGTCTTTAGTGGGCCGACGGCGTAAGAAAAGGGGGACTCATCATGAAATGGCTTAAATTACTTCTCTTGTTTCTGTGCATGATTGTCCTGTCGGGGTGCCTATACCCAAGCAGTCAGCTTCAGAAAAACCAAGTACCTAATCAAGTTCAATTAGAGTCGATCCAAACGGCTGTCGATACATTTCAAAGCAACTCTGGCGGACTATTACCTATAAAAACGAAACCGCAAGATACACCTGTCTTTCAAAAATATCAGCTTGACTTCAGTAAACTGAAGGAACAAGGGTTAATTGGAGAACTACCAGGAACTTCTTTTGAGAATGGCGGCCATTATCAGTACGTGATCATTCACCCTGAAAAAGATCCTACCGTAAAGGTGCTGGATTTAAGGACGACTGAAGAACTAAGATCATTGCAAGTAAAAGTGAAATTTTATCAAGACAGTAATCGTTATCCTCCGCTGGGTGACCAAATAGCCAGAGGCGTGTACGCATTAGATTATGAAAAGGTAGGGTTGGAAGAAGAACCAATGATTGACAGCCCTTATTCCCAGCAAATGCTTCCCGTATATTTGAATGCCAAGGGAGAAGTACTAATTGATTATCGAAAGGACCTTTATAACTATTTGCAGAACAAAGACCACTCTTATGAAAGTGGAGATGATATACGATACTTATTAACAGACCACGCACCATTTGTGCCTGGATATTCAGAAGCTTATACAGTAAAAGACGGAGAACCAATATTCATGAGTGAATATGAATCCTAATAAGAACCGCTTCCCTTTAGGGGGCGGTTTTTATTTTGGGTCTATAAATCTAAGTATCTTGAATGAGGATGATTATAGATTCATAAAATAACTGTGAGCCTTTCCCGTTGGGTATACGGTTTTCTATTGATTCTAGAATTTCTTGCATAATTCTCTAGGACAACATCATAGAATTAGATTGTCTAGGCTTGTATGTTGGTGAAATTTTTTATTTGGGAGGGGATCCTTTGGAAAAGGTAGATATCTTTAGTGATATTTCCAAACGGACGAATGGGGATATTTATTTAGGTGTCGTTGGAGCCGTTCGTACCGGCAAATCCACATTTATAAAGAAATTTATGGAACTTGTGGTCTTGCCGAATATGGAAGAAGAATCCGAACGTGAACGAGCGATGGATGAACTTCCTCAAAGTGCTGCAGGTAAAACAATTATGACGACTGAACCGAAGTTTGTGCCGAATCAAGCAGCAACCATCAATATTGATGATCATTTGGACATTCGTGTTCGGATGGTGGACTGTGTAGGATACGCAGTTAAAGGTGCTGTTGGTTATGAAGATGAACATGGTCCACGAATGATTCACACTCCATGGTATGAAGAAGCCATCCCGTTTCATGAAGCAGCTGAGATTGGTACCCAAAAAGTAATCCAGGAGCATTCGACAATAGGAATTGTTGTAACTACAGATGGAACTATTGGAGATATTGCTCGCGAGGATTATGTAGAAGCAGAAGAGAAGGTCGTCGAAGAGCTTAGGGACGTAGGAAAGCCCTTCATTATGATTGTAAACTCTGCGCAACCTCATGCGGAACGTACAGAGACTTTAAGAAGTCAACTAGCTGAAAAGTATGATATTCCAGTACTCGCATTATCTGTAGAAAGTATGCGGGAGCAAGACGTACAAAGTGTTTTGAGAGAAGCCTTATTTGAATTCCCAGTCCTTGAGGTCAATGTGAATCTGCCGAGCTGGGTAATGGTGCTGGATTCAAGACACTGGCTAAGAGAGAACTTCCAGGCGGCTATAGAAGAAACTGTAAAAGATATCAAAAGGCTTCGTGACGTAGATACAGTTGTGGGTAATTTCGACAATTATGAATATATTACGGGAGCACATATATCTGGTATGGATCTTGGTGAGGGAGTTGCCGAGATTGACTTGCAGGCACCGGAACACCTCTATGATCATGTTTTGAAGGAAATTGTAGGTGAAGAGATTCGCGGTAAAGATCACCTATTAGAAATCATGCAGGATTTTTCCCATGCTAAGCGAGAATATGATCAAGTAGCCGATGCCCTTCAAATGGTAAAACAAACGGGATACGGAATTGCAGCACCTTCGCTTGAAGATATGTCGCTGGAGGAACCGGAAATCATTAGACAAGGATCAAGATTTGGTGTTCGTTTGAAAGCAGTCGCCCCGTCAATTCACATGGTTAAAGTTGATGTTCAATCAGAATTTTCTCCAATTATCGGTACAGAAAAACAGAGTGAAGAGCTGGTAAGGTATTTGATGCAGGACTTTGAAGAAGATCCATTATCCATCTGGAACTCAGATATATTTGGTCGTTCTTTAAGTTCGATCGTTCGTGAAGGTATCCAGGCGAAACTAGCCCTAATGCCTGAAAATGCTAGATACAAATTACAGGAAACTCTGGAGCGGATTATAAACACAGGCTCCGGTGGCATGATTGCAATTATTCTATAACGGCTCCTAGTGGGCCGTTTTTAATTTTTTCTATTTTTGACTCAGTGGTTGTTTTTTCATAGCAGGATAGAAGAAGACTCGATTTCGAAATCACTTGGATTCGTATACGTGAATTGTTAATGAAGAGCTTGCAGTCATCCTAACCGAAAGCGAGCAATTTGCCGAACCTATCCTTTGAATAGGTAACCGAAACGGGTGATCTCGAAACCGGATCTCGGATTAGGAGCCGGTTTTATAGCAGTGGTTTCTGCGTTCAATTGCCCTTAAATTCTTACTTGAACAAGAATATTTGTGGTATCAAAGCAGTTTTTTATAAAAAAATTAAGTAAAAATAAAGGAATTCTCCTCCTCCATGTCGTAATATCCGTTTAAAGGATAAAAAAACAGGTGGAAACCTGTCATGACAAGGGTTATAGCTTCTTGCATGTCTTATTTTATTATGGTAAGCTACTCATGAAATGAAGCGGAATTCACCTTAAAAATCGCTTTGTAACGCGATTGTTAAAGGATTATCTATTGAATTTCGTCAGAAACTCGTTTAATATAAGGCGTGTCATCAATTGATGACTGCTATATAAACATTTGAAGTGCATTATCGTGTACTAGAATGAGATTAACCCTCTTGGGAGGAGGTGAATGTCATGAACAAAACAGATCTAATCAACGCAGTATCTGAAAAAACTGATCTTTCTAAGAAAGATGCTACACAAGCTGTAGATTCTGTATTCGAATCTATCATGGATTCACTTAAAGACGGTGAAAAAGTCCAACTTATCGGTTTTGGAAACTTTGAAGTTCGTGAGCGTGCGGCACGTAAAGGTCGTAACCCACAAACTGGTGAGGAGATTGAAATCTCTGCAAGCAAAGTTCCAGCTTTTAAACCAGGTAAAGCCCTTAAAGATGCGGTTAAATAATTAGCTACATAGGGCTAAAAAGGGTGCAAAATGCACCCTTTTTTCTTATTTTAGGGCATAAATAAGAAAGTGTAGAATTTTTGACATGAACAAACATGTAAGAGATAGTAGAAGTAGAGGAAGGTGGCTTGAATAATATGACTACATCAAATAATGATTTTTTCGTCATTAAAGCCTTAGAGGATGGAGTAAATGTCATTGGACTGACACGCGGAACGGATACTAGGTTCCATCACTCAGAGAAGCTGGATCGTGGGGAAGTAATGATAGCCCAGTTTACTGAACACACTTCAGCGGTGAAGGTTCGTGGCAAAGCAGTTATTCAGACGAGTCATGGAGAGGTAACGAATGAAGCAGAGTGATCAGCTCTGCTTGTTTAATCGAGTATACATATAAAGCGCTTAATGGTTAATTATGCTATAATGAGTGTGGTTTATTAGCGTTCATGAAGGGATCAGGTGATCAAGTTGAATTCATCAGATAACGATATCAAACAACTTAAAGAAAAAATCGCATCAAAAGTTCGCCATCCTTTTTTGGCACGATTCATACCTGAACCGACCATAGATGAAGACAAATTGGTTATCTTAACGTCGATCATGGATCATACGAATCTTTCTGATGTAAAAAAAGAGCAGTATATCATTACAACTATGCTTGTACAAATAGCCTTGGATACGCATGATCTTGTGTCTTTGACAGAAGAGGACGATGATCATGATACCATCCGTCAGCGACAGCTGACCGTACTCGCGGGCGATTATTACAGCGGTTTATATTATTATCTGTTATCTCAACTTGATGATATACCGATGATCCACACGCTTGCAGGTGCCATTAAAGAAATCAATGAACTAAAAATGGAACTTTACTATAAAGATGTGGAATCGTTTCAAGAATTCCTAAACGGCCTGAAAAAAATTGAGTCTTTGTTAATTCAGAGAGTTGCTTCTTACGTACAAAAAACAATCATTAACGATATGGCCGGTGAATGGCTCCTTGCTAAAAAATTGTTAGAAGAAAAGCGGAGTTACCAGGAAGGAAAATTCTCACTGCTCATTGATGTGTTAATGAACCGGTCCGGGATCCTAGGAAACAGCGGTCAAGTTATTATGAGTATCGAACAAATCCTTCAAAGTCACGTACATCGTTTAGAAGTGACTGTCTCCCAACTGCCTATTCATTTTAATTGGCTCAAATCCTATGTTCATGCCGCAATACATCATCAATTCAATCAGAGAAAGATAGCGGAAGAAGGGTAAGAATGGAACAGCAAACAAAAGAAGAACGTGTTCATCACGTATTTGAGAAAATATATAACCGATATGACAAAATGAATTCAATCATTTCTTTTCAACAGCACCGGCTTTGGCGTAACGATGTAATGAAACGGATGCAAGTGTCTAAGGGCGATCAAGCTTTAGACGTCTGTTGTGGTACTGGTGACTGGACAATGGCACTCGCAGATGCTGTAGGACCAGGTGGAAAAGTTATTGGCCTGGATTTTAGCATCAACATGCTATCTGTGGGGATCAAAAAGAAGATGGATTCTCGTGTTAAACAAGTCGAGTTTGAACACGGCAATGCGATGGAGCTTCCTTTTGAAGATAATTGTTTTGACTACGTAACCATCGGCTTCGGACTTAGAAATGTACCGAATTATCTACAGGTACTTAAAGAGATGCACCGTGTTGTAAAACCTGGAGGAAAAGTTGTCTGTCTAGAAACTTCACAGCCTTCCAATGCTATATTCAAGTCGATTTATTATTTCTATTTCAGCAATGTTATGCCGATCTTTGGAAAAATCTTTGCTAAAAGCTATCAAGAATATAGCTGGCTTCAGGAGTCCGCTAAAGACTTCCCTGATAAAATCAAATTGAAGAGAATGTTTGAAGAAGCAGGATTAACCAATGTTCAAGTGAAATCCTATACGGGTGGTGTCGCAGCCATGCATATGGGGGAAAAGCAATAGTTAGGGATGAAATCAATGAAATTAGCGATGATATATTCTTTTTTAAAACAGGATTTGACTACAATTGAATCAGCTGTAAACGAAACAATCCAGTCGGACAATCCAGTATTAAGAGAGGCGTCAAGTCAACTACTGCAGGCAGGGGGGAAAAGGATCCGTCCGGTTTTTGTCTTGTTAGCAGGAAAATTTGGTGATTACGATATTGAGAAGATGAAAGCGGTCGCAGTTTCATTAGAACTTATACATACAGCTTCCCTCGTACACGATGATGTGATAGATGAAGCAGAACTCAGGCGTGGCGAGCCTACTATTAAATCCCGCTGGGACAATAGGATTGCCATGTATACTGGAGACTATATTTTTGCTAGATCACTTGAGAATTTATCGGCCTTGGAAAACCCTAGAGCTCATCAAATCTTAGCAAAAACTATGGTCGAATTGTGCCTAGGCGAAATTGAGCAAATACGAGACAAATTTAATAGTAAACAAAATTTAAGAACTTACTTGCGTCGGATTAAGAGGAAAACGGCACTGTTAATTGCAGCGAGCTGCCGACTTGGTGCAATTGCAGCAGATGTTAAAAAAGAAGAAGAAATCGCCTTGTATCAATATGGTTACTATGTTGGAATGTCTTATCAAATAATCGACGACGTACTTGACTTTACCGCTTCAGAACAAGAATTAGGCAAACCTGCAGGCAGTGACTTGCTTCAGGGAAATATCACTTTGCCCGTTCTCTACTCAATGGAGGATGAAGACTTTAGACAGCAGTTAGAGGAACTTTTCGCCAAGGGTGAAGGCTTAACTGCAAAAGATCTTCAACCGGTTATTCAACGAATAAAGACGAATGGTTCCATAGAAAAATCGTTAGAAGTGAGTGACAGGTACCTTGCTAAAGCCTATGACTCCCTTTCTAAACTGCCTGCTAACCGCGCCAAACAGACGTTGAAAGGGATCGCCAAGTATATTGGTAAAAGAAGGGCTTAACTCTATTGCTATCGCTTACATTATTTGATAGACTTTTTATGGCACTTATTAAAAGCGCTTTCACTCTAATACATAAAACGAGGTGTATCACATGGAAAAGACTTTTTTAATGGTTAAGCCTGACGGAGTACAACGTAATCTAATTGGCGAGATCGTGGCTAGATTTGAAAAGAAAGGGTTCAAGTTAGTAGGCGCTAAGCTTATGATTATTCCTCAAACACTTGCTGAAAAGCACTATGGTGAACATAAAGATAAGCCTTTCTTTGGGGAGCTTGTAGATTTCATCACATCTGGTCCTGTATTCGCAATGGTATGGGAAGGGGAAGAGGTTATTGCCACTGCCCGTAAAATGATGGGGACTACAAAACCTCAAGAAGCAGCTCCTGGAACAATCCGAGGAGACTTCGGTGTCACAGTTGGTAAAAACGTCATTCATGGTTCAGATTCACCAGAAAGCGCTGAAAAAGAAATCAATCTCTTCTTTGACAAAAGCGAACAATCCGATTATGAGAAAGATAATCTAAGCTGGGTTTATTAATCAAAGAAAACCGCCTGAGTTTCAGGCGGTTTTTTCATTGTCTAAGAAGTTTGTGTTTGAATGGCTCTCTTGCGTTGTATGGCTATTTCCAGCACCTGTGCCAAGTTCTCGAGGCTGTAAATGAATCGATTTGTTGATGTATATTACTAGATTCTACCTTTTAGTTCTTTCTTAGTTTTTAATGAGCTATTTACATCTTCACCGCGTTAAAGTACCATTGGATAAGAAGTGCTGAATTAATTTAGTTAGAATTAAGATTACTTATGCACTATTCACAAGAGTTGTTTTTACACCATTCATAAAAGTAAAATTGAAGTAGTTGCTCCATTATAATAGGGAATTAAACTCATGGATCTTGAAACTTTTAAAAAAATTGAATATTTAAAGAACACAAACATAATTCCTTGTGATATAGTAATACGTAAAATTTATTGCTGAGAATACTTCAGTTTTTATACATCTGATAGGAGGACTTTGTTCATGCGTTATTTAACCGCTGGCGAATCACATGGTAAACAATTAACAACCATCATTGAAGGAGTACCATCACATCTCCCTCTATTAAGAGAGCAGATCAACGAATCGTTAATCCGTCGTCAAGGTGGATACGGACGAGGAAAACGTATGCAAATTGAAAAAGATCTTGTAGAAATTACAAGTGGTGTACGTCACGGTTATACATTGGGTTCACCAATCACGTTAGTCGTACATAATGATGATTTTAAGCATTGGACCGATATTATGGGAGAAGACCCTCTTCCTGAGGAAACTAAGGATATTCGTCGTACTGTAACTAAACCACGACCAGGGCATGCAGATTTAAACGGAGGAATGAAATACGGTCACCGTGACATGAGAAATGTACTTGAACGTTCATCTGCAAGAGAGACAGCTGCTCGTGTCGGGGCTGGTGCAGTAGCGAAGGTGTTATTAAGTGAATTAGGTATAGAAGTTTCGGGCTACGTAAGGGAGATAGCTGGAATTGTGAGTGATGTTGATGAGAATCTTTCTTTAAAAGAGCGGAGAGAGATTTCTGAAGCCTCTCCAGTCAGGACATTTGATGAAAGTGCTGCTGAGAAAATGATGAAAGCCATCGATGTTGCGAAAAAAGAAGGGGATTCTATTGGAGGTGTCTGTGAGGTTTATGTAGAGGGCATGCCTCCAGGGATCGGTTCATATGTTCAATATGATCGGAAGCTCGACGCAAAGATCGCAGGCAGTGTAATGAGCATCAATGCTTTTAAAGGTGTTGAATTTGGAATTGGATTTGAAGCAGCTAGAAGAAACGGCAGTCAGGTTCACGATGAAATCCTGTGGAGTGAAGAACGGGGATATTATCGCCGTACGAATCGCTTAGGTGGTTTTGAAGGCGGAATGACTACTGGCATGCCTATCGTTGTAAAAGGCGTAATGAAGCCTATCCCAACACTGTATAAGCCGTTGCAGAGTGTTGACATTGATACAAAAGAACCTTTTAATGCTAGTATTGAACGTTCTGATTCATGTGCCGTTCCTGCAGCTTCAGTAGTTATGGAACACATCGTAGCTTTTGAACTTGCAAAGTCTATTACGGATGAATTTCCAGCTGACTATTTCCCTCGCCTGAAAAGAGCCGTTGATGATTATCGACAAGAAGTTAGGGAATTTTAAATGACATCTTTAATGATCCAATCAAGTACCCATGATTACGAAGTTGTATTAAAAGCGGGCGCGCGGCGAGAGTTGGCTAACTACGTTGATGAGTCTTATCGAACTATTCTTATAATATCTGATGATAAAGTTGCGCAGATTTATTTGGAAGACGTTGTTCAAAGCCTTAGGGAAAATCACGATGTTCATACTTCCGTAATCCCTTCAGGCGAGGCCTCTAAAAGCATGACGCAATACGAAAGGTTACTTGATGCTTGTATTGATGCTCAACTTGATCGGAAATCTCTTATTATTGCTCTAGGAGGCGGAATGGTTGGTGATTTAGCGGGATTTGTAGCTTCTACCTATTTGAGAGGGATCGATTTCATCCAAATGCCTACGACTATCCTTGCGCACGACAGCAGTGTGGGAGGAAAGGTTGCCATAAACCATTCTAAAGGGAAAAATATGATCGGCAGTTTTTATAATCCTGTGATGGTGATCTATGATATGGAAACTCTGTCGACATTACCGGAGGAAGAAATTCGTTCAGGTTATGGAGAGGTGATTAAACACGCCTTGCTAAGTGATGAAGAATGGACTAACGAATTATTCCAGTTTTCTTTGCCATCCTTGACGATAGACCAGCTGACATCAGACCTCACAAGAGGAATTCGTGTCAAAGCTGACATTGTAGAAAAAGATGAGAAGGAACAAGGCTTAAGAAGACACTTGAATTTAGGGCATACTTTGGCTCATGCAATAGAAGCAGAACTGGGATATGGAAAGATTACCCATGGAGAGGCAGTAGCAATTGGGATTTGTTTTACTCTACAACTAAGCAAATATAAACTTACTTCTAGTTTACCGGTAAATGATTATGTAAATTGGTTGAAGAAAAACAATTATCCTGTACAGAAATTGCAAGATCTCAAGCCGGAATTATTAGTTGAAAGAATGAAATGGGATAAAAAAGCTGTGCAACAAAAAATCCATTATGTTTTGTTGACAAATATCGGCTCTCCGTGTGTCATGCCAGTTTCAGAAGGAGAACTGAAAGAAGAACTGAAGCGTTTTTTTGAAGAGGTGATTCTTACATGATACGTGGAATTAGAGGGGCAACAACAGTAGAAAATAACGAAGCTAAAGAAATCATATCCCGGTCGGTAGATCTATTACAAGAGATGGTGAAGGAAAATAATATCAACCCCGATGATGTGGCGTCTGTATTTTTCACAGTGACAGGAGACATTAATGATACATTTCCTGCAAAATCTTTACGTGAATTGGAAGGTTGGACATACGTTCCAGTTATGTGTATGACAGAAATTCCGGTTCCCGGGGGTTTACCCTTATGTATTCGAGTGATGGTCACGGTAAACACAAACAAAGGGCAAAAAGAAGTAAAGCATATCTATCACTATGAAGCTAAACAGCTAAGACCGGATTTAAAGCGTTGAGAGGAGTTTTTCCAGATGAAAGCGAAAGATATTCTAAAAACGATGAAACCATACAAGCCTGGGAAGGGAATAGAAGAAGTTAAAAAAGAGTTCGGTTTAGAGCGGATTGTAAAACTTGCTTCTAATGAAAACCCATATGGATTCTCTTCCAAAGTAAAAGAGGAACTACCAAAGTTGATCTCCAAGCTGGAAATCTATCCCGATGGTTATGCGGCTGCCATAAGAGAAAGAGTAGCAGAATTTATAAGTGTGGATAAGGAGCAGCTTATTTTCGGAAATGGATCAGATGAAGTGGTGCAAATTATTTGCCGTACCTTCTTAGAGCCAGGATCTAATACGATCATGGCGACTCCAACTTTTCCCCAATATCGTCATAATGCATTGATTGAGGGAGCAGAGGTCAGAGAAGTTCCTCTTATTGAAGGTCACCATGATTTAGAGGAAATGCTTTCGCAAATTGATTCTGAAACACGAGTGTTATGGATATGTACACCAAACAACCCGACTGGTGTCCATATCAATAAAGATACCTTAAAGTCTGTTCTTGACCGCGTACCGGATCATGTACTAATTGTTCTTGATGAAGCTTACTTTGAGTACGTAGAAGCAGATGATTTTTTTGATTCACTTTCTGTTATAGATCAATATCCAAACCTAATGGTATTGCGCACTTTCTCGAAAGCTTACGGCTTAGCTGGATTAAGAATTGGATATGGCGTTGCGCAACCAGGTTTGATTCAGTTATTAGAACCAGCAAGAGAACCTTTTAATACTTCTACGGTAGCTCAAGCGGCTGCAATTCTAGCTTTAGACGACCAAAATTTCATAGAAAAATCTTTTGAAGAAAATAAGAAGAATAAAAAGGCTTTAATGGAATTTTGTGAAGAGCAAGGGTTGACTTACTTTGATTCTCAAGCGAACTTTTTACTCATCCATTTACCTATAAGCGGAAACGAAATGTTCGAACACCTTCTTTCTAAAGGATTTATTGTCCGATCTGGAGAAGCACTTGGCCTCCCAAATTCTATAAGACTGACAATCGGTAGAAAAGAGGATATGCAGCGGATCCAGGAGGAAATGAAG
This sequence comes from Halobacillus sp. A1-3, assembly GCF_050971765.1. Taxonomy (NCBI): domain Bacteria; kingdom Bacillati; phylum Bacillota; class Bacilli; order Caryophanales; family Bacillaceae; genus Halobacillus; species Halobacillus sp. A1-3. Next base: position 347,857 of record NZ_JBPCEO010000004.1, on the reverse strand, counting down.
ATCAAGTTGAATTCAGGTGTTGAGTAATGAAAGAAACAGTACTAATCGTTGGGCTTGGCTTAATAGGCGGTTCATTAGCCATGAACGTATCAGAAAAAGAAGATGTATTCGTCATCGGGATGGATAAGGATGAAGAAACGATGAACATGGCTTTGAAGCAGGGGGTCATTCATCAGGCTTCAAAAAGTTTTTCGAAAGCCGTAAAGGAAGCGGATATCTTAATCCTTGCAACACCAATATCCATTACCATCGACTTTCTTAACCAGCTGGAGGATATCGACCTTTCAAAACCGTTGCTTGTAACGGATGTGTCCTCAGTTAAAAATAAAGTGCTGGAAGCAGCAAATAAGCTTACACACCCACAGCTTTCTTTTGTGGGAGGGCACCCTATGGCTGGATCCCATAAGCAAGGTTACACAGCTGCTAAACCGCATTTATTCGAAAACGCCATATACGTTTTGACGCCTTCGATCCATGCAACAGAAGCGGAAGCTGAGCGACTGAAGCAATTATTTTCAAAAACAGGGGCCAGGTTTTTAACGTTTACAACAAGTGAACATGATGAAATGACCGCAGTCATTTCTCATTTTCCCCATTTAATTGCATCTTCTTTAGTCCATCAGGCTAGAGAATGGCAAAAAACTCACCCCTATATTGAACATTTAGCAGCAGGCGGGTTTAAAGATATAACAAGAATTGCATCTAGTAATCCGAAGCTATGGCAGGACATCTTTTTTCAAAATCGTACACTGCTTATATCAATGCTGGATGACTGGATTGATGAAATGCAGACAGTAAGAAACTTTTTGAAAGACCAAGAAAGCGAGCAAACCTATAAGTATTTAGTAGAAGCCAAGCAGTATAGAGATGGTTTGCCTGTACGTGAAAAGGGTGCGATTCCCTCTTTCTATGATATCTACGTTGACATTCATGACCAGCCTGGTGCAATTCATGATGTTATAGGTTTGCTTGCAAATGAGAATATAAGTATTAAAAATATCCAAATTCTCGAGATTCGAGAAGGAATTACGGGTGTTTTACGAATCAGTTTTGCTACAAATAAAGACCAAGTAGGTAGCAAAAAGCTGCTAGAAAAGCATCAATATGAAGTGATGTTACAACAGTAAGGGGTGGAGAAAGTGGCTGTAATTGAAATAGAACCTTCAAAAGGGGGCTTAAGCGGAACGCTTGAAGTTCCTGGAGACAAATCAATTTCTCACCGTTCTGTGATCTTTGCATCATTGGCTGAGGGTACTTCAAAGGTTAGCAACTTTTTGACGGGAGAAGACTGTTTAAGGACGGTTAATGCTTTTAGAAGCTTAGGCGTTGAGATTGAACAGAGTGAGGATAATTTAGTTATTCATGGAAAAGGGGTAGATAACCTTAATGAGCCGGTCGTACCTATCAATTTTGGTAATTCCGGTACCACCGCACGGCTTATGAGTGGTGTACTTGCAGGATTGCCGCTTTTTACTGTAGCGTATGGTGACGCCTCATTGTCGACACGTCCCATGGATCGTGTCGTCGTGCCTCTTAAAGAGATGGGTGCTGCCATTTCTGGCAGGCAAGAAGCTTCTTTATTGCCTTTATCCTTTGAAGGCACAACCTTGAGAGGGAAAGACCATAAACTTAAGGTAAGAAGTGCACAGGTGAAATCATCTTTATTATTAGCTGGACTGCTTGCTGAAGGGGAAACTTCAGTAACTGAGTTGGGTAAGACAAGAAATCATACAGAAATGCTGCTCCCTCAATTCGGGGTCGATTTATCCGTTAAGGACTCGACCATTACGATTAAAGGTGGGCAGAGGTTGAAAGCTTCTGATGTACATGTCCCAGGAGATATTTCTTCAGCAGCTTTTTTCATAGTAGCAGCTGTCGTGACGCCTGGAAGTGAGTTGACATTAAAGAATGTAGGCTTAAACCCTACTCGTGATGGAATAATTCGTGTAATGAAAGCCATGGGCGCTTCCATTGAAACAAATATCCACACCTATGTAGGAAAAGAACCAGTAGGGGACGTCCATATTAAGTCAAGTACTTTAACAGGTACTACCATAGAAGGTGAAATGATTCCAAACGTAATTGATGAGATTCCAATTATTGCCCTTGCGGCTACCCAAGCAGAAGGGACGACCGTTATAAAGGATGCAGAAGAGCTAAGGTACAAGGAGACTGATCGCATTTCTGCAGTAGTTGACAACCTTAATCAGCTAGGGGCACACGTGGAAGCACGTCAAGACGGGCTTGTCATTCATGGAGGGAGCACCTTAAATGGTGGCACTGTGGACTCACTTGGAGATCACAGAATTGGAATGATGGGAGCCGTGGCTTCCTTAATCAGTGAAACCTCTGTTACGATTGTAGGAAAAGAATGTATCAATATTTCTTATCCATCCTTCTTTTCTCATTTAGATAAAATAAGAAAGTAAATAAACTTCATAGTTTTATGAAAGCTCTCATACGATATAAAAAGCCTATTGGAGGTTACTATCGTATGGGAGCTTATTGGTTTAGGAACAATAGATCAACTTTTGAGGAGTTGACGGTTTGTAAAGAGAAGTTTGTAAGGGATCGAGTAGGGTCTGGTTCATACTGGCAGATGAATACAAACGGACTCTATGTTTCGCCAGGTCACATTATGGTCGACCGAAAAGCTCCACTAGAGACTTCTGACTCCCCAATTGCAGAAGCTGTGGAATACATAAAAAGAGGATGCACCTTGTTATTGATTCAACACCTAGTGACTAGCATACGCCACTTCCGAGAGCTATATGACACTTTTCTGGAGAAATTAGATGAACTGCCAATTGACTATATGGTGATACCTGTAATAAAAGCAAAGGCAGTAAAACCAGAAATGGTGCGCTATTACTCTCGAAGAGGTTGTCCCTTTTTATGTATAGTTGTAAATTCTCAAGAAGAACTAGCAGAAGTTAAGTGGGAATGGCTGGTTCAGGCTCAATCTCATAAGCGTATTCCATTCACATTAATCGTCAAAGATCAAAAAAACACGTCAAATAATTACCTGGAAATGTGGTCTTCACTTCGCAAACAGTATGGTATCATAGGGTTAACAGATATGCAGGACGATGAAATGGTAACTGCACAGAACTTAAGGGATAGTGGAATCTTTCCTTCAAAGGGAGGTTTTCAGCCAGGTGGTCAAGCTGACTACAACTTATATTTCATTGATGAAGCCACTATGTTTGATGAACAAAGGAATTTCAGATATCATAATTCTGTTCCGAAAGTAACGGTTATGAATGGTACGATCAAACAGGTTAATCAAAAGGTTGTAAACTATGATCCAGGTTCACACTTAAAAGTGAAAATCCACAAGCATTTTGTGTAGGAAGAAAGGATGTCATCATGGAGGAAATACAAAAAGCAGTTCGCCTTATGGAAGAGCATAAGACGGAAGAGGCAATTAACACTCTTACAACGTATCTACCAGAAGCAGATGAAGAGGAGCGCTTTACCATTGCGGAGCTATATATCCAATGGGGGATGCTTGAGGAAGCTAAAATGGTTCTTCATGAGTTGATTCAGCGCTATCCAAAAGAACAAGAATTGAAAGTGATGATGGCAGAAATCCATATCGATTTGGATGAAGACGATGAAGCGATTGAGTTATTAAATCAGTTTGGACCCGAAGATGAGGACTATTTGCAGGCACTTGTACAGCTGGCAGACCTTTATCAGGCACAAGGCCTTTATGAAGTGGCGGAACAAAAGCTGCTTACAGCTAAACAAGTAGAACCTAATTCAGCGATCATTGATTTTGCTCTAGGGGAGTTGGCTTTTTCAAATGGGGAATACATGAAGAGTGTTCCGTATTATGAGAATGCCATGCACCACCAGCCGGTCATAGGGGATATTGAGGTAGCTACAAGGCTGGCTGAGGCATATGCAGCGAATGGAGAGTTTGAAAAATCTCTAGATTATTTCCAAAGAGTTGAAGAAGATAATCCAGATGTCATGTTCCGCTATGGGTTTGTTGCTTTTCAAGCCAACCGGAATGATATCTCCATCAAGGTCTGGGAAGAGCTGATGGAGAAAGACCCTTACTTCCAATCCGTTTATCCTCACTTAGCACAAGCTTACGATTTTGAGGGGATGCCAAAAGAAGCTTTGGAAATGGCGAAAAAGGGTCTAGAGAAAGATGAATTTAATAAGGAACTTTATCACCTCGCAGCTACCCTTTCACATAGACAGGGGAACAAAGAGGAAGGATACAGACTAATGCGGGAAGCCGTGGCGCTGGATCCAGGTTATAAAGAAGCTGTCTTATTCTTAATTGAAAATTATAAAAGTGATGGGGATTTTGAGGCGATTATTGAACTCATCAATCAGCTGATATCCTTTGGAGAAGAGGACCCAAATTATCTTTGGGAACTAGCTCAAGCTTATGAGGAAGAGGAACAATTTAAAGAAGCCTATGAACAATACAAACAAGCTTATCCTTCTTTGAAGGAAGATACAGACTTCTTAAAATCATACGGTTATTTCTTAGTTGAAGAAGGGCGAATGAAAGAAGCCCAACAAGTCTTAAGTGAATATTTATCAATAGACCCTGCAGATACAGAAATTGAGGATTTTGTAGAGAGGCTAAAGGAACAAAACGATTAATAAGGGCGCAGGAGGGGCGCATATGCAAACACCTATTTCTGTCAATGAGAAAAAGGATTTTGTCCGCTGGTTCTTAAATCATTATCAATTAAAGAAAAGGGAAAGTGTGTGGATTCTTAACTATCTGATGAATCACGAAACGTTATTATCAAGCGTGCATTTCGTTCAAGAGGTCAAATTTTGCCCTCGAGGTATGGAAATCAGTGCTCAAGGGGTATCTGATCCTCCATTCCGTTTTTACAAAGGTCAAGTCATGACTAATGACGCCGAGAAATCGTTTCATGACCTCCGTATGAATCAAGATGAACCTGTTTATATCCAAATGAATTTTGATAAAGCTCAGCAATGTTCCAAGTATGCTCTGGTTTTAGAAGAAAACCCCTACCTACCGAAAGATTATTATTTGAACGAACGTGATAAAAATGAAGCGGACCGGCTATTATCTCTAAGCTTGTTAAAGCATAGACAAAGGCAGATAGAAAATAAGATAGATGAAGCTCTTATTCATGGCAAACGGGAAGAATTCAAAGACTTATGCGATGCACTTACTAAGTTGAAGCACGAATTAAAAGCATACGTCTAATTCATTTTTTAGAAAATCAGGAGCATCTTTGGATGTTTCCTGATTTTTATTTTTTCAAAATTTTAGTACAATGAAAATTAAGTAAAGAAAGGAATGTATGCATCATGCGTTGGATTAAAACAGATACTACACAATACTTACCAGAAAAAGAATACATCGATACTGTCATCATACCTTTGATCCCTTTCGATCCAGCTGATGACAGCCAGATGCCCAAACACGCTTTTCAGAGGGAGCTCAACCAAGTTTTTACTCAACTCGTAGAGAAGGAGTATAGGGGAAGGGTGTTTTTGTCTCCTGAATATTATTACTTACATGGACAGTTGGAGCAAGAGGTTGAGAGACTTAACAAATGGATAGAGCAATTCGACAAGCAGCCATTTCAACATATTTTCCTGTTTACTTTCGATCCAAAATGGAAGAAGTATGAGAAAGAATTAACGGGACAACTGCTCTGGGTGCCTGGAATGCAGTCCGGTAATATTCAGTCAACAGAAACACAATCTTTTGTAAAGGAACAGGCCCATCAAATCAGTGAATTCATTCAGGCCTTCTGGTGATCTGAAAAGTTACGACAAGGTCCGATAATTTATTGACCGGGCTGTAAGATTGCGCTATCATGGTAATGTCCTAGTAAACTGTGTGTAAACAATCCATGTCGCATGGATTACAGCATAGAGGGGGGAAAAGAATGAGTGATAAAAAACGAGTATCCCGTCGTCAATTTTTAAACTACACACTGACTGGTGTAGGCGGTTTCATGGCTGCTGGAATGCTTGCTCCGATGGTTCGATTCGCGATCGACCCTGTCTTACAGAAACAAGAGGGTGGGGATTTGAAATCTGTTGCTTCAGTTGATGAAATTACGAATGAACCAACACGTGTCGAATGGACGATTGATCAGGTTGATGCCTGGTATGAATCGGAAGTTCAGAAAACGGCATGGGTGTACAAAGATGAAAATGGCGACATTGTTGCACTTTCACCGATTTGTACTCACTTGGGCTGTACAGTAGACTGGGGTTCTAATGAAGAATACCCTAACCAATTCTACTGCCCATGCCATGGTGGACGCTATACGAAAGATGGTGTTAACGTACCAGGAACACCACCAACAGCACCACTACCTGTTTTTAAACACGAAGTAAAAGATGGCATGCTTTATCTTGGAGATGCACAATCTAGAAAGAAGGGGGTATAGTTCATGCTGCAAAGAATTTATGACTGGGTGGACGAGCGTGTAGATATTACCCCTTTATGGCGCGATATCGCCGATCACGAAGTGCCTGAGCATGTCAACCCAGCACACCACTTTTCAGCTTTTGTTTATTGTTTCGGCGGATTGACGTTCTTTGTAACGGTTATCCAAATTTTATCCGGTATGTTCTTAACGATGTATTATGTGCCTGATATCGAGAATGCCTGGAAATCTGTTTATTATTTACAAAGAGAGGTAGCATACGGCCAGATCGTGCGTGGGATGCACCACTGGGGCGCAAGTCTTGTTATCGTAATGTTATTTCTACATACATTGCGGGTATTCTTCCAAGGCGCATACAAGAAACCACGTGAATTGAACTGGGTAATTGGAGTATTGCTGTTCTTTGTCATGTTAGGTCTTGGGTTCACAGGATATCTGCTGCCATGGGATAACAAGGCATATTTCGCCACGCAAGTTGGTTTAGAAATTGCCGCAGCGACTCCACTTATAGGTGATGAAATACGTACATTGCTTGCTGGTGACCCATCAATCGTAGGAGCACAAACGCTTACACGATTCTTTGCGATACACGTATTCTTCTTGCCGGCTGCATTGTTTGGGTTAATGGCATTCCATTTTATCTTAATCCGAAAACAAGGTATTTCCGGTCCACTATAAAACTGTAAGTTAAAAAAGGAGGGAAAGCTGTGCATAGGGGAAAAGGGATGAAGTTCGTTGGTGATTCGCGTGTCACCGCTGAACAAAAAGCCAATTTACCAAAAGACTATTCGGAATATCCGGGTCGTACGGAAGCCTTCTGGCCGAACTTCTTGTTAAAAGAATGGCTTGTGGGATCTGTGTTTTTGATCGGCTTCTTAATTTTGACTGCTGCTCACCCATCACCACTTGAGCAACAGGCCGATCCGACGAACGCTAGTTATATTCCGTTGCCAGACTGGTATTTCTTATTCTTATACCAATTTCTAAAATATGAGTTTGCTGGTGGAGAATTTATCGTACTTGGTGCGATTGTAATGCCAGGACTAGCTTTCGGAGCTTTATTACTTGCTCCATTCTTGGACCGTGGTCCAGAGCGTCGGCCACATAAGCGTCCAATCGCTGTAGGACTAATGCTTCTAGGATTTTTTGCAACTTTCTGGTTAACATATGAATCTGTACAACATGCTGATTATGCTCATCGTGCTGAGAAGTATGGTGTAAATATTGAAGCGGTAGAATCTGAAATTAACAAGGACGCTCCTGGCTATGCAGTTTACGAGGCTAACTGTTTAAGCTGTCATGGTGATGCACTTCAAGGACAAGGAAGTTACCCAGCTCTGATGGGAACAGAAAAATCTGTTGAAGAGATTAAAGACATTGCTGTGAACGGTATCGGGCAGATGCCAGCGGGTGTTTTCAATGGATCTGATGAAGAACTTCAACAGCTTGCTGAATTTATTAAGAACGCAGGTTCTGGTGGAGGAAGCGAAGGTGGTTCTTCTGAGGGCGGTTCTGAAGAAGGTGGATCTTCTGAAGGAGAAGGTTCTGGCTCCGGCGAGGGCTCTGAGTCTGGCGAAGGTTCCGGCGAAGAATCTGGCTCAGGAGAAGGCTCTGGCGAAGGGTCTGAATCTGGTCAAGAATCCGGCTCTGAAGAGTAAAATACCATAAGAAAGATAAGAGGCCGTGCTCACTGAGCGCGGCTTGTCTTTTACATAGGAGGAACGCAGGATGAGAAGTATGATTTCCTACATACTTACGAATCAGGCATTTTTAATTTTACTATTTTTTGTTAATCTTTTTGGTACTATCTATGGTTATATTTGGTATGAATCTCAGCTTTCTAAAACTGAACCAATTTTCCTTATTTTTGTACCTGACAGCCCGACGGCGAGCCTTTTCTTCACTATTTTTCTTGCATTTTTCATTTTTAAGAAGAACGCTCCATATGTTGAAGCTTTGGCGGTCATTACTTTATTTAAATATGGTGTCTGGGCGGTCGTTATGAATGGATTAACCTTTATGGAATACGGCAGTCTTCCCTGGACAGGGTACATGCTGGTGATTTCACATGGAGCGATGGCTATTCAAGGTTTGTTGTACGGGCCTTATTACGCTATACGACTTAAACACTTAATTGTTGCTGCTGTCTGGACGCTTCACAATGATGTTATCGATTATGTTTTTGGACAGATGCCTGTTTATCCTGCAATCGTACAGTATATGGACAAAATTGGTTATTTTACGTTCTGGCTAAGTATTCTTAGTATCGGGATTGCTTATTTCCTTTCTAAAAAGAACCAGCCTTCGGTCTAATCTTGCTGTTTCTCTCATAGACTCTCTGTAAGACATTTTACGAGAGGGGAGAAGTGGAATGGGACGGGCTATACTAATGATCCTCTGTTCCGTTTTGTTCGCGCTTACGCCGATCAATCATCATGGCAAAATGGAGGTCCGTGCTTCCCAAGAGTGGGATACATTTATTCTTCAATTTCAATATTTAATCTCTGATGAAAAATATGAGCTGGCTGAGCGAATGCTGCATAATCGCCTTCCTCAAATGGAACAATATGTTGAGACACTTTCTGATGAAGAAAGGTCCATGTGGGATATATTAGTAGAACCACTGGCTACAAATAATAGTGATGACTTTAATAAAGATGCTGCACGTTTAGTTATGTTTATGAATGCGGTTACGGATGAAAATCCAACTTTATTCACCAAACAAGCTTTGATAGAAATTAGTCGGGATTTACAGAACGTTTTTATACCAGTAGATGATATAGCTCAACAATGGGATGTACTTGCACCAACCGTTCAGGTATTTTATCCCGGAGCAGAAATTGAAGGGATTACGGTTTCCATATCCAGTCTAAACTCAAACGATACGGTTGAAGCCCGTGACACCGCGTTTCTGCAACTTGACGACCTTATAAAGAATTCGAAAACTCCTACATTAGATGCTTTATTGTGGACGATCTTAACCATAGGAGGTACAATAATCTTGACCCTTTCTTATGTGTCTATTCGTAAATTTAAAGGGCACAAAGCGATGGTCCATTCGCGGAAAAGTGAAAATAGTTGATTTTTTCGCTAAGTTTGACTAAAATTGACCTAAGTAGTGAATACAACCAAGACGGAGGAATGAAACATGGAGTTTCTCATATACTTTGCGCTGATTTTGATCATCCCTTTCTGGGCTCAATCAAAAGTTAAAAGTACGTACAAAAAATATTCAAAAGTGGCTACCTCCTCATCTATGTCTGGAGCAGAAGTAGCAAGAAAAATACTAGATGATAACGGATTATACAATGTTGGTGTTGAAGAAGTGCGAGGCAAGCTTTCTGACCATTATGATCCACGTTCGAAGGTTGTCCGATTATCTTCTGACAACTTTCATGGACGCTCTGCCGCAGGTGCAGCAGTTGCAGCACACGAGGTAGGTCATGCAATTCAAGATGCTCAAGATTACGCATTTTTGCGCTTTCGTAGTGCTCTAGTACCTGTAGCAAGCTTTGGTTCCAATATTTCATTCATTTTGATTATCGCTGGTTTCTTAATGGGATTGGCTAACCTTGCCCTTGTCGGGATCATTTTCTTCTCCGCCGCCGTACTATTCCAATTAGTTACTCTCCCTGTTGAGTTCGACGCTTCGAACCGAGCTATGAGTCAGTTGGTTTCCACTGGTATTATTCGTAACGATGAAGAACGTCAGACAAAGAAAGTTCTCAACGCTGCGGCGATGACTTATGTAGCTGCTGCTCTTGTAGCTGTAGCAGAATTGCTTCGTTTCATTTTAATGTTTACAGGAATGAGTGAAGAATAAACCTAGCTTATAAACCCCTGATCTTATTGATCAGGGGTTTTCTGTTTTTTTATACTTTTATTATAAGGTAAATTGATATACTGACAGCATAACCTTGGTAGCGAAAACGATAGGGAAGCTAAAAAAGCTCTACTCAAAAAGATTTATTGACGTTACTAATTTGGCCTCTTGGCCTTATTAAGTAATCTAATCTTCTAAAGGATTTTTATTCTCATCCAGAGTGAAGCCTTCTCCCATGACGTCGTGGACATGGCTAACTGCAACAAATGCATGAGGATCGATGCTGTCAATAATTGTTTTCAAACGCACAATTTCATTCTTTCCAATCACGCAGTAAAGGACATCTCGCTTCGCTCCTGAGAATGAACCTCGACCTTCCAAAACGGTCACTCCTCGATCCATCTCCTGAAGGACTTTCCGGGAAATTTCCTCACTTTTTTCTGAAATAATCGTTGTGCCTCTTGCTGCATAGGCACCTTCCTGTATGAAATCAATGACTCTAGCCCCTACAAAGACAGCGACGAGCGTGTACATGCCCTTGATAGAGTTAAGATAAGTGATGATGGACACAAAAATGACAAGTGCATCAAACATAAACATGGCTCGTCCCATACTCCAGCCCAAATATTTGTTGATTAAACGTGCGATAATGTCTACACCGCCTGTAGTTCCGCCATATCTAAAGATGATCCCTAAACCTACCCCTATGAACACTCCCGCAAAAAGTGAGGCAAGCGTTAAATCATCAGCTAAATCGATTTCTACCATGTATTTCTGTGATAGACGTATGAAGACTGAGACGGCAACAATTCCGATTAGTGAATACAAAAATGTGTTCCTGCCCAGTATTTTCCACCCAACAATTAAAACTGGGATATTAAGAACAATATTCATAAGTGCAGGGTCCCAATTAAACAAGTACAAAAGAAGTAAAGTAATTCCAGTAAAGCCGCCTTCACCCAATTCGTTCTGAATGTTAAAGTGGACAAGACCAAAAGAAAAGATTGCGGCCCCAATTAAAATAAAAATAATATTTTTTATTCGAAGTCCAAAGAGCTTCATATTCTCACCTCCGTAATATGTGACACGTTTCATATTATAGAGAACTTGTTTTGAAACGACAATTAAATGTTTTAAACTAAAAAATTTGTCAAACGCCCCCCTTTTGGCTAACATTTAGAGAGATACGTATGAAATATAAAAGAGGTGACTCATTTTGGACTATTCTACAAAAGAGATCCAGAAACGTGTGGATGATTACATATCACAATTTAAAGAAGGATACTTTTCGCCTTTAAGTCTTCAAGCGAGGTTGACGGAAGAAGTTGGAGAAATGGCTAGAGAAATCAACCATCGTTATGGGGAAAAACCAAAGAAAGATAGTGAAAAAGAAAAAGCTCTTGAAGAAGAGATGGGAGACGTTCTGTTTGTATTAACCTGCTTTGCAAATTCGTTGGATATAGATTTGTCAGAAGCATTTGAACAGTCGATGAGTAAAATCGAAAGCCGAGATAAAGACCGTTGGACAAGAAAAGAAAGGGAGGATAACTGATGGCTGATATTAAAGTGATCGTAGCGGGACCACGCGGTAAAATGGGCAGTGAAGCTCTTCGCATGATTGAAAAGGAATCTGCTTTTCAACTTGTAGGGTGTATAGATCGTATTCATGATGGACAGAAGGTAGCGGAGATAGAAGGGCTTCCCAAATTGGACGCGCTTATCTATACAAGCGCTGAAACAGCATTAGGTGAACTAGAAGCAGATGTACTAATCGATTTGACAACCCCTGAACATGGATATAAGCACACAAAGCTTGCGCTGGAGCATGGGGTGAGACCAGTAGTAGGAACTACTGGTTTTACAGAGGCGCAAATGGAGGAAATTACAGATTTAGCTGAGAGGAAAGAACTTGGAGTCGTAATCGCTCCTAATTTTGCTGTAGGAGCGTTGCTCATGATGCAATTTTCTAAATGGGCCGCTAAACATTTCCCTGATGTAGAAATTATTGAAAAGCATCATGATCAAAAATTGGATGCCCCTTCTGGAACGGCAGTTAAAACGGCTCAATTGATTCAAGAAGTAAGAGATTCTCATAAGCAGGGACATACTGATGAGAAGGAAACCATTGATGGGGCAAGAGGAGCAGATGTAGATGGTATGAAAATTCACAGTATGCGCCTGCCTGGTCTTATTGCTCATCAGGAAGTAGTCTTTGGAGGTCTTGGCCAGACATTGACGATTAAGCATGATTCTCACCACAGGGAGTCCTTTATGAGCGGTGTGAAGCTTGCTACTGAGAAAGTAATGGAATTGGATCAGCTTGTATATGGTTTAGAGCATTTGCTTGATTAAAGGGAGGAAACGGACATGAATATTGCGTTAATCGCACATGATGAGAGAAAAAAAGAAATCATCCAGTTTGCTACAGCGTACACCGGTATCCTAAAGAACCATCAGTTGTTTGCAACAGGCACGACAGGTAAGAAGATCTCTGATGCAACAGGTCTTCCTATCCATCGGTTTCAATCTGGTCCGCTTGGAGGGGATCAGCAAATCGGGGCAAAAATTGCTGAGGATGAGATGGATATGGTGATTTTTTTCAGAGATCCACTCACAGCTCAGCCGCATGAACCTGATATTAGTGCTTTGCTGCGATTATGTGATGTTCACCAGATTCCCCTTGCTACAAATCTTGCAGGTGCTGAGATACTTATACGTGCACTCGATAGAGGTGACTTTGAGTGGCGAAATGTAATAAAAGATAAGAAGAAAGATCAGGAGTGAAGTTTTATGGCTAAAATAGGAATTACTTGCTATCCTACGGTGGGTGGATCGGGAGTGATCGCTACTGAGTTAGGAAAACTCTTAGCGGAGCAAGGACACGAGATTCATTTTGTTGCTTCGCAAGTACCTTTTCGGTTGAACCGTGTTTACCCGAACATCTATTATCATGAAGTCGAAGTGAGCAATTATCCGGTTTTCCAACATCCACCTTATGATTTAGCTCTAGCAGCAAAGATGGCTGAAGTGATTAACCGAGAAGAGTTGGATATCCTCCATGTGCACTATGCTATGCCTCATGCCATTTGCGCTATTTTAGCCAAACAAATGTGTAAGCGTGATGTTAAAATTATTACGACTTTACATGGGACGGATATTACGGTTTTAGGAATCGACTCAAGTTTGAAAGAGATGATCAAATTCGGAATTGAACAATCTGATCAAGTGACGGCCGTTTCCAATAGCCTTGTTAGTCAAACGCAGGATATGCTAGATACAACTAAAAGAATTGAAGTGATCTATAATTTTGTTGATGAGAGAGAATATTACCGGAAATCGACTCAGGAATTGAAAAAAGATTACTGTATCGAAGAACATGAAAAGGTAATTATTCATATCTCCAACTTCAGAAAAGTAAAAAGGGTCCCAGATGTCATTCATGCTTTTTCGAAAATCGTCTCTGAAGTCCCTTCTAAGCTATTGTTAGTCGGTGATGGACCAGAGTATTCAGACTGTTATCAGCTAGTGCAGGAGTTAGGGATTGAAGATCGTGTGTTATTTCTTGGTAAGCAGGAGAATGTCAGTGACTTGTTGTCAATCTCTGATCTAAAACTCTTACTTTCAGAAAAGGAAAGCTTCGGCCTGGTATTACTAGAAGCGATGGCTTGCGGAGTCCCTTGTATTGGTACAAATATTGGAGGTATCCCTGAAGTCATTGATCATGGAGAAACTGGATTTATTGTAGAACTGGGGAATATCGACCAAATAGCTTCATTCGCAATTCGTATGCTAACAGATGAGAAGACAATGACTGATTATTCTAGTCAAGCTAGAGAAGTAGTAAAAGATAAATTTGCTTCCTCTACTATTTTGGGGCAGTATGAAGCATTATATAAGCAGGTGTTGAGTGATGGGAACGACATTTGAATCCATTTTCCGATCGGCCTTTGCAATCATCGAAGAAATTGAGCAACACGGAGGAGAAGCATACATCGTAGGAGGCTCTGTGAGAGACTATTTATCAGGAAGTGAAGTCGGGGATATTGATATTGCCTCTTCTGAACCACCCGAACGGATTCAAGAAATATTTGAAAAAGTCATCCCTGTTGGAATCGAACATGGTACAGTTCTCGTTAGGTATGGTGGCGAATCCTATGAAATAACAACCTATCGAACCGAAAAAGGGTATCAGGATTATCGCCATCCTGATGAAGTTACATTTGTAAGGGACATAAATGAAGACTTAGCAAGGCGGGACTTCACAATGAATGCCATAGCGATGGACCGTTACGGTCAAATCGTAGATCCATATAAAGGCCGCAAAGCCATTGAAAATAAAGAAATTAATGCAGTAGGCAATCCAACAGAGCGTTTTCAGGAGGATCCACTGCGTATGATGCGTGCCGTCCGCTTTGCGAGTCAGCTCAATTTCTTTATCGAAAGCAGGACAAAATTATCCATTTTAAAACAGGCTGAATTGCTGTCTCACATTTCTATTGAGAGAATCGCTGAGGAAACGATCAAATTGTATAAAGGAAAAGGATTTAAACTTGGACTGAAATTGATTACGGATTTAGGTTTAAAGCCCTACTTGCCTCAATTAAATAAAATTGACCTTATAAAAACGATTCCATATATCAGTTTACAGACCTGGCCTGAAGTGATCGCCTACTATACTTCCGAATACTCAGAAGCAGGTGTTAAGGAATGGGTGAAAGGTTGGAAACTTTCAAAAAGGTCTCAACGTAATGCTGAGGCTCTTTTGGAGGGGCTACTGGAGTATGAAAGGAATAGTAAGTTAACACCATGGCTGCTCTATCAACTTCCTAGTCACTTATATCCATCTTTTGCCCGGTTAATTCGTGCGAGAACCAAAATGGATGATCACATTTTACAGAAGATTGAGAAGGAAATATTGCATCTTCCTATACAAGCGAGAAAAGATCTAGCATTTCAGCCGAAGGATCTCCTTTTATTATATCCTGATCATCCAAAAGGACCATGGATATCTGAAACGATGGAAAAGTTGGAATATGCCGTTGTGACATCTGTAGTACCAAATGAATTTGAAAAGATAAAGGAGTGGGTATCAAAATGGAATCCACCCGCAAACAGTTAATTGAATTATTGCAGAAGCAAGAAGGACATATTTCAGGACAGCAGCTTTCTGAGGCTTTGGATATATCAAGAACAGCTGTCTGGAAACATATGAACGAATTAAAGAAAGACGGATATGAAATAGAAGCCGTACAAAGAAAAGGGTACAAAATTATATCCTCTCCTGATAAAATCAGTACAAATACTCTTCAGTGGGGCCTAGATACAAAATGGGTTGGCCAGCATCTCTATCATTTTGATCAAGTAGAGTCCACTCAGGAAGTTGTGCATCAGATGGCTAAACAAAGCAAACCACATGGGACTGTCGTTATTGCGGATGAACAGGTGAAAGGTAAAGGAAGGATGGCTCGAAACTGGGATTCACCAAAAGGCAAAGGGATATGGATGAGTATATTGCTTCGCCCTGATCTTCCTCCTTTTCAAGCCCCCCAGCTAACCTTGCTAGCAGCTACAGCGCTCGCTAAAATGATCGATACCCGCGGGGGGATAACACCTCAAATCAAATGGCCTAATGATATTTTAATCAACCATAAAAAAGTTTCTGGCATACTCACAGAGATGCAGGCGGAACAGGACAAGATTCAATATGTTGTATTAGGAATGGGCATTAATGTTAATCAGGACATCGATGATATTCCTTTTGATCTGCATCATAAGGCTTCTTCACTGAAAATTGAGTCAGGTCAGGATTGGAATATTCATGAGACCGTCCAACAAATCCTACGCTTGTTTGAATCTACATACGACCAGTACGTTGATCTGGGTTTCAAAGAAGTGAAACGGCAGTGGGAGCATTATGGGTATCGCATCGGAGAAGAAGTTACGATTTCTACCATGAAACGAACCTGGCAGGCTACTCTTGTGGGGATTGAGCCCGATGGAGCCTTGAGAGCTAAAGATAAGGATGGGAATGAAGAGAAGTTATATTCAGCAGAGATCCATTGGGGAGAAGGAGGATACCATGCTTAATAAACACAATCTGTCGCAAATGAAAGAGGAAAATAAGAAGATCGCAATGATCACGGCTTATGACTATCCTTCTGCTAAAATGGCAGAGGAAGCAGGAGCGGATATGATTCTTGTTGGCGATAGTCTCGGTATGACTGTTCTTGGATACGACTCTACAATTCCGGTAACTTTAGAAGATATGATTCATCACGGAAAGGCGGTTACCAGAGGAGCATTGGACACGTTCAAAGTCGTAGACATGCCATTCATGTCTTACCATATTTCAACGGAGGATTCTTTAAAGAACGCCATGCGTTTATTTCAAGATACCGGTGCTCAAGCGCTTAAGCTTGAAGGTAGCGGTGAAGTATTAAAGACGATTGAACGCTTAATTCATGCGGGCATTCCAGTAGTTGGACACATCGGACTCACACCACAATCGGTCAACGTGCTTGGCGGATATAAAGTGCAAGGAAAAGACCGTGAGACTGCAGAGCATCTGCTTGAAGAGGCTAAGCAAATTGAAACAGCAGGTGCAATGGCGATTGTACTGGAATGCGTACCTAGGCAATTGGCAGAATTAATTACCTCCCACTTAAGTATTCCCACCATAGGAATCGGTGCGGGAGCAGAATGTGACGGGCAGGTGCTTGTTTACCATGACATTCTCAAGTATGGTGTAGAACGTGTGCCGAAATTCGTAAAATCATATATGGACAGTAATAAGCAATTAGGCGAAGCAGTTAAGAGCTATGTACGGGAAGTAAAAGACGGAAGATTTCCAGAGGAAAAACATACGTTTACAATGCCTAGTGAGAGCTTGCCTAAGTTGTAAGGAGCATTTGTATGGAAGTTTATCATGAAATTAAAACGGTGCAGAAAAAAGCTATGACTCTTGTGAGAGAAGGAAAATCCATTGGTTTTGTACCGACCATGGGTTATTTGCATGAAGGCCATGTGCATCTGATTAGAGAGGCCCGTAAGGAAAATGACTTTGTTATTCTAAGTATCTTTGTTAATCCTCTTCAATTTGGGGAGGGGGAAGACCTCGAACATTATCCAAGGGATGAAGAACACGACAGAAAGGTTGCCAAAGAAAATGGTGTCGATCTCATCTTCTTACCTTCAAAGGATACGATGTACCCTAACCCTCTTTCTATCGAAATGACAGTGACAAAAAGAGGGGACGTACTTTGTGGAGGAAGTCGCCCAGGTCACTTTGAAGGCGTTGTGACTGTTCTTGCGAAACTCTTTAATATATGTCAGCCGACGAGAGCATACTTTGGAATGAAAGACGCTCAACAAGTTGCTGTCGTGGATGCTCTTATAGAGGATTATAACTTTCCTGTTCAGCTAGTTCCTGTTCCTACGGTTCGGGAGTCTGACGGACTTGCTAAAAGCAGCCGTAACGTTAATTTGTCTAAAGGAGAAAGGCGTGAGGCTCCTGCTATCCAACAAGGATTACAAATGGGCCGGCAGATGGTGCAGGAAGGGATGGTGGATCCGCAGCAGGTTATAGAGGCAACTAGAGAGTTTCTTGAAAATGAAACTCATGGTAAAATAGACTATATTGAATTATTATCTTATCCTGACTTGAAGCCTGTTGAACGAATAAATCAGCAGGTTATACTTGCGGCTGCGGTTTACTTCGAACGCGCAAGGTTGATCGACAACGTTGTTTTCGATCAGAATGGATTTATTAGTAAAGGATAAGGTTTCAAGGGGGATTATACATGTTTCGCACCATGATGAAGTCAAAGATACACAGAGCCCGCGTAACGGAAGCGAACTTAAATTACGTCGGGAGCATAACCATTGATCAGAATCTGATGGACCAAGTAGGGATTCTTCCTCATGAAAAGGTTCAGATCGTAAATAATAATAATGGAGCAAGGCTTGAAACTTACGTTATTGCAGGTGAACGTGGAAGCGGCGTCGTTTGCTTAAACGGTGCAGCAGCCCGTCTCGTTCAACCAGACGACGTTGTTATCATCGTTTCCTATGCTATGTTGAGTGAAGACGAACTGGCTGATTTTAAGCCAAAGATCGCCCTAATGGGAGAGAATAACAAAGTTGAAGAAATTGTTGAAGAAGAACCGCCACTGACTGCTTTACCAATGTAAGGAGAAAAGCATAACGGGACGTGTTAAGGATCTTTGCCCGATTGACAAGGCAGGGTCCTTCCTTTTTGTCCCAGTGGCTGCTGCAATCTTTCAAACTTGATCAATGGGTATGGTATTACTCTACTGGACTGAATTTAAGCACTTCGTCTCTTTAGGAGCGACTGTCTTTTTCTTTAACTAAAAGAGGTGATTTTATGACTGCATTTGCGATTGTTGATTTAGAAACAACAGGAAATTCGGCATCTAAGGGTGACCGCATTATTGAAATTGGCATTGTCCTGATGGATGAGAAAAGAGAGATTGTTCGGGAATTCTCTTCTTTGATCTACCCTGAAAGAGAAATTCCACCCTTTATTACATCCTTGACAGGTATTGAAGAGGATGATCTTTTGGATGCTCCTTTATTTACAGAAGTCGCAGATGAAATCAATTCAATCCTCAAGGGTACTTATTTTGTTGCACATAATATTGAATTTGATCTAGGCTTTTTGAATGAAGAGTTCAAACGTTGTGGCTATCCACCAATACATAACCCTGTGATAGATACAGTTGAGTTATCGAGAATTATGCTTCCTATGGCTCCTAGCTTCAAACTTGGTCAGCTGGCTGAATGGTTAGATATGGGACATGACCAGCCGCACCGAGCTCTTTCAGATGCTAAAGTTACTGGGGAATTGCTTGGATTTTTATTAAAACGATTGGAAGGATTGCCGGAACGAACCCTTGAGCATATGCTTAAAGTTGAATCAAAGTTGAAAAGTGAACTAAGGCCATTGATTCAAGAGGTCATTCAACTGAAACGGTATAAAAATTTAAAAGGTCTTGAACTCGAGTATGATCTTTTTCATGGTATTCCAATTAGAAAAGTAGATCGCTCTTTGAATAAAGAAGGGAACCATCTGCCCCCTTTTAAGGACTGGATAGAAAAGGCTTTCCATAAGCCTGAAGGGTTGAAAAAACACCTCTCTAATTACGAACCACGAAAAGGACAGATGGAGATGTCAGAAACCGTGCAGCAAGCTTTAAATAATGGTAACCATGCTATGATTGAAGCTGGAGCCGGCACAGGGAAATCGATCTCGTATTTATTAGCCGCTGTTCATCATTCCTTAAACAGTAACAACAGAGTTGTCATTACTACACACACGACTAGTTTGCAGAAACAATTGCTCGAAGATGAGATCCCTATAATAGAAAAGATGTCAAACAGGCAAATTCAAGCTGTGCTTTACAAGGGAAGAAGTCATTACATCAGTTTAGTTCATTTCAGTTATGAACTTGACCAGTCATATCAGGATAATTATGATAGTGCTCTGGCTAAGGCCATGATATTAGTCTGGTTAATGGAAACATCCACAGGTGATATTGACGAGATTCAACTTCCTTCGAATGGGAAACAGTTTTGGCACAAAGTGTCATCGGAGCAATCCACTAAGAAGGTAGAATTAGATATAGGAGAAAACTCTTTCTTCAGATGGGCACAGAAAAAAGCTGAACAGGCAGATATCATTATTACGAATCATGCTCTTTTATGTATGGATCTTATCAGCTCTGAAGATCGGTTGCCGAATTATGAGTATGCGATTGTGGATGAAGCACATCACCTCGAATCTGTAGCAAGCCGGTATTTTGGTATTCGCTTAAATTATAAAGAACTGCAGAGACAGTTGACTCAGTTCTCCGAGCTTTTCAAAAAGAGAGGCTATAGGAAGCTTAATGTTTCCGATGCGATCTTTAGAGAGCTAGACCGCTGTCAGTTTATCGTGGATGAAGCCAAGGAAGAATTGAACCATTTTTCCAGATTCATTTTTCAAAAAGTAAAGAAACAAAGTAAAAAGGAAAAAGCGAAGAGTGATGTAGGAAGAATCCAGTATTTGATTAGCGGACGCAAAGAAGACTCGTTTCGCGTTACTGCGCATGAAATGTGTCATCGATTTCTGGCTGCGATCCGTAAGTTAATGGGTGGGATGGAAAAGATACGCGATCATCTTTATACACTGGAACCTCTAGCTGAAAATCCCTCGATAGCTATACTCAGGTCAAGACTGGATACTAAAATAGATTTTTGCAACCATGTGCGTAAACAGCTAATGGATTATTTTAGCGTAAGTGATGAGGATGAAGTGAAGTGGATTGAAATAGAAGGAGAAGGTGCTACAAACGCCGTATACCTGTTTGGCGAGCCTCTGAATATTGCAGACCTTCTTCATGAACGTCTTTTCTCGAAGAAACTGAGCGTCACTTTGACCAGTGCTACGATGACAACGAACGGATCGTTTGATTATCTCAGGAAAACCCTGGGGTTAGACCAAAGTGATGCTGTAACTGAAGTAAGTTTCCCTTCACCCTATGATTATGAATCACAAGTTAAGTTAATGGTGCCGAGCGATTTTCCTAGTATTAAATCTCATCCTGAAGAATTTATTGAAGCGATTAGTGAAGCTATTTATTCTACGGCTCTAGTGACTAAGGGAAGAATGCTCGTTTTATTTACATCTTACGAGATGCTAAAAAAGACGTATCATCTGCTTAGAGAATTCATTGATCCGGATGAGTTCATGGTATTTGCTCAAGGTGTATCCAGTGGAAGCAGAGACCGCTTGAAAAAGAATTTTCAGGCCTTTGAGCAGTCCATTCTTTTAGGAACAAGTTCTTTTTGGGAGGGCGTGGATATACCTGGAGATGATCTATCCTGCTTAATGATTGTCAGGCTCCCTTTTCAGCCACCAGGTCAACCCGTACAAACTAGAAGAAATGAAAGGTTAAAAGAAGAGGGGAGAAATCCGTTTATGGAAAGGTCGCTCCCGCATGCTATCATTCGCTTCAAGCAAGGATTTGGTAGGTTGATCCGATCGAGTACCGATCGAGGGGTGGTCTTCATTTGTGATCAGCGTCTGATGGAGGCAAAATATGGGAAATATTTTCTTTCTTCCATCCCTGATGTACCTATAACCTATAGCCAGACTAAGGAATTGATTAGCCAAATAGACAAATGGTTGTAGTTACCGTTCAACTTCTTACTTCTTACCTGTTATAATGTAGAGCGAGTCCCACTAGATGTTTGACTATCTCGGCTGATTTATGGAGGGTTTAAATTGGATAATAAAATTGAAACATTATCGACGGTACGGATTAAAAAATCAGACGACTTGTATAAAGTTGTAGATTCTTTAAATCGAACTTTGAAAGAACAAAATTTAATGTTTGGGTTGGCTCTAGATGATGAGGACGATCAAACCGCAGTCTTCACAATTTACCGTACCTAGGTGGGTGAAGTGGACATCATTGACTTTTGCTGTGCTGGTTATTATTTTTCTACTATTCTTTTCATGGATGTACTTTGAAATTAATAAGGATCGTACAGCAGGGCAGGAAGACGCTTCTAAAATTGCCTTGGAAGAAACTAAATTGTCTGAGGTTGATCAGGTTACAGTCTACCGTGGCGAACAAACGGTACATATTGTAGAAGGAAAGTCCAACCAAGGAGATCATGGGCTTATCTATATCGATCTTAAAGAAAAGAAAGTAATTGAGCAGTTATTTAATGAGAAAGTCATTTCAAAAGAAGCACTAAAGCAAAAGTGGAGCCAGAGTTGTGGAGGCTGTGAATTTAAATATATTCAATACGCATTTGAAGAGAATCAGCCTGTTTATGAGATGAGCTACATTGATGAAAAAAACCGTTATGTTTTAGACTACTTTAAACTATCTGGTGAAAGTTTTGATCAAAGATTTGCCTTTAGGCAGAATTAATTGAAGGAGTGAACATATCATGCAACTTGCTGACCGCGTTCAATCACTTACCCCATCAAGCACTTTGGCAATTACAGCCAAAGCAAAAGCTCTTAAAGCTGAAGGACACGATGTCATAGGTCTTGGAGCAGGAGAGCCGGACTTTAATACCCCATCTTTTATTTTAGAAGCGGCTAAACGTGCTATGGATGAAGGAAAAACAAAATATACCCCTGCGGGTGGGATTCCGGAATTAAAAAACGCCATTACGGCTAAACTTAAACGTGATCAAGAACTTACCTACACAAATGAGCAGATTATTGTTACAACAGGTGCTAAACACGCTTTGTTCACGCTATTCCAGGTGCTGTTGAATGAAGGGGACGAGGTTATTGTCCCTGCACCTTATTGGGTGAGCTATCCCGAGCAAATCAAACTTGCTCAAGGGAAACCTGTTATTGTAACGGCTGATGAATCAAATGATTTTAAGGTGACACCAGAACAGCTAGAGGAATCGATCACTCCAAAAACGAAAGCTGTCATTATAAATTCTCCTAGTAACCCAACGGGAATGATGTACTCTAAAGAAGAGCTGGAGGCTATCGGGCAAGTTTGTTTAGAAAATGATGTACTTATTGTTTCCGATGAAATTTATGAGAAGCTCATCTACACTGATGAAAATCATGTGTCGATTGCACAAATTTCAGAAGAGTTATATGATCAGACAGTCATTATTAACGGAGTCTCTAAGTCTCACTCAATGACTGGATGGCGAATTGGGTTTGCAGCAGGTAATAAAACAATAATTAAAGCAATGTCAAACATGGCATCCCATTCTACTTCAAACCCAACCTCTGTGGCTCAATACGCAGCGTTGGCTGCTTACACTGCTACAGAGGAGAAAGTAGACGAGATGAAACGAGCTTTCAAAGAGCGTCTTGATGTATTATACTCATTGTTGGTTGATATTCCAGGTGTAGAATGTGCCAAGCCTTCCGGTGCTTTCTACTTGTTTCCAAATGTGAAAAAAGCTGTGGAAACGTGCGGATTTGAAGACGTCGATTCGTGGGTGAAGGCGCTCCTAGATGAAGAGAAAGTGGCGCTGGTACCAGGATCCGGCTTCGGTTCTCCTGAGAATGTACGCTTATCTTACGCAACTTCATTAGATCAGTTGGAAGAGGCGGCTAAGCGCATTAAAGACTTTGTTCAAAAACATCAATCATAAACGTTAGCTGGAGGTATTAGTGTGAAAACAACGATTTCTGAAGTATCAAAACACGTAGGAGAAGAAGTCACCATCGGTGCGTGGCTTGCCAATAAGCGTTCAAGCGGTAAGATCGCTTTTTTACAACTTCGTGATGGAACAGGTTTCATGCAAGGAATTGTCGTGAAGGCTGATATTGGTGAAGAGAAATTTCAGGAAGCAAAAGCTTTGACTCAAGAATCATCACTTTATGTTACGGGTACAATCGTTGAAGATACTCGTTCTCCATTAGGCTTTGAAATGCAAGTGAATGATTTCGAACTCATTCATGAAGCAGTGGATTATCCAATCACACCTAAAGAACACGGGCCGGAATTTTTGATGGATCACCGGCACCTGTGGCTGCGTTCAAGCCGCCAGCATGCCGTAATGAAAGTACGGAACGAAATCATTCGTGCGACGTATGAGTTCTTTAATGAAAACGGGTATGTCAAAATAGATCCACCAATCCTTACAGGGTCATCTGCTGAAGGCACAACCGAACTTTTTCATACAAAGTACTTTGATGAAGATGCCTATCTTTCTCAAAGTGGTCAGCTCTACATGGAAGCAGCGGCGATGGCTTTTGGCCGAGTATTCAGCTTCGGACCGACATTCCGTGCTGAGAAATCAAAAACACGCCGACATCTTATTGAATTCTGGATGATTGAACCAGAGATGGCTTTTATGGACCATGAAGACAGCTTAGAAGTACAGGAACAATACGTTTCCCATGTAGTTCAGTCCGTTCTTAAAAACTGTAAGATCGAACTTGATACGCTAGGGCGTGATGTTGAGAAGCTAGAAAAAGTTCAAGCTCCATTCCCACGTATCAGCTATGATGAAGCGATCCAGCTTCTTAAAGAAAAAGGATTTGAAGATATTGAGTGGGGAGAAGATTTTGGTGCACCTCATGAGACGGCTATTGCTGAAAGTTATGATAAACCTGTATTTATCACAAACTACCCAGCAGAAATTAAAGCATTTTACATGAAACCAGATCCTACACGCCCTGATGTTGTTCTATGCGCCGACTTGATCGCGCCTGAAGGCTATGGAGAGATAATTGGCGGTTCTCAGCGAATTGATGATCTTGAGCTTATGAAAAAGCGGTACGAAGAACATGACTTAACTGGAGAAGCCTATAAGTGGTATTTGCAGCTTCGTGAATACGGAAGTGTGCCGCACTCAGGCTTCGGACTTGGATTAGAAAGAACGGTAGCATGGATTGCGGGAGTAGAACACGTCCGTGAGACGATTCCATTCCCTCGTTTATTAAATAGACTATACCCTTAAGAAATTTGCAGTTTTTCAAACACCGATCCTTCCATTGCAGACGGCATCGGTGTTTTTTCCTGTGATATGATGAAAAGAGGTGATCCATATGCCTAAATACCAGAGTTTTCAAAGCATTCTTGATAATCAAGTCATGGTTCCCAAACAGCTCTTGACGGATTACACGAAATTAGGTTTGGGAGAGACTGAGCTGGTTTTGATCATGCAAATTCACCGTTACCGTACAGAAGGAAATTCTTTTCCGACTCCAGAAGAGCTGGCAAGTACATTAACTGTATCAAGTCAAGAATGTTCGAAAATACTGAGAAGCTTAATACAAAAACAGTTGCTTTCTATAGAACAGCAGCATAATGAACAACAGGTGTTAAATGAGTGTTATTCCCTCGAACCACTATGGGAAAAGCTGTTCACTTACACTCCTGTTCAGAGTCCGGAGACGCAAGAATTTAATGAAAATATTTTTCCTCTTTTTGAACAAGAATTCGGGCGTCCTTTATCTCCATTTGAAATAGAGACGATTAACATTTGGCTGGATGAAGATGGACAGTCTCCTGCTCTCATTAAAGCCGCACTTAGAGAAGCTGTGCTCATGAGTAAATTAAACTTTAAATACATCGACAGAATTCTAAGAGAGTGGAAGAAGAAGGGTATTCAAACTGTTCAGCAAGCACGTGAACACGGCAAACAGTTCCGTCAAGGACAAAATTCTAGAAAAGAGCAACCCGAAACAAGGAAAAAACGAGATATCTCTTTATACTACAATTGGCTAGAGGAGGACTTATAATACAATTCCATGTTGAATAAAAAACAAATTCGTTTCTGTTTAGACACGTTCGAAGAAATGTTTCCGGAAGCAGAATGTGAGTTGAACCACAGCAACCCTTTTGAATTACTAGTTGCTGTGGTATTATCCGCTCAGGCTACTGATGCTTTAGTCAATAAAGTAACCCCTGGGTTGTTTGAAAAGTATAAAACACCCGAAGACTATATTTCCGTTTCACTGGAGGAGCTCCAGGAAGATATTAGACGAATCGGTTTATATAGGAACAAAGCTAAAAACATTAAGAAGTTATCTCAAACGCTCGTCAGCGATTTTAACGGAGAAGTTCCTCCAACAAAAAAAGAGTTAGAGAGCTTGGCAGGAGTAGGAAGAAAAACGGCGAACGTCGTAGCATCTGTTGCATTTGGAGAGCCGGCTATTGCAGTAGATACTCATGTGGAACGAGTTTCTAAACGCTTAGGGATTTGCCGTTGGAAAGACTCGGTTTTAGAAGTTGAAAAAACATTGATGAGAAAAATTCCCCGAGAAGAGTGGAGTGATACCCATCACCGAATGATCTTTTTTGGACGGTATCATTGTAAGGCCCAAAGACCAAACTGTGAAGAATGCCCATTGTTGATATTATGCAGAGAAGGCCAGAAGCGCATGAAAAAACAAAACCGGAAATAAAATAGGACATCCTAAATAGTAGGAAGTTTTGTTTCGGTGGATAAACAACAAACAAAGTAAAATACTAATTAGCAGACCAAATCATAAGGGATTTGGTCTTACTTTTTTTCCATATATGGAGATAAACAAATAAATTTGCATACGATAACACAATGAGAGGTAGCTAATATGAACAAACTACTTATGGTTTGGGTTCGAAAGTATGAACTTAGTTCGTATTCAGGCGAGATGTTTTTTAGCAAACCATGGTTCAGAGCATGGTATGGAGAAGTTAGGTATGTCTTATGAAGGTATAAGTAGAGTAATGTATGTTAAAGGGGGAACATAAAGATTTCAAGGTGTACTCAATATTTAGCTTTAAATTAATGTAAAAAGAGAACGCAAGGATATTAGTATCCAGGCGTTCTCTTTGCTTTTTGCATTGTTAACTATGGTGCTAAACATACCGGCTTTTAGTTGTTATTTTACCTAATGATGCATTTTCTAACCCTGATATCGGAACTCCTTAACCGAAATAGGGAGTTCTTTTTATTAGGCAGCTTCATCTAATGGTGAATCAGGGGAGGACGGGGAGTCAGAACCCGCTCCGCCATCATCTCCGCCGGTATCGCCGCCAGTGTCGCCACCGGTATCGCCGCCAGTGTCGCCACCAGTATCTCCACCAGTATCGCCGCCGGTATCGCCACCAGTGTCGCCGCCGGTATCGCCACCAGTGTCGCCACCAGTATTTCCACCAGTATCGCCGCCAGTGTCACCACCGGTATCACCACCAGTGTCGCCACCGGTATCACCGTCAGGGTTTTGGCCATTGCCTTCGTCTTCGCCTTGGCTGTCACCCTCGTCGCCTTGTTCTTTTTCTTTATCTTTTTCTTTATCTTTTTCTTTATCTTTTTCTTTATCTTTTTCTTCCTTCTCTTTATCTTTTTCCTCTTCAGAACCTGCAGTCTGAACTTGAGTAGTTGCAGGGTCACTCTTCTGTGCATTTCCTTCATCACTGACTGCAACTACTGAGAAGGTGTATGTGGAGCCAGGGCTTACATTCGTAATATTCAAGCTTGTATCTTTGGTTGTTGTCAGTTCTTTCGGTTCGCCCTCATCAATTTTATAAGTGACTTTGAACGAAACGCCTTCAGAGTCACCATATGACCAGCTTAAATCTATTGAACCATCTTCCTGATTAAACTTGCCAGCTAGTGATTGAACGGGTTCGAGTTTCTTATATTCTTTTGAAACCTTCGATGGTTGATTGTCCACATGGAATAACTCCGTTACAATACGGCTTTCAGGTGTGTACTCACTAGGTAGCTTTGCTGGACGTGAGCCTTCTTCTACTTCCACTTTTGTCACAGTTTTTGGCTGCTTGAAGTCCGCTGTATCTTTTCCTTCCGAGAGCTTAGCCATAAGTGGCTTAAATATTTGTTTCGGTATATCTTTCGCTGCCTGCGACAAGCCAGAGTTAATATCGTTATATCCTGTCCATATCGATATCGAATAATTCGTTGTATATCCATTGAACCAGGAGTCAGGAGCGATTTGCTGCTCATCTACTTCTCTGTTGGTTGTACCTGTTTTACCCGCTTCAGGAAGGCCAGGCACGTTAGCTGCGACACCTGAACCTTCTGACATTGTCGTCTGAAGCATATCAGAAATCATATATGCTGTGTAACTGTCCATCGCAGATTTTGGTTCTGGTTTTGTGTCGATTGTTTCTTCACCAGGAATTTCGATTTTACGTACTGTGTACGGTTCGTTATAGACACCTTCGTTTCCGAAAGCAGCATAGGCTCCGGACATTTGGAGGGGGTTAACGTTTGTTCCGCCGCCAATTGCATCACTAAGCACCATACCGTTCTCGGGGAATTTAATTCCTAACCCTTCAGCGAATTCTTGAGACTTACTGATTCCTGTTTCTTCAAGTGTTTTTAGAGCCGGTATGTTTAAAGAACGACTTAAAGCATAACGAGCGGACACCCATCCGCGGAATCGATTATCAAAATTGTTCGGAGAGTATCCATTTCCAAAGTCTGTTTCTTCATCATTGATTTGATGGTAGGTAGAGATCTTATTATATTGAATGGCAGGCCCGTATGCTGTGACAGGTTTGAATGTAGAACCGGGCTGGCGTTTAATGTCTGTTCCGTAGTTCAAGTTTCCTTTTTTATAATTACGACCACCACCGATCGCTCTTACTGCACCTGTTTGTGTATCTGTTACAGCAAGCCCTGTCTGTAATTCTTCATCAGGCCAGGGAATACCGCCTTCGTCACTTAGTAACTGTTGTACAGTATCTTGTGCATTAGGGTCTAAGGTCGTATAAATTTTCAGACCATCTTCATATATGTCTGCGCCATCCATTTTGGCTTTGACCTCTTCTCGCACCTGTTCAATGAACGCGTCATAAGGTGTTTCTTTCTCTGCTTCTTGCTTGACAAGCATATCTTCAATCTTAGTTTTTCTAGCTTCTTCAGCTTCTGCTTCAGTGATCTTACCATGTTGAACCATTAGACTTAACACGGTATTCATTCGATCTTTTGCTAAATCAGGGTTTTCAAAAGGGTTGTAGCCTGACGGTCTTTGAGGCAGCCCTGCAAGCAGGGCTGCTTCAGGAAGTGTCAATTTACTTAAATCTTCTTTACCGAAGTAAGTGTCTGCTGCTTCTGCTACCCCGTATGCGCCAGCTCCATAATAAATTTTGTTTAAATACATTTCTAAAATCTTATCTTTTGAATAATTCTGGTCTAGTTTAATAGCAAGATATTGCTCTTGTACTTTTCTTTCTAATGTCTTTTGACTCGACAAATAGGATCTTTTGACCACTTGTTGTGTAATGGTACTCGCGCCTTCAGCTCCAAAACCGCTTGTGACGTTAGCCCAAATAGCGGCGAGAATTCGTTGGAAATCGATTCCGAAGTGACTGTAGAATCTAGAGTCCTCTGTTGCAATGACAGAATCCTTTAGCACATCAGGCAATTCCTTGTATGTGACTTTCGTTCGTCTTTGTTCACCGGATAAGTCAGCAACCAGGTTATCATTCATATCATAAACTTTTGATGAAAAGGGATCGGATAATTGCGCTTCATCAAGCTTAGGTGCACTAGATATATAATAGGCAAATAACCCTCCGACACCGACTAGCAATACGAGACCGATGATGAATAGGGTCATTAAAATCTTTTTAAAACTTGGCTTGCCTTTTCTTTTTTTGGAACCCTGCATTTGCTTTCTTCTTGCTGATCGTGATTGGCTATCGTTGGCCATTTTACATTTCCTCCAATTCAGAAATAGAGCTTATCCAGGGCTTTGGCATAATCGACTCTCGCCTGGTAATGGAAGGGGATTTGAACACCCTCTAACTGTACATGATGATATGGAATCGATTTTCTGCCTCCGCCTATTTGATCATCCCAATAATGGAATAGTTGGGGGGAAGGGAGCAAGTATACTTCATCCAATGGAGTAAACTTGATTATCATAAAACAAATTCCTCCGTGTTCATGGACGGCCTTCATATGATCAATTTGATGTTGGTGTACGTTACTTAAAGGAAAAGAGGTCTTATTTCGAGTCTCTTTTGCCTCAAAGTCGATGTGTTTACCTCGATAAACTCCATTAAAATCAGTTGTAGATGCTTGCTTAAAATATGCTTCTTTAATGACGGCTGCACTTCGCTTAGGATAATCAACATTAACAATTTGCACTGGGGTTGGTTTTTTATGAACTACTGCAATCCCAGCATTTAAATAATATTCATTTGTCACATTTATATCTTCTTCTAATGACATCCCACGGTTGCTGAAATTTGGTTTGCTGCGATGCTTAGAAACGTTCATCCTTTTCGATGCGCGCTTTCCATTGGGATAATTCAAACTCCATCCCTCCCTATTTCCATGAGAGTATCATACCAAAAAATGAAATCAAAGGACATTTTTTTGGTTCAAAAACTTAGACGTTTGAGAAGAGAGAAGGTTTCATGGATTATCTCTTTAAATGTGACAGATTTATGAAAAAAGTTTGGTTGTAAATACTGATGTGATTTTACCCTGAATTGTTTTGATTAAACACCAATTATTGCATTCGAAGAGACGATGAAATTTCTGGGGATGAATTCTAAAAAAACTGCTGCTATACGAATAGCAGCAGTTCAGGTTATTAAGTAGCCGGGCGGTTCTCGCCAGCCAATTTAGGATTGTCAGTTTTAGCAGGGGTAGGTTTTTTATTGTTTCGTTCTTTATTCTTTTTAGCCATAATAATCCTCCTTTTCTGTCGAAGGTTCCAGCCTATAATGACTGGTTTTGTAGCTTTAGTTCTAGTCTTGTCATCATGGAAGGACTTATTCATAATCTGAAGAATTTTAATGTACAACGATTAGGGAGGCGATCTGGATGATCAGAAACGGCGTGGTCACCCCGGATGAATTTGAAGAGTTATTGTTTCAACTAAAAGAAAAGTTCACACTTATGGAAAAAAGACTGTCCCTAAAAACCGACGAGATCGTTTTTTATATGGCTATTGCTCATCGCAAAGAAACGGATCATTTAAAAGAAGACGTCCTCCAATTACGTGAACAAATAAGAAAACTGGAAAAGGAACAAAAGGCCAAGTGTCTTGAGAAAATTGCCTACCAGGCAAAACGGAGGTCGGCAGGGTAAGGTTGCTGTTGGATTTCTTTACGTGATAAAGTAAAGAAAAAAGGTGTGTGTGTCTAATTGTCGCTTAAACAACATACAGAAGAATTAAAGCAGCTTATAGACCAGCAACATATTCAGTTTGTTGAAACGGAAGGTCCTATAGATAAGAAAGACCATGCTTTTTTTGACAAGGTAAAAAAAGAGACAAAACCAATGTTCAATTTAAATAACAGTTGGAGGGATGAAGCTGAAGCTTTTGTCAAGAATAGAAAAGCTACGGTCCATCCCAATCAAGTAAAATCGACACATGAAAATATTGAGATGATTATCTTGCACAGTTATTATTTAGATATACACAGGAAACGGTTTAAAGAATTATTTCAGTCTGCTCACTATGTTTTGGATATGATCTTAGATGATCTGAACAAGTGACAAAAGCTCCCTGGCCTGCCAGGGAGCTTTTGTTTATGTTGTTTTTTTCTTTGGTCTTTTTATTATCAAATAGAAAGCAGGTACGAGCAGTAAGGTTAGCACAGTTGAGAACATTAATCCCGCTACAATGGATACAGCCAATGGTTTAAAGAGTACATCGCCTGTAAAGATAATTGGAGTTAAGGCTGCTATTGAAGTTAAGGAAGTTAGGACAATCGGGCGAATTCTAGCACGTCCGGCTTCGATCACAGCTTCAATAACGGAAGAATACTCTGAACGATTTTGCTCGATAAATTCGATTAAGATGACGGAATTTCTAACGACAATTCCAGAAAGAGAAACGATACCAAGTGTCGCTAAGAAACTCAGCGGCTCTCCGGATACAAACAAACCAATGATGGCACCTGTAATCGCCAGGAACACGGTTCCTGTAATGAGAAGCGGCATCAATAATGAGTTAAATTGAACGGCAATAGTCAAATAGATAAGGAACAACACGATTACAAACAGCTTAGATACTTCTATGAAAAATTCTGTTTGAGCATCGGTTTGACCAGTTTCTACTAAGGAATAACCTTCAGGAAGGTCATTTTTTATGGTTTCTACTACCTGGTTTGCTTCATTTGAGAAGGCTTGTTCGGATCCTTCTTTTGGATAGGCTTCAATAGTAATTGTTCGTTTTCCATCGAGGTGAGGAATGACTCCAACTTGTTCGATCTCTTCTGTAGTGATAATTTCATCCAGAGTGAAGGACGCAGGTGGCTGATTGCCACTTTGCGATTGACTCACTACGTTTAGGTCCTCTAAGTTTACTCCTTCAGGCTCTCCGTCATTAAGAATGACCTCAATTGGTAAACGTTCCACTCCATTGTCGAAGGTACCTAGCGGAATACCTGTATTAGCTACTTGAATTTGAGAAGTGACTTGGTCAATAGGGATATTGTTTTCTGCTAAAAGATCTCGATCAGGATTGTAGCGGATAAATGGCTGGCCACTGCCTGCATTAATCGTAGCCAGTTCAGCTTCTTCAAGCTTCCCTAACTTGCTTTTCGCTTGATTGGCTTCCTCAATTAAAGTGTCCAGTTCAGGTCCTTGTATTTTTACTTGTACAGGAGGAGACGGAGGTGGACCTGACACTATGGTCTCAAGGAATACTTCAGCATCTTCAAATTCATCTCTTAAAGGTTCCTCCCACTCATTAATAAATGCTGTGGCACTGGTTTTTTCTCTATCAACCCGCACGAGCACTTGACCCGTATTTTCCCCGGAACGCTGTAAACCAGAACTGAATAAGTTTGGTAACCCTGAACCGGTGTAAACAGCTGACTCAGTTATGGTATCCTCGTTTTCTTTTAAGAAATCTTCCATTTCTTTTAACTGCTTTTCGGTTTCTTCAATTGGAGTTCCCTGAGGGTACTCAACGGAGATTGTAACTTCAGGTCTGTCAGCAGCTGGAAAGAATTCAAATGGTATTTTAATGACAAGCATAGCCAGAAGTGCACAAATTACCAAACCAGTAATCGAGGTAATCCAAGGTTTCTTTGTTATTTTTGGTAAAAGAGTATCTGCATAAAACCTCTCGAGCCAATTAAACAAGTCACCAAGTAGTCCTTGCTTCGCCGCCGCTTTCTTTCTTCTTTTTCTTCTTGCATACTGCACCGTAGGAATAAAGGTCAGTGCCATAATCGTCGAGGCGAGTACCGTAAAGATGAGTACGGAAGGCAATGCCCGAATGAAATCTCCGTTTGTACCGGAAAGAAATGTTAAAGGGAAGAAGCTGAATATAATCATCAAAGTTGAAGTAACAATGGACTTTCCAACTTCTCTTACGCCTCGAACCGTCCCTTCCAACGGTTTATCACCCATCTGAAATCTTCGTTGAATGTTATCGTTGACTACAATGGCATCATCTACGAGAATTCCGATTGCGATAATCATTCCGATAATTGAAATCTGGTTTAAATCTACTCCTACATAAGGAAGAGGAATTAACCCGATTATGATTGAGATCGGAATTGCCAAAGCAACAAGTAAAGCAGATGAAATGGGCAACCCAAGTACCATAATAATAATAACGGCTATAAGCGATATGGAGAAGGAACTGATCAAATTGTTAAAAACTTCCTCAATGATCGTGCTTTGTGTATAAAATTGCTCAACAGATACCGAAGAGGGCAATTCTTTTTCAAGATCTTCCACCTTCGCCGTAATTTCTTCTTGCAAAGAAGAGATGTTAACGCCTTCTTTTGCTAAGACAGTTATCGATAACGCAGATTGGTCATTTACTGAAATTAAATCATCAGCGTCTTTATTGGTAAAGGTGATAGATCCTACTTCTTGAAGAGTTATTGGCTCTCCTTCTGGTGTAGTACCTACTGAAAGCTTTTCAAGCTCCTCTATGTCAGAATACTTGTTGAAGATCAATTGATAAATTTGTCCATTTTCTTGCTGAGTACCAATAGCTGAAGGAGCAATCTCTTTATTAATTGATTCAATTACTTGGAATGGCGCCAGTTGGTTCTCCTGAAGTTGTTCATTGTCTAACTGCACAGCTACTTTTTGTTCAGGAAGACCTTTGACTAGTAGCGATTCCACACCTGTTATACTTGTAAGTTCTGTGCGCCACGTTTCAATTTTTTCTCTTAAATCATAGAGGTCTTCATCTGAGTTCGCCAGTAAGTGGTAGGAGGCCACAGAGGAAGTAGTCAGGTCGGTGTTGACCTCAGGGTCCTGTACTTCATCTGGAAATCCCCGTGAAACGTCCGAAACGATTTGTCTTATTTTTGAATTGACGGTATTTGAATCTGCTTCACCACTCAATGTAGCGGTTATCGTACCGAACCCGGTAGTAGATGCAGATGTAACTTCATCCACTCCTTGCACATTAAGGAGTTCTTGTTCGATTGGATTTGTTACTGTCCTTTCCATTTCTTGTGGAGTGGCTCCAGGATACACTGTAGAAATAGAGGCTACGTTTATATTGATCTCAGGAATTTCTCGCTTAGGCAGCTGAAAGTAAGTGAATATCCCTGTAAAGATAAGAAGCACAATAAAAACCCAGACAATTTTATTGTACTGAAGTAACTTCTTCATTAAAGGTTCCTCCTTTGTTTATAGATGATTGAATAATTTCTCGATTGTGCTTCTTAAGTATAAACTTTTTTTGACACATGTGTCATTTACTTCGGTTGCTTGGATGTGCTCTTATTAATTTATGTAATCGCTTTACTTAAAAACCTTTTTCATTTATAATTAGCTTCCCATTGAAAGGGAGGATATGCAGATGAAGAAAGAAGAATTGATTCAACAAGCTAAAGAGGTACGGCAACGCGCTTATACTCCTTATTCTAAATTTCCCGTTGGTGCAGCGCTTGTAACAGAAGACGGCACATTGTTCACTGGGTGTAATATTGAGAATGCTGCCTATCCAGTGACGTGCTGTGCTGAAAGAGTTGCTATATTCAAAGCAATCTCAGAAGGATATACTAATTTTAAAGAGCTGGCAGTCGTCGCGGATACAAAAAGACCTGTGCCGCCTTGTGGCTCTTGCCGCCAAGTGATGAGCGAATTTTTCCCGCCACAAACCAAAATTCATACGTCTAATCTTTATGGCGAGTCTAGGACGATGACAATGGAAGAGATTTTGCCTTTTTCCTTTGGCGCCATGGATTTAACACATGAGGATGAGTGAGAAAAGGAGGTGAAAACCTCCTTTTTTTATGGTCCGCTTCTTATACATACATACACCATCCACGTTCGAGCCTAAAAAAATGGGTAATATTGAGAATATCGCCCAGTACATCTATTTCACCCATGACATACGCTGATAAGGAAGACTAAGAACAAGGAGTGAACATAATGCATCATCAAACAATGCCGGGTCAGTGTCACGCCCCAATTAATAGACGCCCGATTGTATGTCCAATGCAGCACTGTGTGATGGATAACTATTTTGTAGAAAACCAAGACATTATTCATCCTACACACCTATTAGTGCGTAATAACCATCTCTTGAACAATTATAATTACTTCCCACTATTAGTATCAGAACAGAATAATTTCCAGACTCAAGAATATAATTTCCCTCAAGGACAATCTCCGGATTACAATTGGATGGAGTTTATGTCTCCTCAGGATATGGGCCAAATGCCGATGATGGGCGAAGGTGATACAGAAGGCCAAATGCCAATGATGCCGCAGCAAGGGATGATGGGCGAAGGTCAAATGCCAATGATGCCGCAGCAAGGGATGATGGGTGAAGGTCAAATGCCAATGATGCCGCAGCAAGGGATGATGGGCGGAGGACAGATGCCAATGATGCCGCAACAAGGGATGATGGGCGGAGGACAGATGCCAATGATGCCGCAGCAAGGGATGATGGGGCAGGGTCAAATGCCGATGATGCCTCAAGGGCAGATGCCTATGGGTCAAATGCCAGGATCTGATTCATAGAAGTTATAATAAGCCACTTTTTGAGTGGCTTATTTTCTTTTTTTCAGATAGAAACTTTTAATAGGATGTCATACAATAGGATTGGAGAGTGATCCGAATGAGAACAATTGTAGTCACAGGATATAAACCAATGGAAATGGGGATATTTAAACAGAATGATCCTAAAATAGCCTTTATTAAAGAAACGATTAGACGAAGGTTAATTTCAATGATAGAAGAAGGACTGGAATGGATTCTTATTTCAGGGCAAATGGGGATTGAACTTTGGACCGGCGAAGTAGTGCTGGATTTGAAAGAAGCGTATGATATTAATCTGGGAGTGATCCCCCCTTTTACAAATCAGCAAGAACGCTGGCCAGAAGATATCCAAATGGTCTATGAGGAAGTAACCATGATTGCAGACTTTCATAAGCCTGTATACGAAAAAAGCTACGATGGACCTTATCAATTTCAAGCGAAAGACCAGTTTCTCGTTGAACACTCCGATGGCTGCCTTGTTCTTTTTGATGAAGAAACCACCGGTAGTCCCGAATACTTTTTAAGACATGCACGTAAATCAGAGGAGATGGGGAAGTACAAGATTTTGTACATAACTCCTTTAGATTTAGAGGAAACGGTCGAAGAATTGCGTATGTCGGACCCTGATTACTGGAGCCAACAATAGATTCAAATTGAATAAAATTGACAATTTCGCTAGCATTTGAAAAAATAAGATTAATGTGTTGAACAGAGGTGATAAAAAATGAGTTCAGAAGAAATTCATTTGACGAGTAAAGAAATTCTCGAAAAAGATTTTAAAACTTCAATGCGTGGGTATAATCAAGAAGAAGTGGATGAATATTTAGATCTGATTATTCAAGATTATGACAAGTTTCAACAGGAGATTGAACGTCTTCAACATGAAAACGATCGTTTGAAGAGAATGTCAAGCAGGGAAACAGCGCCAAGACAGAGACAAAATGGTACGGGAAATCACCAGGTAAATTATGATATCCTGAAAAGAGTTTCAAACTTGGAGAAAGCCGTTTTCGGAAAAAAATACGCGGACTAATACCATTAATTACCATATGACAAAACGTTTGTGATTTGCTATAATGTTCAAGTGCGCCGGATTCGGTGCTAATGTTGAATAGTAATGAAAAAGCATTTGAATACTCGGGTAATCGCTGTATGTATTCATACAGAGGAAAGTCCATGCTCGCACAGACTGCGATGTCTGTAGTGTTCGTGCCTGACGAAGTCATAAGTCAGGGTAGTCTTTAGACTAACGGCAGGGAAAATTCCTACGTCTTCGGATATGGAATGAATACCTTGAAAGTGCCACAGTGACGGAGCCAAAATAGAAATATTTTGGGTGGAACGAGGTAAACCCCACGAGCGAGCAACCCAAATGAAGGTAGGGGCATTCTTCAATGGGAAATGAACCAGAGAAGAAACCGTTGATACGGCAGATAGATGATTACCACCGGAGTACGAGG
This sequence comes from Halobacillus sp. A1-3, assembly GCF_050971765.1. NCBI lineage: Bacteria > Bacillati > Bacillota > Bacilli > Caryophanales > Bacillaceae > Halobacillus > Halobacillus sp. A1-3. Next base: position 310,721 of record NZ_JBPCEO010000004.1, on the reverse strand, counting down.
TTGACCGCCGCTGGCAGTACGATGGTACAGAACATGGCTTACAGAGTATTCAAAGGTCGCTAATTACTTACAAGACACCCTTCTTAAAAGCCATTCGCTTTAGGAAGGGTTTTTTATTGGATACATAACGATAGATTCGGAGGGATAAAATGTCTCAACAGGTTACTTTAATCGCAACAGCTGCTATGGGTCTCGAGGCTATTGTCGCTAGAGAAGTCAAAGCACTTGGGTATGAAGATGTACAAGTAGAAAACGGGAGAGTAGTTTTTACTGCTGAACCGTCTGCTATTCCTAGAGCTAATCTGTGGCTCAGAACAGCAGATCGCGTAAAATTGCTTGCAGGTCGCTTTAAGGCAACTACTTTTGACGAGTTATTCGAAAAAACAAAAGCTCTCCCGTGGGAGGATTTCATTGCTGAAGATGGGGAATTTCCTGTAGTAGGAAAATCAGTCAAGTCCAAACTATATAGTGTACCGGACTGTCAATCCATTGTAAAAAAAGCCATTGTCGAACGTCTGAAAAAGAAATATGGCATTGCTTCCTGGCTGAAAGAAACTGGAGCCTTTTACCGTGTTGAAATAGCTCTTCATAAAGATGAAGCCCTTCTCACAATCGATACATCTGGAAGCGGGCTTCACAAACGCGGATACAGAGTCGGACAGGGGGAAGCTCCTCTTAAAGAAACCCTTGCTGCTGCGTTAGTGCAAATTACAAACTGGCATCCAGATCAGCCATTCGTTGATCCATTTTGTGGATCTGGCACCATTGCGATTGAAGCTGCTTTAATTGGTCAAAACATTGCTCCAGGGTTCAACAGAGAATTTGCCTCTGAAGAATGGGGATTTATCTCCCAAAAAGCTTGGGATGATGCTTTTCAAGAAGCAGAGGATTTTGCTAACTATGATCAGCCTTTAAATATCACGGGTTCTGATATAAACCCAGACTTAATTAATATTGCCAAAAACAATGCTATGGAAGCAGGTCTTGGTGATTTGGTTACATGGAAGCAGATGCAAATGAGCGACTTTAAACCAAAACAGGATAGCGGTTATCTAGTTTCTAACCCACCTTATGGAGAGCGTATGGGTGAACGAGAAGAAGTGGAGCAGATGTATCGCGATCTCGGTTCGATTATGAGAGACCACCCATCATGGAGTGTGTATATCCTGACGTCCCATGAAGGTTTCGAGAAACTGTATGGAAAGCCTGCAACAAAAAAACGAAAACTTTTCAACGGATTTATCAAAACTGATTACTACCAGTACTTTGGTAAGTCAAAAAAGACAAAATTCAGTAATGACAAAGGTTTCAGCAAATAAATAAGCTGTGCTTTTGTTGTCTAAAGAGAATTAGTAAGACCAGACTTTCTCTATTCCTTTAAAATGGAAGAAAAAGTCTGGTCTTATTTTTTCTGAACTTTTTTAGGGTAATTATTTACTCCTGGCTTTTTTTGAGGATTCATTATCGTTCTTTTTTAAACGGATTGAATGTAAATGGTAATCGTTCATCCACTCTACTAAATCCCCTCTGTCAAAAAGCTCTACTTTATCCTTTTGAGCTTGAACTTTAGCTGCTTTTGTAAAATAACTGTTTGTAACGATCCATTTTTTATTTACGCTATAATTTCCATCTACTTCGATAATTTTGTTAACTTCAGACAGCACAATCTTATCTGATGACTTTTTCATATACACATCGATCGATTGTGAACCCTTTTTTAACAGTACATCTGCTCTGTATTTTTGCGAATCAGAAGTTCGTTTGGCGAAATAACCCTGGTGCTTGAATAGGTGCAGGAGCAATTCTTCAAATTGGTCGGCATTCAATTTATCTATTTCATTAAGTAGATATCCTTTCATACTATTTTTTCTGTTCTTTTTCCTAATGCTAATCTTTGAAAATAAAAAATCAATGGTAAGAAAAATGATATACCCCAGGGACATAAACATTCCAAGTGTAAGTAAAAAAGTCAACCATTTTATTGTAGGAATAACACTCAATAATGCAAGAACAAGGAGATTTGAAATACCGATAAATTTTAATTTATCCATGAGCTCCCAGCATTTAAAATTGTCTATATTCTTAAACTGCTTAAGGTAATATTTGAACAACCAATCACATCCTTAAAATTTCATAACGAATTCATACTAGTTTTTCCGTTCTTGCATTCAAATATTCTGTTTTCACCTGAGTTGATTAGAAAGATTTCCAAAGTATGTAGACCACTTGGTAATAAAAATAGCCCTTAACCAATATAATTGATAAGATTATAATAGATCAGAAAAAAGAAAGGGAGATAGAGATGAGTCAAACGACCGAGCAAAAGTTTATGGCGTTATTGAAAGAGCAGGCATCCTACGGGGAAGCTATCGGATTAATGGCCTGGGATATGAGGACAAAGGCACCAAAAAAAGGTGTCGATAACCGCTCTGAGGTTTTAGGAGTGCTCTCTCAAAAAGTTCATGAAATTCAAACCTCAGACGAAATGAAATCATACATAGATGAGCTTAAAGGGAACGTAACCGATCCAGTTGTGCAAAAATCACTGGAAGAAGCAGAAGAAACGTACGAAAAAACAGCAAAGATTCCAACTAAGGAATATCGGGAGTATGTCACTTTGCAGTCAAAAGCAGAATCTATGTGGGCGGAAGCAAAAGGAAATAATGATTTTGAAAGTTTTCGTCCATATTTAGAGAAGCTAGTTGAATATAACAGACGTTTTGCCGATTATTGGGGATATAAAAACCATCGTTATGATGCCTTGCTTCACAACTACGAGCCGGGTGTAACTGTTGAAGTGATTGATCGTGTATTTCCTCAAGTAAGACAAGCTTTAACAGAACTGCTCGGGAAAATCCAATCGGCTCCTAACCAGCCCGATCCTTCTGTGCTAGAAGGACAATTTCCTAAAGAAATGCAGGAAAAATTCAGTTTGGAAATATTGAAGCGAATGGGCTATGACTTCGAAGCAGGACGTTTGGATGAAACGGTCCATCCGTTTGCTATTGGTTTGAATATGAACGATGTAAGGGTGACGACAAAGTATGATGAAAAGGACTTCCGAACGGCCGTTTTCGGTACAATCCATGAAGGCGGTCACGCATTGTATGAACAAAATATTGATCCTAAACTAGCTTTCACCCCGTTAGCGACTGGAACTTCAATGGGAATTCACGAATCCCAATCTCTTTTCTGGGAGAACTTTATTTCTAGAAGTGAAGCATTTTGGGAGAACCATTACGAACTGTTCAAATCCTTTGCACCTGAGAGCTTTAAAGACCTACCAATGGATGCTTTTTATAGAGCGATTAACGAAGTAAAGCCTTCTTTAATTCGAATTGAAGCGGATGAACTTACTTACTGCCTCCACATTATGGTTCGTTATGAACTGGAAAAAGCATTGATTGGCGGAGAGATTGAAGTAAAAGACCTCCCTCAACTATGGAACGATAAGATGGAAGAATACCTTGGTGTTAGACCTTCTAATGACGCTGAAGGTGTACTTCAGGATATCCATTGGTCCGGGGGAGACTTTGGTTATTTCCCTTCTTATGCATTGGGCTACATGTATGCTGCTCAAGTTGCTCACCAAATGAAAAATGACTTGGATATTGAATCCGTCATTCGTGCTGGAGACTTTGAAAAAATTCAGCAATGGCTTACAAAGAATATTCATCAATATGGGAAAATGAAGAAGCCTCTAGAAATATTAAATGACGTGACGGGGGAAGGGTTGAACCCGGATTATATCATCCAATATTTATCAGAAAAATATAAGAAAATTTATCAATTTTAAAGTAATCGAGTCGGGTGTTAAACCCCGGCTTTTTTGTTTTTTAGAAAGTAATAACGGTGTGATCCTTCTTTCGGCTCTAACGCCTAACAATTCTGGTATAAGGTTAATCAATTAAGTTGTTAAAAACCATCCAACCACAACTTGTTTTGCAGGTCAGCGGTCCTCAGGACGAAGGACAGTTCAACGTTGGCACAGGACGTTCGAATTTAGTTGAACATTCATGGAATGAGCGATTGGACTTTCATTGGACTTTTTTTGTTAAATAATTGACATTTCTATTAATCTCCTATAACATCAAAAAGGCAATAAAACATATCATTTTACTTGGTTTTAGGGGGAATAGAAATGAAACGTACATTTTTTGGGTTAGTTCTTCTAGTACTGGCCGTAGTTTTATCCGCTTGCGGCAACAGTGAATCAGAGGAAAAGCAAGCAAATTCAGAAGGAAGCAGTGAGGAAGCCACAAAGTCTTCCGACAATCTGCTTGAGGATATAAAAGCTAATGGTGAATTATTGATTGGCACAGAAGGCACATACCCGCCATACACCTTCCATAATGAACAGGACGAATTGACAGGCTTCGATGTAGAAATTGCAAGGGAGGTAGCCAAACGATTAGGAGTTGAACCTGTATTCAAAGAAACCAAGTGGGACTCTATGTTTGCTGGGTTAAACTCCGAACGGTTTGATATGGTTGCTAACCAGGTAGGAATTACCCCTGAGCGTCAGGAGAAATACTCTTTCTCAGAGCCATACATCCAGTCTTCGGCTGTAATTGTAACTCATAAAGATAATAAGAGCATTACGAGTTTTAAGGATTTATCTGGCGTGAAGACAGCCCAGTCAATGACAAGTAATTTCGCTAAGATTGCTAAAGAAAACGGGGCGGACATTACGAGTGTTGAAGGATTTAATGAGTCTATGCAATTACTTAGCTCAAAACGTGTTGAAGCGACTGTGAACGACCGATTATCGGTACTTGACTTTAAACAACAACGTCCAGATGCACCTGTTAAAATTGCCGCTAGGCAGGATGAAGCGTCTAAAAGTGGATTATTGTTCAGACAAGGTAATGACGAGTTAGTAGAAGCAGTCAATCAAGCTTTAAATGAAATGAAAGAAGACGGAACATACATGGAAATCTCCGAGAAGTGGTTTGGTGAAGATGTTTCTAAGTAATATTTTCACCGACAGCGCAATGCAGGAAAAATATATCGACATTTTAGTCAGCTCTTTTCTCCCTTTGGTGAAAGGGGCTTTCTATTATACAATTCCGCTTACACTAATTTCATTTGCCATCGGGCTTGTATTAGCAATCATAACGGCAATGATGAGAATTTCTGGTATAAAGGTTTTCCAAGGGGTAGCCAGAGTTTATGTTTCAATTATTCGGGGGACGCCTCTACTCGTACAATTGTATATCATTTTCTACGGACTTCCGTCTGTAGGAGTAACAATCAACCCATTAATATCTGCAATCATTGGATTTTCCCTTAATATGGGTGCTTATAATTCAGAAATTATCCGAGCCGCTATTTTGTCTATACCTAAAGGGCAGTGGGAAGCTTCTCAATCCATAGGGATGACGTATTTGCAATCTTTGAGACGGGTCATTTTTCCCCAGGCGACTCGAGTATCAATTCCACCGTTATCTAACTCCTTTATTGGACTCATCAAGGATACATCCCTTGCCTCAACAATCACATATGGTGAACTATTCCGTCAGGCTCAAGAAATCGCATCGCAGAATTACGAATTTCTTCTCGTGTATACAGAAGCAGCTGCGATTTATTGGATCATCTGTGTCGGTTTGTCGTTTGTACAAGACCGTGTAGAAACAAGACTGGAACGTTATGTATCAACATAGGAGAGATTTGATGATTAAGGCTATGAATATAAATAAACATTTTGGGTCATTACACGTATTAAAAGATATCGAAGTGGATGTACAAAAAGGTGAGGTTGTTGTAGTAATCGGCCCTTCGGGATCAGGAAAGACAACTTTCTTGAGAACTTTAAATGTTTTGGAAAAGCCCGAAGAAGGCAAAATTAAGATTGGTGATCAAAAACTAGACTTTGCTCAACCCATATCAAAGAAGTCGCTGATTCAGTTCAGGAAACAAACGGGGATGGTCTTTCAAAACCATAATCTTTTTCCGCATTTTACGGCTATGGAAAACGTCATGGAAGGTCCTGTTACGGTTCAGAAGGTACGTAAAGAATCAGCAAAAGAGCGGGCTGCTGAAATACTCACCAAAGTTGGTCTTGGCAATAAACTGGAAGCATACCCTCACCAGTTATCTGGAGGGCAGCAGCAGAGGGTAGGAATTGCAAGAGCACTCGCGACGGGAGCAGAAGTCATTTTATTTGACGAACCAACTTCAGCTCTCGACCCTGAATTGGTAGGAGACGTATTGGATGTTATGAAGGAACTGGCCAGAGAGGGAATGACAATGGTTGTCGTTACACATGAAATGAGCTTTGCTGAAGAGGTTGCAGACAAGGTCGTTTTTATGGACCATGGAAAGATAATAGAAGAAGGAACACCTTATCAAGTATTTAATCAGACAAAGGAAGTAAGAACGAAACAGTTCTTAAATCGAATCCAATAATAAATAAAAAATCCCAACAGAATCTTTCTGTTGGGATTTTTTATATTATGAAAGCTCGTCTTTCATATTTGGAGTCAGTAACCCGACTTCTTCATAAATCGTACCGAGTTTATCGTTGAACTCAGTAAATTTCTCATCTGCAGTTGAAAGGTCTGCTTCTTCGACATTGGCCTCTAAAGCAGAAGCAACTTCTTCATAATAAGCTTTTAATGATGTAGTTACAGCCTCCTGGAGTTGAGATTTAATATCTTCAGACAAATCAGCTTCAACTGTATAGTTTGCTGCTTCCTCTGCTGCTTCTTGCGCTGCAGTCAGGGCTTCTTCACCGGCTGTTTTAATCGCTTCAACGTCTGGTTCCTCTGCAGAAACCGCTCCTTCATAAGCTGCAATTTTAGCTTGATATTCTTTAAACGTATCTTTTAAATTCATCTGAGCATTTAGCAATTCTTTCTTTGTTGCTTGCTCATCATTGCCTTGATCCTTCTCTTCAGTCTGGCTGTCGGATTCGGCACTGCTGTCTTCTTCTCCAGAATCACCGCTGCATCCAGCTACAACTAGTGCACTTGTAAGACCTAAAGCCAATAACCATCTTTTCATGTAAAAAGACCCCCTTTTTGTATGACAAACTATAGTTTAATGGAGCCGGTTACATATGTAAAGAATTTGCAAAAATGTTATACTATACTGAAAATTCAATCCATCAAAATCAACAGGAGGAATCCTATGTTTTTACCAAGTTTTAGACTAGATAACAAATTAGCCGTTATTACCGGAGGAACAAAAGGGATAGGAAAGGCGATCACATTAGCATTTGCCGAATCAGGGGCAGATGTCATTATCATCGCTAGAAACGAAAAAGATTTAGAGAAGACAAAGCAGGAAGTAGAGGAACTTGGCCGACAGGCGAATACCATCTGTCTGGACATCAATGAATACGAGAATATCATAAAAGAAGTGGAAGAACTAAGAGGGAACAGACATATAGATGTTTGGGTAAATAACGCTGGAATGAACATAAGGAGTGAAGCAGAAAAAGTAAGTGAGGAAGAATGGGATCAAATTGTTTCTACAAATATGAAAAGCGCCTTCTTTCTATCTCAGTATGCAGGAAGAGTAATGAAAGAGAAAAAAGAAGGAAAAATCATAAATATCTCTTCTGTCGGTGGTCATACAGCTTTGCGAACTGGAGTAGTTTATGCGATGACTAAAAGTGCTCTTATCCAAATGACCAAAAACCTTGCCCTTGAATGGGGAAAACACCAGATCAATGTTAATGCGATTGGGCCCTGGTACTTTCCAACGGCGCTTACAGAAGAACTCCTTCAAAATGAAGATTATGTTCAATCAATCTTGGAGCGCACTCCTCTGAACCGAATTGGTAAATTAGAGGAATTATCAGGAGCTGCTGTCTTTTTAGCTTCTGAGGCCGGAAACTATATGACCGGACAGACGCTGTTCGTAGATGGAGGCATGACGATTTATGGATTTTGAATAATTAAGCAGCGGACGTTTGACAAACGTCTGCTTTTTTTGTGAATTAATATGGCGCATACAACTCATAATTCCACTATATTTGCCAACAATAGAAGAAAAGGAGGGAGACTCATGCCATACATTCTCTCAACAGGCATACAGCAAGCCGACCATACTTACGCTCAAACGGACATCCAGAATATAGTCAAAGAACTTTTTCCTCTTAAACCTCATGAAATAAACCGATTGCTTCCTATCTTTGAAAATGCAGATATCAATGAACGCCAATTTGCAATGGAACTAGATTGGTTTAAGGAGGAGCATGGGTTAGCTGAACGAAACAAGGTTTATCATGAGAAAGCGATTCAGTATGCAAAATCTGCAGTAGAAAACTGCCTTTCAGATGAAAGGTTTTTAAGTGGGGAAGTTGAGCCATCCATGATCGATCACGTTATTTTTATTTCTTCTACTGGAATCTCAACACCTACTATTGATGCTTATCTCATTAATGAATTGAAGCTTAAAGATTCCGTCAAAAGAACACCGATCTTCGGGCTTGGATGTGCTGGCGGGACAAGCGGCGTTGCTAAAGCTTATGAGTATTTACTTGGTCATCCCGAAGAGAATGTATTGATCATTTGTGTGGAGTTATGCAGCTTGACGTTTCAACACGATGATTCGAGAGTAAGCAATTTTGTTGGGACTGCACTATTCGGCGATGGAGCTTCAGCTGTATTGATGGCAGGAGATCACTCTTTAATAAAAGGCATGAGTGAGTCCTCTCTTTTGAATGTCTATTCCTCTAGTTCCAGGATTAAACCAAACAGTACGGATGTTATGGGGTGGAAAGTCGTTGATAATGGTTTTGAAGTCATTTTTAATAAGAGTATTCCAAGGCTGGTTAAAGATTTTTGGAGTGTCCATATGGCAGACGTGTTGAAAGAAAACAGAATGGAAGCAAAAGAGCTGCCGTTCATCATAGCTCATCCGGGTGGAAGAAAAGTGTTGGAAGGGTATCAGGAAATCTTTGACTTACCAAAAAGAACGTTGGAAATCTCAAAAAACGTTTTACGTAACCACGGAAACATGTCCTCACCAACCGTTCATTTTGTTTTGTATGAAGCGATGTTGACAGTACCGGAAAAGGGAACGAAATCAGTGATGACATCATTAGGCCCTGGCTTCAGTTCTGAAATTGTTTCTTTGGAGTGGGTATAGATGAAAATACTGCTTATTGTTTTATACTTATTCCTTGTATTCCAAAGGCTTGGGGAACTCGTTATAGCTAGATCAAATCGACGTTGGATGCTTGAACGAGGAGCACGAGAAGTAGGAGAGAATCATTACTTCCTGTTTATTGTGCTTCACAGCTTATTTTTCGTTTCGATAGGGATGGAATTTTACTTCACTTCATTTCAATGGAATCCATTATTCTACCCAGCACTAACGGCTTTTTTTATATTGCAGGTATTGCGTATTTGGTGTATTGCGACACTCGGAAGAAGGTGGAATACGAGAATTTTGGTATTGCCCGATGAAGAGCCAATTAGTAAAGGACTATACCGTATTATTAAACATCCTAATTATGTCATTGTATTTTTTGAGCTGCTCGTCATTCCTGTCCTGTTCCACGCCTACTATACCGCGTTAATATTTCCGTTCCTTCATTTAATGGTGTTAACGGTTAGGATCCCTGCGGAAGAGAAGGCTTTGCAGGAGAGGGTTTAAATTTTCTGAATCTCTATTGCTTCCATAAAAAGAGTCTGCTATACTTCTAAATAGAAATGAAAATCATTATCAGTTAGAAGGGTGAGGGCAAGATGATCCTTTTCATATTACTTGTTGTGGCTGTATACAGCAGTTTAATGGTTTGGATTCTCGCAAAGGTAGGCTCGGTTCCTGCACAATCGGTACTGAATTTAGTAAAAGGGAATACAAAGCGTTCACTTCCTCAAAAACGAAAAACCTATGAGCAAACAATTTCCGTCAGGTGAATCTCACCTGATTTTATTTTTGTTATAATGATGAAAATTGGCGATATCCGTCGAATAGTGGCGATTTAACCTTAAAGAGTGGGCAATTTACGCTTTGGGATACAAAAAATATTCATGATAAGCTTAAAGAAGTGTTTTGAAGATGATAGGTAAGGAGCGGACTATGAAAAATAATCATGCGTTGGCTTATTTTTTAGAAGATTTATGGTCGAAAGGTTTCAAACTAAGTGACGAAGATGTACGGTTTATATACTTTGGAAAGAATTCTACAAATGCAGCCCAGTGGAAAGCCATTATTGCAGTTAAAGTAACATTGAAGTTTCAGCATAAATTTGATCCAAGCTTCTTTATCAGCGTGTTGGAACATATAGCTAAACCTGAAGTGAAGACGAAGCGAGAAGCTTATCGTTCACTGGAAAAACGAGGGTTTTACTCCAAAATGCCATTACATAAATAACCCAGATGACCCATCATCTGGGTTTGGTATAATTTTGCAAAGCTTCCCGGGCAAGACGATCTGCATTCTTGTTATGTTTTTCGGGGATCCATTTATAAAAAACGTATGGGAAGCGCTCCTGCAATATTAAAATTTTCTCAAACATGGGTCGGAATTGTTCGTTTTTTGTGAAGTTCTTTTCCATCGTATCTACGACAATTTTAGCATCGGAACGAACAGATATGATCTCACCAGGAAACAAATCCACACAAATCTCAAGGGCCTTAATGACAGCTAAAAACTCAGCTTCATGATTGGTTTTTGCACCAAGGTAAAAGGTATATTCACTTAACGATTGGCCTTTTTTAATAATTATACCTGCTGCACTTGGACCTGGATCTCCACTTGCTGCCGCATCTGTATAAACTTCAATCACGTTAAGTCATCTCCTTTCATTCCTCGGTTTTGAATCGTCTTGCTATATAAAGGAACGGCGTGTCTAGTGCTGCCACAATAAACTTGATAATATAAGTTGTCAGGAATATCTCCAGCCAAACTTCTATAGGATAAAGTCCGTAAAATGCAATTGCGCAGAATATCGCACTGTCCATTAATTGACTGACCATCGTACTTCCGTTGTTTCTAATCCAAAGTGTACGGGAACCTGAGAACATACGCTTTAATCTTGTGTAAAGCCATACGTCGAAGTATTGACTGATAATGTAGGCAACTAAGCTCCCGATAGCAATGCGGGCACCGACTCCAAAAATTGTTGTGAAAGCAGACTGGGCGATATCATTTTCACCTGGGGTAAATAAAATAGCCATCTGCATAAGAATAGTTAACACAATGAGAGTGGTAAAACCCATCCAAACTGCTTTCTGGGCATCTTTCTTGCCATATTTTTCATTGAGTATATCTGTAGCTAAAAAAGCTGTTCCGTAAAGAATATTTCCTAATGTTGCATTCAGTCCGAATAGTTCAACCGTTTTAACGACTTGAAAGTTTGCTATAACCGTTGACATCCCAATCCATACGAACAGTCCAGGTTTACCGAAAATTCTATACACACTCAGTAATAAAGTAAAATTAATAATGGCGAATAAAATCCATAACCATTCATTGCTCATTGTTCCTTCCTCCTTAGTTTTGGTATCGCGGGAGTTTACGAACCGCGGGCTCTTTGAACCAAACGTAAATTATACGTGGATGAAGGAGTAATTTCAAGGGAAGAGAAGTAAGTAAGAGTTAATTAAGGTCTTGAAATTTTATCTATGCCTATTAAGGCTGAGTTTGTAGATACAGAAGAGATGAAAAAAGCGGCAACCGTTTACGGTTGCCGCTTCCTTAATTTATTGTTTTACAACGTTAGCCGCTTGAGGGCCACGGTCGCCTTCTACGATTTCAAAAGATACTTCTTGTCCTTCTTCAAGAGACTTGAAGCCTTCTTCTTGAATGGCAGAGAAGTGAACGAATACGTCATTTCCGCCTTCCACTTGAATGAAGCCATAACCTTTTTCTGCGTTGAACCATTTTACTGTACCGTTTTGCATTTTATGATTCCTCCTAAAAAACTTGCACATCGTGCGTAAAAAATTACAAATAGTCCATCTATCTCATAAAAAAACCCCATAGAAACGCCGGAATATAAATTCCAAAGCACTTCTATGGGAACTACCTGTCATTTATGATTCCGATCGACTTATTTGCTTATTCATAATATATCGTATCAAAAGTAGAGCGTCAACAAATTGGCCGAATTTTTTATGTGTTTCCTAAATCATCATAATATTCTTAATAATTAGTTTGGAGAATTTTTTTCTTTTTTCTCTTCAGGTCATCAAGACTAGGTTACAATAAGGAAAGAAAGCGTTTAAAGGGAGGAATGATGGAATGAAATCTGATATCGAGATTGCTCTTGCTTCAGACATGAAGCCTATTAGAGAAATTGCGGACCAATTGGAGCTTACTGAAAGCGATTGGGAGCCTTATGGTCATTATAAAGCTAAACTATCTGACAAATTATTGAAAAAATTATCTGAGCGTCCAAACGGAAAAATCATTTTGACAACTTCTATTAATCCGACTCCCGCTGGTGAAGGAAAATCAACGGTTACAGTCGGTTTAGGACAAGCGCTGAACCAATTGAACAAAAAAGCGATTATTGCACTTAGGGAACCTTCTCTCGGACCTACTATGGGCATCAAAGGAGGAGCAGCTGGGGGTGGTTATTCCCAAGTCGTACCTATGGATGAAATCAATTTGCATTTTACTGGAGATATCCACGCCATTACTGCCGCTAACAATGCATTATCGGCGTTCATTGATAATCACATCCATCAAGGCAATGCACTGAATATAGATCCACGCCGCGTTGAATGGAAACGAGTTTTGGACATAAACGACAGGGCGTTAAGGCAAGTTATCGTAGGACTGGGTGGACCGGCAAGGGGAGTCCCACGTGAAGACGGCTTTAAAATTTCGGTTGCTTCAGAGATTATGGCTATTTTATGCTTAGCAAATGATCTAGAAGACCTAAAGTCACGCCTTGCTAAGATCGTCATCGGCTACACGTATGAGAAACAGCCGGTCACTGTAAAACAGCTGGAGGTTGAAGGGGCTCTGACACTCTTACTTAAAGACGCCATCAAGCCAAATTTAGTTCAAACATTGGAAAATACTCCGGCAATTATCCATGGTGGTCCTTTTGCAAATATCGCTCATGGATGCAATAGTGTGATTGCTACGAAAATTGCTTCAAAGCTCGGAGATTATGTTGTTACTGAATCTGGCTTTGGTGCTGATCTTGGCGCTGAGAAATTCCTTGATATTAAGACGCGCGCAGGGGAATTCGAACCTGCCGCTGTCGTAATAGTAGCTACAATTCGAGCGCTTAAGATGCACGGCGGAGTAAATAAAAAGGAACTTGAAACTGAGAATGTGACAGCCTTGGAAAAAGGAGTAGAAAACCTTAAAAAACATATGGAAACAATCGAAGGATTTAATCTGCCATTTGTCGTTGCCGTAAATCGCTTTCCAGCAGATACGGAAGCTGAGGTTGAATTTTTAATGAATTGGTGTGAGAAGCAAGGGGCCCCTGCTGCACTTGCAGACGTGTTTTCTAAAGGCGGCAGTGGTGGTCTTGAATTGGCAGAAGAAGTTATTCGTCTGTGTGAAAAGAAATCAGGTTCTTTAAGTTACACTTATGAATTAAATGATTCTCTCGATGAAAAAATTAATAAAATTGCTCAAAAGGTATACGGAGCAGACGGAGTTGAATTCTCTTCTAAAGCAGAGAAACAATTGATCCAAATGGATGAACTTGGTTTTAGTGATTTACCTGTGTGTATGGCTAAAACTCAGTATTCTTTATCAGACGACCCCACCAAACTTGGACGACCAGGTGGCTTTAAAATTTCTGTCAAAGAGCTCCATGTTTCTGCAGGGGCTGGATTCGTCGTCGCTCTTACTGGGGATGTTATGACGATGCCTGGTTTGCCAAAAAAACCGGCAGCTCTAAAAATGGACGTTACTGAGTCCGGAGTGATTAAAGGATTATTTTAATAGATCTACCCTCTTGCATGATCCTGTGCAGAGGGTCTTTTTTTTGCTAAAATAGCAGTAATACATAGATGGAAGGAGGATGCTGCTTGGGTATTAATATTGGATTGACTGGATGGGGCGATCACGCTTCGTTATATACAGATCAGACAAAGCCTGCAAACAAGCTTTCTGAGTATGCTTCTCACTTTCCTGTTGTCGAAGTGGATACAGCTTTTTATGCTATTCAGCCTCAAACGCACTATGAAAAATGGGTGCAGCAGACTCCGGAATCCTTTAAATTTGTGGTCAAAGCTTTCAGTCAGCTGACCGGACACGATCGTGAGTCAAGGACAGTTCAGGAAGCTAAGGATTTGATGAAGCGCTATGAAGAGTCAATCCAGCCAGTTGTTGAAGCAGGAAAGCTCGAAGCTCTCTTGTTTCAGTTTCCTCCCTGGTTTGATGTAAGAAAACAACATATTCAGAAGTTGCGATTGATCCGTGAATGGATGGATGATTATCCTCTTGCGCTTGAGTTTAGGAATCGAACGTGGTTTCAGCCTTCTTATTATGAACAGACCATTGCCTTTATGAGAAAACAAAATTGGATCCATGCTATCTGTGATGAACCACAAGCAGGAGAAGGGTCTGTGCCCCGTGTATTAGAACCGACTCATTCTGAAAAGACTCTGGTTCGATTTCATGGTAGAAATGTACATGGCTGGAATAAAAATGGACGCAAAGATTGGCGGAAAGTTCGTTTTTTATACCGCTACAACAAGGAAGAACTCCTAGAATGGGCGGGCCGGATTAAAGAGCTGAAGGAAAAGACACCATCTATCACAATGCTGTTCAACAACAATTCTGGTGGCGATGCCGCCGATAACGCGAAACAAATGATGAATATACTTAATTTACAATATGACGACCTGAATCCTAGGCAGATGGATTTGTTTCAATTTTAGGAGGTTTCATGGATCAAAAGAAAGCGTTATTGACGATACAAGAATACATTAACTCATATTTTGGCACAGACCCCAGCGGGCATGATTATTCTCATATGAAAAGGGTGGCACAATGGTCAAAAGAGCTGGCCCAAAAGGAAGGAGCGGATTCTTTTCTTTGCGAAGTGATGGGCTGGTTGCATGATATTGGTGATTCGAAGCTTTTTGACTATCCAGAACATGCAAAAGAACAGTTGGTCAGCTTATTAATAGAACTTGGTTTTACCAAGGAAACTATAGACGAAATTCTGTCGGTCATGGATAGCGTGTCCTTTAGAAAAGGACAAATTCCATGCTCTTTGCCAGGCAAGATAGTCCAGGATGCTGATCGTCTTGACGCTATGGGAGCAATCGGCATAGCACGGACATTTGCCTATGGAGGGTCAAGAGGCCAGGTTATTTTCAGTGAAAATCAACAAACAGCAAACTCGATCCAACACTTTTATGATAAATTATTAAAGCTATCTACGCTTATGAACACATCCGCTGGAAGGCAAGAAGCAGAACGAAGACATCAATTTATGCTGGAGTTTTTAGAGCAATTTCATAAAGAAACGAACATACAACAATGAAGAATATCAGGGGGATGCAGATCATGTTAAAGAATGAGCAAGCTTATTTGGATTTATGCCGTCATGTCATGAAGGAAGGTACAGAAAAAAGTGATCGAACAGGCACGGGGACGTTATCCGTTTTCGGACATCAGATGAGGTTTAACTTGCAGGAAGGCTTTCCTCTGTTAACGACAAAACGAATTCCCTTTCGGTTGATTGCTAGTGAGCTGCTCTGGTTTATCAAAGGGGATACAAATATCCGCTACTTGCTCAAACATAACAATAATATTTGGAACGAATGGGCATTCCAGAGCTGGGTAGAGAGCGACGAATATGACGGTCCTGATATGACTGATTTTGGAAGAAGAAGCCAAACGGATGAAGCATTTAAAGAGCGCTATGATGAACAAATGATTAACTTTAAAGAACGGATATTGTCAGATGACGATTTTGCCGAGAAATATGGCAATCTAGGTGCTGTTTACGGGAAGCAATGGCGGGATTGGAAGACATCTCAGGGAGAAACCATTGATCAATTAAAAAAAGTTATTGAGGGTATCAAAAACAATCCTGATTCTAGAAGACATATTGTTACCGCCTGGAATCCTGAAGACGTGCCCTCTAATATGGCTTTACCACCGTGTCATACGATGTTTCAATTCTATGTGGCAGACGGGAAACTTTCATGCCAACTTTATCAGAGAAGTGGAGATATCTTCCTTGGCGTTCCATTCAACATTGCCAGTTACGCATTGTTAACACATCTGATTGCTCACGAGTGTGGCCTGGAACCTGGAGAATTCATCCATACTCTTGGAGATGCACACATATATACGAATCATATAGAACAAATTAAAAAGCAGTTATCCAGACAGCCTAAAGGATTGCCAACTCTTTTTCTAAACAAGGAAATTGAGAGTGTATTTAATTTTGAAATAGAAGATATTAAGGTAGAAGGCTATGAACCGCATCCAGGAATCAAAGCACCTGTAGCCGTATAACATACACGAGGTGATAAACGATGATCTCATTTATTTTCGCTATGGACAAAAATCGCTTGATAGGAAAAGACAACGACCTTCCTTGGCACATCCCCAATGATTTTAAATTTTTTAAAGATATGACCTGGGGTAAGACAATTATTATGGGGCGAAAAACCTTCGAATCTTTTGGAAAACCGCTTCCTGAAAGGGAACACATTGTCATTACAAGCAATCGTGAGTACAGCCAAGAAGGCTGCAAAGTCATCCATTCCATCGATGAAATTCTCAAGTTGGAAGAAAATCATCCAGATAAAGAATGGTTCGTTATTGGAGGCAGTGTTCTGTTCGAAAAGATGCTCCCTTATGCAGACCGTATGTACTTGACTTACATTGATCACGCTTTTGAAGGGGATACCCATTTCCCAGAGTATGATGAGAGCGAGTGGAAGCTGATCTCTGAAACGAAAGGGCAGAAGGATGATAAGAACCCTTATGATTATTACTTCCGTACGTATGATCGCGTTCAAACATGAAACTCTTAAGTGATTACTGTGCAGCGGTGCTTGCAGGGGGCGGTTCGACCCGAATGGGTACAGATAAGGCCAGGCTTCCTCTTGGGAATTCAACCGTAGAGGAACGAGTGATCAGAGAATTGCACAATCTTACTTCTACTGTGGTATTAAACAAAAAAGAACCCATAAATACACCGTTGCCGACGATCTCTGATGTGTATGAAAATGTGGGTCCGCTCGGAGGCCTCCAGGCAGTAATGGAAGTGAGAAAAGAAGAATGGTTCATCGTATCTGCCTGCGACACTCCTTTTATAAAAAAAGATGTCTATCAGTATTTAACAAACTTTGTCAATGATCAGAGACAGACCATTATCCCTATCTATAATGGACGTTTTCAGCCTTTATCAGGGCTCTATCATAAAAGTATCTATCCTGAACTTGTGTCTCTATTAGAAAACGGCGATCGCCAAGTAGGAAAATTATTAGACAGGGTCCACACATACTATGTTGAAGATTTTGGCGAGCTTCGAGCAAAAGACCTAGATCTCCATTTTTTCAATATGAACACTCCTGATGATTATCAAAAGGCAAAGGAAATCGCAAAAAATCTAGCGTAATCAAGACATTTCGTTTAGAAAATGATATCATGAAATTGAAAATACTTAACAAATCCACTTCATGTTTATGAAGGTAAGAAAAATGTTCAACCTTAACTTAAATAGCTAGTGACAGAAGGCGGTGAAGTACATGCTGTCAAGCATTGGAATTCCAGGCCTCATCTTAATTTTGACGATTGCTCTCGTCATCTTTGGGCCTAAGAAGCTTCCGGAAATAGGGAAAGCTGCTGGACAGACTTTGAAAGAATTCAAAAGTTCAGCACGCGATTTAACTGATGATGTTAAAGAAGAGAAGCCAGAAGTGAAAAAATAATGGAGTGATAAACCATGTTATCAAACATTGGTGTACCAGGTCTCATCCTGATTTTGATTATCGCTTTAGTGATTTTCGGTCCTTCCAAATTGCCGGAAATCGGGAAAGCTTTTGGAAGCTCCTTAAAAGAGTTCAAAAAAGCAACTGGAGATATCATGTCAGACGATGACACGAAGAAGAAGTCTAACGACGAATAATATAGAAAGGTGTAAGGGGGCTCCCTCTTACATCTTCTTTTTTGCAGGCTGTATGGAGCCTGGAGGTGGAACAATTTGTCAGATGAAAAAGTAACCCAAGATATAGAAATGAACTTTACAGATCATTTAAGTGAATTGAGAAAAAGGATCATATGGACACTCGTATTCTTTGTCGCGTTTTTTGCTGTTGGTTTTTTGAATGTAAGAACCATTCAAAATTTCTTTGTCGAAGAACTGCCGTTTGAATTGAATATGACAAGTCCAGGCGAGATTATTTGGATATTCTTTACCATTGCGAGTATTGTAGCCATTGCCGGTACGTTGCCGGTTCTATGCCTGCAAGTATGGCTGTTTATAAAGCCTGCGCTGACACCCAAAGAACGGAAGGTATCCCTAGCCTATATTCCCGCCATCTTTCTATTATTTTTAGCAGGGCTGACATTCGGCTACGTTGTTTTTATTCAAATGATCCTCCCATTTTTGCTTTCATTGAATGATGGTATGTTCAATGAAATCTATACGGTGGAAAGGTACTTCAAGTTTTTATTCAGAGTCACCATTCCATTTGCCGTTCTTTTTGAAATTCCAATTCTGACGATGTTTTTAACTAGCCTTGGGATCGTGAATCCTATGTTTCTAGTAAAGGTGCGGAAGTATGCTTATTTTATTCTGATTATTATCGGGACGATAATTTCTCCTCCCGATTTTATCCTTCAGATTGTAGTGGCCATCCCCCTTATCGTCTTGTATGAAATCAGTATTGTTTTATCTAGAATTGTGTTCAGAAAGAAATTGAAGAACCATCAGGAATTCATGGAAAATGATTAGGAACAAGAAGAATCCTCATACAGGGGATTCTTTTTTATATCAGCTAATATCTCCATGTGCGAGGGATAGCCGCGTTCGTCCTTATCAATTCCTTTGCCGAAACTATGAATACGTGATAAAACAGAAATAGTATAAACACAGGAGGAAAAACAATGAGATCCTTTTACCATTATATGATGCGTTACCGTGGAAATCGGAAAAATGATGATGAAAAAAGATTGGCCGATTGGATGTTTGAAGACCATAGCTTTCCTAAACAAGCGAAATCCTATGATGAGCTCAGCCGCTATCTGGAGTGGAACATTCCGTTCCCAAACGCGCTTTCGGTATTTGACCGACTATATGAAACTTACAAACTGGATGAAGAATAACTATATTGTTAAGGGGAGAGAGCCTGTATGCGAATTTTACATACAGCGGATTGGCACTTAGGAAAAATCGTCAATTACGTGCACATGACCGAAGACCAGCAGTTTATTTTAGATCAGTTCATTCAAATTGTAGAAAAAGAAGAACCGGATGTGATTATTATCGCGGGGGACCTTTATGACCGTTCGATTCCTCCTAAACAGGCGGTTGACCTTCTTAATAAGACTTTGACAAAATTGATTAACGATTTTAACATTCCAGTCCTTGCTATATCAGGAAATCATGACAGCCCCGACCGGCTGCAGTTTGGGACTGAGCTGTTCCGTAGACAAGGTTTGTTCCTGGATACAAAAGTTAAACCGGATAGGAAACCTGTAACTCTTTACGACGAAGAGGGTCCTGTTCATTTTCACTTGATTCCATATGTTGAACCTGCAGAGGTTGCTCATGTATTTGATGATTCATCTATACGTTCTCATCAGCAAGCGGCAGAGAGATTGATCGAGGACATTAAAGAACAATTTGACATGGACGAGCGTCACGTATGGATCGGACATTCGTTTCTGGCAGGGGGCATGGAAACGGAATCTGAAGAGCGCCTTTCCATGATCGGTGGAAGCCCTTATATTGATGCCCGTTTATTTGAAGACTTTTCATATGTGGCACTGGGCCATTTACATCAGGCTCAAAGGGTGACCGCAGATCACATTCGCTATAGTGGGTCGATATTAAAATATTCTTTCTCAGAAGCAAACCATAACAAATCTGTCACTTCGGTTGATTTAGAGTTTGACGGATCATTTAGAATAAATAAAATTCCATTGATTCCACAACATGATTTTGAAATGATCGAAGGTTACTTCGAAGAACTATTAAATGGAGAGGCAGCCGCGCATGCACATAATTACCTTCATATACGTTTATTAGATGATGGTCAATTGATCGATCCGATGGGAAAACTTCGAAAAGTATATCCAAATATTCTTCACCTTGAGCGAAGAAGGACAGCGACTAACAATTCTTACGAGGAGCTGCATAAAGTCAAGGAGCGGCAAAAATTATCCCATCAAGATTTATTCCGCTCTTTCTATGAAGATATTAAAGGAGATTCAATACCCGAACACCGGAAGGATCTAGTCCTACAGGCGATAGAATCTTTGAAAGAAAGGGAGAGGGGGGAGTAATATGAAAGCACTGTCTTTAACGATGAATGCTTTCGGTCCTTATAGGCTTAAACAGACGATAGATTTTTCTACCTTGGGGGAGGAGTCGATTTTTCTAATTACAGGACCAACTGGAGCGGGGAAAACGACGATTTTTGACGCGATGTGTTTTGCCTTATATGGGAGAGCTAGTGGTAGTGACAGGGATCAGGATAGCATGAGAAGCCATTTCGCCGATCAAGAAGAAACGACTTATGTGGATTTTCAATTTGAGCTTAGAGGGAAGTCCTATCGCA
Organism: Halobacillus sp. A1-3; assembly: GCF_050971765.1. Lineage (NCBI taxonomy): Bacteria > Bacillati > Bacillota > Bacilli > Caryophanales > Bacillaceae > Halobacillus > Halobacillus sp. A1-3. The sequence goes on along the minus strand of NZ_JBPCEO010000004.1, from coordinate 290,034 downwards.
TTCTGCGCATGCCAAAACAAATGAGAAAGAAAGAGCGCGGAGAAGGCTGGAAAGAGGACCCTGCACGCGCTGAGTTATATATGGTTCAAGAAGATGGAGAAAAGCTTATTGCTTCAAAGATTAAAGAAGTAAACGAGCACATAGAAGAAGTTTTAAGCCTGGACTACGAACAGTTCAGAAAAATGATTATGATACCTCAAGGGGAGTTCCGAAAACTAATTTCAGAGAATAGTAAAGAGCGAGAAGAGATTCTCCAACGTATTTTTAAAACCCAATTTTATTCGGAGCTGACTGAATACTTCAAAATCCGTTCTAAATCTCTTGAAAAAGAGATCGAACAATTTCAATGGAAAATCAATCAAGAGATTCATAAAGTCAATTGGGGTCTAGACAGTGATATTTCCATAGAGGATGAAGATCCTGAAAAAATTATCGGGTTATTAGCAAAGAGATTGGATGAACAAACAAAATGGATCAATGAAGAAAGATCTCATCTTGAGGACTTAACTAACCAGTCCGAGCAGTATCAGAACGATTTTCATAAAGCAAAACAACTTCAAGAAAACTTTGATGAGCTTGAGAAAACTCAAGAGGAACATCAGCAGCTTAAAAAGCGTGAAGGCGTGATTCGTGAGATCGAAGACGAGTTAACAAAAGGAAAACAGGCGGCTCAAGTGCTTCCATATGAGAAGCAGTGGAAAGAGCGAGAGCAGGAACTTAAAGAACAAAAAGAATTATTATCCAAAAAAGAAGAGTTGCTAGGAGAAAAAAGCAAAGAATACGAAGCTATCAAACAAATGTACTTGGAGAAAGAAGCTCAGGAAGACGAGCGGCAAGCCTTAAAGGAAAATTGGAAAAGTAAGCTGGAAGAACAGAAACGATTGAACGACTATTTATCGATCAACCGTCAACTTCAAGAGACTCGAAACAAAACCGAACAATTTCGTTTTCAAATAAAAAAATATGAGGAAGATCAAGTACAGTTACGTCAGCAATACCAAATGTTGAAGAATAAAACGACTAGTGAGAGAGAAATCACGAACGAACGATTAGAGAAAAGAAATTTACTTGAAAAGCTAAAGCAACAGTCTCACTCACTCGAAAGGCTTTGGAATGAATTGAAAAAGCTCAACCGGATGAGAAGTCATTACCAAACATTTATGAAAGATTATCGAGAGGTTAAATCCCAACAAGAACGCACAAAACGAGCCTATGAAGGTGCTTTAGAAGAGATAAGAAAACATCATGCTTATACATTATCTCTGGAATTAGATGAAGGAAATAAATGCCCTGTTTGCGGCTCTCACAGTCATCCTAATCCCGCTCAAAAGCCAGAACATATAATGGCAGAGAATGAATTAGATCAGTTGAAAAAAGCTTACGAAAAGGCAGAAGAAGCCTTCCGAAGAGCGCAGGAAAAAGCGGTTCAAGTGAAATCTGAGGGAGAGACTCAGCGTCAATTAACAGAAGCGCTTTATCATGATTTACGTGAACTCACATCCAATTTGGAAGAAACATCCGTGAAAGAAGCATATAATCAAATGAGTGATGAAATTTCATCTGTTCAGACAAGGATATCCACACTTGATGTGGAATCAAAGAAAATTCAAAACACGTTAAAGGAAATGGAAAATATAGAAACAAAGCTTGCCTCGCTTGAAGAAACCCTTGAGAAAGAAAAGCAGCGTTTCTATGAAAAACAGCAAGAACTAACCCGCCTAGAAACAAAGGAACAATCTTATCGTGAAAACTATACGTTCAGCACTAAAGATGAACTTGAACTGAAGGAGCTCGTCCAAAAAGCAGAAGATCAATACGTTAAAGAAGAGAAAGATTGGGAACAAATTCAACAACGTTATTCAAAAATAAGAGATGAATTTAATAGTGCAAAAGTATCAGAAAATGAAGCGGAAATTTATAAAAATCAAGTAGAAACAGTGGTACAACAGCATTATGAAGAATTTAAACAAACGTTTGATCAATTCCAATTTATGTCTATTGAAGATTATCAGAAATCCCTTTTATCAGAGAAAGATATGAGAAACAAACAAAGGACAATCGATGACTATAAACAAAGAAGGGCGATCCTTACCGAACGGGTTTCGGATCTACATGAAAAACTAAAAGGAAAAGAGAAACCGAACCTAGAAAATCTTAAAATCAAATGGGAAGAAATTAAGCAGGAGCTAAATCGACAGCAGCAGAAGGTCAATGAAATGCATATGTCAATAAAGCAGAATGAACAGGTGCACGAAAATCTTGGAAATCTCATGGAAGACCAAGGTGAGCTTGCAAAACAGTATTATGACATTGCTGAATTGGCGCAGCTTGCTAAGGGAGATAACCACCTCCGTTTGTCGCTTGAACGCTATGTATTGGCAGCTTTTTTAGATGAGATACTAGTGCAAGCAAATATTAGGCTTGATCAAATGACGGATCATCGATATCAGCTGATCCGAAGTGATGAAGTAGCTAAGCGTGGGGCGCAGAGCGGGCTTGACCTTGAAGTTATCGATCATCATACAGGACAACAGCGTTCTGTAAGAACTCTATCAGGTGGTGAAGGTTTTAAAGCTTCTTTAAGCCTTGCCCTTGGTATGGCGGACGTCGTACAGTCTCACGCTGGAGGGGTCCAACTTGATACTTTGTTTATTGATGAAGGGTTTGGAACATTAGATGAAATTTCCCTCGAACAGGCGATTGAATGCTTGCGAGGGCTTCAGGATGGTAACCGTATGCTTGGCATCATATCTCATGTGCCTCAGCTGAAAGAGGAAATCCCTGCAAAGCTGCAAATTGACACCGGTCCTGACGGGTCTAAAGTGAAGTTTGTTTTTCAATAAATAAGAGGAGGAGCCTGGATGTCCACACCTTTTACAATGGAATGGCTCATAATTACAGAAGGAAGAGAGAAAAGGGTGAATGAAGGGGAAAACCTATTTGAGATTGCCTATGAGGGATATAAGTTATTTCCTATCAATGAACCTTTGGAAATTAGAAAATATCTTTCTTCAAATGGTATAGGCTTCTGCGTAATTGAAGAGTTAATCTTAAAAGATCACTCTACACATTGTAAATACCGATTGATTTCTTTAAATTCCGTCAATTAAAGAACTAGGAAACCGGCACTCCTGTCAATTCATGCGCTTGCCCGGGAAATAGATCAAATATTTCTCTAGTATATTTACTGGTAGTAAAGGAGTTTTACTTTGAAGATTTTTAAAAACGACTGGGCAGAAATTTTAGAACCAGAATTTAAAAAGGAATATTATCTTCATCTAAGAGAGAAATTGAAACAAGAATACAATGAAAACACCATTTATCCTGATATGTATGAAATATTTGCTGCTTTACAACACACTTCTTATAAAGGAACGAAGGTCGTTATCCTGGGACAAGACCCTTATCATGGTCCGGATCAGGCTCATGGGTTCAGTTTTTCTGTCAAGCCTGGGGTCTCCCTGCCTCCCTCGCTTAGAAATATTTATAAAGAACTGGAAAACGACCTCGGCGTTACTCCGCCTTCCCATGGATATTTGAAGTCATGGGCAGAAGAAGGTGTCCTATTATTAAATAATGTTTTAACTGTTCGTGCACATCAGGCTCATTCTCATCAAGGGTTTGGTTGGGAATATTTCACAGATAACGTAATTGAACGGTTAAATGATAGAAAAACACCAATCGTATTTATTTTGTGGGGAAGACATGCCCAGAAAAAAGGAGCTTCCATAAACAGAAAGAGACATAAAATCATTACTTCTCCCCACCCGAGTCCACTTTCAGCTCACAGAGGCTTTTTCGGAAGCCGTCCTTTTTCAAAAACGAATGAGTTTTTGAAAACAACAGGCCAGGAGCCTGTCGACTGGTCTCTGCCACAAAGCCCAGATGGGATAATAGCCCAATCCGAATAGAAAACCAGGCATATGCTACAGTATTCTAAAGTTTCGGAGGGGTTTCTATGTTTCCCACAGGTCAACCTCCTTTCCCTCCTCAAGGACCAGGTATGATGCAAGGGCTGCAAGGTTTCCAAAGAGCTGCTGCGCCGCAAGGAATGATGAGATCAGTGACACCTTTTCTCAATAACGGTGCTGCAGGTTACGGCGGGTTCGGGGCCCGAGGTATGGGAGTACCCGGATTCGGCGGATTTGGAGCACAAGGTGCAGGAGGAGCAGGTTCTCAAGGGTTAGTGAGTAAAATGCTGGGTGGTGCTGGTACAGCTGCTAAGTCAGGAGGGGCTGGATGGCTCTCTAATATCCAAACAGCATTAAAGGCGATGCAAAGTGCTGCTCCTATGGTACAGCAGTACGGCCCAATGGTTAAAAATATCCCGGCGATGATTAATATGATGAAAATCATGAGTGAGCCGGATGATGAGGACGACGATGACGTTGCAGACACTGAAAGTGAATTAGAGTCACCGTCTCCTTATAATGATTTTACAGCTGAAGAATCCGAATCTAAGTCTTCCTCGGCAAAGGGCAGACGACGTCAAGGTGCATCACAGCCTAAATTATATATTTAGGCTGTGCGTGTGGCTTGATTTTTTTTTGTGAATTAGAAAGAATAAGGTCAAGCTGAATGAAATGCTTAGTCGAGAAGTTAGGAGGCTTCATTATGAATAAACAATTACAAGTAGCTACTTTTGCAGGTGGGTGCTTCTGGTGCATGGTTGAACCCTTTGATAAGCGCCCTGGCATAGAATCCATTGTCTCTGGTTACACTGGAGGGCATACAGTAGATCCGACTTATATGGATATTATTACTAAAGACACAGGACATCGTGAGGCTGTACAAATAACCTTCGATCCAGAAAAATTCCCTTATGAGCGACTCGTGGAACTATTCTGGCAGCAGATTGATCCAACAGATGAAGGTGGACAGTTTGCAGATCGAGGAGAGTCCTATAAAACCGCGATTTATTACCATAATGAAGAACAAAAAAAGATTGCTGAAGAAAGTAAGAAGCGCCTTCAAAATTCAGGGGTTTTTAAAGAACCTATCGTTACACCGATTCTTCCTGCAGAAACTTTTTATCCTGCAGAAGAGAAACATCAGGATTATTACAAAAAGAACTCCTTTCACTACAAGCTTTATAAAAAAGGGTCTGGACGAGCTAAATTTATTAAAGATCATTGGGGCTTTAAGAAAGACAAGAAGGAATTAAAGCAGCGTCTATCCGATATACAATATAAAGTGACACAGGAAAATGGAACAGAGCGTCCATTTCAAAACGAATATTTCGACCACGAAGATGAAGGTATTTATGTAGATATCGTCTCAAAAGAACCATTGTTTAGCTCAAAGGATAAATATGATGCCGGTTGTGGATGGCCAAGCTTTACAAAGCCAATTGAGCGACAGAACCTCACGGAAGCGATGGATACTTCTCATGGAATGAGAAGAATTGAGGTAAGAAGTGACCAAGCTGATTCCCATCTTGGTCATGTCTTTGAAGATGGACCCAGAGATAAAGGTGGACTAAGGTATTGCATTAACTCAGCAGCCCTTGAGTTTATTCCAAAGGATAAAATGGAAGAAAAAGGGTATGGATATTTAACCCACTTGTTTTATTGATCAGAGGGACAGGCTTGCATAGGCCTGTCTTTCTTGTTGTCCAGGAAATGATTCTTAATTGACTTTAGATAACTTTTTACGTTGTGATCTCCTCGAGGTCATGGCAATCCCGAGGTGCTTGTGTTTTTGTTCAGTACTCAAAAGGGAACGTTATGTAAGAGAACGCATGAGGAGGCTTTTTACTACCCTCATGATATAATAGGAGTGGATGAGGAGGGTTTCCAAATGGGAAGAAAGAAAGCACTAACAAAAGAAGATGTATTTAAGGCAACACGGGAAATCCTCATGAAAGAAGGGCTCCACGGAGTTCACTTTAAAAAGCTTGCCTCAAAACTCGACGTCGGGCGCAGTACCTTATATGAATATTTTGAGAACAAAGATGATCTCCTTCTTGCCTATATGAAAACCTTAATGGACGAAATGAATGAAAAAGTTGAGAAGATACCGAGTGAAAATCCCCCCAATCAAAAACTCTATGAGCTTTTAAAGGTCATCCTAACTCATGCTCAAATTCATCAGATTGATCAAATGATTCGTGAGCTGCAATCGAGCAACAAGCAAATGGCATCATTTTTTAGAGACGAACTGCATATTGATTTGATGCAGACTTATGATCTAATGATTCAATGGATAGAGGAGGCTATGGATCTTGAGCTCTGGAGCAGGGAAATGGATTCGAATTTAATCGGTGATCTATTATTTCATTCCATTTTACTGCCAAGCCGAAACAAAATTGGAGTGGAAGAGCTCGCTTCTCAGTTGTTCAGTATGATCGAGAACGGCGTTTCTCTAAAGAAGAAGTAATCCAAAAAAGCCGCACCCTACATAGGAGCGGCTTTCATTTTACTCTGGCTCAACCATTTTATAAAACGGATTACGCCATTCTGTCAACAATCCATAGTTGCAAGACTCTGCATCTTCGAGATAATCTTTAACAGGCTTGATTGGTGATCTGCCTGCTTTGAGCAGAAAAGAGACGACAGGGTCTTTTATTTCAGCTTTTATCACTTGGTTCACATATTCTTCAGGAGTGAGCTCATTCTCATACAAATAATAATTTGGCATCCGGGCTCCGCCTACCAGCCTTTCAAGTTTCAGGTGGACAACCGTTTCATACATGGCTTGCGTGAGTTGCTTACCTAATCCAATGGACCTGTATTCGGGGTTTACACATAAGTCTACTACATACAAAGTGTTGCCGTTAGATTCGTGAGTTTTCATTGTGCCGTTTGCCGTGATCTCATCCCATCGATGATCAAGATTTTCGTCCTGAAGTGTAGTGATCATTGTGGTCATTGATCCAGCTACTTCGCCATCAACTTCTATACAGATACACCCGTCCTGAAAGGTTTGGATTTGATTCTCCAGCTGATCTTCTGTCCACCATAAATCGGAAGGAAAAGGCGGAGGAAAAGCCTTCTTTTGGATCTCGATTAACTTATTAAAATCCTTTGATTCGTAATTTCTAATATGTAAGTGGTTAAAAACAGATCTTTGTTTGTCATATCCATATATCCATTTATCCATCGTAATAGTTCCCCTTTCAAAATAATAAAGGTTCAGCCGTTTGAGGGAGGAGGTCCAAAATCGTATGGTAAGAAAAGAAACGTTTGTTACTTATGGTATTGCTCTCTGTTCAGGCATCGGATTTAAAAGCTTACATTTGCCTCTTCCCTGGATTTTAGGTCCAGTTACGGGGTTGTTGCTGCTAAAACTACTATTGAGTTATGAGACTTCCACGGTCAGGTCGGCAAGGGACATTGGATTTACCATTTTAGGAGTCCAAATTGGTCTTACCTTCACTGCACAGACGTTCACACTCGTGTTTCCTTATTTGCTGCCTTATACGGTCCTGTCCCTACTATTAATTTCGACAAGTTTGTTCTTAGCCTATCTTATTGCTAAGAAAACCGCAATAGATATGAAGACAAGTATGATTGGCAGTGCACCTGGAGGGCTCTCTGCTATGTTGGCAGTAAGTGAATCACTGAAAGGGAATACAGTACTAGTGACCATATTCCATACGATTCGTCTTCTATCCGTTCTGTTTATAATCCCGTTTATCGCTACTCATTTTTTGAGTGGCTCTGAGGCTCAGAAGGCTGTTATCAGTAGTGAAAGCAGTCAAGGTCCTCTTTGGACGACACTTATTTATTTGGCCGCATTTGGATTAGGGTACCGTTTCAAAGACCGTATACCTGCCTCCTGTGTAATTTTGCCGATGCTTCTCATAGGTCTCTTGCAGGCATTCGGCTTTCCATTATACCAATTGCCACAAGTATTCTATATTGGTGCGCAGGTGATTATTGGGGTACATTTAGGTAATTCCATTCGTATCCGTGACTTGGTTATTGCTGGAAAGTATTGCAGCTTATATTTCGGTTTATCCATTATTATCATCACTTTAGGGATCTTCTTAGGCTGGCTGCTAACGTCGTGGACAGGGATGGATTTTGCAACGGCTGTTTTGAGTTTGGCTCCAGGAGGGTTAGTAGAGATGTCTATCACTGCAACTGAAGCGGGAGCACAACCGGCGCTTGTCAGTTCTTTACAGATGATTCGTCTATTATTCATAGTCATGGTGCTGCCCCTTTTATTTCAAAAAATCCTGCCTAGGGTACATGAACTTTGACATTATCTCGAATTAAAGATAAAATTTCATTAGTTATCATCTTACTAATCTACTTCACGATTTTAAGGAGGCAAAAAGACATGAATATGAAGCATATTTTCAAACAAGGAACTTCCGATCGTGTGTTGCTGCTTTTGCATGGCACTGGCGGTACTGAAGAGGACTTGCTGCCGCTTTCAGGCCTAATTGATAAAGAAGCCTCTGTACTATCTGTAAGAGGAAATGTTTCTGAAAATGGCATGTCACGGTTTTTCAAGCGGCTAAGAGAAGGCGTGTTCGATGAAGAAGATTTAGTTGAACGGACCAATGAATTGAACACGTTTTTAAGTGAAGCGGCTGAAGAATACGGATTTGATAGAGATAAAGTCGTAGCTGTTGGATATTCTAATGGTGCAAATATTGCAGGAAGTCTTTTATTCCATTTTGAAAAAAGCCTTGACGGCGCTATTTTGTTCCATCCGATGGTTCCGCGGCGAGGGATTAAACTTCCTGATCTTCACGGACTTCCTGTATTTATCGGTGCAGGTGAAAACGATCCGATATGCCCTGCTCAAGAAACGGATGACTTAACAGAACTACTTGAGGGGGCAGGAGCCATAGTGACGAATTACTGGGAGAAAATGGGTCATAGGCTGACGGAAGCAGAAGTTCGAGAAGCTGCCAATTGGTATAAAGAACAATTGTAACCAGATGGTTATTGAGTCATTGACACGTTCATTGTATGATAGGAGCACGAAGGAACAAGGAGGATGTATCGATGATTCATAAAACATGGGAAAACAACCCAACACTTAAAAAAGTCGAATGTGTTCATAATAATGCAGAAAAGTTTGTAGTTGAAAATGTCCTGACTCCAGGAAAAGTGTATGACGTTAAAAACGAAAGTGAAGAATTTTATTTCGTCATTGACAACTCAGGGCGAATGGGTGGATTTTACAAAGACTATTTTAAAGAAGTGTAAAAAGAACCGTAAGTGAGACTCACTTACGGTTCTTTTTATTTACCACGAGAACTCAATCCGGGTCAATACAGTATAGATCATCCGAAAAACTATAAGTCAGCTTATAGTATGCTCGACGAAGGATGATACAAAATAAAAATACTAAATATGAATAAGTTTCAAAAAAAATAATGGGATGGTTTTCCAGTACTTGTTTGCATGTTTAAGGGATAACTTTTATAGGGTAGTTTTGATATAGGAGAAAAGTGTAGAAGGGAGTCACAGAAAATGATTATTGACAATGTATACATCTATGATCCGTCCAGGCCTTATCAAAGAGAAGGGCTTCATGCAGTTGAAATCGAAGAAGGAAAAATTATAGCCATCCTCCCTACCCCTTATACAGGCAGCAAAGAGGTTATTGATGGAGGGGAGAAAGTACTGACACCTTCCTTTAATGATAGTCACATGCATCTATTGAGATTCGGGTTATTAAAAAAGGAGCTTGACCTTACCGAAGTAACAAGCTGGAAAGAGATGAAAGAGCTTGTGGAAAACCACTACGATGAAATGGAAGAGTACGACTGGATTTTTGGTAAAGGTTTTGATGACTCCAAATTTGATGATATCGACCATCTTCTCACAGCCAAGGACCTAAGTGAAATTCAAGTCAATGCCTATATCTACTTCATGCACGAAGATGGACACGAATGTGTTGTCAGTGAAAAGGCCCTTGAGCTGCTAGAAAAAGAGGAAGCATTTGAAGATGAACCGGACGAATTTAAAGAAACAGATGAAAACGGAAATTGGAATGGGCGCTTTAAGGATACCGCCGTTCACTACATTAAGCACCATTTTTGGGGCCGTTCTGTAGAAGATGCTAAAGAAGCACTGAAGAAAGCTATTCCTTATCTCAGTGAATATGGTATTACCTCTGTTCACAGTGATGACATTAACTTTATTGGGTCTTATGAACAACTCTGGCAGGCTTACACAGAATTAGAGAGCGAAGGACTGCTTCCTATTGACGCGCATTTGCATCACTACATCTTTAATATTAACGATTTGAATAATTATTTAGAAAGAAGTAGGATGCGTACCGGTGATGGGACCGATCAAGTTAAAGTAGGCTCAGTTAAGATATTTTTAGATGGCACTCAGCGGCTTTATACGGCAGCTATGAGAAATCCTTATCCTGTAGCTCCTTCAACAAATGGAACGCTGATTTATAGTCAAGAGCAGTTAAATGAGATGATAAGAGTATCCTCCGAAAATGGCATGCAAGTAGCCATGCATGCCATAGGAGATAGAGCTATAGAACAAGCCATTACGGCACTTGAACAAGAGGCAGCGAACACGAAGCAATTGAGGCATAGAATTATCCATGCCCAGACGCTTGGCCCTGATCTTATCGAACGACTTAGAGAACTGAAACCATATATAGAAACACAACCATCCTTTTTGTTAGGCGAGTGGGATAAAAAAGATCAATGGTCACCTAAAGAACTCGTGCCGTATTGCGATGCTTTCAACAGCCTCGTTAAAGAACATATTCCGATTACGCTAAGCTCAGATCTCCCAATTGGGGCTCTCGATCCTTTCGTAAGTATGTACACGGCCGTCACCCGGATGGATCTGGAAGGGAATCCTGAAGGAGGATGGATGCCTCAAGAAAAGATCTCCTTAGCTGAAGCCTATCAAGGTTTTACAAAAACACCAGCGGAACTGGAATACAAAGATGAAGAAAAGGGCAGAATAGAAGCTGGTTATCAAGCGGATTTCGTACTGCTTGACCGTAATCCTTTAGATGTTGCTGATGAAGAGATCCACAATATTAAAGTTCTGGAAACCTGGCATAGAGGGAAACAAGTGTATAAAAAGTGACAATTTTCCCTTGCTTTCCTTGTCAACACTCGGTCCATCAGCGATAATAAGGATAAGGTGAAGGAAAGGGAGGATGGTTGTGTATGGACAAACTAATTTTAGTGCGGCACAGTGAGACGGAGGGACAGCATGAGGATTCACCGCTGACAAAGCTGGGAGTACGCCAGGCTCAATCGTTAGCTTCTTTTCTGAATCGTTCTGGTCTTGAGGTCGATCGCATCATTTCCAGTCCTTTTTTAAGGGCGATTGAGACAATCAAACCTTATGCAATGAAAAAAGGGATGTCCATCGAAGCAGATGAACGTTTGGAAGAGCGTATCTTAAGCCATGACCCTCTCGATGATTGGGAAGAAGTCCTTCACGATACATTTCAAGATCCCAGCTTAAAACTCAATGGAGGAGAATCTTCTGATGAAGCAAAGGAACGAGTGATTTCTTTAATTGATGAGCTGGAAAATGACGATTGCGGAAACGTTGTACTCGTTACGCATGGAAACTTATTAGCCTTACTACTCCAGAAATACAACCGGGAGATCGGTTTTTATGACTGGAAACGGCTAACTAGACCGGATGTATTTCTCGTTCAAAAGCAGGGTGGAGAGTACACAGTTGAGCGTATTTGGGAAGATTGATCTGCCCAATTTTTGAAAGAATTGTCGAATTTTAATGAAGAATTGCGATTTTTATGTATAATCGTTATTATAGAAGTTGTGTTTATTGGAACCGATATTCGTTTATAGAGTATTATAAGCACATTTAAATCAATTAGAAGGAGGAGATATCGATGGCATTTGTAATAACATCCCCTTGTAAAGATGAAAAAGCGGGTGAATGTGTAGATGTGTGCCCTGTAGATTGTATTGAAGAAGGCAAAGATATGTTCTACATCGATCCTGCGATTTGTATCGATTGCGGCGCATGCGAAGCTGTGTGTCCGGTTGAAGCTATTTATATAGAGGACGAAGTCCCTGAAGAGGAAACAGAATACATCGAAATTAACCGTAAGTTTTTTGAAGAACAATAACACACATAACGAAACCGTCTCTTATTTGAAAGAGGCGGTTTTTTATTTGTCATTAAAGACCAAAGCCCATTTAAATGCATACAGCTTTATAAAAATGGGTAGATACATATGTGAAACTGCTAGAATAGGAGGAATTTATCATGACACAATTGAAAAATCAATCCGCCATCATCACAGGTGCCAGCAGTGGAATTGGAAGGGCCATCGCTCATCACTTAGCCGAAGAAGGAGCAAATGTAGTGCTTGCTGCCCGTCGATCTGAAAAGTTAAAAGAATTATCTGATGAAATTACCGAAAAATATGATGTTAATGTAAAAATTATTGAAACAGATGTGACGAAAAAAGAAGATGTAGAAGAGTTAGTGAATGGAACGAAAGAAGAATTCGGGACGGTAGACATCTTTGTTAATAATGCTGGAGTTATGCTTCTGTCCTTCTTAAAAAACGACCATGTTGATGAATGGGAACAAATGGTTGATGTAAACATTAAAGGAGTCTTGTACGGAATCCATGCCTCTCTTCCAAGCATGATCGAGCAGGAGTCCGGTCACATTATTAACGTATCCTCTGTAGCAGGACACGAAGTATTTCCATCAAGTACTGTTTACAGTGCCACAAAATATGCTGTTCGAGCTCTTTCTATGGGGATGGAGAAGGAATTGTCTCGCTCCGGTGTACGCGTAACGAACATCTCGCCAGGAGCGGTCGATACAGAATTGACTGATCACATTACGGATGGAGATGTCATCGAAATGTTCAAGGACCGGAAAATGGATCCGTTGGAGGCAGATGATATCGCAAGAGCAGTGGCTTATGCCGTTACACAACCTGATTATGTGAATGTCAATGAAGTGATTGTAAGACCCATGCACAAGAAATAACAGTTCGATAAAAACAAACCGCAGGGAGTTGATTCCCTGCGGTTACCTTCACTCTTTCACTTTGAATTTTTTGTAGCCTTCTTCAGAGTCAAAGTCCTCAATATCGATCGCTTGGACCTTTGCGAAAGGAGTGGGACCTTCATTCAGTTGATCGACAAACTCTTTTAAGTTGGCTGCATCTCCTTCTGCTTCAATTTCGACGCTACCATCACTTTTGTTTTTCACCCATCCTTTGAGCTCTAACTGTTCCGCGATTTGTTTTGTCGTTGCTCGGAAACCGACACCTTGGACGCGTCCGTGCACGACGATATGACTTCTAGCCATTGAAACACCTCCTACATACGTATATAGACAGGTTACCCTCAAGGGCTTTTATTAAAAACATGAAAGGATCGAAACCAAATGAAAAAACTTACGATAGAGGAAATGGAAGGCTTCCGCATTGGCCAAGCGTCTGATGAGTCAGCAGGAACTGGCTGCACAGTAGTCCTTTGTGAAGAAGGTGCTGTAGCAGGAGTAGATGTTAGAGGAGGATCACCTGGAACCAGGGAAACAGATCTCTTACAATCGGAGAACCTCGTTCCGCGGATCCATGGCTGTTTTTTAGCTGGTGGAAGTGCCTATGGTTTGGATGTAGGTTCGGGAGTGATGAAATTTCTTGAAGAGCGAGATATAGGCTTTGATGTGTCTGTAGCAAGAGTACCTATCGTTCCAGGCGCGATCCTTTTTGACATGTTGGTAGGGGAATCTGGTAGAAGACCAGACAAAGAAATGGGTTATAGGGCATGTAAAGATGCTCTTCTCAATCAAACTTTTAAGGATGGAAATTATGGAGCGGGTACAGGAGCTTCGGTCGGAAAAGCGCTTGGTCCCCGACATTCTATGAAAGGAGGGGTAGGAAGTTATGCGGTCCAAATTGGTTCGTTAAAAATAGGCGCCGTGATTGCCGTGAATAGCTTTGGGGATGTTTTTGACCCAGCCGTTGGTAAGCTCATAGCGGGTGTACATGAGAAGAAAACACTTCTAAATACAGAAAAAGTGCTTATAAATCAATTACACGATAACGAAACTAACCGATTCAGCGGTAACACGACTATTGGAGCGATTCTAACCAATGCCGCATTAGACAAAGCCACAGCAAACAAGTTGGCTTCAATTTCCCATGATGGTCTGGCGAGAACAATTCGGCCTTCCCATACATTTGTAGATGGGGATACGTTATTTACGATGTCTACTAATGATATAGAAGTCGATTTAAATAGCCTTGCCTCTTTAAGTGTTCAAGTGGTGGAAAAAGCGGTGGTCAATGCTGTAAAATCTGCAGAAACGGCTTATGGATTAGTTTCTTATCAAGATTTGCTATAAAAGGAAGGGATGGATATGAAAGTATTTGTTTATGGATCTTTGTGTAAAGGTTTGGAAAATCATCATTATTTAAAAGATGCCAAATTATTATCCGAACAAGCGTGGCTGTATGGTGAACTCTTCTCAGGTTCTTCTTATTACCCTCTACTAGTAAAGAACCCTCATGCAAAAACCTTCGGTGAGCTGTATGAAGTTGATGAAAATACATTAAATAAACTTGATAGACTGGAGGGATACAAAAAATCAGCTCCAGACTCATTATTTCTGAGGGAGAAAGCAACCGTCTTCGTTGAGGATCAATCATTTGAATCCTACACCTATTTTTACCCCCATAAAAAAAACGGGGCGCCCGTCCCACATGGTAACTGGAAAGTTGCTCGTATGCTGAAACAGGAAAAATTGAAGTATTTTGCATTTGGATCGTGCATGGACCAGGAGAGATTCAGGGACGGAAAAGTCGACCATTTGTTTACAAATGCGCTAGGGTGCGGGAAACTCGATGGATATGATCTCATTTTCTCTCATCATAAACACGATGGAGGAAGAGCGGACATCATAGAAAAACAGGGAAAAAGAGTAGAAGGTATTGTCTATGAAATTTCCCATGAGGCACTTCATTACTTGTATAAACGCGAAGGGGTTTACAGCAATGGGTACCGCCCAGTTATTGTAGAGGTTGAATTAAATGACCAAATCGTTTCGGCTCTTTCGTTTACCGTAGTTGAAAAGAAAACAGACTTGATCCCGCCTCTTCACTATGCGAGGGAAATTCATCGGGGAGGCTCTTCCTATTTATCGGCAGATTATATAAATAGTCTTGAGAAAAGGTTTATGGAGGACTTACCTGTTAAAGGTTTTGAAAAATATTTATCTGAGATGAAGTAAAGGAGCAACTTAATATGGTCCAAACGACATGGAAAACTTATATAGCAAGGGATTTTACAAGGTTGCAGTATGTGTGTCACGAACCTATAGACAAACAGGCCAAAGCTGCTGTGATTCTCATCCACGGAATCACAGCTGAGCTTTCACATCAGGAAAAATTTGCAGAATCCTTAAATATTGAGGGCGACGTTTTTATACCTATCCTGAGAGGATACGATCAGATGAGTAAACGTGGAGATCTGGGTTATATGGGGCATTACGACGATGATTTATTTGATTTTGTTCATTTTGTAAAAAAGAAAGGTTATGAGAAGGTAATATTGATCGGTCATTCTATGGGGTGCGCTAATATTCTTCGCCTATTGAACAAAAATAAGAAAATCGCCGACCGTATTGTTTTCGTTTCGCCCTTTTTCCACCCAAACCTTTCTGTTTATAGAGATGATGCAACAGACCAATATAAACCGGAAACAGACGTGGATTATACTGTCTATCAAAAAAGAGTTATGCTGCTTATGACTTTATACAAAATGAACATAGACCGTTTTTCTCATAAAACAGTCGCTGTCATTCCGGATGAGTTTGATGACAGCGGCATTCTTAAGCTGAGCTTTAGGCTGATGGCTTCAAGATTCTTGGAAGTTATACCTGATGATTTATTCGAAGGAATCGAAGAACAGGTGTTTACTTTTGTAGGTGATCAAGATGAAGTCGTTGTTGCAGAAAAATTAGCAGCATGGTACAGAAATAAATTTGACTTACAACTTGAAATAATTGAAGGAACCGACCATAATCATATCCTTCACCATAACGATTTTCACTGCAGGTTTGCAGAAATTATATAAATTAGGAGAAACCTAGATGAAACAAGTATATTCCGAAGTTATTCAGTTCCAAGGGAATGATTATGACTTCGGTCTTTACCAGGCAAAACACTTCAAAAAAACCCCACTTTATCAAGTTCATAAGAATCGCAGAAAAAAATCTATACGCCGCTATACTATTAACAAGCAAGAAGTTCGCCGATTTTTTATCCATTATGCTCCTGGATTATGGGAAGAACTGCAAGGTCTTGCGGATGGATTAGGGTGGGGGTTAGCAGAAGTCCTTCATGAATACAGTGGCTTTCAACAGGACTGGGTAAGGTCAGGATGTTCAGTTATGACTGGGGAAGGTTTTTTCGCAAGGAATTATGATTATCATCCGAAAACTTACGAAGGCCGCTTTCTTCTCTTTAAGCCTAACAATGGATTTGCGTCCATTGGGCCTGGCCAGCGGCTCATAGGAAGAACGGATGGTATGAATGAGCACGGGCTATGCATCGGCTATAATTTTGTCAATCGCATCAAGCCTGAAGATGGACTCATTTGCTGCACAATAACACGGATCATATTAGAAACTGCGAAAAACGTCAGGGAAGCGGTAGAGTTATTAACTGAACTGCCACATCGCCATTCCTTTAACTATATTCTCTATGATAGAGAAGGGAACAGCAGAATCATTGAAGGCTCCCCAAGAGGAGTCAAAGTGAAAACAGGTCAGGTTTGTACGAATCATTTTGATGAACTTGCCTCGGAGAATAGAAAACATCTTACTGACTCGATGGAGCGAATGGACCGTTTAGAACAGTTTTACGGCACGATCAACACGGGAAAAGAGGCGTTTTATTTTCTAAACCGCACCTCACAGCCGATCTTCTCCAAAAACTATAGCCGCTGGTCAGGAACCATTCACACGAGCTGCTACTTTCCTGTGGAGGGATCTATGATGTTTGGATTAGGTGGGGATGCGAGCCCTGTTCTCATTTCTTTTAAGCGCTGGCTGGAAAATGGAAAAACGCCACTCAAGCGAATTTTAGGGAAGCTTGATACCACCGAGCCCCTCCCTTATATAGAAAATTGAATCGCTTACTTTTTTATGCCATTTTGCTAGGTTCCTACTTGAGAAGTAAGCCCGTCTAAGCGTAAAATATCGATGTACACTTAATTTTATGAAGGAGTTCTTCGAATGGCTCTCACCACTGAAAATGCAGTAGAATCTATGAAATCTTTATATGCTTATATGAAAGAACACGTTGGTATGAATCATAGTGAAAAAATCTTAGATATTATTGAAAAGCTAGATAACAACAAAATGATGATCGGTTTTGCCGGTCATTTTTCTGCAGGTAAATCAACTTTAATTAACACTCTTTTAAATAGGGAAATGCTTCCTTCTAGCCCCATTCCGACAAGTGCGAACATTGTACAGCTAAAAAGCGGCAAGCCTTTTACGGTAGCTTATTTTCATAATGAGCTTCCTGTGAAATATGAAGGGACGGTTGATTTTGACCTTGTCCAAGCCCTCTGTAAAGATGGCGAAGAGATTACAAGAGTAGACATAAGCCACCCTGAGAGCGGTCTGCCTGAAGATGTCACTGTTCTTGATACTCCAGGGGTCGATTCTACCAATGATGCGGACCGATTAATTACAGAGTCTTCCTTGCATCTAATGGATCATATGTTTTATGTAATGGATTACAATCATGTGCAATCTGAAGTAAACCTTCAATTCCTATGGGAAATGCAAAAGCGGGGGACACCTTTTTCGCTCGTCATCAATCAGATCGACAAACATAACGAAAAAGAAATCAGTTTTCAGAGCTTTTGTGAGAGCGTCGAAAACTCTCTTGATCAGTGGGGAATCGCGGCAGAAAAGATTTTTTACACTTCGATGAGAGATTTTGATTTGCCTCATAATGGCTTTGAGGAATTGAAAGCTGATTTTGAAGCGTTGTTCAAACGGCCATATGAGCTTATAGAAAATCAAGCAAAGCTCGATGTTCAGTCCATTGTACATGAGTGTGTAAGAGAAGCGAAAGAAGATATTGATCAAGACAAACAGGAACTCATTGAACGTAAACGGGAGCTTGAGACCATCGTTGAGAACAGCCACCTAAGTATAGATCATCCTTCCACTACCGAGGGATCATTGCAACAGGCCAATCAAGACATTGAAAAAAGAATATTTTCATTTATTCCAAATGCTTACCTTATGCCGAGTGCACTTAGAGAAGATGCCAAAGCATTTCTTGAATCCAAACAGAAAGAATTTAAAGTTGGGTTGCTTTTCTCTAACAAGAAAACGGAAGAGGAGAAAAGAATCCGTAAAGAGAAATTCTTTCATCACCTTGATGAAGTCATTGAAAAGAACTTGAAATGGCCGCTAAGAGACCGTTGGATGGAAATAGCAGAAAAACATGAGGTGACAGAGGCTGATTTCATCCAAATGATTCAGGAGTTTCCTTTTAACTATAAAAAAGATCGGCTAGCTGATCTAGTACAAGAGGGAGCTGAAGTGACTGGTGAGTATATATTAAGATATACCGATCAAGTAGCGAGTGACATAAAGAAAGAAGCGCGTCGCTTTTCAACAGATTTGCAAAAGCAGATGGAAGCGGCTATTCAAAAAGAGAAGGATAGCGACTACCAGAAACATAAAGAAGCCTATGATGCATTAGAAAAGGCTGCTGAAGTCAAAACGAAATTGGATCACTTTGACAATCGATTGAAAAAGTACCGGGATGAGCTGTACTTCAAACTCGAGTCAGAAGCGTCTAAAGAAGAGAGAGAACTGGTCGAACGTGATTTGAAGAAGCGGAACGAACAGATTCAAGTGGGAACGAAACGATGCTCAGAAAAGAAACCAGAAGAACCAAAAGACAAAATCTCTAAAGACGTCGACACATCCACACCACGTACAAATGAGGAAAAGTCAATTGAATCTGTTTTAGACAACGTTGACAGGACTCTTTCGAATGTCAAAGATATTAAAGGGCTAGAGGAATTAGTTGATCAGTTAAAGAATAAAAAGGAACGGCTGAGAAACAGACATTACACGGTCGCTCTATTCGGAGCGTTCAGTGCAGGTAAGTCTTCGTTTGCCAATGCTTTACTCGGAGATAAAGTACTTCCCGTTTCACCAAATCCAACAACCGCAACTATTAACAGAATTTCTCCGCCCACTGAGAAACATCCAGATTGTTCTATTCAGGTCGATGTAAAAACGGAATCTCAAATGATGGATGATTTAAAAAATCTACTCAAACGCCTTGGTGTCAATGAGACTGATTTGGAATCCGTTTATCATGCCCTGCTTACAATGCCGGAAAAAAACAAAGAATACCTTGAGCATAAACAATATTCATTCTTGCAGGCTTTCTTAGAAGGGTTTCCGGATATGAAGCAGCATATAAATCAAACCATTACTATTCCATGGGAGCTATTTTCAAGATATGTCTCAGAAGAGAAAACTTCTTGTTTTATCGAGTCGATGGAACTTTATTATGACTGCCCTTTAACGAGGGCCGGGGTTACCCTTGTGGATACACCCGGAGCAGATTCGGCAAATGCACGACACACCGACGTTTCGTTTGAATATATTAAAGATTCAGATGCAGTTTTATTCGTCACTTATTACAACCATCCTTTTTCAAAAGCTGACCAAGCTTTTTTGACACAGCTAGGCCGTGTGAAAGACAGCTTTGCGATGGACAAGATGTTTTTTATCATCAACGCGAAAGATCTGGCCAATTCTGTACGAGAATTGAACAGTGTGGAAGAATATCTTATCGATCAGTTAGTTAGATTCCAGATTCGAAACCCCCGTCTTTACTCCGTATCAAGCCTCAACGGATTAAAAGAAAAGCAGGGGGAACGAACCGAGCCCTCTAACCTGGATGTGTTCGAGACCGAATTCCATCAGTTTTTAGAAAAAGAGCTTGCTGAGGTTCTTATTCATTCCATCCGTCAGGTCATAGAGGAAGTATCAGCAACCCTTCAAGAGTTTATCAAAAATGCTGAACTCGGAGAAAACGAGCGGGAGTACCAATTATCCTTATTCCAAGAGCAGAAAAACGAAGCTATTTCGACCCTACGCGATAAAGGAATGGGACGCGGGACAGAGACGCTTAAAAATAAAGCGGAAAAACAGGTATTTTACGCTCATGAACGTCTGATGCTTCAGTTTAACGATTTATTCAAGCAGCATTTTAATCCTGCTACAATTAATGGTAAAGACAAGGACATTTCCTCTCAATTGAATGAAGCAAAGGACAAGCTTGTGGAAGAAGTTAATTTTGAGATGAAGCAGGAGTTAAGAGCGATTAGTCTCAGAATCGAGCGGCTAATGGAAGATTTGATTAGGAAGCGGAGAGAAGATATTCAGCGGGAATTGAAAAAAACCCGTAAAAGCCTGCGTTTAAATGAAGTGGAGTGGGAACCGCTGGACCTTCCGAGCTTTAGTAGTACTGTTCAGTTAGATGAGAAAAAATCAAATGCCATTCTTAAACAATTCAAATCGACAAAAGCTTTTTTTGAGAAAAATGAAAAAGAATCGATGAAAGAGGATCTTTCCTCTATGGTCTCTCCCTTATTAAAGACAGCGTTCGAGCAAGCGTTAGATGTGGTAAATGATCATTACTGTAAGTATTATGAAGTGAGGGCGCAAACGTATAAAGGGGAATGGGAACGTCAAGTTCGTCATACATTTGATAGACTTTCTTATAACCTCGAGCATCCTTTAGACACGACAAAAATTGAAAAAGCACAAAAAGAAATGGAAAGCATGTTGTTCTAAATTAAAATCACGCACATATGCTATAAAAAACTAACCCCCATCTAAGGACTACTTCCTCCTTCTTAGATGGGGGCTTTTCCATGAAAAAACAGCCTGATGAAGAATCAGACTGTTTATTACTTAAATTTTTACTTCGACTTCTGCATCTTCACGCAGTTTCTGAACAAGTTCTACGACTTGCTGCTGTTTTTTTTGAGATTGAAGTTGCTGTTCCAACGCTGGTTTAACTTTTTCGAAACTTTCTACGTCTTCCTGTTGGCTCTTAAGAGCATCGTATTCTTTCTTTAGTTCTTCCTCTGTTACTTCAGGCTGTTTTGTATTATTGGCGATAAATTCGTCCACCTTGACCTGAAGCTTTAACTGTTCTTTAATCTCTTTTTCACTTGTATCATTTTCTTCAAGAGCTTGCTTCATTTGTTCTTCATTTTCAAAACGCTGGGAGAACTCTGAATATTTTTTTTCAACTTCTTCATTTGAGACTTCGATTCCAGCTGCTTCTGCGGATTGGATTAACAATTCAGAACCAATCATTTGATCCACGATACTCTTTTTCAATTGTTCTTCTTTTCCTTCAAGGTCCATACCCATCTGGGAGTACTGTTCCTTCATGCTTTTATATTGAGCATTGAAGTCTTCTCGGGACAATTCTTCCCCATTGACGACCGCAACTGGTCCGCTGCCTTGCAGCTCGTCCGTTTCAGTTTCCGCACTCTTAACTTTTTCTTGCTCCTGACCCTTGTTTGATTCTGTTTCTTCCCCTGAACTGCAGGCCGTGAGTCCAAAGACAGCGATGATCAAAATTGCTAAAGTCTTGAATAGTTTTTTCATCCAGTTGCTCTCCTTTGATGTCTCATTTAAGGGGAGTGTAGCACAAAGGTTATGACTTGTAAATTATTTCCTATAGAAGGAAACGAGGAATGAAAGTAGAGGCTAATGCATAATTATCTTAGGAAAGGAGGGAAGACAAATGTATTATCATCCACAGCAAGTTACTTACAGGCAGACATATGCTTCTCAAACCGCTCAAGCTAAGTTTAGAAGCAGCCCTTTAGCACCAGAACTAAAAGGTACCATGATGTTTTATCAGATGCCTTATGGAGTTGAAGTATTCGTGCAGGTGGAGGGACTGCCGGAGTTTCAGAAAAAGAAAAACGGCAAACAAGTCGGACCTCATGGTTTTCACATACATGAAAAAGGAGTATGTGAAATAGGAGACGGAAAAGATCCTTTTGCATCAGCAGGTGGTCATTGGAATCCTGACGATCAGCCTCACGGAAACCATGTAGGGGATTTTCCTGTGTTATTCTCCAACCAGGGGCGGGCAAGGATGATCTTTTTTACGGACCGGTTTCAGGTAAAGGATATCATCGGAAAAGCTGTCATTATCCACGAAGGACCTGATGATTATCAATCACAGCCAAGCGGGGATTCAGGAAAGCGGATTGCATGTGCAATTATAGAAAGATCGTAAATTTATGGTATAAATGTCAATATGATTGTATATACTAACCTTGTAGGGTTGTTAAGAAGCTGTGCTTGACTTCACCGGTGAGTCATAGTATAGTGGTTTATAAGGTTAAAGAATTACCAATAACATGAATTCGATTTTTCGAGTCACCTATTATAAAGAGTGATCAATCATTATTGGTACTTTTTATAATATGTGATTTTTTCATTATGATGGTAAAACGCATATTAATTTTAAGAAACAATGGAGGATCCAATTACATGAAAACAGGTACAGTGAAGTGGTTCAACGCGGAAAAAGGTTTTGGTTTTATCGAGATCGAGGGCGAAGATGATGTATTCGTACACTTCAGCGCAATCAATGAAGAAGGTTTCAAATCTCTTGAAGAAGGTCAATCCGTAGAATTTGAAATCACTGAAGGTAACCGTGGACCACAAGCTGCGAACGTAACTAAACTATAATTTAAAAAACGAACGATATTCGTAAAATATAAAAGAGACTGGCTCGTTAGTCAGTCTCTTTTACATAATTTTCATGTCTAGAGGAGGCTTTATAAATGGCTTTCGGTAAAAAGAATCAGACAGAAATTAAAGAAGAAGAAACAAAAATTTGGGTGTGTACTTCCGACGATTGTAACTGCTGGATGAGAGACAACTTCAGAACAAATGAAGAGAATATTTGTCCGATGTGCGGAAGTAAAATGGAAGAAGAAAACAAAGTTCTTCAAGTCGTAGAAAACAACAGCCTTTATTATAAGCAAGACTAAACAAAAGCGATTGCCAAAAGCAATCGCTTTTTCTGTTTTCATATGCCCCTATAAAGGGAATGGTGATTTAGTACTGAAGAAAATGGGAGGGGTCAGAATGGATCAGCAGCTGGAGCGGGTGCTTTCCACAAAAAACAAGTTAAGAAAACAAACTCTATCTACGATCTTAGAGCAGTTTGATGGACATATAATGAATTTATCCCAGTCAAGCAGGAAGAAGAAATATGATAAAATGCGCCAGGATACGTACAGCTTTTTTCGTGGAAGTGCTTACTTGTTCTTTTACGATGTGATTGATTATCCGTTTACCTTCCACACTCCAGAGGACAAGCCTACGTGGATTATGGGAGATATGCATTTTGATAATTTCAGTGCTTTTCAAAATGAATCCCATGATATCGTATTTGACGTCGATGATTTCGATGAAGGCTATTTAGGCTCCTATTTATACGACGTGTTAAGAATGGTCGTAAGTATTCGGCTTTTTGCCAAACAGGGAGAGTTTACAAAAGAAGAACAGGATGAGTTTGTCGATCACTATTTGAAGACCTATGTCAAACAACTGAACGCGTTTAAAGAAGGAGAAGCAGAGCCGCTTTCTTTGCAATTTACTGTCGAAAATACAAAAAAACCGATTAAGAAGGTATTAAAGAAGATTGAAAAAAGAAAAGCATCGCATGAATTAGACAAGCAAACGGTCATTGACCATGATTCAATTCGCTCCTTTGATATCGGCAAAGAAAAACTCTCTTCCGTTTCAAAGCAGGAGCGTGATCAAATAGCTTCAGCGTGGAAGGATTACATTGCATCACTTAATCGTGATTCCAAGCGAGAGGATGCTTTTTATCAAATAAAAGATATCGTGAAGAAAAAAGGTTCAGGTATAGGGTCAACAGGCCTTCAAAGGTACTACATTTTAATAGAAGGAGAAGCGGAAAAATCCCATCATGATGACATCATACTAGAAGCTAAGGAGGCAAGAACACCGATCCCTGCTTATTTCTTCCCGTATGATGCACAATTCTGGTCTGATAATAAGCATCAAGGACGAAGGGTCATCCACACTCAAAGAGCCATGCACCACAGAGCTGATCCTTATCTTGGATATTTTTCTATGAACAGCCGTGATTTCTATGTAAGAGAGCGCTCCCCCTATTCCAAGGATCTGAAAGAGAAAGATGTAAAGGATTATAAAGGGATGAAGCGTGCCGTTAAAACGATGGCGAAAATCAGTGCCAAAATCCACTCTCGTGCAGATGCGGATCTTGAAGAAGGTATATTAAATTATCACAGTGAAGATGCCATCCTTGAAGCAATCGGCTCAAAGAAAAAGCTTTTCCGCCATCAGCTCAGTTTATGGTCAGATCATTACCAGGATATTGTGGAAAGGGATTACGAGCTCTTCAACGAATGGTTGAGAGAACAAGAATTTTTTAAATCCTAACGCACACCTGTTATATCCTCCTGTAGTTTGGTATAATTTTAATGTTATACATTCGTGAAACTGGAGGATTTAACTATGTTAACAGTAAATAACGTAAGTCTTCGTTTTGGTGATCAGAAACTGTTCGAGGACGTCAATATAAAATTCACACCGGGCAACTGTTACGGATTGATTGGAGCTAATGGAGCAGGAAAATCAACTTTTCTTAAGATCCTTAGTGGGGAAATCGAACCGCAAACAGGAGACGTTTCTCTGAAGAATGACCAGCGTCTTGCCGTTTTAAAACAAAATCACTTTGAATATGACGAGTACAAGGTTCTGGAAACAGTAATCATGGGTCATACAAGATTGTACGAAGTGATGAAGGAAAAAGATGAAATCTACATGAAAGGTGAATTCACGGAAGAAGACGGTATGCGTGCCGCAGAGCTTGAGGGTGAATTTGCTGAAATGAATGGATGGGAAGCAGATTCGGATGCTGCTCGTTTGTTGAAAGGCCTAGGAATTAATGAAAATTTGCATGATAAGCAAATGAAAGACCTTGCGGGATCTGAGAAAGTTAAAGTACTTTTAGCCCAAGCTTTATTCGGTAATCCTGACGTTCTTCTTCTGGATGAGCCGACTAACCACCTTGATATTAAAGCGATCCAGTGGCTTGAAGACTTTTTAATCGAT
Organism: Halobacillus sp. A1-3; assembly: GCF_050971765.1. Taxonomy (NCBI): domain Bacteria; kingdom Bacillati; phylum Bacillota; class Bacilli; order Caryophanales; family Bacillaceae; genus Halobacillus; species Halobacillus sp. A1-3. Next base: position 264,880 of record NZ_JBPCEO010000004.1, on the reverse strand, counting down.
TTTGAGAATACGGTGATCGTCGTTTCACACGATCGTCACTTCCTTAACAATGTATGTACCCATATTGCAGACCTTGATTTTGGAAAAATTCAAATTTATGTGGGTAACTATGATTTCTGGTATGAATCCAGTCAATTGGCCATGAAAATGGCAGAAGAGCAGAATAAGAAGAAAGAAGAAAAAATAAAAGATCTAAAGGAATTTATCGCGCGTTTTAGTGCAAATGCCTCGAAGTCAAAACAGGCAACGTCTAGGAAGAAGCTGCTCGATAAAATTACCCTTGATGATATCCAACCTTCATCAAGAAAGTACCCTTATATTGCTTTTAAAGCAGATCGCGAAATCGGAAATGACTTATTAACAGTTGAAAATCTGTCTAAAACCATCGATGGAGTGAAAGTCCTGGACAATGTCAGCTTTACGTTAAATAAAGATGATAAAGTTGCTTTGGTCGGGTCAAATGAAACAGCTAAAACGGCTTTATTCCAAATTCTTATGGACGAAATGGAACCGGATGAAGGCACCTTCAAATGGGGTGTAACGACATCTCAAAGCTATTTCCCTAAAGACAACTCTGCCTTCTTTGAAAGGTCTGATTTAAACCTTGTGCAGTGGCTCCGTCAATATTCTCCTGAAGATGAAACAGAGACCTTTCTGCGAAGCTTCTTAGGTCGTATGCTCTTCTCAGGTGAAGAAGCGCTGAAGAAAGCAAATGTCTTGTCTGGGGGAGAGAAAGTACGATGCATGCTTTCTAAAATGATGCTTTCCGGAGCAAATGTTCTTCTTCTGGATGAGCCGACCAACCACCTTGACCTTGAGTCAATTACTTCATTGAATAAAGGTCTTATCAATTTCAAAGGTTCTGTCATTTTCGCATCGCATGACCACGAGTTCATTCAAACGATCGCGAACAGAATTATTGAAATTACACCGAATGGAATTATTGACAAAGAGATGAGTTATGATGAATATTTAGCAGATCCAGAGATCCAAAAACGTTCTGCAGCATTAGCTGAATAATGTAAAAAACCTGCCATTAACTGGCAGGTTTTTTTATTTTTCTACCTTAACAACTAAAAATTACCATGTTTAAACGACAAAAATAGAACGTTTTTTATAAGTATTTTATGTGAAAAATCACCCTTAAAGATGCATTATTACACTAAATATGTAATAGTATAAGCAAAAATTAGCGGTTTGTAATGTTTATGAAATGTGGATGTTAACTTTGAAATCAAACTGTTAGCTTCCTGTTCTTAAAATCTATTGAGATTCTGATAATCTAGTAATTGTGAATGAACAACGCGCAATCACATGATTAAGTAACACTTTTAGAGGAGGCAGAATCTCATTATGAAAAAAACAGTCTTTACTGTAGCAGCTACTGTAGCATTAACAGGAGCATTCGCAACGTCTGTCAGTGCAGAGGAATATACAATCGATAAAGGTGACACTCTTTGGGGTATTTCTCAGAAATATAATGTATCCGTCGATCAACTAAAATCTTGGAACGATTTAAATTCAAATCTTATCTATCCTAATCAACAATTAACCGTTTCTAGCGATTCTAAAACATCAAATTCATCCAATCAGTCTAGCAATGCATCCACATACACAGTTAAATCAGGAGACACACTATGGGAAATCTCTCAGAAGTTTGGAGTCTCTGTTGATCAGTTGATGTCTTGGAATAATCTTTCTTCTACAATGATTTATCCTGGAGACAAATTCTCTGTTAAAGGAGAAGTAGCTCCAGCATCAACGAAAACAAGCAATAATAGCTCAAGTAACACTTCCGCAACTGAGACAAGCTCTAACGATAGTTCCAGCGAAGAAGTTGTAAAAGAATTTACTGCTGAAGCAACAGCTTACACAGCTTACTGCACAGGATGCAGCGGCGTAACAGCAACAGGAATTGACCTTCGTGCTAATCCTGACCAGAAAGTAATCGCTGTAGACCCGGATGTTATTCCACTAGGTTCTAAAGTTTATGTAGAAGGTTATGGTACAGCAATCGCTGGTGATACAGGCGGAGCAATCAACGGAAACCGTATCGACGTCTTCATGCCAGATCGTGAAGATGCACTAGAATTCGGACGCAAGTCTGTTAAAGTTCAAGTACTAAGTGAATAATTGGAAGCAATTTGCTTTTATATTATATATAAAACCCACTTTTCGACGAAAAGTGGGTTTTTCCTGTTCTTTTTGCTTTAGGTTATGAGTGGTTATTGGTAGACTAAGAGCAAATCTAGAGAAGGAAGGTGTTTTATTATGAGAGCGATTGTCCATGAGGGAAAGAATGGATTTGAAGGGTTAAAGGTGCAAGAGGTAGAAAAGCCAAAGCTTGGAGATAAAGATGTAATCGTAAAAGTACATACAGCAGGAATGAATCGAAGAGATGTTGCTGTGGTAACGAAGCGGCATAAAGCCGAAGACCCAGCACTTATCCCAGGCTCTGATGCGGCGGGAGTTATTGAAGCAGTGGGTGAATCTGTAACAAAATTTCATACAGGAGAAGAAGTCGTCGTTAATCCAGGTCTTGGGTGGCAGGAAAAGAGTGACGCACCTCCTAAAGGGTTTGAAATAGTCGGATTACCTGATCATGGAACATTCGGAGAGTATTATAAATGTACGGAGGATCACGTTGAAAAGAAACCGTCCCATTTAAATTTTGAGGAAGCGGGTGTGTTGCCTTTAGCAGCATTAACGGCGTATCGTGCTCTTATAACAAGGGGGCAGCTAAAAGCTGGGGAAACGGTCATGCTTCCGGGAATAGGCAGTGGTGTACTGACTTTCGCTTTAAAATTTGCTAAAGCGAAAGGAGCCCGCGTAATTGTTACATCGAGATCAGATGAGAAACTAGAAGAAGCACGAGCGTTGGGGGCAGATCGTGCGATAAATACAAATAGTAACTGGACCGAAGAACTTTCTGATGAAAGCGTAGACTTGCTGATAGAAAGTATTGGCGAAGCCACGTTTGAAAAATCTCTTCATATCATTAGGAAAGGTGGAACCATCGTCACTTTTGGAGCCACGACAAACGATGAAGTAAAGATAAACATACGAGAATTTTTCTACGGTCAATACAACTTGCTTGGTTCTACCATGGGAAGCGCAGAAGAGTTCCGTGAGATGCTTTCCTTTGTAGAAGAACACAAAATCAAGCCGCAACTAGATCGATTGTTTAAATTGGAGGAATACAGAGAAGCTTTTGAATATTTACAGGATACGAAAAATTTCGGGAAAATCGGGTTTAAGATTGAGGGCTAAATTTTCTTTAATCGACAAAAAATGATTCTCAGGTAATTCTACTTAAAACTTAGTAGCAACTCAGAATACTGAATAAAAACCATATTTAATTTAATATCGAACGAATGTGCGTATAGCTGGACAAATCATCCATCCCTTATTGTAAAATAAAGTTAAAGACTTTATTGGCGAAGGGGTGGATAATTTTGTCTCATAAGAACAATCCGAAACGCTTTGCACTAAATATGAGTGCGGCCCAATTCACGAAGTTTTACATTATGCATTTGTTGCAAGTTCATCAGCCAATGATCAGTGAACACTTTAAAGGAAAATTCAAAGCATTGACGAAGAACTGGATTCCTGCACCATCCACGCTGCTGGACACTCTCCATGAGATGACAGAGGAAGGTTTATTGTATCGCAAAGAAGATTATAAATCACATGATAAGAAGAGACAAAAGGTGTACTGGTATTATTTAACGGATCAGGGGAAAGAAGAATTTGATGTTTTAAAGAAAAGATATAAAATCCTATTTGAAGAGCAATTACAAGTATTGAATCAAATTATGAAGGACGTTTACAAATAAGTTTTCATCGAAGAGGTGGCAATTGTGAAACTAGGAGTCCTGGATCAAAGTCCTATTTCAAAGGGGCAAACGGCAAAAGAAGCATTAATGCAGTCGATCGAATTAGCTAAATTCACTGAACAACTTGGTTTTAGCCGCTATTGGGTAGCAGAACATCACAACACAAATGGTCTAGCAAGCACGTCGCCTGAAATCCTCATTGGACAAATCCTTGCTTCTACAAATCGTATTGTAGTAGGTTCTGGAGGTGTGTTGCTGCCACAATACAGTCCGCTTAAAGTAGCTGAGACCTTTCGTATGCTTGAAAGCTTTTATCCGGGACGTGTTGATCTAGGTCTCGGTAGATCACCCGGTGGAGGGCAAAAAACACGTCTTGCGCTTACTGACAATGTTGAAAAACCGTTGAGTTCTTTTTCAAGACAAGTAAAAGAATTACAGAAGTTTTTATATGACTCGTTTTCCAAAGGTGAATCTCATTTTGGTGTTCATGCAAGACCGGACACTTCTGCTCAACCAGACTTATGGGTTTTAGGGTTAACGGAAAGAGGGGCACGCCATGCAGCTGTGAACGGAACAGGCTTTACATTCGGTCATTTTATTAACCCTGCCCAGGCAGTGGAAGCTCTAACTGCATATAGAGAGAAATTTAAACCGTCAAAAGGCTTGGCTTCTCCAAGAGTTAATGCTTGTGTGTTTGTAGTTTGTGCTGAAACGGAGGAAGAAGCTGAAAGATTAGCATTAAGTCAAGATATGTGGCTGCTTCAAGTAGAGAAGGGAATTGAAACGCGAGTTCCTCCTGTAGAAGAAGTCAAAGAACACACCTTTACATTAAGAGAAAAGGAAAAGATTAATAAGAATAGGGAACGCAGCATTATTGGTACCCCTGATCAAGTACATAAGGAACTGCTTCGACTAGCAGAAGCTTATGAGACTGATGAATTCCTTATTATTACGAATGTATATGATTTTGAGAAGAAAAAGGAATCCTACCGGCTTTTAGCAAAGGAATTGAATCTTTAAATTATAGGCATTTGCCCAATCCCTTTCATTTATCCTACTTTCACCCATACCTTGCACCCTTTATCGGCATATAAAGAAGTAAAGGGGGGGAATTGGAATGAGTAGAGGTTATGGCGGCGGATTCGCGCTTCTTGTAGTTTTGTTTATTCTCCTAATTATTGTAGGAGCTGCTTGGTGGTATTAATTGATAAAAGTGTGGCGTATGCCACGCTTTTTTCGATTTTCTAGGTACTTTACGCTTCTCGTTTCATTCGAACGGTTTGTACGCTATAATAAAATACATTATGACTTTTAAAGGATGGAATGAAATGAATCACCAACTACTTGGAACTGTTCACAAAGCTAAAATTTTAAAGAAGATTACAAAAGGATTTACGATCAGTGTACAGGAAGCAGAACTATTTCTTGCAGACGAACATGCCACTGAAGAAGTCGAATTGGAAAAAGAAGTTGAAGTTTTCATCTACGAAAATAAAAAAGGACAAGCTGTAGCAACGATGAATCTTCCTGAAGCGACCAGAGATTCCTATGGCTGGGCTGCGGTTGCAGAAGTACTTCCTCACTTAGGAGTGTTTGTTGATATTGGGTTGGAAGATAAGGATATCTTAGTCTCGAGTGACAATCTTCCTTTGTTAAAGTCTGTGTGGCCGAAAGAAGGAGACTTTTTATTCGTAAGTTTAGAGCTAGATAAAAAAGGCAGGCTATTGGCTGAGCCTATCACCGAACAAGAGGTGCTCGATGATTTGGAACAAGCCCCACAATCTCTGATTCACACGGTTGTCACTGCACGAGTGTACCGTTCAACAAAGGCAGGCTCGGCTATTCTAACAGAAGAAGGGTATCGAGGGTTTATTCATCCTCATGAACGAAAAGAAGAGCCGAGGCTTGGCGAAACAATTGAAGGTCGGGTTATCGATGTGAAAGAAGATGGTACGATTAACGTTTCCTTACGACCGTTAAAACAAGAAAGCATGAAAGAGGATGCTGAGACAATTTATGATTACCTCCTGGAAAATGATGGAGTTATGCATCTCCATGACAAAAGCGATCCTCAAGAGATCAGGGACACCTTCAACATTAGTAAGGCAGCATTTAAGCGTGCCATTGGCCAATTGATGAAAGCAGGAAAAATCGAACAGAACGATGGAAAAACGACTATCAAACACTAGGCGCTTTTGATTCAAACTTAGTAGCAACTCCGAATTTCAAAATAAAAAAACAATCAATAAGAAAAAGCCTCCGAACAAATCGAGAGGCTTTTTGATTTAATCTTCGTATTCTTTTTCTATTCCATTTTTATACGTAACATCCAATTCAAACTCCTTATAAGTTTGGTCAAGGTCTAAAACATCAAGGACATCTTGAATAACTTCTTCCTCTGAACTGTCTTCATCAAAACTCATTTCCTGAAATAGCGGCGACAATTGATTATAAGCTTCTTGCCCAGTAACTTTTTGCTGGTCCAAATCATTAATGGTAGCTTTTATGGTGTTTTTGGACTGATGGAATTCGATTTCGTATGAAATACGATCGACATAATCCACTTCAAGATCGAACTCTTTAAATGTAAACTGATTTTCTTCTCTTAAATTATTCTCCGTGTATTCGTAACTGATCGGTCTTGGGGTATCATCAACTTCTTGCGTATAGGATTCCTTCCCGCTATCATTACACGCAGTCAAAGACGCACCTAATATCGCTGTTACCAACATGATTTTCTTATTCACGACTATCCCTCCACTCATTCTTTTTCATAGGATTGCCTAAAGTTCATCATTTCATAAATAAGTGATGGAGATGTGGTAAGCATTATAATTCGTTCACATCTTAGATGGTGATAAAATAAAGATAAGTTCCTCATAGATCAGTAAAAGGAGGAAGAAGGGATATGAAAAGTGTGCTTTATGTACTAGGCATTGCCCTTTTAGCTGTGGTGGGTACGTTATCTTTCACAAAGCTTTCCGGAGAGGGGAAGGAAGATATGGAAAGAACAAATGAGTTAACCGTAAAGAAGTACAATGGCGATAAAATTACCTACACAGATCAAGACTTGAAAGAATTGCTGAGTCCAATTCAGTACAAAGTCACTCAAAAAGATGGGACAGAACAAGCTTTTGAAAATGAATATTGGGATAATAAAGAAGAAGGCATTTATGTTGATCTCCTTTCAGGAGAACCATTATTCAGTTCTGAGAATAAGTATAAATCTGGAACAGGATGGCCGAGTTTCACTAAACCTCTGGTAGAAGAAAATATTGTAACGAAAAAAGATCCTGGAATTTTTGGAATGCGTACAGAGGTCCGGAGTAAAGAAGGAGACGCCCATTTAGGACATGTGTTTAAAGATGGCCCTGAACCCACTGGCTTACGTTATTGCATGAATTCAGCCGCACTAGAATTTATTCCAAAAGGGGAAATGGAAGCAAGAGGTTATGGAGCATTTTTAGACGAATTTAAATCGTAAATTCTTCAAAAGGAGCTATGGAACTATAGCTCCTTTTTATTTTTCTGAACATTGCCATTAATTCGAATTTCCGTTAATATACAATATTAGAAAGATGGCTTCACAGAAGGAGGAGTGCTTCATTCATGATATCCTTATCTCCGATGACTAAAAACGAATACGATGCTATTAAAGTAGCGCAAATTAAAGACTACGCAGATGAAAAGGTGAAAGCAGGGACGTGGACTAAAGAGGAAGCTTTTGAGAAATCAAATGAATCGTTTAATAACTTATTGCCTGATGGATTAAAGACTTCTGATCATTACTTTTTGTCCATTAAAAATAATGGTTTGAATGTAGGGTATTTCTGGTACCATTTTGCTAATGAATCCAACAATCAAAAGGAAGCGTTCATTTATAACTTTCTTATTTTCGATGGTCATCAAGGTAAAGGCTATGGAAGAAAGGCTTTAGAAGAACTTGAAAAGCATATGAGAAAAGAAGGGATAAAGAAGTTATCCCTTCACGTTTTTGGTCATAATAAGCGTGCGATTCATCTCTATAATAAAATGAAATTTGATACTACAGACCTTGTGATGTCTAAGCATTTATAATCTTGAGGACATGTGGAGACATTTGACATGCATGGTGAGAACGATTATCATTATCGTAACAGAATAATAGATTTGAAGGTGAGAGAATATGGAACACACTAAAACAGATTTGGCTAGAATCATTCGCGAACGCCGCTCCGTAAAGAGTGGATACTTAGATAGAGAAGTCCCTGAAGATTTAATCAAAGAGCTATTGGAGGATGCCAGCTATGCGCCGACCCATGGCCTTAGAGAACCATGGCGTTTCATTTATATCCCTACAGAAGAGACAAAAGGCTTCGTTGAAGATTTGGTAAAAACTTTCCCGAAAGACATGCAAGAAAATAGAAGAAACTACTTCAGCCAGCCTGCTGCGTTTCTTATTGCTGTTATGAAGGAAGACCCTCGTCAAAAGCAATGGGAAGAAAACTTTGGAGCGATCAGCTGTTTCATTCAAAACTTTCAACTGCTTGCCTGGGAAAAACAATTAGGAGTCGTATGGAAAACAAATACTCAAATTCACGAACCAAAAGTTCGCGAATTATTAAATGTAGAACCAGGAGAAAAAATTGTAGGGTTCTTACACCTTGGTTATTTTGATAAACAGCCGAAGCCGAAACAGCGTACACCTATAGAAGAAAAGCTGACGATATACAAAAACAAACACTAAACAGCAAAAAGCACGCCCACGTTAGGGTGTGCTTTTTTTGTTATAAGCTCTTACTTTTACCGGAATATTCATATGCTTTGTATTCCTATTTTAATTCCATTTCAGTTCATTCATTAGACAGGTTCATTAAGACTCCGTACAATGATAGAGTAACGAATGAAAGCAGGGTGATCAGTTGAAAAGAATCTACATACTTTTACTGCTTGTAATGATGGTTTGGGGATTTAATGTCTCAGCCATTAAAGTTCTCGTAGCCAATATCGATCCTATTCTTCTTACATCCATTCGAATTTTTACAGCTGGTGTGGGTGTTCTTATAACCTTGTATTTTATGAGGTTATTGAGAAAACCCTCAAAGAGAGAATTCGCCATCATCTTATACATATCTTTGTTTAATGTTGTGCTGCACCATGCCTTAATGGGAGTGGGGCTCTTATATACCTCTGGAGTTAATGCCGGATTAATTGTTGGATTAGGACCACTATTAACGATGATTTTATCTACAATAATGCTTAGCAAAAAGATAACCCTTTTTAAAACCTTTGGGTTCATACTAGGATTTGTAGGTGTAGTCATTACAACACTTACAGGAGCAGAAGGCTTTAGCGGTGTCTCACTGGGAGATGTACTGATCCTTTTATCAATTGCCGCACAAGCCTTCAGTTTCATATTGATAGGAAAGTTAAACCCCAGGCTGGATCCTCGACTTTTAACAGGCTATATGCTGCTTATCGGCTCTGTTTTTATTTTTCTAACAAGCCTTGTTATCGAATCAGATCCAGCTCAAATTATTCAACTCATTGATGCCAAATTATTAGGGGTTTTTCTGTTCAGTGCGTTTATCTGTACAGCTTTTGGACATATGGTTTACAATTTTGCGATCAAACAAGTAGGTCCGGCTGAGTCTGCTATATTTATTAATTTCAACACATTCTTTGCTATCTTAGGTGCGTCCTTTTTCTTAGGTGAGAAAATCATGGTGAACCACATCATTGGGCTGATTTTAATTGTGTGCGGCGTATTAATAGGAACTGGAGCCATATATCATTTTACTAAACAGAAAACACATGCTCATAGGCGCACTTCTTAAATGAGAAAGCCTTTTTTCTAATGCTTTGCAGGCTTCTCATCTGATTTTTCTCTATATTTCTCGTCAAAAGCTATTAATACAACTCCTAATTTACTTTCCAGCAATTTGATCTCACTTAATTTATCTTGGGAAAGGTTAGCATAATCAAATGACATTGCTTATTCCTCCTTTTAGCTTAGTATCATCGAAATATCATGGCTTATTCGAAGTGGAAGGATTTATAACAGGATTCTTCAATGCTGTATCGAAATAAATAGCATCCTGTATTTTGTGTATAGTGATAATGTAAAGAAGTTAATTATTCATTCTGTGAACCGTACGAAAAAATGATTTTCAGACGCTTAAAACATGATGATAGACGAGTCTCTTTATAAACTTTATGATAGAGGTATATTTGTATAAAGGAGTCTGGAAATGAATTTTGTTGCTCTTGATTTTGAAACAGCAAACTCATCTAGAGGAAGCGTCTGTTCAATTGGGTTGGTAGAATTCGAACAGGGGTATAAAAAGAACGAATATTATCGGTTAGTCAAACCGAAGCGTAATTATTTTTCTCCAATGAATATAAATATTCATGGAATTACAAAAAAGGATGTAGAAGACGCATATGAATTCGATGAGTTGTGGATGAAAGAAATTAAGGATCTGATAGAGGGCAAATTCCTTATTGCTCATAATGCCCAATTTGATATGGGAGTATTACGAGCCGTACTTGACCAGTACAATTTGCCATACCCTATGCTTGCCTATAACTGTACAGTAAACATTTCAAAAAAGACGTGGAAATTACCGAAATATAATTTAAAAGCTGTCACAGATCACTTAGGGATTCAATTGAATCACCACCACGCATTAGATGATGCGAGAGCAGCTGGTGAAATTCTAATGAAAGCAGGAGAGCACCTTGAAGCCTCCAATATTAAAGATTTAGTAAATAAAACTGGCACTTTGAATGGTATGATGTACGATAAGGGTTATGAACCAGCACGTTTGAATGGAAAAAAGCGTTCGAGAAAGCCAGAGGCAAACTCCTATATAGCAGCCACTACAGAATTTGATCGTTCTCATCCTTGTTATGGGTCTTCTTTTGCTTTTACTGGAAGATTAGATGCTTTGAAGCGAGAGGAAGCCATCCGGCAAGTGATTAATGCCGGCGGCCATTTCCATCACAATATCGATTCTAATACGAATTATGTAGTGGTTGGAAATAAAGCCTATGAGAATTATTTAGCGGGGAAAAAAAGCACTAAATTAGAAAGAGTGGAAACATTGTTAAGTCAAGGTCATTCTATAGAAGTACTACCAGAGAAAGATTTTACGAAGAAATTGAAAGGCTCATCCAACTAAGGTGAGCCTTTCTGCAGCTTTTTCACTTCGTGAAGATCACAGTGATAAATGACGCTAAAAGTCCTATTATGAGTATTTGGTCGACCTGCCAGTTTTAATTCATACATAGTAGTAACTCCGAATACTATTCAAATCAAAAACCACTTAAATATACGAACAAACGTTCCAGCCCTCGTGTTTTTAGCATATTTAAATAAGTTTTTTTGGCAGGATATAATTTCTATCCTTTAAGAGTTCTGGATGAATAGCTTTCGCTTTTTGACTAAAATCTCCGAGGTTGACTCCAGCACCATAATAGTAGGACTGCCAAACAATTTTAGTGCAATACTGCTCATCCGTTTTTGAGCCTATGGGCGTCATTATTCGATAATGGGCATTCTTATGATCTAAGTAAAGCTTTTCAAGATACGTAGCAGCCAAATGTCCGTGAGAATAAACTCGTGGTGCATAGATTTTAATTGATCTGAATTTATGATAGTAGGAGAGAACATCATCTTGAACTAAACCAGCAGGGATAGAATGAACAACCTTTTTAGCATGATTGACCATACCTACATGACCCACATACTTAGATTCGCTTTTTCCTAATGGAGAGAATAGCAAATCCCCTGGTTCAATAGTAATATCCGTGCCAGGGTAGGTGTCAGGGTTTGTGTGTATGGTAGGTGCTTTCACTTTCTTTGGCAAGAATATGTAACCTAATAAACTAATCATAAAAGCTAAAACAGCAAAAAAAGATTTTCTACGCATGATATTCCTCACTTTGCTTTACTGGACTCTATTTTCTATATCCTATTGGAGGTTCGATTATAACATAATTGTAAGTGGATGTATGAATACTCGCATAAAGAGCGCTCCTTCATTTTATCAGAATAAGACATCTAAGCTTCAAACTTTTAGATACAGATTAAGCATTATGTGGTTTAGATACTATAATAACATTATGTAAAGTAGATAACTGAACGGGAAAATTGGTATGATGGAGAAGAGTGGTTTAATGAATAAGGATTCAACAGAGGTGGAGTAATGGAATATAGAAAGATCCTTGTTTCAATAATCCTTTTACATATAATTATTTTGCTAGGAATCTTCGGATACATGTTTTTTGAAGACCTGGCTTTCTTCGATTCGTTGTGGCTTACGATTGTTTCTGTATTGACGATTGGTTATGGAGATATTTCTCCTGAATCCAATGGGGGAAAGCTGCTTACCTTGGTTTTAATACCAAGCGCTATTGGTCTGACAACTTATATGTTGGCTCAACTGGCGGGCGCCATTATAGGCGGTAAACTATCCAACGAAGTGAGGAAGAGAAGAATGACATTAAAGATACAAGATCTTCACCAGCACATAATTTTATGCGGCTATGGTCGGGTCGGCCAGCAAGTTTTTCAGCAATTGCGCCATGAAAAACAGCCTCTGGTCGTAGTGGAAATGGATGAAAACGTTATAGAACAATTGCCTGAGAATGCTCTATACGTTAAAGGAAATGCAACAGAAGACCGTGTACTGATTCAAGCAGGAGTCGACCGTGCTAAGGGAGTCATTGTCACTCTACCGGATGATGCTGATAATGTCTTTATAACTTTAACCGTAAAAGGGATGAATCCTAATATTTATTCCGTGGTTAGAGCAGAAAGAGACTTTTCGGAAGAAAAGCTTTACAGAGCAGGTGCAGACAAAGTAATCAATACATCGAACATAGGCGGAAAACGAATGGCAACTGCGATTACAAAGCCAGTAAGTGTGGAATATGTTGAAACGATTCTCCATGACCCTCTTAATGATTATAATATCGAAGAAATTCTCATCCGTAATACTTCCTCGTTATTGAATAAATCAATTAAAGAATCTGAGATAAGACAATCATTTGGAGTCAATATCGTTGCGATTAAAAGAAATGATAAAATCATCAGTAACCCTGAGGGAAACGAAACGTTTCAAGAAAATGATTTATTGATTGTCTTTGCAACATCAGAACAATTGAAGGGATTCGAAAAAGCAGCAACCTAACGCAGGGATGCTGTTTTTTTTAGTGAAACGAATCGAATTTTATATTTTTAAATGCTTATTTCACCCTATACGAACAAATGTTCGATATGATAAGAATATCAAGAGGAGGGAGCTGAATATTATTGAGAAAACGTACATTAACTGATGAGGAAACCATTAAAAAGTACCAGTCTGGCGAACGAACAGTTTCCATAGCTGAAAAAGCAAATGTATCGGTAAGGTTGATCAATCAGATTTTAAGTAAACACAAGGTCGACCGGAGGCCAAAAGGAAGCTGGAGACGTGAATATAAGGTAAATGAACAGTATTTCAGGACGTGGTCGAATAACATGGCATACATGAAGACTGGTGTTCATTTATTAATAATTAATAGTAAAATTATGCGCACAAACTTGATCGAATTACATTGAATGCACTCTAATAAATCACTCACTTCAGAATCTATATCAACGGAAGAAAATCAATTAAACAATTTTTAATATTGGATTTACAATAAAGTGATCTTCTAATAAAAAGAAAATTAGATGAGTTTAATAAAAAAATAGATGTAAATCAAATATCTGATAGAAAGCACATTGTTTATGGAGAAATTTCGAAGCACAAATCTCATATTGATGCTGCTTGTGAAATTGTAGGAATTCAATTAAACACTTATCGAAGGTGGCCAAAAGAAGATCAAGATTTTCGCGTCTCAGTGGAAAGAATTATTTCGAATGGTATGTAAAGAGTAGGAGAGTAACAATTAAATACTCACCATATTTTTTAACTTTTATCTAGTTAACATAATATAAATTCTAGGAAGCTAAGGTGAAAAATATATTTCTGTCTCAATACCTAAGTATACTTATGATATTGAGACAGAAATAAAAATTACACAAATGGTTTGTATTGTGCATTTGGTCTGAAAATCACATTATGTTCTGATTGTTCTTTAATATGTGCGACCCAGCCAACCATCCGACTGCAACAAAAAATTGGTGTGAACAATTGATTAGGAATTCCAATTGCTTTCATTATAGCTGCTGCATAAAACTCTACATTCGCATAAAGCTCTCGACCAGGCTTTAATTGCTGTAATTGGTTTACCGTCTCTTTTTCTAATTTTAAAGTAAAATCTGCCCATGCTGGTTTTGGATTAATGGAATTAAATTGAATTTTTAATGCTTCAGCTCGTGGATCCCTAGTTTTGTATACTCTGTGTCCAAAACCCATAATTTTCTCTCCATTAGTTAGTTTTTTTCTAATTATTTCGTTAACAGATGATTTCTGGGCTTCTTTCATGTACTCTATTACACCTGATGGTGCACCGCCGTGTAATGGTCCTTCAGAGCACCTATGGCTGCTGTTACTGCTGAGAAAAGGTCACTTTGTGTTGAAGTGACCACTCTTGCTGCAAAGGTTGATGCATTCAGACCATGCTCAGCTGTTAGAATCATATAAGCTTCTAATGCATCCAGTTCATTTGCTGATTTCTCTTCTCCAAAAAGCATATAAAGGAAATTTGCCGTATGCCTTAAGCTCGTTTCAGGTTCAATTTCATTTAACCCTTTTTTCTTTCTATAAATATACGCAATGATCGTTGGCATTTTTGCGATTAATTGAATACCTTCTTCAAGATTTACTGGCCATACGTCAGTCGATTGATCAAGTAGTGATACTGCTGAACGAATAGCGGAAATTAACGATTGTTGAGAAATGATTAATTCTAACTGTTTCTTATATTCATCACTTAAAAACCTGTGATTTACTAAAGCTTGTGAAAAATGTTCAAGTTCTTTCTCATCTGGAAAGTATCCTTTCAGAAGAAAGAAACTGACTTCTTCAAATCTGTACTTTCCAATAAGTTCTTTAGCAAGAACTCCGCGATATTGTAATACTCCATCTTTTCCATCAATATGGCTGATCGACGTTTCGATAGCTGTAACCCCTTTTAAACCAGGTTCAAACATAACGTCTTCCCTCCTCTTTATGTTAATTTAATTGTATAAGGTTTTATCAATAAACAAAATTAAGTATTTATTATATAATCAATAACCAAAATTTATGGGAGGAATTCGATATGGATTTCAAATGGCTGCGCACGTTTCTATTGGCTGCTGAAGAGCTGAACTACCGTAAAGTCGCAGAGCAATTATTTGTTACACAACCAGCCGTCAGCCTGCATATTCGTCAATTAGAAGATTATTTAGGTTCAAAGCTTTTTCAAAAGCAAGGCAGGCACATTCAATTAACGGAGTTTGGAAAAGCGTTTCGCGTTGAGGCTAATGATCTTTTAAAACATTACGAAACAGTGATTCAAAGAGTGCACCGGCACCAGCAAGGGTACTCCTCCACCCTTTCCATTGCTATGACACCATTGTTAGTAGAAAGTCTGTTTCCAACCATCCTGCGAAAGTATTCGGAAACTTACCCTCACATAGAAATTCCCATAAAAGTTGCGGAATCAGCAGATTTACAGAAGATGGTCGAAGCATCAGAAGTAGATTTAGCCTTTTCATGTCTCCCTTCAGTCTATTCGAGCCTTGTATGCGATAAAGTAATTGAAGATACAATCTCACTGGTTACTATTCATGATGGATGGGACGATGAAGTAGCCCCTCCTATAGATCCGTATGAACTCTTATCAAAATCGATTATTTTTACAGACCACCACCCGGTGTATTGGAAACGGTTGAAGCGTGATATACAAATGCATATATCAGGTTATCGTTTTATTTCGGTTTCTCAATCACATTCGGCTAAACGGTTTATTTTAGAAGGTATGGGAGTTTCCTTCCTCCCCACTTTCATAATAAGACGAGAAATCAATGAAGGACGTTTGCTGGCTATTGATGCACCCTTCATTGAATTACCTACAGCGTCTATCTATGCTTTATATCAAAATAATGGGTCAAAAGAACAACAATTTGTTTCGTTCCTTGATCGCTTCCATATAACTTAATGATTTGTTTTTGGATTTATCTTCGGAGTTGCTACTAAGTTGTAAGAGGAATGGTTTGGGGATATCCATTGGAGGCGAAATTTATTGTTGGTTTTTGAGGTTTATATTTCTTATTGTTCGGAGTTGCTACTATGTATGAATCAGAATCATAGGATTAACAACTCTTACGCTATTAACTAAAATGGCCTCTACAAAATGAAAAGTCACAGAGGCTTACTCTGTGACTTTAACCTTTGATTTTTTTGAGGAATGCGACTGGTTCTTTTGAAATACTCTTAAGGTTTCGTGGTAATAATCGAGTATTTGTTCTGAAGGTTTTTGCCAGCTGTACTTCTCTGCTTCCTTTCGAGCGTTCCTGCACAATTCCTGATATAGATCCTCATCTTCGAGTCGATTGATGGCATCTATCATGGTGTCGGTCTTTTCATTTTCGAATAACAAGCCAGTTTTCCCATCTTCCACTTGCTCCATTGTCGGCCCGCTTTTCGCAGCGATTACTGGAAGTCCTGAAGCCATAGATTCTAGTATGACAAGTCCGAGCGTTTCGGTAACAGACGGAAAGATAAGAGCATCTGAAGAAGAAAACGCCTGAGCAAGCTCTTCCCCGTGTAGAAGACCTGTAAATACCGTGTTCGTTCCTTTAAAGGTCTCCTCTAACTGCCCTCTGACAGGACCATCCCCTACAATCGCTAAGGATATGTCATCCCGCTCCTCTAACAAGGGCTTTATTTTGTGGATTTCTTTTTCAGCTGCCAGTCGCCCGACAAACACAAGAAGTTTGTTATCTTCCTTCCCATCGGACAAACGGTTTCTCATTTCCTCGTTTTTATGTCGAGGATGGTAGTGATCCACCGCTACGCCCCTATCCCAAACACTAACATTATGGAAGTTCCTGGCATCCAGCTCTTTCTTTATCGCGTTTGATGTACAAAGGTTCACATCTGCGAAATTATGAAGCTTACGGAAATACCACCAAACAGCTGGTTTTAATGGGTACAATCGATAATAATCCATATACTTTGGTACATGCGTGTGATAAGAAGCGATCAGAGGATAATTAAGCTTATTCGCATAATACACTCCCGATACTCCGACAAAAGCTGGATTCACAACATGTACCAAGTCAGGATCATGCTTGATTAATAAATCCTTTACCTTTCTTTGAGGCATGGAAAATTCCTTCGACCTGTAGAAAGGCAACTTAGTCGTTTTTACGCCTTCGACAATCGCCCCTTCGTACTCCTTCACACCAAGGTCTGGAGCAATGACGACAACTTCATGCTCTTGGTTTCGTAGATATTTGATTGCTTCCTTCAATCTAGTTACTACTCCATCCGTCGATGGGAGGAATGTTTCTGTAATTATGGCGATTTTCAAAGCGGAAAACTCCTTACTTCCAGGTAATTGACGGCAGTACGTTTTCTACGATAATGCGGTCTTTATGATCAAGTGCTGTACGTAGAATATCGCGGATAACATCGTCCGTCAGTAAATGTGGCTCAAGGCCTAGATCACGAAGTTTCGTGTTTACTGCATTATAGTAGTGGTCTTCGTTCTCGATACGAGGGTTTTCAATTTTCTTAACTTCTGTTTCTAACCCTTCCTCTTTAGCAACTTTTTGCACGCGTTCGGCAAGTTCCTGTACGGAGAACCACTCAGTGAATTGGTTGAATACGCGAAATTCCCCATTATCTGCAGGGTTTTCTGCAGCGATCTCTACACAACGAACCGTATCTTCAATGTTCAAGAACGCACGCGTTTGTCCACCGCTTCCATATACAGTTATATCATGTCCAATTGCAGCCTGATTGATGAAACGGTTTAGAGCAGTACCGAATACTCCATCATAGTCCACGCGGTTTGCGAGGACTGGATCTAATTTCGTTTCTTCGGTATGTAGACCATATACGATACCTTGGTTTAAATCTGTTGCGCGGATTCCCCAGATCTTACAAGCAAACATGATGTTATGGCTGTCATGCACTTTAGATAGGTGATAAAAAGAACCCGGTTGTTTAGGATAAGGAAGAACATCTTTACGGCCTTTATGTTCAATCTCAATATAGCCTTCTTCAATATCAATATTTGGTGTGCCATATTCGCCCATTGTACCTAATTTGATCAGGTGACATTCAGGAGCAAATTCTTTAATAGCGTATAGTACGTTTAAATTACCCATTACGTTATTGGTTTGAGTATACACGGCGTGTTCACGATCAATCATAGAATATGGAGCTGAACGCTGCTCAGCAAAATGAACAAACGCTTCTGGCTCTACTTGACGGAATACTTCGCTTAGGAAATCATAATGATTCAAGTCTCCAATGAATGTTTTGATTTCTTTGCCACTTACTTCCTTCCACTTAGCTACACGGTCTTCAAGTGAAGCGATCGGTGTTACAGAGTTGGAATGAAGCTCGTCGTCAATCTTTCTACGTGCTAAATTATCTACGATGGTTACATCATGTCCTTGCTTGGATAGGTATAGTGCAGTCGGCCAACCGCAAAAACCATCTCCCCCTGCTACAATAATTCTCATAATCTACCTCCTAGTTACATCTAGCATAATCATTCCCTATATAGAATAACATTGTTTACGATAACCATGGTAATGAAATCCTTATGCTCTCTATTATCTGTGTATTCTACAAAATTCGGGAAACTCTTTCGTTTTTGACTTTACCATTAAATTGTTATTGAAACAATAAATTAATTGTTAAAGTACTTTACAAGGCACTAGGAATCGTTTATAATTTCCAGTTTTTATCATTTTATTAAGCATTAAAACAAACAACAATCACTACCTGTTTATTAGTCTTTTGAATGAGAGTCAAAAAATCTTTGTTCTGAAGGCGTCCAATAGCTTCTCTGCTCGCCGTTAACTGCATAAACCTCTCCACTCTCAAACTGATCGGGTGCATAAAACATTTCCGCAATATATTCGGCTACCTGTTCTGCCGACCCAACTTTCCAATAATCAGGTAAGTCTTTTCCTTGTGATGAAGCTTGTTTCTGTGCCATTTCTATGTAAGGACGTGTCATATCTGTTAAGGCTGCAGGAGCTACGGCATAAACAGATACTCTATACTTGTTCATTTCCTTTGCAAGTGTTCGGGTCAATCCAATTAGACCTGCTTTTGCTGTACTATAATTCACCTGACCTATATTTCCGGTTAATCCTGATGATGAAGACATGTTTATAATTACAGACTGCTGTTTTGGTTTACGTTCACGGATGTTTCTAATAAAAGGGAGTGTAGAAGAAAAAGCTCCATTGATATGGACATCGATAACTTCCTTAAATTCATCAAAGCTCATGCGATAAGAAATCTTGTCGTTTACATTGCCAGCGTTATTAATTAAGCCTGTAACTTTGCCGTATTCCTTAATGGCAGAGTCTACAAGTTTCTCTCCGGTTTTCTCTTCTGTCACTGATCCAGGAACACCGGTAGCCTTCCCTCCGTAAGATCTCACCTCTTCAACAACGTGGTGAACAGCCTCTGCATCTCTTCCATTTATAATGACTGCCGCTCCAGAAGCGGCTAAATACAGAGCAATACTTTTTCCAATTCCTCTTGTTGAACCGGTAATAATGACAACCTCATTTTTTAGAGTTTCCATTCCATCCTCTCCTTAACCAAATTCGAATAATACAGCTAGACCCATGCCTCCACCAATACCTAACGTTGCTAATCCTCGTTTGAAATTCGCTGATCTCATCTCATGGAATAATCTTGTTACAAGGATAGCCCCCGACGCTCCATATGGATGACCTAAAGCGATGGCTCCACCACCTCGATTGACTTTCTCAATAGGGATGGATAGATAATGTATAGACGCAAGGACTTGAGAAGCAAATGCCTCATTGAATTCTACGGTATCAATGTCATCCACTTGAAGATCTTGTTTTCCTAATAAACGAGTAACAGCAGGGATCGGTCCTATACCAAGATAATGAGGATCGACACCACAACAAGCTGAATCTTTGAATGTTAAAACAGGATCTAAACCGAGTGCCTTAGCTTTCTCTTTTGACATAATTAAAACGAGTGCCGCTCCATCATTAATCGGACATGCGTTTCCTGCTGTTACGGTTCCATGCTCTTTAAAAACAGGGGGGAGATCTGCAAGTTTCTCTATTGATGTATTCCATCGAACACACTCATCCTGCACTATTCCTTGAATAGGCACAATTTCCTCTTTAAATCGTCCATTCTCTATAGCTTCCGTTGCTTTTTGGTGACTGTAAAAGGCATATTCATCCTGATCTTTTCTGGAAATACCATAGCGTTCAGCTACATTCTCAGCTGCTTGTCCCATACCAGGGTCGCCAATCTTCTCAGGTGAAAAGCGTGCCTTCGTAAAAATGGAAGGTCCGGCAGGGTAGTATAAATCCGTAGGTTTTTCTATCTTCCATGGTGCCGTGCTTGAGCTTTCTACTCCTCCTGCCAAATAAACTTCTCCTGCTCCTGCCTGAACGAACCGAGCAGCCATTTGAATGGCCTCTAAACCTGAACCACATTGACGGTCTACGGTTACTCCAGGTACCGAAAAAGGAAGGTCCGCTTCTAGAGCAGATAACCTGGCGAGGTTTCCCCCAGGGCCAGTAGCATTTCCCAAAATAACATCATCGACCTCTCTCGGATCGAGGGAGGTTTCCTCGAGGATATTTTTTATTAGAGGGCTTACTAACTGTTCAGGAGGAACAAGACTGAACATTCCTCCTACCTTTCCGATAGCTGTCCTTTTAGCGGTAATGATGACGGGTTCACTCATGAGTCTCCATCCTTTCAGTTAAATGACTACCAATTAACTTATCTCTTAATTCTCTTCTGGCGATTTTCCCGCTGCTTGTATAAGGGAATTCTTCAATGACTAGTAATCGTTTCGGACACTTATAGCTAGGCAGTAAACCTTTACAGTAGTTGATCACTTGATCCTCATTCCATTCAAAGTTTTCTTTCACCGATACCCCAGCAACCACTCTTTCACCCCAATAAGAATCAGGAATACCAATCACCGCAGCTTCATTAATTTCAGATAGCTGTATAAGGACGTTTTCTACTTCTTCCGGATAGATATTCAGTCCACCGCTAATAATCATATTGTGTTTTCGGCCTATAATCGTGCAGTATCCATCCTCATCCATAAAGGCTAAATCTCCAACAGTTGCCCAACCGTTATGAATCACTTGTCTACTTTCTTCTGGTAGATTCAAGTACCCATCGAACAACCAGGGACTTTTGACACTCAAAAGACCGACTTCTCCTGGACTCACCTCAGAACCGTCCTCTTTTATAATTTTCACTTGAACTTTCGGGAACGGGCGACCAACGGTGTGTCCCTTTGCTTTATGGTCTCTATCTAGAAGATAACTGACAAAACTTAGTTCTGAAGCTCCATAAAACTCAATGATGTCTGCATTAGGAAATAGTGAACGGACCTTATTTTTCGAACCTTTATCCCACTTTGCACCTGAAGATAAAATCCTCTTTACCCCATAAAATTCTGTCTGTTTATGGACTAACAGGGATTCAAACATCGTAGGGACAATATACATGACACTAATCGGTAAACGATTCAAAACCTGAAACACTTCTTCTCTATCAAACACCTCACATAAATATAATGTGGCCCCTGAGTGAAGGGTCTGCATCGCAGCAAACAAAAAATGAGAGTGAACAAGCGGACCTGGCGAAAGAATATGATCTTCACTTCCTAGATGAAAAACATCACTGCAATAAGGAAAACACTCCGCCCAGGACATATGGGTTCTCATAAAACCTTTAGGTCGCCCCGTTGTACCTGAGGTGTAACCGATGTAAAAAAGATCGTTGCCTTCTGGTGGCACTGACGTATGGTTATCGTGACAAGGTAAATTCTTATCACCATACAATTGCTCCCACGTATGTAAGTTGACAGAGGGTGAGTCCACAATACACGGTTTGAATTTTTCATGAACGATGACAAGATCTGGTTTGGAATCAAGAAGAACGTATGTATGTTGCTCTCGTTTCCATTTTGGATCCAGAGGGACAGCTATTCCGCCAGCACGGCATACAGCTAAAAATAATTGAATAAAGTCGATTCCATTCTCCAATAAGAAAGCGATCTTTTTATTTTTGACATCTTTTAGCTTATATTTCAATCTACCTTCGAGGTACTTTTGGTTTTCGATTAACTCCGCATACGTCACATTCTTTTTGCCACAAATTATAGCTTTCTTTTCATCCAATGTCTGAGGCAAATCTCCAATCATGACTATCCTCCACCTTTCCAATCTGTAAAAAAGAAAAGACAAGCCACTCATGGATGGCCTGTCTTTGTGGTTATGCTGCTTGCTTGGATTTTTTCTCCTTCCGCCCTTTTTCGATGAGGGGATATGCCCGATGAACTTGTTTTGCAATAAATGCTGCAGCAACGACTTTAACGAAGTCTCCTGGAATGAAAGCAAGAGCACTAATCGCGGCTTTCGTCCATGGGGTATTTGTGATCAGTGATAAATAGGTGATTCCACACCCGTAAACCACAATAATTCCTCCGACTACATTTGCTAAGATCAACCAACTAATATGTAGACGATGATAAAAGGTTTCTACCATTAATCCAATAACGAAAGCTGCAATCGGCCAACTTAAAATGTACCCGCCTGAAGGACCAAAGAACACTCCAATCCCTCCACGGCCACCTGATAATAATGGAACGCCAATCGCAACAAGTAAAATAAACACAAGTAAACTCAGCGCACCTCGTCGAGCTCCGAGTAGCGCACCAGCCAGCATTACGCCTAGAGTTTGTGCCGTTATCGGTACGGGGGTGAAAGGTAATGCAATCGGAGGTAACAGACCAAGAGCTCCTACAATTGCTGCAAATAATGAAGCATACACCATCGTTTTTAATGACATGTTTCCATCTCCTATTCTCTTGATGCTAGATTAAGAGTAGAAGAATACCACCGGTCTTGTCAACCCTAAATAATTTTGGTTAACCATTACAAAACCAGGGTGTAGAGATAATAAAAGGTGCAGCCTAGTTAAATGACTGCACCGCAATGGACTGTTAAGCATTTTTATCTGATGAATTAGCAACTTCTTCGTTTCGACTCTCTTCTTCCGATGTATGGTCATCGTCTTCAGTTAGACGGTTATCCATGTTTTCCTTTGTCGCAGATGCTTGCTCATAAGCAGGCGCTTTAGCCGTGTCAAAATTACTTACGTTACCTCGAGAGACGTAACTCTCGAGCATGGCCTTTAAATCCATGCCTGTCGTTTCTTTCAGTGATTCCTGAATTCCAAGCATCGTCGAAGTCACGCTGTTCGCAACTTTAGCTGAACCTCCTAGAG
This sequence comes from Halobacillus sp. A1-3, assembly GCF_050971765.1. Taxonomy (NCBI): domain Bacteria; kingdom Bacillati; phylum Bacillota; class Bacilli; order Caryophanales; family Bacillaceae; genus Halobacillus; species Halobacillus sp. A1-3. The sequence goes on along the minus strand of NZ_JBPCEO010000004.1, from coordinate 241,584 downwards.
AGTTTGAGCCTCCCATATCAATCACTTTCATGTCTTTAATTTGTGACAATGGGGCAGAAATTTTTTCTGCGTATTCAGGAAGCACGCTGATTAGCATTTCCATAATCGCCGCTTCTCCATAATGCTCCATTGCTTTTGCCATACGTTCTTTAGATTCTGCTTCAGCAATACCACGCTGGCGGATAACTTCTGCTTCGGATTCACCCTTGATTCGCTCATTATCTGCTTCAGCCTGTGCACGTTTCGTCACTTCATAAGCCTCGGCATCAGCAACGGAACGGCGACGTTTATTTTCTTCTTCTTCAAGTTCAACTGCTCGCTGCTTTTCAATGTATTGGACTTTAAGTTCTTCTTCTTTGATCTGCTGGGCCAGTTTTTGACGTTCAAGTTCTCCGGCCTGATCGGCATTTGCTTTGGCTCTGTTCGTATCCTTTTGGAATTCCGCTTCCTTAATGTCTTTATTTTTTGTAGATTCAGCTACCGCAGTCAATCGGCGGTTTTCCTCGTCCTGAGCTTCCTGGTCGTTTTTTGCCTGATAAATTCGGGTTTCCTTCGTTGCATCAGACTCTGCCATGTTGGCTTTTTTCTGCACTTCAGCAATATGAGGACGACCTAAAGCGTCTATATAGCCGTTTTCTACATCTACGTCTTCCACGTCGTTTAAAGCGAATGAAGTAATTTCAAAGCCCATCCCTTTCAAATCGGATTCTGCAATCTTTTTGACCTGTGTGTTGACTTCTTTAAAATCATTGTAGATTTTTTCAATAGGAAGTGAGGCGATGATGGAACGTAAATGTCCATTCAATACATCCTTTAACTCGGATTCACGCTCTTTTTGCTTTTTCCCAAGAAACTTCTCAGCAAAATTAGCCATGATTTCAAGCTCACTGCCGATACTGATTACAGCCGTACTTGCTACTCTTACCGGGATGCCTTCTTTCGTGTACGCTTTCTCCGAATTGACTTGCAGCTGGAATGAGGTCAAATCAATAGGTGTAGCTGTTTGAAACATCCTGAGGCGGTAGCCTCCGCCACGTATAATTTTTACAGAACGGCCGTTATCATCTTCAAACACATTCTTCTCTTTTTCCGGATCTCCAAGTTTTGGTCCTGTTACAATAAGTGCTTCATTTGAACTCGCTGTTTTGTAGCGAAGACGGAAAATAACGAATGTGACAATCCCGCCGACGAGCACGACGGCTCCGATAATTCCTAAAATGACTAAAAATAGTGCTCCTTCTAGCATATTAGTTCTTCAACTCCTTCTTAAAATTGATCTACCATTTTTCAAAAACTTATGTAAAAAATGGGATGTATATTACATATCGATTACAACCCTTAAAAAGTTTCACCTATTTTTCAACATATTTCGAATAAATCTTCTTTTATAGATAATTCACTTGTGAAATTTGTACAATCATTCATTGTCTCCCGTGATTAAGGTATAATTAAATTGGGATATTTCTGAATTTTTGCTTAAGGAGGAGGAAGTTTATATGGCTACATACGAGAAGGCGTGGACACCTTCAGAGAAACAAGTAAAACAAACGAGACTTTTCCAGTGGATGGATAAACAAGGATATCAAAATTACGATGACTTTCATAAAAAATCGATTGAAAATATTGATTGGTTCTGGGATGAAGCAGTTAAAGAGTTAGGTATTGAATGGTACACCCCGTACGAAGAAACCTTAGATCTCTCAAAAGGCATCGCTTATCCGAACTGGTTCATCGGAGGCGAAATCAACGTTGTGCACAACGCCCTTGATAAATGGGCAAATAATGAGGATAAAAAAGACTCCATAGCCCTGTATTGGGAGGGCGACAACGAAGATCGCATCACCTACACTTATGAAGAACTGCTTAAAGAAGTAAATGCTGTAGCAAATGGGTTAGACAATCTTGGGATTTCCAACGGAGATGTCGTAACCATCTATATGCCGATGCTTCCTGAGACTCTGATTGCTATGCTAGCGATATCAAAGGTTGGTGCCATTTTCTCCCCTGCTTTTTCAGGTTATAAAGCAAATGCCGTGGCTACTAGAATACAAGCTTCGAAAGCAAAAGCCCTCATAACCGCTGACGGGTTTTTCCGTCGCGGAAAAACGATTTCGATGAAAGATGAAGCGGATATGGCAGCGGATCAGTGTCCATCCCTCGAACACGTAATCGTCGTCGAGCGTGCCGGCTGTGAAGTTGAATGGAACGAATACCGTGATATTGAGTGGTCAAGCTTACGAAAAAATGAAACCGTTTACAAAGCTGAGGTAAAAAAAGCGGATGACCCATTTATGCTGATTTACACCTCTGGGACGACTGGAAGGCCGAAGGGAGCAGTTCACACACATGCTGGGTTTCCGATCAAAGCAGCATTTGATGCGGGCGTATGTATGGATGTAACAAAAAAAGACACTCTTTTCTGGTATACGGATATGGGATGGATGATGGGTCCGTTCCTTGTGTACGGCGGGCTATTAAATGGATCTTCCATCGTCATGTTCGAGGGCACTCCTGATTACCCAAAGCCGAACCGCTTATGGGAGCTTGTGGAACGGTATCAGGTTACCCACTTGGGGATATCTCCAACCCTTGTTCGTTCTATGATGAAGCACGGAGAAGAATGGATCAAACAGCATGACTTAAGTTCATTAAAATTGATTGGGTCTACGGGTGAGCCATGGAACCCTGAACCATGGCACTGGCTGTTTAAGCACGCTGGAAACTCAAAAGTCCCTATCTTCAATTATTCCGGAGGCACTGAAATTTCCGGAGGCATTTTAGGCAATGTTCTCGTTAAACCGATACAACCGGTCACCTTCAATGCAGCATTGCCAGGGATGGACGTGGGTGTCTATGATGAAAACGGCCAATCGTTATCCAATGAGGTCGGTGAGCTCGTTTTACGAAAACCTTGGGTAGGAATGACGCATGGATTTTATGAAGAAAATGAACGCTATGAAAATACGTACTGGAACCGATTCAAAGATACGTGGGTTCATGGTGACTGGGTCATTTTAGATGACGAGGGCTATTACACGATTACAGGGCGTTCCGATGATGTATTGAACGTTGCCGGAAAAAGGCTCGGACCTGCTGAAGTGGAGTCTGTGCTCGTTGAGCATTCTTCCATCATTGAAGCGGGAGTCATTGGCATTCCTCACGAAGTGAAAGGAGAAGAACCTGTCGCCTTTGTCGTTCTATCTCCAAAAGCAGCGAACACTGAGGAATTAATTGATGAAATCAGACTGCATTTGGATCAGAAGCTTGGAAAGGCTTTAGCTCCTAAGAAAGTATTTGTCGTTGACGATCTTCCTAAAACGCGAAACGCTAAGGTCATGCGCCGGGCCATAAAATCCGCTTATCTTAATAAAGAGTCAGGAGATCTGAGCGCTCTTGAAAATCCAGATGCCGTCAATCAAATTCAAGAAATCGGTAAAACCGTTCATATCAGAAAATAAATGAAAGAGCTCCCTTATTACAGGGAGTTCTCTTGCACACAACAAAGCCTTCGGAGTTAAATACTCCGAAGGCTTTTTACATTTTAAACAGGATAAACCCCATGCTTTCTCTCTGTAAATTGTACCCCTTTATTCTCATAGGCTTCGTAACGTTTCGCTAGTTCATCCCGTAGTCGATCTGGCTGTACAATGTCATCGACCACCATCTCAGAAGCTAGCCTATAAATATCAATGTTTTCCTTATATTCTTCATGTTTCGCTTTAATAAATGCTGGGCGTTCTTCTTCAGGAAGCTCTGCAATCTTGTTGGCATAAACTGCGTTCACAGCAGCCTCAGGCCCCATTACAGCGATCTGTGCGGTAGGAAGGGCCAGACAAGCGTCAGGCTCGAACGCTGGACCTGCCATCGCATAGAGGCCCGCCCCGTATGCTTTCCTGACTACTACAGAGATTTTCGGCACCGTCGCTTCACTCATTGCAGAAAGCATTTTGGCTCCGTGGCGAATGATCCCTGCCCGCTCGACTTTTGTCCCGATCATGAAGCCAGGAATGTCCATCAGGAATAATAAGGGAATATTGAAGGCGTCACACAACTGAATGAACTTTGCGGATTTATCCGCTGAATCAGGAAACAATACCCCGCCTTTCGCTCGGGGCTGATTGGCAATAATCCCCACTGAACGACCGTCAATTCGAGATAGCCCAGTAATTAGCTCAGGAGCGAACTTTTTCTTAATCTCACAAAAAGATCCTTCATCAATTAACCGATCAATCAATTGATACATATCAAAAGGAGCATTCTGGTTTTTAGGAATAAGTTCTTCAATAGATTTGTCGAAATCAGAAGGGACTAGAGTCTCCTTGCGCTTCGGAAGTCCGCTATAGTTTTGCGGAAAATAACTGAGGTAGTTTCTTGCAAACTCAATCGCTTCTTTTTCATCTTTTGCAAGGACATCCCCACATCCAGAAACAGAACAGTGCATATTTGCTCCGCCCATTTCTTCCAGTGTCACTTTCTCTCCTATAACTTTTTCTGCCATTCGTGGTGAACCTAAGTACATGGAAGCGTTGCCGTCAACCATCACTACAATGTCACAAAAGGCTGGTATGTAGGCGCCTCCGGCTGCTGATGGACCGAATAATAGACATACTTGAGGTACTCGCCCTGACAGTTTAATTTGATTATGAAAAATCCTCCCTGCACCACGGCGATTCGGAAACATTTCCACTTGATCTGTAATTCTCGCACCAGCTGAGTCAACTAAATAAAGCATAGGTAAATTGAGTTTCATAGCTGTTTCCTGGATGCGTATGATCTTTTCAACTGTACGTGCGCCCCATGAGCCTGCTTTTACGGTAGAGTCATTCGCCATGACACAGACTTGTTCTCCATTGATTTTGCCAATACCGGTTACAACTCCATCCGCGGGAAGCTTTTCATCTTGACAATTGGCAAAAAAAGCATCTTCAATATCCAAATCTTCATCAAAGAGCAATTCTAACCGTTCCCGGACGAAAAGTTTTCCTTTTTCAGCGTTTTTCGCATGATATTTTTCGGCACCGCCTGAAGCGATTTTTTTAGCTTTTTCTTCTAAAGTTTGATTAATGGTCATCGTTTTTTCCACCTCTATTCTCCTTTATACACGGGTTTGCGTTTTTCTTTGAACGCTTGCAAGCCTTCTGTTCGATCATAAGTCGGAATCGTTTTCTGATAGCAAAGACGTTCAAACTCAAGCCCTGTCGTTAAATCAGTTTCTATACCGTAATTGATCGCTTTTTTGGCTTGTCTCAGCGCAACTGGACCGTTTCTTCCGATCGCACAGGCAAAGTCTTTAGATTCTTGAAGTAAGAACTGAGGTTCGTGGATGTATTCAACAAGACCAATCGATAAAGCACGCTCAGCTTCTACAGGTCTTGCCGAGTAGATCATCGCTTTTGCTTTTCCAAGTCCAATAAGCCTGGTCAATCTCTGAGTTCCGCCGGCTCCTGGGATAATGGCCAGGGATGTTTCCGTTAAGCCTACTTTGGTTGACGTACTCATGATTCTTAAATCACAGGCAAGCGCGAGCTCTAGTCCTCCTCCAAAAGCAACTCCATTGATGACAGCAATCGTTGGAACTGGAATTTGTTCGATCAGGCGGATGGTATCACCAATACTTTCCACCGTCTTAATCACTTCGTTATCCGACATACCCGCTCTTTCTTTTAAATCAGCACCTGCACAAAAGGCTTTGTTTCCACTTCCCGTAATCATAACGGCTCGGATATCCGGACGCTTTTCTATATCCTTAACAGTTAAGGCAATCTCTTCAAGCATAGCTTTAGACAAAGCGTTTGCAGCTTCTGGCCGGTTCAGCGTCATCAGGAGAACATGATCTTCGACTTGTTCTAAAGTGACAAGTTCACCCATTGGACACACCTCCTCCTTTATTCAATACTTGCATATGATGGCTGGGTAAAGCCTTATCCAGCTTCGACTGAATAAAAACAGCTGCTTCTTCTAGTTTTCTTTCCTCAAGGCCTGTTTCTATATTCATTTGATGGAGCATGTGCACAAGATCATCGGTTGCAAGATTACCGGAAGCTCCTTTTGCGTATGGGCAGCCTCCAAGACCCCCAAGAGAACCATCAAATGTTGTAATGCCATGCTCCAAAGAGACAAGAACGTTCGCAAGAGCCATTCCCCTCGTGTTATGAAAATGCATTGCAATCTCATCAAAAGACAATTGCTTTTTCAACTGAGCAAGCACAGTATCCACTTGTTTGGGGTTAGCAATTCCGATCGTGTCCCCTAAAGACAGCTCATCAATTCCCATATCAAGCAGCTTTCTGCTTACTTCAATCACTTGCTCAACTGGAATATTTCCTTCATACGGACAGCCAAACACAGTCGACAGATAACCTCGAACAGTTTTTCCCGCCTGCTTCGCTTCTGTCACAACTTCTCTGAGGACAGGAAAAGTCTCTTCAATCGTCTTATTGATATTCTTTTTGTTGTGTGTATCACTTGCAGACATGAATACGGAAATCTCATCCACATTTGTTTCGAGCGCCCCTTCAAGCCCTTTCATGTTGGGGACCAGGGCAGCGTAAGTGACACCAGGTTTACGTTCAATTGAAGCAGCGACCTCTTTTGCATCTTTCAGCTGAGGGATCCATTTTGGGTGGACGAAGGAACTGAATTCGATATATTTATATCCTGCTTCAGAAAGCTGATTGATCCAAGCAATTTTGTCCTCTGTTGGCACTTCATTAGGCTCGTTTTGAAGGCCGTCCCGGGGCCCTACTTCTTTGATCATGACGTGATTCGGTAATTCAAGCATCTAATCCGCTCCTACTTATTCAATGATGGCAATAACGTCGCCTTCGTTGACGAAGTCTCCCTCTTCCACTTTCAATTCCTTGACGGTACCTGAGGATTCAGATGGGATCGGAATTTCCATTTTCATTGATTCCAAGATAGCGATATCTTGTCCTTCGCTTACCTCTTCCCCTTGCTTTGCTACAAGTTTCCATACACTTCCTGCCATTGATGCTTTAACTTCGTTCATGTTATTTCCTCCTTAATGGTTCGTTAATGTTGGTAGATAATAGTCTTGGATAAAAGTGGTTTTCGTATCTCCTGCTTTGAATTTGTCATGAGTGATGACGCGTTTCAGCATGGTCAGGTTCGATTTGATGCCTTCAATCTCATACTCATGGATAGCTTTTGTCAGACGTTCAATTGCTTCATCCCGATTTGCTCCATAAGCGATCAGCTTTGCAATCATAGGGTCATAAAACGGAGTGACCTGAGAATCCCCTGTTACGGCGACTTCATGTCTGATCCCTTCTCCCTCCGGTAAAACAAGCTTAGTAATTTGACCTGGCGAAGGGTAAAAGGTGTTCGGGTCCTCGGCGTAAATGCGAACTTCAATCGCATGGCCCCGGATATCCAAATCGTCTTGAGTAATCGTTAACGATTCTCCCGCAGCGACTTTTAGTTGCTGCTCCACGAGATCGATGCCTGTAATTTCCTCTGTTACGGGGTGCTCGACTTGCAATCTCGTATTCATTTCAAGGAAATAATAGTTTTCTTGGTCATCAACCATAAATTCAATCGTTCCCGCATGCGAATAGCCTAACGTTTGCACGGCTTTTAAAGAGCTTTCCCCCATTTGAGCACGTGTTTTTTCAGACAATACCGGCGAAGGAGCTTCTTCGACCACTTTTTGGTGGCGGCGCTGAATGGAGCATTCTCTTTCAAACAAATAAACAGCATTTCCTTGTTTGTCTGCTAACACTTGGATCTCAATATGGCGAGGGTCCGCAATCAACTTTTCAATAAACATTTTTCCATCGCCAAAAAAGGTTTGAGCTCGTTTCGAATTTCCTTCAAAAGCTTTTTCCAGCTCTTCATCGTTATAGACGGCTTGCATCCCAATTCCTCCACCACCAGCAGCAGCCTTCAGCATGACAGGATAACCAAATTGGTTCGCCCAATCCTTTGCTTCATCAGCGGACGCTACAGCTTCATCAGTTCCTGGAATAATCGGTACCCCCGCTTTTTTCATTTCTGCCCGTGCAGCAATTTTATCTCCCATCATAGAGATGACTTTTGCGTCAGGACCGATGAATGTCAGACCTGCTTCCTCAGTTTTTTTGGCAAACTCTGCATTTTCACTCAACAGTCCATAACCAGGATGGATGGCTTGTGCTCCTGATTCTTTGGCGACTTTCAATATTTTTTCGATATTCAAGTAAGATTCATTCACTCTTGGCTTACCAATCAGATAGCTTTCATCAGCTAAAGACACATAAGGCGCGTTTTGATCAGCCTCTGAGTAGACTGCAACGGTTCTAATATTCATGTCTTTACATGTACGTATGACACGCGAGGCGATTTCTCCACGGTTGGCAACTAAAATTTTTTCAAACAAGCTCATCACTCCTTATCTTAGGATTTCAAGTTCATCATATCGAGGGCTTCTTCTCTTAACTTGAATTTTTGGATCTTTCCACTTGCTGTCATCGGGTACTCTTCAGTAAACGAAATATAGCGCGGGATTTTATGTTTAGATATTTTACCTTCGCTGAATTTTCTAATGTCCTCTTCGTTTAGCTTTTTCCCTTCTTTAGGTATGATCCAGGCCATGATTTCTTCCCCATACTTTTGATCAGGAACACCAACGACTTGAACATCAAGAACATCTGGATGCTGGTATAAAAATTCTTCGATCTCCCGAGGGTAGACGTTTTCCCCACCACGTATAATCATGTCTTTGATTCGGCCAGTGATCTCTACGTACCCATTCTCATCCATCACAGCAATGTCACCAGTATGAAGCCAGCCGTCCGGATCAATTGCTGCACTTGTTGCTTCTTCGTTTTTGTAATAGCCCTCCATAACGAGATAACCTCTTGTACAAAGTTCACCAGGTATGCCTTCTTCTACTTGCTCTCCTGTTGCAGGATCAATAATTTTCACTTCTACATTTGGATGAGCTTGGCCGACACTGCTGACGCGTAAATCAATAGGATCATCCGCTTTCGTTTGTGTAATAACTGGGGAAGATTCCGTTTGTCCATAAGCAATAGTAATTTCCTCTGCTCCCATATCTCCTATGACACTTTTCATCACTTCCATCGGACATGTCGAACCAGCCATGATTCCTGTCCGAAGAGTCTTTGGCTTTAATTCTTCATAATCAGGATGGTTAAGCTCTGCTATGAACATGGTTGGAACTCCGTGTAATGCTGTACACTGTTCTTCCTTGACAGCCTGAAGGACTTTTTTGGGATCGAATTGTTCAAGGATGACCATTGTGGATCCTTTAGATACGGCAGCCAATGTCCCCAGGACACAACCGAAGCAGTGGAAGAAAGGAACAGGAATGCATAATCGATCTTCTTCCGTGAGACGCATGCAGTCTGCCACTTGATTCCCATTGTTGACGATATTGTAGTGACTCAGCATAACCCCTTTGGGAAATCCAGTCGTCCCGGATGTATATTGCATGTTAATCACATCCCTGTAGGATAGGGTCGCTTTTCTTTCATCCAATTCTTCATCACTAATTGTCATTCCCATGTCCACAAGGTCCTGCCAGTTATAGCACCCGGGATAGGATTTATCACTTAAAACGACGATGTTTTTCAGAAATGGAAGCCGTTCACTTTGCAGATCTCCTTTTTCTGAACTTTCTAATTCCGGGCAAATCTCTTTTAAAATATCTATATAGGACGTTCCTTTAAATTCTTCTGCAAGAATTAAAGTTGAAGAGTCAGACTGTTTTAGCAGATACTCAAGTTCCTGGGCGCGGTAGTTAGTATTTACAGTAACTAATATGCCTCCCATTTTGCCTGATGCAAACTGGGAAAGTAGCCATTCCGGCTTGTTGTCAGACCAGATTGCGAAATGCTCACCCTTTTCAATACCGAGGGCCATGAGACCTTTCGCCACTTCATCGGCCATATGATTAAATTCGGCATAGGACTTTCTCAAGTTCTTCTCAGGGTAAATAAACGCCTCATGATCTGGATAGGTTTCAGCCTGCTTTTCTAATAATTCACCAACGGTTAATTCTAATAGGGACATTCAGTGGACCTCCTTTAAAATAATTAGCACCCAAGCTGACGGGCAATGACCATACGCTGGATTTCAGATGTACCTTCACCAATTTCAAGCAACTTCGCATCACGCAAAAATCTTTCAACTTCGTATTCTCTCATGTAGCCATATCCACCATGGATTTGGATTGCTTGATTCGCCGATCGGAAAGCGGTTTCAGAAGCGAACAGCTTAGCGTAAGCCGATTCTTTCGTAAAGTTCTTTCCTTCATCTTTAAGCCAGGCTGATTTTAATACCATATTTCTAGCTAGCTCCACTTCCATCGCCATATCTGCAAGCTTAAATTGAATGGCTTGGAATTTAGAGATCGGCTGTCCGAATTGTTTTCTTTCTTTTGCATACGCCAAAGCACGGTCTAAAGAAGCTTGAGCAATTCCAACAGCTAGAGCCGCAATAGAAATCCGCCCACCGTCTAATGTATGAAGAAACTGTTTGAAGCCTTTGCTCGGGTCCCCGAGGATATTTTCTTTTGGAACTTTTACATCTTCAAGGATAATTTCAGACGTGTTAGATCCACGGACACCCATTTTGTCGTAAGGGCTTGTAATTTTCATTCCAGGGGTGTCTTTAGGGATAATAAAGGCAGATATGATATTCTTTCCGTCTTCTCGCTTTCCTGAGACCGCTGTAACAGTAATGGAGCGGGCATATTCAGCATTAGTAATCCAACATTTTTCTCCATTAATCACATAGTGGTCACCTTCTAATTCGGCACGAGTCTTCGTTCCTCCTGCATCAGACCCAGCATTTGGTTCTGTAAGTCCGAACGAAGCAAGTGCTTCTCCTTTGGCTAGTGGAGTTAAAAATTCTCGTTTCTGCTCTTCAGTGCCGAAATAATAGATAGGACTCGCACCGAGAGAAACCGCAGCAGCATAGCTTAATCCGGTAGAACCACAGACTCTGCCGATTTCTTCAACTGCAAGCGCATAAGTGATCGTATCTCCGCCGGAACCTCCATATTCTTCAGGGAATGGAATGCCTAGAAGTCCGAGCTTGCCCATTTCCTTAAAAAGATCTTCAGGAAAATCAGCATTAACATCAATATCGACTGCTCGCGGCCGAATAACATCCTCTGCAAAATCACGGACCATCTTCCTTGTCATTTCTTGTTCTTTTGTCAATTCAAAGTTCATAAGAATCCTCCTTGAGAATATAAGACCGACTGGTTGGTCTGTTGAAATCCAAAAAAATAATGTAAGCGTTTACTTAACATTGTAAAAAAAAGGAATATGAAGCAAATGATTAAGATATTCATCCGTTGGGGGTCCGGGAAGCAGAAAACGTAAAATTAAATCTGTGAAAACATCAGCAATTTCATCAATTGAATACTTACCATCCCTCCGGTACCATTTATAAATCCAGTTGACCATTCCAAGTATGGCCATACCTGTAATTTCATGTGGCAGTTCTTTTCGGAAATGTCCGCTCTCTTGGCCTTCTTGAATGACGTCAAAAACCATCTTCTTGAACACATCGCGTTTATGCTTGATTTGTTCTTCATAAACGGGTTTTAAGTAGTTGCTTTCTTGATAAAAAACCGATATATGAGGTTTATACAAGTCAAAAACACCAACAAAAGACTGAACGATGGATTGGATTTTCTCTACGGGTGAATTATGAGTAATGTTGGCAGCCTGGGCTTCTTTTAGTACGTATGTAATAAAGGTGTCATGAATAACAAATAGGAGTTCTTCTTTGGACTGAAAGTGGTGATAAAACCCACCTTTTGATGTATGAGAAGCTTCAACAATTTGGTTCACCGTCACCCCGTGAAATCCATGCCTTTCGAACAACTCAAGAGACGTTTGAATGATTCGTTCCCTTAAATCTTTCATAAATCATCCCCAATCTGCTGAATATATGTTCATTTTATCATAGTTTTCAGAAAATACAATTCAATTTTTGGAAGCGTCTTCCTGGTTTATGGAGATTGTTTTTTAGTTTGTCGGAGTTGCTACTAAGTTTAAAGTAAAATTTATATTCGTCAAAACTCCTATGTTTCAAATATTAATTTTAGTAATTTAGTAATTCTTTTTTCATGAACGGGATCTTTTAAGAAAAAACAGCCCCTAAATTAAAAGGGGCTGTTAGAATTTTATTCTTGTTCTTCGTCACTATTGTCGAATGGTTTTTCGTAATCCGGTTTAATCCAAGCTTCAGTCACAGTACCTTTATGCTCTGTATCCATCACATAAGAACCATTGCTATATCTGTCATTTGCTTTAAAGTCCATCGTGTTTACAATCGCTGTTTCGTCTTTATCGGTTCTCAACACCACTTGATCATCTCTGTTTACGAGATGTACATCTACAAGACGATGAGGATTCTTTTTCAATTCGCGCAGCATAATTACTCCGCGTTTTGCTCGAGAAGATAGTTCGAACTCTTTCAAGCGCATTCTCTTAACAGCCGCTCGGTGCGTCGTTAGCAGAATAGATGGGTCTTCATCGGATTGGAAGACTTGTCCTGAAACCACTTCTTCTCCTTCTTTCAGGTGAATAGCTTTCACTCCTGCCGCTCGCTGACCTACAGAGTTCACTTCTTCTTCTTTGTACCACAAACCATAGGCTTTATTCGATGCTATAAATAAATCTGAATGTCCGTTCGTCAAGTGAATATCAACCACTTGATCGTCACCTTTCAAATTGACCGCAACCAATGCTTTCGAATGTCTTTGAGCTTGGTAAAGCTTAAGTTCGCTCTTCTTGACCATGCCATTTTTCGTGAAAAATATCAGGTATTGATCAGTATCAAAGTTTCGAACTGGAATAGCTTCAACGATATATTCCTCTTTTTCTACTTGAACGATATTGGAAATATACTGGCCCAGGTCTTTCCATCGGATGTCCGGCATCTTATGGACAGGAAGGAACAGGTACTTTCCTAAGCTCGTAAATATTAGAATCGTGTCTGTTGTATTCATTTCATACAATCTCAAAAGATGGTCTCCGTCTTTCAGAGCAAAACCTTCACCATTTGATGCTGCATACGAACGCAGACTCGTACGTTTGACATATCCATCTTTTGTAACTGACACAAGCACATCCTCGCTTGCAACAGTCACTTCTAGATCGACTTTCAACTCTTCAACTTTCTCTTCAATGTTAGTCATACGGTCATCATTATACTGCTTTTTCATTGACCTTAGATCCGCTTTAATAACCTTCATTAGTTCGTTTTCATTAGCAAGAAGCTTTTCTAGTTTAGCAATCTGTTTCTGGAGTTCTTCTGCTTCCTTTTGCAGAGCCGTAATATCCGTATTCGTTAAGCGGTAGAGCTGCAAAGTAACAATGGCTTCCGCTTGTTCTTCTGTAAAGTCGTACTTTTTCATCAATTGCTGTTTAGCATCCTGCTTATCTTTAGAACTACGAATGGTTGCGATGACCTCATCTAGAATACTAATCGCTTTAATGAGCCCTTCTACAATATGCGCTCGTTTCTTTGCTTTATTTAGATCATAAATGGATTGACGTGTCACAACTTCTTTTTGGTGAAGAATGTAAGCATCCAAAATCGTCGGAAGATCCAATAACTTCGGTGTTCTCCCATGGATGGCAACCATATTAAAGTTATAAGAGATTTGCAAGTCTGTATGTTTATATAAGTAATTGAGGACACCTTCACTGTTTGCATCCTTTTTCAATTCAATAACGACACGTAGCCCAGTGCGATCCGTTTCATCACGAACTTCAGAAATCCCTTCCACTTTACGATCGATGCGCAGTTCATCCATACGTTTAACCATCGTCGCTTTATTTACTTCGAAAGGAATCTCATCGATAACGATTTGTTCACGGCCCCCACGTTGCTTCTGAATTTCAGCGCGTCCGCGAAGAACAATTTTTCCTTTACCTGTTTCATAAGCCTTTTGAATGCCATCGACTCCCTGAATAATTCCGCCTGTTGGAAAATCAGGACCTTTCAGTTTCGTCATCAGTTCAGGTACTGTGGCTTCAGGTTTATCGATTTTCATGATGACGGCGTCAATCACTTCCCCTAGATTATGTGGAGGAATCTCAGTTGCATAGCCTGCGGATATACCAGTCGAACCATTCACAAGCAAATTCGGAAATTTAGCCGGCAGGACGGTAGGTTCTTCAATGGTATCATCAAAGTTAGGAATGTGATCGACGGTCTCCTTTTCGATATCTCGTAACAGCTCAGAGGAGATAGCAGAAAGTCTTGCCTCTGTATAACGCATCGCTGCCGGCGGGTCACCGTCAACACTACCATTGTTTCCGTGCATCTCCACCAGTGGTTTACGTACTTTCCAAGTTTGACTTAGACGAACCATCGCATCATAGACCGACGTGTCTCCATGCGGATGGTAGTTACCGATTACCGTACCAACGGTCTTTGCGGATTTACGGTATGCTTTATCGTGCGTATTCTTTTCCTGATGCATCGCGTACAAGATCCGACGCTGTACAGGTTTTAATCCATCTCTGGCATCAGGAAGGGCGCGCTCCTGAATGATGTATTTACTATAGCGACCAAAACGGTCCCCAAGTACCTCTTCTAATGGTAAATCTAAAAACTTTTCTGCCTCAGCCAACAGAATATCCCCCTTTTACGCTTGTATTTTGTCGTTTTCTAGAATGTTAGCCTCGTCTTCCAGCCCAAAAGCGACATGGGATTCAATCCATTTACGGCGAGGTTCAACTTTATCTCCCATCAACGTAGTTACGCGACGCTCTGCTCGAGCAAGATCATCAATCGTCACTCGGATTAATGTGCGCGTTTCCGGGTTCATCGTCGTTTCCCATAGCTGATCTGCATTCATTTCACCTAAACCTTTGTAACGCTGGATCGAATATCCGTTCTTAAATTCCTTAAGTATTTTTTGCATACCTTCTTCATCCCAGGCATATTCAGTTTTTTCTTTTTTCCCTTTACCTTTAGAAACTTTATATAATGGAGGAAGAGCAATGAATACCTTCCCAGCTTCAACGAGAGGACGCATATAACGATAGAAGAACGTTAGGAGAAGAACCTGAATGTGGGCTCCGTCGGTATCTGCATCGGTCATTATGACAATTTTGTCATAGTTGCAATCCTCTAAGGTGAAATCTCCTCCGACACCAGCACCGATCGTGTGGATGATCGTTGATATTTCTTCATTCTTAAAGATATCTGCTATTTTAGCCTTCTCTGTGTTAATTACTTTCCCTCGTAAAGGAAGAACCGCTTGAAACTTGCGATCACGTCCCTGCTTTGCAGATCCTCCTGCAGAGTCACCCTCCACCAAATACAATTCATTTTTCTGAGCGTTTTTTGACTGTGCAGGTGTTAATTTTCCACTTAATAGTGTTTCTTTACGTTTCTTCTTTTTCCCAGACCGTGCATCTTCACGTGCTTTTCGTGCAGCTTCTCTTGCTTCTTTAGCTTTTATGGCTTTCTTAATAAGCATCGATGCGACATCTGGATTTTCTTCCAGAAAGTAAGACAACTGTTCAGCAACGACAGCATCCACGGCTGAACGAGCTTCTGAGGTTCCTAACTTACTTTTCGTCTGTCCCTCAAACTGTAACAATTCTTCAGGAATACGGACAGAAACTAACGCCGTAAATCCTTCCCTGATATCGTTTCCTTCCAGGTTCTTATCTTTATCTTTTAACAGCTGGGCACGTCTGGCATAATCATTGAATACTCTAGTGATCGCTGTTTTAGCCCCAGACTCATGAGTCCCTCCGTCTTTTGTCCTTACATTATTTACGAAAGACAAAATATTCTCGGAAAATCCATCGTTAAACTGGAAAGCAAAATCCACTTCTATGTCAGAATGGCTCCCTTCAAAAGAGACCACTTGATGAAGAGTATCTTTTTCTTCGTTTAAATAAGCTACAAATGACTCGAGTCCATCATCATATTGGTAGCTCTCTTTAACGGTCTCACCGCGCTCGTCCACTAAATTGATCCGAAATCCTTTTAAAAGGAACGCCGCTTCCCTCAACCGCTCCGACAATGTTTCAAAATTGAATTTCGTAACCGAAAAAATGCTCGGATCAGGTTTGAAGCGGATGGTTGTCCCTGTTTTTCTTGTTGTTCCTTGATGCTCCAGGGAGGTTACAGGAACTCCTCCGTTTTCGAAACGTTGATAAAATTTCTCTCCATCTCTGCATATATGGACTTCCAGCCACTCAGATAAGGCATTCACAACAGATGCACCAACTCCGTGAAGTCCACCACTCGACTTATACCCGCCTTGACCGAACTTACCGCCAGCGTGGAGCACGGTTAAAATAACTTCAGGAGTAGGTTTTCCAGTCTTGTGCATTCCCGTAGGCATACCGCGTGCCTCATCCTGAACAGAAACACTGCCATCTTTATGAAGAGTAACGGTCATCTGCTGACCAAATCCCGCCAAGGCTTCGTCTACTGCATTATCGACGATTTCATGAACTAGATGATGGAGGCCCCGGTGATCTGTAGATCCTATATACATTCCCGGACGTTTCCGTACAGCCTCCAAACCTTCTAATACTTGTATGGAATCATCTGAATATGTTTGATTTTGTTTCGACAATTTACCATCGGCTCCTTTCTCGTCAACACCATCTAACCCAATAATAGAACAAACGTTCGCATGTGTAAACGCCCAATAAAAATATCGCTTGTTATATTGTAGCGATTTTATATGGTTTCGCAAACATAAATCTTCCAGAAAACGTGAAAAATCCCTTTTTTCACAGGGATTTCAGCGCTTTCAAACCATTTTCTATCTCTATTTTAGCATAATTTCCTCTCTTTTCTTCCGATGTAGCATGAACGTAAACAAAAAAGATGAGGCCCAGCCTCACCTTTTTATTCTTCCTTCACTTCAAGCACAGCTTTTAAATAGTCTAGAAATAAGAAAGATTGCTCCTTCAATTGGACTTCTTCTATTGGCAAAATAGCCCCATCTAATGATAAGCCATCAATGAAGGAGACGATAGATTTCGCAATCAATTCACTATCGTACTTGCTACTAAATTCTCCCGTTTGCTGGCCCGCTTTTATTACGTTTGCATAAAGCTTCAAGCCAAGTTTGTATCTTTCATGGCCATATTTTCTCCGACGACTGTCATTTCTACCCGTGATGAAGAATTCTAAATTACTAGGAGCCATCGGGTCCATTTCATCATCAGGGTTCCCATCTTCACCAAACATTTTCTGTTTTAAGAGTTCCCAATGAGATTTTACTTCTGTTTCTAACGTTTCTTCTGTAGCAGAAACTGCCTGTGATAAATCTGCTTCTAACAAGGCTTCATATAAATCTTCTTTATTAGAAAAGTACTGATATAAACCTCCGCGGCTCACATCCGCTGCATCCATGACGAGCTTCATTGTAGTCCGCTCATAGCCGTGTTCGATAAACACTTGCTTAGCTGATTTTAAGATTTTAGCTCGTCGCTTCGCTAGGTGCTCCTTGCTTACTTTCGGTGACATCTACTTTCCCCCGTGCGAATTTATTTCTCGTCAAGTATCCAGCCAGTGACAAGATGATCAGAAGACTGGCTGTGGTAATGAACGTTGGGATAACTCCAATGATCGTCGAAAGCCACCCTCCTAACAATGGTCCTATAATTGTAGCTGTCGTAGTAACACTATTAACGACACCAAACACTCTGCCTGTAAGATGAACAGGCGTATCGACTTGAACAGATGCCTGAAATGGAACAAACGTTAAGCCTGCAGAGAATCCTGCCGTAAGCCCTAATCCACAGCCCCAGAAGATAGAAAAACCAAAATCATAATAGGTTAGTATTCCCATCATACCAAAGCTGGTTCCAATCCCACAAACACCTATCAACATAAGAAAATAAGAATTGTAATCCGTTTTCCTAGAGAGGAGCCATCCACCTATAAACATCCCTGCCCCTGCGGATGTAACCAGGTATCCGAATAAATCCGGAGAAACAGAGGTCAATTCTCTTAAAAGGACGATAATTTGTGAGTCTGATAGCTGAAGAATCATCAGACTGACCCCGAGTAAGAACAATCCCATGAGGATAAAACGATTGGATTTAATATAAGAGAGGCCTGTTATAAAGTCATCTTTGAATGATGCCGATTGCCTATTTTCCTTCTCAGCCTCTTCATTGTTTTCGTATTTCTGACGAGGGATCATTACAATAAGAAGTCCAGAGATAATAAACGTCATACTGTCAATGTAGAAAACCATATTAGCACTAAAAGCTGCTACAAGAATACCGCTGAGCAAAGGGCCGAGGATCTTTGTTCCGGAATCAATCATAGATGTAACCGACATGGCACTTTTCATATTCTCTTCATGCACGAGCTCTTTTAACTTTCCGTTTTTAGCGGGAATAAATAGTGCTGAAAGTGTCCCTATTGCTAACAAACTTGCATAGATGACAAGAAGAGAGTCTGCAACCGTAAGGATTAAAATCAGTCCAGCTCGGACGAAGTCAGATGTAATCATTAAAGCCTTGCGATTGAACCGATCTGCAAACGTACCCGCTAAAGGCCCAAATAAAGCCATAGGCAAAGCCAAAGATAAAATGACAAAGGAAACTTCCATCGGTGTTGCATTCCATTTCAAACCGACAAGGGTAATGATCGCCACAACACTTAACCAATCACCGATACTGGAAATGGCCTGTGATGCCATCAGTGTGAGATAACCTCTGTTCGTTTTTAATCCTTTTTGCAAGAATAACGCCTCCTATAACGACATCAATGTCGTTTTATATGTATACTCATTATAGCGACATTAGTGTCGTTTTGCAATACCCAATTTATTTTAATGAATATACCCTAAAGTAAGATTCCAATTTATCGTGGGTTTGTATTTGTAATCGTGTTAGGAATGGCTGGAAAATAACTCCCTTTCCTGCTGGGGAACAGCATAGCGATGTTTAAAAAACAAAAAAAGACTGCCGACTAGGTCGACAGCCAAACGTTATTCATCTTTTACTGGTAGATTGCATGAGCAACTTTTATACACATGTCCATGATAATCAGCATATTCTCGTCTTTTAATTCCTCATAAGCATCTTCGTGAATGACTCCTTGCTGGGCCCAAAAAGCTTTTGCATCAATCTGAGATGCTTCTTGGGCGACCTCTGGAAGGTACTCTGAGCGTCTGAATACATTGATGATATCAATTTGTTCTTTAACATCTTTTAAAGAATTGTAAGATTTTTCTCCTAATGACTCCTGGATACTTGGATTCACAGGAATGATTTTAAATCCAGCCTCTTGCATCGCTTTACTAACTTGGTAAGAAGTCCGATGAGGTTTGTCAGACAAACCTACAACTGCAATGGTTTTCGATTCATCTAAAAGCTGTTTGATCTCATCCTTCGTTGGGTTTTGAAAAGACATAATAGTTCCTCCTATTTTTCAATCAATCCTTCTTCCACCAGATACTCACGTGCGACTTCTTCAGGATTCCGGTCTTCAAAATCTACTTGATAATTCATCTGGCGCATTTGATCACCAGTGATTTTTCCTCCTAATTGATTCAGGATTTCCTCTATTTCAGGATACTTGTCCAGCGTTTCCTGCCTCATTAACGGAGCTCCCTGGTATGGAGGGAATAAATTTTTCGGGTCTTCCAGGACTTTCAGATTCAGGTCTACCATATAACCAGCAGTGGCATAAGCATCAATCACATCAACGTCCCCTGATTCGATTGCACCTTGGCGCAAGCCAGGATCCATTGTTTTTACCTGAGCAAAATTAAGGTTATAAACTTCTTTCATGCCTTGATACCCGTCTTGACGATCGTTAAACTCCAACGTGAATCCTGCAGTAATTTGATCCTCAACGGGCTTAAGATCACCAATGGTTTCTAAATCATACTGTTTGGCAAGTTCCTGGGTCGTAGCCACCGCATACGTATTATTGAATTTCATCGGTTTAAGATAAGCCATGTCGTAAGTCGCGGCCATCCCTTCTTTCGCTTGCTGATACACTTGTTCGGCATCATTACTTTTTGCTTGTTGCTCAAGGAGTGACACAAGCGCGGTCCCCGTAAATTCAGGGTAGATATCGATACTTCCTTCTTGAAGCGCGCTGAATACTAAGTCGGTCTTACCTAGATTAGGCTGTAGTCCGACCTGTAAATCTGTTTCTTCTTCAATTAAAAGTTTATACATGTTGATTAGAATAGCAGGTTCGGAACCAAGTTTGGCCCCTAATACCAAGTCGTCTTTCACTTTGCCGCCAAAAGCCAGTGGACCGACGGCGATCAGAGCTGCAATTACTAGAAGACTTACGAGCGAACGAAATCCTGATTTAGCGGACGTCCGCTCGAATAAGCGTAAAATTCCATCAAGAGCAATAGCCAGCAAGGCAGCAGGAATAGCACCTAATAGAATCAGATTGATGTCCCCGCCCCGATCTAGTCCTAAAAGAATAAGATCTCCAAGCCCTCCTGCGCCAATCAAAGCAGCAATGGTTGTAGTACCTACGATAAGAACCATAGAAGTGCGGATCCCTGCCATAATAACCGGCATGGCTAAGGGAAGTTCAACTCGTGATAGTCTTCTGAAAGAACTCATGCCCATGCCAGTTGCGGCCTCTTTGAGAGCAGGATCTACTTCCTTAATTCCTGTATAGGCATTCCTAATAATCGGTAGTAAGCCATAAGCGGTTAAAGCAATGATAGCTGGGGTCTGGCCAATTCCAAAGAAAGGAATAAGAAAAGCCAGAACTGCTAAACTGGGAATGGTTTGTAAAACTGCAGCAACTCCTATAATAGGCTCTGCTACCCTCTGATACCTCGTCAATAGGAGCCCTAAGGGCACCGAAATCAACGTGGCGATAACAAGAGCAATAATAGATATTTGCAAGTGTTCCCATATCTTTTCCCATAAAACATCTTGTCTCTGAGTGAATACATTTATAAATGAATTCATGCCTGCACCACCCCGTTTTCACGAGTGTTCTCTTTCAAGTGCAGAACCATATCTTTATAAGACAATGTACCAATCAATTGTTCCCCTTTTACAATTGGCAAAAGAGGATAATCCCCTTTTTCAAAGACAGTAATAGCTTCCTTCAAAGTCATGCCGTTGGCTAAAGTCGGAAAGTCGGATTTCTTTCCATTGAGTAAACATGTTACGTATTTACCACTCTCATCTTTAATCGCGAAGATTCCAGATGATGGCACACGATCTGCTTCCATATCTGAAGAAGTATATATCTGACTCTTAGTCTGATCCATAATAACGTCGACAGCCGTTTGCCAAGGTGTTTTTCTACTTCCGATAAAATCTTTTACGAAGGAATTTGCAGGATGATGAATCAAATTCTGAGGAGTATCAAGTTGAATAATCTCTCCTTCTTTCATAAGGCAGACTCTATCGCCTAGAGCCATCGCTTCATCCATATCGTGCGTGACGAAGACGATCGTTTTTTGAATTTCTTGCTGAAGCTGACGGATATCATTCTGAAGCTGTTCTCTGCTGATCGGGTCGAGAGCACTGAAGGGTTCATCCATTAAAATAATATCCGGATCTGCAGCAAGCGCACGAATCACACCTACCCGTTGTTGCTGGCCACCTGAAAGTTCACTCGGTTTCCGTTTTCTATGCTTGTTTGAATCTAAACCGACCATATCCATTAACTCATCGATTCTTTTGGACAAATCCTTCTTTCCCCATTTTTTCATCTCAGGTACAATCGAAATATTCTCCTCGATCGTCATATGTGGGAATAATGCGATTTCCTGTAATACATAACCAATATTCCAACGAAGTTCGTGAATGTTATACTCTCGAATATCTTTATTATGTATAGTGATCGTCCCCTCTGTTGGTTGAATGAGACGGTTAATCATTTTCATAGTTGTCGTCTTTCCGCAACCACTTGGGCCAATAAGGGTCAATAACTCGCCTTCCTTCACCTCTAAACTAATGCTTTTAAGGGCTGTCGTCCCATCTGGATAAGTTTTGGTTACGTCTTTAAAAGTAATCATCGTGTTCCCCCTTTATTCATCGATAGTTTAAACAATAGTATATATCCAGATTTCCATAATTCGAAACATTTAGCAAAGATCTTACATCAAATTTAATGCTTCTCATTTTCTCAATAGTAAAAAGAAAAAAGCAACTTGTCACCTGGTACTAAATTGGTATAATAGGTAATTGTTACGCTGGTTTTGTTATAATTATGGAAAAAATCACCATGACATTTTTCCAAAAATAATAGGATATTTCGAATTTTATTTACATATGTAATCAAACGAGTGTTTCTCATGTTCTTTACTATTAATTCTCATGATAAACTATAAGAAAGAAATTAAGGAGTTGAACCAATTGGAATATATTTTGTACTGCCTTCTTGCCTATTTACTAGGTTCTATTCCTTCGGGATTGATTGTCGGTAAAATGGGCTATGGTGTTGACATCAGGGAGCATGGCAGCGGAAACCTTGGGGGAACGAACACTTTTCGCGTACTAGGTATTAAAGCAGGCTTAATCGTCACCACTGCAGATATCCTTAAAGGTACACTTGCCGCAGCACTCCCTTTCTTTTTAGGGGCAGATGTTATCACGTTAGTCGTAGGGATTTTTGCGGTCATCGGTCATATGTATCCTGTGTTCGCAGGTTTCAAAGGAGGAAAAGCAGTAGCTACCTCTGGAGGCGTCGTTCTTGGGGTAAACCCAATTATTTTTCTAGTCCTGCTCTTATCTTTTTTCATCCTATTATACCTCAGCAAGTATGTCTCACTATCCTCTATGATTAGCGGAATAGTCGGTGTCATTGCTACCCTTATTGTCGAAGATTACGGTCTTACACTCGTAATTTCTGTGTTTACAATCTTTGTTATCTATCGTCACAGGGCAAATATAAAAAGGATCATGAACAAAACCGAACCCAAAATCACTTGGATGTAGGATGGTGAAGCCTGTGCATCTCGCATAGGCTTTTATTTCATGGATAAATCCTCACTGCTGAAGGTATTCTAAGATTATTAAGAATTAAACAGAACACATTTCAAAGAGCATTAAATTGTATAAATAAAGGTACATATTGTATACTTTGACGTAGAAAGAAGGCCTGAAAGGAGTCTTTGCTATGAATAAAACCGAATTGAATCACAACAAATCACTACCTTCAAAAGAAGAGCGACATAAATTATTCGGCTCTGTCAAACCAGGTCCCAGGACTAAACCAATAGATAAAAAAGGCATGGCTGATTTACAAAATTCTAAGAAGGATTTCCTTTTTGATATTGATATGGTGGGTATTTCAAATGTGAAACACCCTATCCGAATCCCTAGTCAACTGACCCCTGAAATACAGACGACTATCGGAACGTTCTCTTTTGGTTCATCCATCACTCAAGGAAGTAAAGGGACAAATATGAGCCGATTCACTGAGCAACTTGATCAATATCATAATGAAGGATTTGCCGTTGATATAGCAACAATGAAAGAATTTACAGAAGAACTGGCTGGACGATTAAAACAGAATGACTCTGAAGTTGAAGTCACATTTCCTTGGTTCTTTGAAAGAAAAGGTCCTTATTCAGACTTAGCAGGAATGAATTATGCCGATGCTACCATTCGTGTTGAATATCACAAAGAAACCGGCCATGATATTACCGTTTCTTTAACTGGAAAAATAACGACATTATGTCCATGTTCTAAAGAGATTAGTGAGTATAGTGCCCACAACCAGCGAGGAAATGTCACAATGACCATCAAACTAACAGATGATTTCAATGAACAGGAAATTGACTGGAAAGCAGCTCTTCTCGAAGCAGCAGAAAGTAATGCTAGTGCTCGTATCCATCCTGTATTGAAACGCCCAGACGAAAAGATGGTAACAGAACAAGCTTATGAAAATCCTCGTTTTGTGGAAGATATTGTTCGTCTTGTTGCAGCTGATTTATATGAATATGACTTTGTTGAATCATTTACTGTTATGTGCCGAAATGAAGAATCCATTCACTTGCACGATGCGGTAGCATCGTTAAGTTATGATAAGAAACAAGAAAGAGAGTAAAGGAAGAATATCATGAA
Organism: Halobacillus sp. A1-3; assembly: GCF_050971765.1. NCBI lineage: Bacteria > Bacillati > Bacillota > Bacilli > Caryophanales > Bacillaceae > Halobacillus > Halobacillus sp. A1-3. The sequence continues at coordinate 217,534 of NZ_JBPCEO010000004.1, read as the reverse complement.
GCAAATCATGATCATGCTCATTCAATTTTACAGAAAGGGCATCAGCCCTTTCTTTCCTCCTTCTTGCAGATTTCAACCAACATGCTCGGAATATGGTTTAGAAGCTTTTCGAAGATTCGGTTTCATTAAAGGATTGTTTCTTACAGTCAAGCGAATATCGAAATGCCACCCCTTCCATAGGGGAGGATTCGACCCCGTTCCAGAAAAAGAGAGCAATAAATCACAAACATCCTGAACGGGCTCTACGTTCAGGATGTCTTTCATTACGAGTAATGTTTACAAAGCAGAAAATTAGGAAACAACATAACAACATTATTAATTGAACGAACAGGAGCTGAGATATATGAATTTAACTGTTACAGAAGAAGCAGCAAAATGGTATGAAGAAGAATTAGACGTAGAAGAAAAGTCAAATCTCCGCTTCTATGTACGTTATGGGGGCGTTGGAGGGCTGCAGCCAGGTTTTTCCTTGGCGATCAAGTTTGAGGAGCCGGATTCACCAATTGCTGAAACGACGGTTGGAAACATCACTTATTTTGTTGAAGAAAATGATGAATGGTATTTCGATAATTATTCCTTGAAAGTAGAACTTGATGATAAATGGAATGAGCCAGATTTTCAATATGAATAATTAATAAAGTCCAAGAACATCCCCTTATTCTTGGACTTTATTTTGATTTAGATAGGAGTTTTTATTTTTTCTTCTTCTTTAACATCTTCTCAAGTGACGAAAAGTCTTTCGGTACCTTACCGTTTATAATCGTTTTAACTAGCATATCCTCTTTCTGCTTTGATACTGGTTTATTCGCTAGTGCGCTGACTTTTTTGATGACCTCTCTCACCGTTTTCTCATCTTGGAAATCCGCATGCCTTAATGATTTGGCAAGCTTCAATACCTCTTCCATTTTTACACCAGTTTTTTTCTCAATATTCCCAAACATGTTTGAAAACATGATTCATCTCCCTCTTCCTTAGCCTATGGTTATCCTATGGAAGAAAAGAGCATCTTGTATAAACGAATGTCCTAGTTTTATCATCTCTCCATAACGAAAACAGTTTTTCCGATTCATTTTCCATATATTGTTTGTAGCTTCTTGGCTTGTTTTATATAATTGAAGAATGTGGAGAAAGAATTTTTTACATAGGGGGACAAAAATGGAAAGTATAGAAACGATCTACCAATCTAATTTTAAGGAAAATGTGTACCCTTTTTACAAACACCTTAGAGCTAACGATCCTATCTTTGCTATGTCTCAGGAACCTAATCATACAACTTGGGTAATAACAAAGCATGAGCATGTCAAAGAAATGTTGAAAAGCAAAAGCTTTATAAAAGATCAAAGGAAGTTATCTTCCAGCGATCCATCCCAAGCAAGCCAAGAAAATGGAGACTTCAACATCTTTCAAAATATGATGCTAGATGTAGATCCGCCCGACCATACAAGACTACGAAAACTTGTCCAACCTTATTTCAACCCAAAGACTATCAAGGATTTAAAGCCTAGAATCAGCGAAATTGCTGATGCATTGCTTGACAAGGCAAGTGAAAAACAGGGTCCTGTCGATTTGATTGATGAATTTGCCTTCCCTCTTCCTATTATCGTCATTAGTGAGCTGCTTGGAATACCTTCGGAAGACCGAAATAAATTCAGAAAATGGTCAAACACGATTGTCGCTGCTTCCGATGAATTTGATCCTGATATTATGGAAGATGTACAAGCATTTACAAATTATTTGACGGATTTGTTTGATTCAAGGAGAAAAAAACCTGAAAATGACTTCATATCTAATCTACTTCAAGCCGAAGAAGATGGTGACCAACTTAATCGAGATGAATTGTATTCGATGGTCGTACTTTTAATCATCGCTGGACACGAAACAACAGTAAACTTAATCGCCAACACCATGTACGCACTCTTTGAGCATCCAGATCAGTTGGAAAAGCTAAAGAATGATACTAAGTTAACTACAACCGCAATTGAAGAAGGACTTAGATATTATAGTCCTGTTGATTTTACAACCGCTCGCTGGTCTGAAGATGATATTGAGTTCCACGGTAAAACTATCAAACGTGGCGATCTTGTTTTAGCCTCACTAGCCTCTGCCAACAGGGATGAGGAGAAATTTGAAGCTTCGGATACATTCGATATAACACGAAAACCTAACCCCCATGTTGCCTTTGGATTTGGGATACATTTCTGTCTCGGTGCTCCCCTGGCACGTATAGAAGGAGAGATTGCTCTAAGCAAGTTATTGGAAAGATTCCCCAATATCGAATTAACTGAAAAACTGTCCACCTCACCATGGCGTCCTGTATTTTTATTGAGAGGGCTAGAACGGCTGGAAGTAACGATGACTTAAACTTCCTCCAGATATAAAAAGGCCAGCTATCCTCTATTTTTAGAGAGCTGGCTCTTTTTATTGTCATATAATTTAATTAAAAATAGTGTAGAAGATACATCGATGTGGTATTTAAATCATAGGCTCTATCCAAAGTGATAATGGAGGTGTTCATTATATTCCAAATGAATGATCAGGAGAGAGAAAAGTTCGATCAGTTATTATCATCTTTAAAGAAAGCTAAATCTATGGAACAAACGAGATTTTATTTTGATCTCATTCAAGACTTTTTGAACACACTGCAAATAGAGAAAGGATCCGTTTTTAAGAGAATGAACGCCGAAGAGTTAAAGCAATTTGAGATGCTGAAGCAGAAAATGTTAGATGCTTCTGATAAAAAAGAAGTCACCTATTTTGAAAAGCAGATCCATGACTTAATCACTCGCGTTAACTTGTCTAAAACATAATTTCACAAAAAGTGTAAAAAAAACCCAAAAAAGTCTTTATTTTCTGACAAATTAATTGTATACTATCCCTATAGTGTTCATTATAGTATCCTTACCTCACTCTTGCCTTTATAAAAAAATACAGTCTTAAAACAGGGCGGTTAGTTCAGTCATGATTAGTACATATTTATTATGTTTCTATGATTACTGAATCCGCCCTTTTTTTAGACTGGTTATTAGGGGGAAGTTGCATGACGAATACCTTGGTCATTGCTGGTTTAATAGGAGGTTTTACTGGAGTAATTGCCCACTTGTTAAGGAATGGTAAGGTATTAGTTTTCCCGAAGATTAGAAAACGTCCAAAGGGAGTGTATTTAGGTTTTCTTGCAGATTTCCTAATTGGTTCAGCAGCTTCCATATTTGCTGTCAGCTATTTAATACCTGAGCCAGAAGTTTTACGTACGCTTATTGGTGTTTCCATACTTGCTGGTATGACAGCTGAAAACGTACTTCTAAAACGGGAACTGAGTATAGAACAAGCAAAGATTGAAGGATTGGATCGTATTAATCAAAGGATGAATTAACCTTTGAAAATACTCCAGTCCTAATTTTTTCACTTTCTACATAATACGTATGAAGTTTTCCACTTTACAACCTCTCCACTATTATATCCCTGCTTTCCAACTGTTGAATCCATCCCCTACTCAAAGAAATTTGCGTTTCCACCTCACACCTGTCAGACTAAAGGAGGTCTATGGATTTGTCCTAAAGAAAGCGCAGGTGAAAAAATATGATTGAAATCAGAACTTCAACACTTAATGATCAAGAGTTCAATAGAGGAGTATTTGCAACAAAAACCATAAAAAAAGACGAGTTGATTCATGAAGCTCCAGTCATTCCCTATCCTAATGAAGAGCATGAGCACATTGAGAAAACCATGCTTGCAGACTACATGTTTGAATACGGCGAGAATCACACAGCCCTGCTCCTTGGGTATGGGATGATGTTCAACCACTCTTACAAGCCAAATGCTGATTACAGAATCAATTTTGATAATCATACGTTTGAGTTCTTTGCTCATAAAGATATAAAGCAAGATGAAGAAATTTTCATCAATTATAATGGTGAAGTTGAGAATGATACACCTTTATGGTTTGATAAATAATGAATTTAGAGGAGTCCTTTAATAGGACTTCTCTTTTTTATAGCCGTTTTTAATCTAAAACTACCGCTACAGCACTTTTACCCTCTTCAAGAAAGCGTTGAGTCTCTCCAAACCTGGGTCGGTGAATTCGCCTATTTTATTCTCATAAATCAATTGACATTTAAAATAATTTCTAAGTCCAATTTACTATGTTATGCTGAATTTGGAAATAATAAGGGGTTTTTATATGTTAAAAAGAAGGAAAACACTGCTCGCTTCTGCTTTACTGTCTATACTGCTCGGGACTGGTTTTTTTCTTAACGCAACAGAAGAAAATGGGCAACAAGATGAGCCTGCAGTAGAACAAATTGATACACATGACAAAGCCGAGCTCGAAAAAGAAAAAATCTCGGCAGAAGAGCTGATTGCAAGCGACGAAGAAGTCACAGTTACAAAACTGACAGAAGGATACAAGAACGGAGACTTTCAAGTGAGAGAAGTTGTAGAAGTATACTTAGAGAGAATCGATAAGTATGAAGATACATATAACGCATTTACGTTTTTAAATGAAAATGCCATGGAACAGGCAAAAGAAATAGATCAACTTTATGATAGTGGCAAAACCCCTGGAAGATTGGCGGGTGTCCCTATTGCTATCAAAGAAGCGGTTGATGTCGTCGGCTTTCCTTCCACCTTTGGCTGGAAAGGTTTCAGCAAAGAAGCAGGAGGAATCGAGATTATCCCACAAATTGACGCTCCAATTGTAGAAAAATTGAAAGATGATGGTGCTATTATTCTTGGAAAAACGAACATTCCTGCATTCAGCTCATCGGGTACACGGGCAAGCACAAGCTGGGATGGCGAAACGTTAAACGCTATCGCTCCCGCCTTTGTCCCTGGCGGAAGCAGCTCTGGAACCGCAACCTCTGTATCTGGTAATCTGGCTGTTTTAGGGATAGCAGAAGAAACAGGCGGGTCCATCCAAAACCCGGCTGCCGCCCAGAGTATAGTCGGAGTAAAACCAACGTTTGGGCTTGTACCTAATACAGGTGCGACCCCGTTAGCAGCAAACACACGGGACGTATTGGGACCACATGCAAGAACAATCAAAGACGCGGCAATCATGCTGGATGTCATCGCTGGATATCATCCAGACGATCCGAAAACAGAGGCCGCCAAAGATAATCTTCCTAATCGTGGGTATACAGAAGATTTAAATGATTCCTATCTGGAAGAAAAACGTATTGGCCTTTATGGCCCTGGCTGGCATGGAGGAGAACTTTCCAAAGAAACTAGAGAACTGTATAACAGAGCTGTACAAGAACTGGAAGAGCAAGGAGCTATCGTAGTAAAGGATCCATTTGCAGATTCCGGCTTACGTTCCCTCGTCGATTCAACCGGAAGCATTGGCTATCGTGCTTTGGTAAGTGATTTCCATTCTTATATCGAGCGCATGGATCAAACGGGCACTATTCCTTCTGCAGCCGAACTGTTCAGACAAGTAGATGTGGTGCCATGGGCAGAAGGTGGACCTCTTCACCATTTCTATAACAGAGGAGTGAATTTTGCTCAGGATATACAAAATCCAGCTTCAGCCCCCGATTTAAACTACTTTTTCAATACACGTGAAAAATATTTAGAAATAATGGACCAGGTAATGGAAAAGCACAACCTGGATGCCTTTGCCTTTCCACAAATGGAACAAGAAATTCCAAAAAAGGATGAAAACCGCATCTATCAGCCGACCACATCACCTGAAATCAATATCAGTGGTCAGCCCCTCGTCACTATCCCTGCCGGGTATTACGAAAGCGGAGCCCCTTTCTCCCTCGCATTTTTTGGTGATATGTGGAGTGAAGCAGAGCTGCTTGGCATGGCTTACGATTACGAGCAAGCAACCCATTACCGAGAAGCACCAGATTTAGAATCCAGAGAATTGCAGGAGAATGGATAGATTTTCAACAAAAAAATGGGATAAATAAATGGAAAATAAGCAGTCCAACAGCATACCAATTGGATTGCTTATTTTTTAAACTCTGTAAAAGTTCCTTGAAGACTTAGTTTCGAGACATTTGTTTGGATAATGGTGGATGGGAAAACGACTCGCTTTCCGTGGGCATGTGCTGAGCCTCCTCAAACTTTGTTTCCAGCGGCATCTAACAGGTTTATCCTACAGGAGTCTCTCCGTTTTACGATCCACCCTACATGTAATCTAGAAAAATTCAAAGTAACGATTGCAATCATAATAAAGTAACAAATTTATCTTAAATGTCTAACATGGATATAGGTGGTGAATACGATGGATGATAACGAGAAAGCAATTATTGTAGGAGCATGGGTTGAAGCTGTTGGTACAATCGTTTCAGCCATCGGATCAACCCCTAATACCCCAGTTCCCGTGCAAACCCTCGAAGACTTCAACTTAACTGGCAATACATTGCAAGCTACTGGAAACGGTATATTAGCAGATAGTGAAAATGGAACGCTTGAAAAGACAGGAAGTCTGATTCAGGCAGCTGGTAATTCTACCATTATTTATGCTATCCTGCTAATCCTCGAAGATAAATCCCAAAAGGAGTTATTTATAAAAGGAAATTTGCTTCAAGCCTTTGGATCTTCGCTGGCTTTTGTTGAAACTTTAAAAGAAAGACCTGGAAAGAGTCAGTTATTTCTTTTGTATGGAAGCATTCTGCAAGCCATCGGAAATGTCTTACAAGTATTTGGAGACCGAGCTGAATTACTGAACGAAAATGGGGAAAACGTGAAAGCCTTGGGAAGCTGGATCCAGGCCTTTGGCGCAAACCTTTATGCAATAGGAATTACGCTATAGCATAGATTTATAAATATTTGTTATGTAAGTCAATAGTATCTGGATTTAGACCTGTACTTTTTTGAGCTTCTTTTTGCATCGAAGTACTGCAGTCCTTACAAACATAACTAGCCTTTGGATTCTTTTTGATTTTAAAGTACTGATCATCCGATCTATTAATCGCATTATTCTTTTTACAAAAGAAACAAGTTACATTCATCATTTACTTCCTCCTTTTAATTCCATGATCTATTTATAAGTATTCCAATAACATTCTTAAACATATAAAAGACGCTCCCCTTATCTGGAAAGCGTCTTTAAGATTTTTAGGCGTGAAAATCTAAACCTGATTCAACTGCATCGATATGCCCTGCCCGAATCACATAATCACCAAAGGGTTCATTGTCTTGTCGATCTTTCGCATACTGAAATAGAAGGGGCTTTAATTCATTCAGTATTTCTTCTTCTCCAATGTTTTCCTTGTACAGCTTATTTAGGCGTTCACCTTTAAAGCCTCCCCCAAGATACATATTGTATTTTCCTGGAGCTTTACCAATGAAACCTATTTCACTAAGCGCAGGTCTGGAACACCCATTCGGACAGCCTGACATACGAATTACGATCTCTTCGTCTCTTAAACCCGCATCATCCAAAAGTTCTTCAACCTTATCAATGAGTGAAGGAAGATACCTCTCTGCCTCTGCCATAGCCAGCCCACAGGTTGGCAAAGCTACACATGCCATTGAATTACGGCGTAAAGCTGAATTATAGCTGCCATCGGTAAGACCGTACTCTTTTACAAGAGCATCGATGATCTCTTTTTGTTCGGCTTCCACGTTTGAGATAATTATATTTTGATTAGGGGTCAGTCTAAATTCTCCGGTGTGGACTTTAGCAATCTCACGGAGCCCTGTCATTAGCGGATGGTTTTTATCATCCTTAATCCGGCCATTCTGGATAAACAAGGTAAGATGCCACTTTCCATCTCCCTTCACCCAACCGTAACGATCTCCATTGTGATCGAAGGAATATGGACGGGCTTCTTCAAGGTCCCACCCTAATCTTTCGTTAAGTTCATTTGTAATCCAGTCTACTCCTTTTCGATCAACTGTATATTTAAACCGCGCATTCTTTCTCTCTGATCGATTGCCATAGTCTCTTTGAATTGTAAGTATCTTTTCAGCAACTTCATTTACTTTATCTGGCTGGCAAAAACCAATGACTCTAGCCAATTGCGGATAAGTAGAGGTATCTCCATGAGTCATCCCCATGCCTCCTCCTACTGCAATATTAAAGCCAGCCAGCTCTCCGTTCTCAAGAATCGCTATAAACCCTAAATCTTGAGAAAAGATATCGACATCATTAGAAGGCGGTACAGCAACCCCAATCTTGAACTTACGAGGTAAATATAACGGACCGTAAATAGGCTCTTCATCTTCCTCACGGCTGTCAGAGACTTTTTCTTCATCTAGCCAAATTTCATGATAGGCTTTTGTCTTTGGAAGTAAATGCTCACTTACTTCCTGCGCTTTACGGTAGACTTGATGATGAACATCTGACTGGTAAGGATTCGAATTACACATCACATTTCTGTTTACATCCCCACACGCTGCGATTGAATCCATGAGCACATCATCCATAGCCTGAATGGTTTTTTTCATATTCCATTTTAAAATCCCGTGGAGCTGGAACGTTTGTCGTGTTGTCAGTTTCATCGTGCCATTTCCGTGTGTGTTTGCGAGATCATCCATGACCAACCATTGTTCAGGTGTCGCTACTCCCCCGGGAAGCCTCACACGCAGCATAAATTGATACGCTGGTTCAAGCTTTTTTTGCTTCCTTTCAATTCTTACATCTCGATCATCCTGCATGTAGCTGCCGTGGAACTTTAAAAGTTTCGTTTCTTCTTCTGGAATTCCGGCAGTAATACGATCTGCAAAACTTTCAACAAGAGAACCTCTAAGGAACTTGCTGTCTTCCTTGATTTTTTCCATTTCACTAGGAGGCCCTAACTCTTCTGGAAATCTATTTTTCACCATTTTAAAGCCCCTTTCTCATTTGTTTAATAAACATCGCGCTGATAGCGTTTCTGCTTCCTGAGCTGATTCAAATAGTCTTCCGCTTCTTCACTTGATAATTTTCCTTCTTCCTGAATAATTTGCAGAAGGGTTGACTGGACATCTTTTTCCATATATTTTTCATCTCCGCAAACGTAGATATATGCGCCCGCTTCTATCCATTCAAAAAGTTCTTTTCCTTTTTCCTTCATTCGGTGCTGCACATAGACCTTTTCCTCTGTATCCCGCGAAAAGGCTACGTCCATTTTCGTAAGAACTCCATCCTTCAACCATTTCTGCCATTCGGTTTGATATAAAAAGTCACTTACAAAATGTTGCTCACCGAAAAACAACCAGGACTTCCCTTCAGCTCCCTCTTCCTCACGTTCTTCAAGAAAAGCGCGATAAGGAGCGACACCTGTTCCAGCACCAATCATGATAATCGGAGTTGCATGATTTTCAGGAAGCTTAAAGTTGGAGTTTTTCTGTACATAAACTGGCAGGCGGTCTCCTGGTTGTGATCTCTCAGCACACTGGCCTGAACAAACTCCTTTGCGATTTCTACCGTGGGCATCATACCGCAATGCTCCAATAGTTAGGTGCACTTCGTCAGGGTTGGCTTTCGAACTACTAGCAATCGAATAGAGTCGCACAGGAATTTTTCGTAATATGCCTAAGAACTCAGAAGCGGAACCACTCCAGGGCCCGAAGTCTTTGACTAAATCGAGTAAGTCTCTTCCATACATATAATCTTTCAACTCTTTGGAATCATTTGCTTCTAGCAGCTTATGCAAATCCTGATTTTCAGAAAGCTTAGCGGCTTTCTCAACCAGCGGTTTCGTAAGGCTCGTAATTTCATAAGTCGAGTGAAGCGCCTCTCTTAGTGAGCGGATATCTCCTTGTTTATTAATAGGTACAGATTCTTCTGGATTCCAGTTCATTTCTGCAATCAACTGGTCAACTAACTCTGAATCGTTTTCTGGATAAATCCCCAAACTGTCACCAGGCTGATAGTCCAATTGAGCTCCTTCCAAATCTAGTTCCAGATGGCGGGTCTCTTTATTCGATCCTCTCCCATTAAGATTGATATTTTCTAGAATCTCTGCATGAAAAGGATTGGCTCTACTGTAAACAGGAAGATCCGCAGATATGTTTTCTCTGGAGGACAACGGTTGGGCAGCACTTGTATCCTTCTCTTTATTCAGCTTTTCAAATACGCCCTCAAACCATTGATAGGCTGGTTCTTCAAAATCTAAATCACAATCGATTCGATCATAAAGCCGCTCGCCCCCAAGTTCACTGAGTCGCTTGTCAAAGTCTTTTCCTGTTTGACAAAAGAACTCATAGGAACTGTCACCAAGAGAAAGCACAGAAAAACGAAGACCATCTAGCTTTGGTGCTCGTTTACTGTATAGAAATTCATAAAAGGTAATGGCGTTATCGGGTGGATCACCATCTCCGTGTGTGCTGGTCAAAATAAGTAAATCCTCTACTTTTTTCAATGCTTTCGTCTTAAAATCGTCCATAGAAGATAGTGTCACATTGTAATCTTCTTGTTTCAGTTTTTGAGTAAACTCTTCTGCTAGAGATTGACAATTTCCAGTGTGTGATCCATATAGAATCGTAATCTCCCTTGTTTGTTGAGGAGTATTTCCCCCTTTAATAGTTTCAGTAGCTGGCGGATATTCCTTCACAGCCGCGCCAGCTTGAGGAGCAGCTAAATAACCGCTCAACCACATTTTCTGACTATCTGTTAGTGTAGACAGCAGCCGATTTAACAGCTCTGCCTGCTCTTGATTAAAAGGACTGTTCATAACCTCTAACTGCAAAAATAAACACCTCCGTTAATAATTTATTAGAATTAGGTGGTAAGCTTTTTCTGATAGTAGCGATCCATGGCTACTACCATCGCCCCCATCTTCGGTCGATTTGGCTGCAACACTTGGTTAATGCCTTGATCCTCAAGTTCTTTTGCAGTCACTTTACCTACTGCAACGGCAAGCACTTGATCATTAAAAGCTTCCGTCAACTCCTGTGTCGGAGTATTAAAGAGATTTTTAACTTGGGTTTTACTTGTAAAGACCACAGCATCAAGCGATTGTTTAACAATCTCCTCTTTCAAGCTATTCATGATCGTTTCACTTGGAGGCTCAAAAGCATAAGGCTGTGATAAATAGACGTTGTATCCTACTGCTTCTAATTTATTTTTTAATAACGCATCGTCCTGATGATAAGCTTGTAAAAAAACGCTTGCTGCCTCTTTTGTGGGGGATGGCAATAATGAGAATAAATGATCCATCGTCCCGTCTTCTGAAACAAGGTCAGGGTTTAGATGGTTTTCTCTCAGCCAATCCATCGTCTTACTTCCGCGAATAGCAAGCGAGCTCTGACCCAATTTTTCTAAAAACTTGTCACGCATGTTATTTTCAGCAGCAGATTGTGCGAGTGTTCTCACTCCGATTCCAGTCGTTAAGATGACCCAGTCAAAAGTTTTATTTAGGTAATCTTTTACGTTTTGGCTACTGATATCTTCATTTAAAACTTGCTTTCCCTGGGAAGGATAGACGACTCCGTTTCCACCCATGTTTTCGATAAGCTTACAAATAGCCTCAGATTTACGATCAGCGGCTACTCCAATGCGTTTGTCAGTTAATCCCTTCAAAAACTCTCTCTCCTTTCTTCAATTTCTCTAATTCTTTTAGGAATAGAGTTTGCTGATCTCTGTTCTTGTAAGAATCGTGAAGCAAATGTTTCATTAGAGTTTGTTTTTTCTCTTTCGGAAGGGAAGATTTTTTAAGCTCCTTGCGGCAAACATATAAAAAGTCCACGTACTGGCCGTAATCATCATCAAATTCGTTCTCAAGACGCTTCCTGATTCTTGATGCAAGAATCGGACTGGCCCCACCTGTAGATATGGAAATGGTAAGTTTCCCACGTGTTAGATAGCCAGGAATCGTAAAGTTTCCTCTATTCGCATCAGGAGGATAATTAATTAGAGGGACATGAGCTGCCGAACGGAGCGCTTGTTCATTTACCTTTTCATCATTTGTTGCAATAACAACTGTATAAGCATCTTTTAAATCTGCTTCATCAAACTCTTTTTTTATCCACTTGATCCTTTTATTGCTGGTTAATTTCTCTTCCAATGAGCTTGTAACAAATGGACTGATGATTGTAATGAACGCTCCTGCCTCACACAAAACTTTAACGCGTTTCTCTGCAACAGATCCTCCTCCTACAATCACTGTTCGTCTTCCTGTCAAGTCGATCATTAGTGGGATGGGACTCATTACATTCGCTCCCTGCATAGCTCCGATTTCACCAAACTTTCGGTGAGTTCTTGACTGTCAATGGCTTCTTTTACCCGCTCAGCCATTGCGAGCACCATAATGGGATGGCTCCCTAAATAATGGGTCATCTTGACTTTATGTCCCTCTTTTTGAAGATGGCTGATTTTTTGTTTCATAGATTCGATTAATATTCCAGTAAACCATAAGTATGGGACAACAATTGTCTCGCTATCCTTTTTTAAAGAGCGTTCCAAACCTTCCTCAAACGAAGGTTTACAGGCTGCCAAGTAACAAACGTCAACACTTATTCCATTCATCTTTTTTTTAAGGTTACTTGCTATGGATTGGATAGAATGCTTAGTCTCTGGATTTTTGCTACCTCTGCCGACAAGCAGGATATCCTCTTTCTTTGAAACGCTAGATGAGAGTTCCTTTACACGATCAACAAGAACTTCATTGATCCTCCCTTGAACGCCTATCGGTTTACCATATTTGAACTTGATTTTCGGATACATATTCATCGCATCTACTATCTCTTCAGGTATATCCTGATAGTAATGACCTGCACTTAACAGGAGCACAGGTATAATCGTGATTTCAGTTGCACCTTTATCGACCAGTCTCTTAATTCCTTCCCTCATGGAAGGTTCAGCGAGTTCTAGAAAACAGATTCCCCATAAGGGCACATCCACCTGTTCATGCACAGTGTGTAAAAATGATTCGGCTTCATCCCGCGCTTCTTTTACTCGGCTGCCGTGACTGACATATAAAACGGATCTCATCTCCATCAAGCTCAAGCTCCTTTCATCCTACAACTTGCTGAGCAGGTATCTCTGCTTCCGCTTTTAACTGCTCAAACCACTGTAAGCTATCACGGAGTTTTACTACTTCGCCAACAACGATCATGCTTGGATTTTTCACATTTTTAGCTTTTTCTACTATATCGGCAAGCGTCCCTGTCACAGTGAGCTGATCTCCTGTTGTTCCCCAATGAACAAGAGCAATGGGAGTGAGGGGATCACGTCCATGACGAATGAGTCTTTCTGAAATTTGAGGGAGTTTCTTTACCCCCATATAGATACAAAGCGTATCCATACTTTTTGCAACATGCTCCCAATACTCCTCTTGATCTACTCCAAGGTTGCTTACCCCTGTAATAAAGGATACGGATGAACTATAATTTCGGTGGGTTACAGGAATCCCCGCATAGGCGGGAGCAGCAATTCCTGAAGTGATTCCGGGAACGATCTCATAAGGGATGTTCCTGCGAGCTAATTCTTCTGCTTCTTCTCCTCCTCGGCCAAAAACAAAAGGATCTCCCCCTTTTAGTCGAGTAACGGTTTTACCCTGCAAGGCAAACTTACATAAAAGACCATTGATAGATGTTTGGGTTAACGAATGGTTATCAGGGCTTTTACCGCAATAAACGAATTCTGCATCGGCGCTCGCCTCATCAAGCAGATCTGGGTTGATCAGCCGGTCATATAAAATCACATCGGCTTCCTTTATTGCTCTCAGTCCTTTAACTGTAATCAATTCAACATCCCCTGGTCCGGCTCCTACGATGTAAACTTTAGCCATCTTCTCACTCCCTCTATAGTAAAAACTGTGTCCTGTCGATTTAGACCCACCCTTTGTCTTCTAAGAATGAAACGAGCTGTAATGCACACTCATTCACATCTGCCTGGTCTGTATGCAAAGTTAGTTCAGATGAACGTGGAGATTCATAAGGAGCATCTATACCAGTAAAACCTTTAATCTCTCCATTTCTTGCTTTTTGATATAAACCTTTCGGATCCCTTTTTTCACATTCCTCTATAGGGCAATCAACATGTACTTCAATAAAATCACCTTCAGGAAGAATATTCCTTACTCGATCCCTGTCTTTTTGATAAGGAGATATAAAAGCCGTGATAACAATTTTGCCACTGTCTGCAAAAAGGTTGGCAACTTCTCCGATTCGTCTTATGTTTTCCACGCGGTCTTCAGAAGAAAATCCCAGATCTCTATTCAATCCATGCCGAACATTGTCTCCATCCAGCAAATAGGTGTGTACTTTCTTTTCATAAAGCAACTGATTCAAACGATTAGCAATACTAGATTTACCTGAACCTGATAATCCTGTTAACCAGATGACCCCACTATGATGGCCATTTAACTTCCGGTAATGATTAACATCCAATGAGGTATCATGCCACGTAATATTCGAACTCATCACTCTCACCCTTTCTATTTAAGATTTTATGGGAGAATTTGTTTTCAATCCCTCGATCAATACTTCAGCAATTTCAGGTCTGCTGAACGTTTTCGGTGGTTTTTCTCCGTTTCTTAGAAGTTCACGAACTTTTGTACCTGATAAAATGACGTGCTGATCGTCATCATGGGGACATGTTTTGTGTGAAACCATCGCTTCGCAAGCGTGGCAGTAAAAACTATGTTCGAAAAACAGCGGTGTAATGTCGAGCTCATCCTCACTGAATTCTGAGAAGATCTTTTGAGCATCATACGTCCCGTAATAATCTCCGACGCCTGCATGATCCCTGCCGACAATAAAATGAGAACAGCCGAAATTTTTTCTGACGAGGGCGTGAAAAATAGCTTCTCTCGGCCCTGCATAGCGCATGGCAGCATTAAATACAGCAAGCACAACCCTGTTATGAGGGTAATAATGATCAATTAACACTTCGTAACTCTTCATTCGGACGTCACTTGGAATATCATCACTCTTCGTTTCTCCTACGAGTGGATTAAGAAAAAGACCATCCACAATTTCAAGCGCAGCTTTTTGGATGTATTCATGAGCTCTATGGACTGGATTTCGAGTCTGGAAGCCGACGACTTTTTTCCAGCCTAGCTGTTGAAAGAGTTCTCTTGATTCCGCTGGATCTAAATAATATTTATCTTCATGGTGACGGCTAGGTTTTTTAATTAATTGAATTTCCCCTGCCACATAATAATTAGGACGGTTGAAAAGCTTTTTCACCCCAGGGTGTTCGAGTTCGGTTGTTAAGTACACCTTCTCTGCTTCCTTGTTTTTATCTGGCTGATAGATTTCATCTACTACGATAACGCCATAGACAGTATCCTGATAAATGAGTTCAGCGATATCGCCACTATTGAGTTGTTCAGCTTTCTTTTCGTCTACAGGCAATGTGATGGGGATGCTCCATGGTGTTCCATCCGCTAACCTCATCGTCTCCACCACTGATTCGTAATTCTCCTGATTTAGAAAACCAGTCAATGGACTATAGGCTCCGTTTGCGAGCAGCTCCAAATCACTCAATGCCATTGCATCGATTTCAATTTTTTCATTTGCTTCAGGTAATGGTGCCCCTGCTTTCCACCGATTTACAAGCTTACCACCGTGTGGGGATATAATTGTCATACCATACTCCTCCTCATAATTGATTCTGTTTATGCTTCAGGGTTTCCTGGCGTATGCAAACCGCATTCTGTTTTATTAAATCCTTTCCATCTGCCTGAACGGCCATCGCCATCCTCCGGAAATGTGCAAGGCATACAGCCAATACTCGGATATCCTTGGTCATGCAATTCGTTGTAATCCAAGTTGTTTAGTCGGATATATTGCCATACGAAGTCCCAAGTCCAATGGATAAGGGGACAAACTTTTACAGATTTAAACCGCTCATCTTTATTAACAAAGTTCGTACGGCTGCGGCTCGGGGACTGCTCTCTTCTCAAGCCTGAAATCCAAGCAGTCGCACCTGAAAGGGCGTCTTCCAATGGCTTGATCTTTCTTATATAGCAACATTGGTCAGGATTCTTATTCCATAACTCATCACCATAAGTCTTTGCTTGTTGATCCAGTGTCAATTCAGGCTTTTTCAATTCAATATTTAAATTCGGATATCGTTTTTGTACTTTTTCAATCAAATCGTAAGTTTCTTGGAAGTGTACGCCAGTATCAAGAAAAACAATACGAGCGTCAGATTTAATTTTTGAAATTAGATCGATTAGCACGATACCCTCCGCACCGAAACTGCACGCATAGACGATAGACTCACCGTATGAATCATAAGCCCAGCGTAATACTTCCAAAGCCTGCTTCACTTCGTTATCCGTTTGTAAGCCGGCAAATGGATCACCGGTAAAATGTTCATACGTCACTTTATCTTTTTTCATCATATCCTCCCTTCTAGGGTCCTACCTAATCAACTAAATCAAAAAACCTCTCTTCTTGATCAATAAGAAGAGAGGTTTACATTGATATGTAAAAGCTCATCTTCTTATCTTCCAAGTGAATTCACTTGCTGGAATTGGCACAGTTTCTGAATTTTCCTGCTCAGACCCGTTGCCGAGGCTTCAAAGGGCCAGTCCCTCCACCTCTCAGGATAAGAAAATCGATTATAAGTTTTTCAAAAATTAGGATTGATACAAATCTTATGCCCATATTAATCATATGTCAATAGCTTATTTAAAAATTCTGTATATTTTAACATTGGGCTTGACAACATTTCTGAACTCGCTTAGATTAGGATGTATCAAAATTTTAAAACCATAATATGATAATCCTTATAAAGAGTCGGGGGAGGAAACTGGTCCTATAATCCCGCAGCAACCTCTAAAAAGAAGGTGCTCAGTCCAGCAGGCTTGATCTGAAAGATAAGGAGAAGGTAGTTATTCACCTCTTCTTATTAAAAGGGGTTTTTTTATTGAAAAAATTCTTTTTACATTACCATTGCTAAAAATTTTTCGGTATAATCCCGAGTATTTTTATAAGAATAATAAATTTAAGAGGTGAATCATTATGAGAAAGCTAATTATTTTTGCCATTGTCGGCTTTTTTGCTCAATTAATCGACGGGGCGCTCGGCATGGCATATGGATTAAGTTCGTCCTCCTTGCTCCTTGCATACGGAGTTGCACCTGCTGTCGCATCTTCCTCTATACATATGTCAGAGATTGCGACAACCGCTATGTCTGGATATTCGCATTACAAATTCAATAACGTCGACAAGAAGTTGGTGCTAACCCTTGTCATTCCAGGATCAATCAGCGCTTTTGTTGGGGCAGCTTTTTTAAGCAGCCTTCCTGGTGAAGTTATTAAACCTTTCATATCCACATTCCTGCTTCTTCTAGGTGTTTACATTTTGTTCAGGTTCCTTTTTCTAAATCAGGAGTCTTCTGACAAGAAACAAACGCTCTCGTTGAAAAAGCGGTTTATTTATCCTCTAGGGTTTTTAGCAGGCTTTTTTGATTCAATTGGAGGCGGGGGATGGGGACCGATCAATACACCTATTCTACTTTCCCAAAAAGGAGCAACACCAAGAAAAGTGATCGGCACCGTAGATACGAGTGAATTTGCCGTAACGACCTCGGCAACGCTTGGATTCATCCTATTCCTTGGGTTAGATCAATTCAACTGGACCTGGGTGGCTGCGTTCGTTATCGGAGGAGTTCTTGCCGCTCCTCTTGCAGCCTGGCTTGTCCAAGTGATTCCGTCATTGATTCTAGGAGTTCTTGCTGGAGGATTTATTATCCTGACAAACCTAAGAACCGTTCTCCTTGCCGGGCAAATGGATCCGTCCTTACTATATGGTATTTATAGTGTATTAATTGTCGGATGGCTAATGGCGATTTTCTTCTCTATTAGAAAAAATACTAGATTTCGTCAATACAAAAAGTCCTACGCCGAGCAGCGCTAGATAAAAAATCGAGTTGTGAATCAAAAAATAAAGATTCACAACTCGTTCACATCAAGTCGGTGAACATATGAATTCCTTACATCTTGAAGGATACAAGGTCGAATTAAGGTTCTGTCCGTAAAGCTTCAATTATGTTCCTATACATCCATTTAGTTGATCATTCGGCTGCGATCCTCCCAAAATGATTTTCGAATAACAACCTTCTGAATCTTACCGGAAGCGGTCTTCGGAAGCTCCTCTATAAAGGAAACACTCTTAGGGGCCTTAAAATGGGCCAACTTCTCTCGGCAAAATGCAATGAGCTCCTCTTCTGAAATTGATTCTCCCTCTCTAGCTACCACTACCGCATGAGGAACTTCTCCCCATTTTTCATGAGGGATCGCTACGACAGCTGCCTCCAAAACAGAAGGGTGCTCGTACAGGGCCCCCTCAACTTCAATAGAAGAAATGTTTTCACCACCGCTTATGATCACATCTTTTTTCCGATCAACGATTTCAATATTTCCTCCTTCATCAACAATCGCCATATCTCCAGTATAAAGCCACCCATCACGAATGGTTTCGTTCGTCGCTTCAAGGTTTTTATAATATCCTTCCATCATCCCATTGGTTCGGGTGATAATTTCTCCAATTGTCTTCCCATCATGATTTACTTCTTCCCCGAGTTCGTCAACAACTTTCACTTTACTTCCAATCATTTCATACCCAGCCTTAGCTTTTAAAAGGTACTTTTCCTCAGGTGTCCGGTCAAGATCCATTGAACGCAGTTCAGATGTAGTAATTAATGGGGAAATTTCTGTCATTCCGTACACTTGTATGAACTTCCATTTTAGCTCCTCTTCTACTTTTCTAACAAAAGCTGGAGGTGGAGCAGACCCTGCAATAACTACTCTGACATCCTGTTCGATCTTAGGCTTTTTAGTTTCGAAAGCTTCTATGACCATATTTAGAACTGTTGGAGCCATATGTAGCACAGAAACTTTATGTTTCTTAACCTTCTCTAAAATTATTTCAGGGTCTGTTTTTCTGAGCATCACTTGTGTGGCACCATTCGCTGTATAGTAAAAAGGTGAACCCCAGCCATTTACATGAAACATCGGTAAAACGTGAAGAAGGCAATCCTTATCCGTCACTTGTAAGTGATGCATCGATGACATAGCATGCAAATAGTTGGCCCGGTGACTAAGTAATACACCTTTTGGATTTCCTGTTGTCCCACTTGTATATAATAATGAGGCGATATCAGATTCATCGAGTTCCCTCCGGTTAAAAGGTGCATTGGAAAAGTTATCAAGCCATCGCTCATAGTTATTTTTCCTCTCCGTATTCCCACCATGGATAAATACATGCTTGAGCTGAGGAAGGTCTTTTATAACATCTTCAATCAATGGAAAAAGCTCTTGATCTACGAAAAGCACTCTACTTTCACTATGCTCTAATATAAACCGATAGTCCGAAGGTTTAAGACGCGTATTCAATGGAGTCATGACAGCACCTAGCTGAAATACCCCATAAAAGCCTTCAAGCATCTCAGTCGTATTAGGAGCTAAATAAGCGATCTTATCCCCTTTTTGTATCCCTAAACTTTCTAGCCCTCTGGATAACTGGTTTACCCGCCCATTCAATTGTCTGTAAGTCAGCACACGTTCATCGTCAATAATTGCTGGTTTCTCTCCATACAAATCAACAGCCCGGTCTAAAAAATCGGTTAACACCAATGGTACTTTCACTCAATAAACACTTCCTTTCCATAAATAAAAGCGGTTTCATAGTTTTATTGTAATTATTTTGCTGTACTATATCAATGATAGATTTTTGTAACAGTACTTATAACAGATTTAGCTCATACATCATTGGTCTTAGTAGGAGCTCCGCCAATTTTAGGACTTGTTATTCCTCCATCCCACCGATTCGTAACAGCCCTTTTCTCCTTACTATGAATGTATAAAAGATTTGATAAATTGAAAGGGGATTTTTATATGAATACACGAGAAGTTGCAGTGATTATAGGAGCTTCAAAAGGACTTGGAAGAGCATTAGCACTTGCTTTTGCCTCTCAAGGTTATGACCTTGGAATCTGTGCAAGAAACGAGGAAGAATTGGAAAACACAGCAAAACAAGCGCAGGACATGGGTGTTCATGTGGTCAGTTTGGCTGCAGACGCCTCTACCTACAGAGAAGTGGATCGGTTTATCTCTGTTATAGAAGATGCATACGGAACAATTGATGTTCTAATTAACAATGCTTCTACTTTTGGACCTGGCCCTACTCTTTTGCTCGACTATCCTCACGAAAAATTCGAAGAAGTGATAAGGGTTAATACTTCGATTCCATTTCTCGTAACGAAGCGAGTATTGCCGGGGATGCTTACTCGTCGTTCAGGTTCAATTATAAATGTGACATCAGAGGTTGGAAAAATAGGATACGAAGGATGGGGAGCTTATAGTGTGTCGAAGTTCGGCGTGGAAGGTTTAACATCTGTCTGGGCAGATGAATTAGAAGGTACAGGAGTCAGGATCAACCTGGTTGACCCAGGAGAAATGGATACAAGCATGCACAATATCGCTGTTCCTGATTGCAATTATGACCTAGCTTCCCCTAAAGATGTCGTCGAGGTATTTCTATACCTTGCCTCTACAAAAGCAACCAACATCCATGGTAAGCGTTTTGAGGCTCAAGCTTTCGTTATGCATGGCGGGGAAAAATCATGAACACTATGCCTAAGACCTTTCAAATCCCAGAACACCTAAATGCTCACATCCCCGCTGAACATAGAGGTTTAAGACGGGATCAAGTTAAGATGATGGTTGTAGGAAAAGATAGAAACCCTGTACACAGTCGGTTCGAGCTTCTTGATCAATTTTTAAACACTGGAGATGTCCTTGTATTGAATAATAGTCGTACCATTCCTCCCGTATTAAGAGGAAGCCAAGGAAATAATTCTGTTGAAATTAGGTTATCCAGGAATTTATCCAGCAGTCAATGGGAGGCACTCGTCCTAGGGAGTGTGATAAATTCTAAACAGCCTATTTATTTTCCTGAGGGTGTGACGGCTCGCATAACGGGGTCAGGCTCTGAATCTCCTTTAGTTTCCCTATCCTTTTCAGAAGCTGGGAGTTCGCTTCTTTCTTTTATTTATCTCTATGGTGAGCCCGTTAGGTATGAATATATCGACTATCCATGGACCCTTGATACTTACCAAACGGTTTATGGTTCAGTACCTGGTTCAGTAGAAATGCCCTCAGCAGGGCGTGCGTTTACCTGGAAGATGATTAACTATTTAAAAACAAAGGGTGTACAAATCGCTTTTATACATCTTCATGCTGGATTAAGCTATTATGAAGAAGACCGCTGGCCTGATCCGAAGAATCACCCGGAGCCTTACCATGTTCCACAAGACACTGTAAAAATCATTCAACAAGCGAAGGATGCAGGGAAAAGGATTATTGCTGTAGGAACTACAGTCGTACGGGCATTAGAAACGTCTGTGAATGAAGAGGGTGAACTGTATGCAAGTGAAGGAAATACTTCCTTGTACGTTGACCATCATTATAAACATGCGGTCGTGGATGGTTTGTTGACTGGTTTTCATGAACCAGAAACCAGCCACTTGGATATGCTCTCCTCATTTTTACCAGTTCCTGCTCTGTTTAAAGCGTATGACGAAGCTTTACAATGTGATTATCTATGGCATGAGTTTGGCGACATGAATTTACTTTTTTCAAAAAGTGATCAATCATGAAATGGCATCACGCTGGAATTGAAACAGCCAGATTAACAGCTACGAAAAGATTTTACCAAGATGGTTTTGGCTTCGAGATTATAGATACGTTCACTTTTAATAACGAACGACTCGTCTGGATGCAAAAAGAAAAGCTCATTTTAGAATTCATAGAAACCAAACAGTCATCTCCTTCTAGTGTTCACTTTTGCTGGGAGGTTATTGACATCCATTATTGGGTCAAAAAACTGGCTCAAATCAATGTCGAACCAACTGAAGGACCTTACCAAATAGAAGAAAAAAACTGGATAAGTGTTTTTTTCGAAGGTCCGTCTGGCGAGGTAATTGAATTGTTAGAAAGAAAGAGGGAGCAGTTTTAGCTCCCCTTTTTTACATGGAGAACCTTACCTTTTTAATAAAAGAGCAAGGGAGAACTTAATTATACGGTCTACGAATATATGTATAAAGTTTAATAAAGTTAGGTAAAATTACCTGGTTAATAAACGGAAGAGCGTGGTATATAGATAGTAATAACAGATAAAAAACAACTTAGGTGGCTCAACCATATAGAGTTCGTTTCCATACGAACACTAACGTTGGTCTTTAAAAGGGAACACCATTCCTGTGTAAAGGATTACAAAAACTGCCCTTCATAAGACTAAAACGCCCGAATTCAGGGTTGAGCATAGATGTGTACATGTTAAAATAGTGCATTTTAAGATTCACTTTTTGAAAAGAGGTTGAAGACATTTTAAGAAAGATTGAATTAAGTAAGATCGAACAAGATTACAAAATGGACTTAACCATAAGCAGGAGGAAACGAATTCTTTCATGAATAATCCTTCAGTGAATAAGATAAGTGAAATTGGATCAAGGATGATTCAATATGGTTGGGTCACCTAAGTTGTTTTGCTTTGAAAGAACATCACATCCGTGGTGTTCTTTTTTTATGCTTGAAAGATGTTCACAATGAAAGTAAACCGTCTGGACGGTAAATTTTGCGATTTGAATTCCTTTTATTGTGTTACATAAACTTTAAACTATACCGTCCAGACGGTATTTTATAATCAACCGTTGGCTGAAAATTGAAAATTATTTTCTGTACTGATAGGATAAATAGGAATACCAATTAAGATAGTCGCGGAGGACACTTTGATGCCTAGAGGATCTAAACGAGATAAAATATTAAATGCTGCATCTGAAATTGTTCTAACACAAGGAACTGAATCCCTTACTCTTGATGCCGTTGCAGAGCTTGCTGAGGTAAGTAAAGGCGGCTTACTCTATCATTTTTCTAGTAAAGAAGCTTTAATTACTGGACTTGTTCAACGAATGGATCGCAGTCACAAGCAGACTGTAGAAGATGCCACACTCTCCGATAAAAAGAAGACTGGAAAATGGATAAGAGCATACATAAACACAACGTTCAAACAAATGGAGGAAAGCAAGGAGATTTCTGCTGGCCTGCTTGCAGCTCAAGCATTTGACCCAGAACTCTTGAAACCAATTCAAGAAACTCAAAAAAACTTTCAGAATCATATCCATAATGATGGGTTGGATGAAGTGCAAGCAGAAATATTAAAACTGGCGGCAGATGGATTATGGTTGTCAGAGGTTTTTGGTCTAAGAGGTTCGAACCAAGAGTTAAAAAAACGCGTGTATAACTCACTAATTAAACAGTCAAGGAAGTCAGATTGAAGACGAAAATCTCTGTATTCTACACGGGAAGAAAGTTTATTTGTTAAACAAAAAAAGACGCCGTTTTGGCGTCTTATTTTTGTTTTAATATAAATCGTTCAATTTGTCCCCATTCACCTTCATTCCTAAGGATTTCATATTGCCGGTCGCCAAATAAATCATAATGCGGAAACCGCGGGTCGTTATGAATCCACTCAGGTTTTAAACCATATTGTGCTCCCCACCTGCTCAGCTTTTCGATATCTGCGCATCCCACCTTTGTGACTGAGTCGCAGCCAGGAAAGCGTTCATCAAGCCAAAAATGAGTGATGATTGCAACTTCCCCTCTATTAACGGATTGTTTCCACTTACGAAGTTCTTCTCGTTTAACACCAAATGCCATTATACATGCTGCTCCATTGCCTCAAGATAAGCTGCATGCCAGTCTGGAAAACTTCTTCGTATGGAGACAGGTCTGAAGTTATCTTTTTTAACAATCACATGTTTCGTTTCACCCGAGACGGCTGTGTCTCCATTTTCATGCACAACTTCATAGCCATACGTCACCCGAAGGCCGTCGTAGTGTTTGACCCACGTTTTCACCTTCGTATCTTCACCATAACGTACGGGGTTCTTAAAGCTGATTTGAGCATCAATGACAGGGGAAACAACACCTTCTTTTTCTATCTCAGCATACTTGAACCCTAACGATTCAATGAATGCCGTACGTCCGATTTCAAACCATACGAGATAGTTGGCGTGATAGACCACGCCCATCATATCTGTTTCTTGATATCTGACTTGAATTGGTGTTTCAATCACTTTCATCCATCATGACTCCCTTCGTACGGTATTCCATGCTTTTTCTAAGTCCACTAATTCCAGTTCATTCATATCCTCTGCTTCATCTTCCATAATACGTATGGCCTGAAATTGAATGGCCTCATTCACTAAATTATTGACAAAACGTCCATTTCCTCTGATCCGGTGGTCTGTATATTTTTCAAGCAGGAACGATTCGGCCCATTCATTGAAATGATACCCGAAGGAATTCGCCTGATAATGAGTCATCTCGAGCAGTTCTCTTTCACTATAGTCTGGGAAGTGGAAATATTTTTTAAACCGTGAAGATAATCCCGGGTTGCTCTCAACCAATTGCTCCATTTCATGCTGATATCCTGCAAGGATGACCACAAGATTCTCATTATGCTTTGTCATTTCATCGACTAAGGTTTCAATCGCTTCCCTGCCAAAATCGTCCCGACCTCCGTTATAAAGGGCATAGGCTTCATCAATGAATAGGACACCACCCAACGCCTCACGGATCTTTCGCTTCGTTTTCATAGCGGTCTGGCCAACGTAACCAGCAACTAGGTCACTTCTTGATACAACAACTGTATGACCTCTTTTTAACAAACCACACTGCTTCAGTACGTCAGCATAAATTTCAGCAACCGTTGTCTTTCCTGTTCCAGGGTTACCAGAGAATACCGAATGCAGCTGAATAGGGACCACAGGAAAGCCTTTTTCTTTACGCATTTGCTGCGCTTTAACAAATGACGACAATTTCCGGACTTCAGCCTTTACGTTGTTCAAACCGATTAGTTCATCCAACCGCTCCATTGGAGACTTTTCCTCGTCGTCTGAAGACCCTTCCCATTGTAGGTCGTTTACATCAATTCGCATATGATCGAGCCAGTGATGCTTATCACGATCAGCTTCTGATGCCCCTTTTTGAAAGACAGTTTTCATGACTAGATTTTTCACCGTACGAGCGTTTCCGAAAGAATCATCTACACGTTCACGATCAATCAAGGAAGTAAATTCATTAAGCGCTCTTTCAGTGAAGAAAAAATCATTCTCAATCGCTGTCTGTTCAGCAATGGTTACAAGCTCATCCATCTTATAATCAGGCAGTTCGATGTGGTTCTGTTCAGGAAAACGACTTCTGAGCCCAGGATTTGACCATAGAAATTGACGCATTTCTTCTGGATAACCTGCTAAGATAACAGCAAATTTACCACCGAACTCTTTACCTGTCATAGCAGAAACGAGCGTATCTATAACAGCTTGGCCGTAATCATTACCTGTCTGTCCTTCCCTTTTCAAGCTGTATGCTTCGTCAATGAATAATACACCGCCTATGGCTTGCTTGACATAGTTCATTGTGTTTTCTTCACTTTGACCTACATAGGAGCCAACAAGATGCGAACGGTTAACTTCTACAACCTCTTTTGTGTCCAAAATACCCAATTCATGATAAATGTTTGCGAGCAATCGCGCTATGGTGGTTTTACCAGTTCCCGGGTTCCCTGTGATGATCATGTGAAGCCCAGGCTCATCCACCATGGAGAAGCCAAAACTTTTGCGCTGCTGCTGGTATTTTAAGAAGTGGTAATACCTTTTGATATAGGCTTTCACATCGTGTAAGCCTACCATTTGATCAAAGGATTCAAGTGGATTGCTGATGGACTGATCAGTCAAAAATTTTGGTAACTGCTTATATAATTCATCTTGATCGTCAGATAATTGACGAGTACGCTCGTTAATTTCTTTTACAGGAATACGAATCCTACGATTTTCGATTGAAGCAATAGCCTCTTCCATCATGACTTCCAATTCAGAAAGCTGCTCATATACATGCTGATAGAGCTTTAAACGGCTCGTAGCGTCGATAATGGTTTTTTCAGCGAGTTCTGAGTCCCATTGCTCTTTTAAATCTTTCACATCCGCATATATGGCTTTGGCTTTCTTTCCTTTTGCTGAATCGTGGTCTGTTTCGTGAAGCACCCATTGTTCTAGAGGCGTGCGTTTTAACAGGCTATATCCTTGCATCATTTGTTTTGATTCATACAGATCGTTCACTAACGTATGCGTTCTATCCAAAATTCTTGCTTCATCAATAAATTGATCAGCTAATGGATCGTGTTCAGGATGACGTTTGATCCGATGATAGGCAAGCGTTACGTATAGAAGAGCTTTCAATTCTGCATCTTCAATTTCTTGTTCATTTAAGTATCTTAATGCTTCCACCTCTGAGATCGGAGGCTGCTGGTCTAGAGTTTTCCAATTTTTTAATTGTTCTATCATCGTTATCACTTCCTTTCCTATCACCGGTTTTCATTTTACCATAGTACACCATTTATGTAGAAAAACTTGAATTATCCACTTAAAAAACCGCTTCTCAAAGTGAGAAGCGGTTCAATTACTTAATACTGCTGATTGCGAGCTTCGTCTTTAATTTCTTGACGCATAGCTTCAATGGACTGGTTACGTTTCTTGTTTTTTGCTTCAATGTTTCTCTTTTCTTCTTCTGTAGCAAATTCAAGAGCCTCATGGGAAGCTTCGATATTTTCAATCGTGTTGGTTACATTTTGCTGAAGACGATCTACATTATCAGCTCTGTTATCAGGATTCGGTTTATTTTCTTTGTTAGGCATATGCTGTTGTTTGTGGGACATTTCCGTCAACCTCCTATAGGTTCGATTGACTCACAAATACCAGAGTCATCGGTTACTTTTCCCTTAGTTCCAATGATTATACGAATACAAAATATTCCACCTCAGGTCATCCAATATCTGGATGACCTGAGGTGGAATATTTTGGATGATATTATTTATATCAAATAAAAAAAGCAAATCCCACACATTACGATGGGATTTGCTTTATACGATCATGGTGGCGTTTTTCTATACGATCATCGATTTGGTCCAATAACTGCTGGTCTTCTTGAATCGAGCGGATGTTTTCTTTTACACGCTCTTCAAAGGTCATCGAATTATGTTTTCTCATGGGAATCTCTCCTTTAATGTTAAGGATTCCCAATTTCGAGAAAAAATATCCCTATTTTAGCTTTTCTTTCATTTTTATCATAAAATCGTAAGTCATTGGCCCGACTTTTCTTGGTTGCTGCACAACACCATCCGTTCCAATAAAATAAGTGGTCGGTATGGAGATCGCTTGATACGTGTTGGTTATATCCAGATCCCTATCTAAAAGCACCGGGAAAGTATAGTCTCCTTTTTGTACGTATTCCTCGACAACTCCTACATTTTCTTCAGATGCTGTACCGTTTATAGCCAGCACCTCTACTTCATCTCCATATTCTTTATAAAACTTTTCCATCTCAGGCATTTCCTCACGGCACGGCGGACACCAAGTTGCCCAAAAGTTAATAAATACTTTCTTGCCTTGTAAATCAGATAGGCTGACAGTCTTGCCATCTAATGTTTCTAATGTAAAGTCAGGTGCCTTCTCCCCTATTTTCAAACCACTTGGTGCATTAGGAGCAGTCATACCCGCTCCTTCATTTACTTCATATTGCTCTTCAGTATTCTCTGTTGTTTCAGATTCCCTCTCATCAACCACGCTGTAAATGACTACTCCTACTAAAAATAATAAAAACAGGGTAGCAAATATTTGTTTGATCAAAATCGTATTCCCCTTTATTAGATCACATATCCTTGTCTTATTTCTATATATAAGAATAAAGAACATCTGTTATTCCTGTAAAGATAATGAATCCAAATACCGAGAATTTGTTAAAAATACAGAAAAACCGCCCAGAAGGGCGGTTTTCATGTGTGAAGTTAGCTTAATTTGTTACGTAGTACCATTTGAAGGATACCACCATGGCGGTAATAATCAACTTCTACTTCACTATCAAAGCGGGCAACAACTTCAAATTCCTTCTTGTCGCCTTCTTCATTCGTAGCTGTAACCTTAACAAGATCACGCGGTTTAACGTCTTCCCCAACTTCCACATCAAACGTTTCGCGTCCAGTCAATCCAAGAGAATCGATGGAATCGCCATCTTTAAATTGAAGCGGAAGGACACCCATCATAACTAAGTTTGAACGGTGGATACGCTCAAAACTTTCAGCGATTACCGTCTTAATTCCGAGTAGGTCTGTACCCTTCGCAGCCCAGTCACGAGAGCTTCCCATTCCATAGTCATTACCGGCAATGACCATAAGTGGGGTTTCGTCTTTCTGATACTGCATAGCAGCTGTATAAATAGGCATAACTTCTTCAGTTGGCCAATAAGTTGTGAATCCGCCTTCTGTACCAGGAGCTAATTCGTTACGAATACGGATATTTGCAAACGTACCGCGCATCATAACCTCGTGGTTACCACGACGGGAACCGTAAGAGTTGAAGTTACGAGGGCTTACACCGTTCTCAATCAAATATTCACCTGCTGGCATATCTTTAGGAATCGCACCAGCTGGTGAGATATGGTCCGTTGTAACAGAGTCACCAAATTTACCAATTACACGCATACCATTCAACGGTTTAACCGTTTCAGGATTCTTAGAAAGTCCCTCGAAGAAAGGCGGGTTTTGAATATATGTGGAATTGTCATCCCAGTCATACAATGGTTCATCTGTTGTATCAATTTCATTCCATTTCTCATTGGAATTGAAAACACTTTCGTATTCTTTATGGAAAATTTCTGGTGTTACGACACGAGCGATCTCTTCTTTAATTTCTTCCTGTGAAGGCCAGATATCATTGAAGAACACTTCGTTTCCGTCCTTATCTTTACCGATCGATTCATTTTTCAAATCGATATCAACCGTTCCTGCAAGAGCGTATGCGACTACAAGTGGTGGAGACGCAAGATAATTAGCTTTAACAAGCGGGTGAATACGGCCTTCGAAGTTACGGTTACCAGAAAGAACAGAAGAAACCGTCAGATCACTATCCGCAATTGCTTTTTCGATTTCAGGTAGCAATGGACCAGAGTTTCCGATACAAGTTGTACACCCGTAACCGACAAGGTTAAAACCAAGCTGGTTTAAGTAGTCCATCAATCCTGAATCTTCAAGATAGCGAGTAACTACTTTAGATCCCGGTGCTAAAGATGTTTTCACATATGCTGGAACATCCAGGCCTTTTTCAACTGCTTTTTTAGCAACGAGACCAGCACCTAGCATTACGTGCGGGTTGGAAGTATTTGTACAAGAAGTGATTGCAGCAATCGCAAGCGCACCTGTATTCATGACAGTTTTATCTCCACTTTCAAATTGTACTTCTACTTCTTTATCGAATTCTGATTTATCTAAACCAAATCCATGGTTTCCAGCAGGACCTGTAATTGCTTTTTCAAAGGAATCTTTCATTTGAGAAAGCGGGATCAAGTCTTGCGGACGTTTCGGTCCTGAAAGGTTTGGTTCCAGTTCTCCGAGATCGATTTCAACCAGTTGAGTAAAATCAGGATCTTCAAAGGATGGATCGTACCAAAGGTTATTCTTCTTGCAGTATTCTTCTACAAGAGCGATCTGCTCTTCACTACGTCCTGTTAGTTTTAAGTATTCAAGTGATTCTCCATCTACTGGGAAGAAGCCACATGTTGCCCCGTATTCTGGAGCCATGTTTGAAATCGTTGCACGATCAGCAAGAGGCATTTCTTGTAACCCAGGTCCAAAGAATTCAACAAATTTACCAACAACATTTTGTTCACGCAGTTTCTGCGTTACTTTCAACGCTAAGTCGGTAGCCGTTGTCCCTTGTGGGAAGCTTCCATTCAGTTTAACACCGATGACTTCTGGCGCTGGGAAGTATGAAGGCTGACCAAGCATTCCGGCTTCAGCTTCAATACCGCCAACCCCCCAACCAAGGACACCAAGTCCATTAATCATCGTTGTATGTGAATCGGTTCCTACAAGAGTATCAGGATAAGTATCTTGGGAGCCATCTTCATTCTCAATGGAATGAACGACGTTTGCGATGTACTCCAGGTTCACCTGGTGGACGATTCCAGTTGCAGGTGGTACGGCGCGGTAGTTGTCAAATGCTTTCTGCGCCCAGTGAAGGAACTCATAACGTTCTTTGTTTCGTTCAAACTCAAGCTCCATGTTTACATTAAGTGCGTCAGGCGTGCCATATTTATCAACTTGTACCGAGTGGTCGATAACTAGATCCACAGGTACTTCAGGATTAATTTCATCCGGACTTCCACCCATGTCTACCATTGCTTTTCTTAATGAAGCAAGGTCGACAACAGCTGGTACCCCAGTGAAATCCTGCAGAATAACACGAGAAGGTTTGAATGGTACGTCTTCCCCTTTAGATTTCTCAGTTCCCCAGTTTGCTAGACTCTCTACGTGTTCATCTTTAATCACACGTCCGTCATGCTGACGTAAGAGAGACTCTAGAAGGATACGGATGGAAAAAGGTAGACGGGAGATCTTACCATGTCCCGCATCTTCTAAGGCTTTTAAATCGTAGTAGTTGTACGTTTTGCCATTTAGGTCAAATTGTTTGCGAGCATTGTATGCATTGCTAGCCATATTCCTTTTTTACCCCCTCATCATAATTTAAATGGTGAAGCCGAATAACCGGCGACGCCATTCCCCAATTGAATAAATTTGATCCCTTATTTCAAGACAAGTTCACAAATCCCAACCTTTATTGTAAATGAAAACGATTTATAAGTAAAATATTTATCTGCACAATTTTTCTGAATTCGACACTTATTGAATGATCATTCTCACTGCTGTTCTTGTATTTATAGTCACAAGCTTTTATAATAAAAAAGAAT
This sequence comes from Halobacillus sp. A1-3, assembly GCF_050971765.1. Taxonomy (NCBI): domain Bacteria; kingdom Bacillati; phylum Bacillota; class Bacilli; order Caryophanales; family Bacillaceae; genus Halobacillus; species Halobacillus sp. A1-3. Next base: position 186,839 of record NZ_JBPCEO010000004.1, on the reverse strand, counting down.
TAATTTTTACTTAGAAAACGAAACAGGTGATCATATGTCAGGTGGGTTTGCCTTCTTCATCGTCGGATGGATCGTCATCATGGTAGGTTTGATGACAATAGGTGGATACTTTATGTTTAGGAAGTTTCTTAAGCGTCTACCTAAAGAAGATGGAAAATCAATCATAGACTGGGAAGAATATTATGTTGATCAGACACGTCATATGTGGTCCCAGGACCATAAAGATTTGCTGGAGGAACTCGTCTCACCCGTACCGGAAATATTCAGGGATGTAGCCAGACAGAAAATTGCAGGAAAAATTGGTCAGATTGCTTTGGAAAAGAGAAAGAAGAAAATAACACAGGATATCTTGATAGAAGGATATATCTTAGCTACACCAAAAAGGGATCACAAGTTTCTTATCAAAAAACTTGAAGAAAAAGAAATCGATCTTTCCCCTTACGAACCGCTTCTTGAACGCTCATACAAAGCGACATAAAGTAAACACATGGGTTCACCCATGTGTTTTTTATTTATTTAATAAATTTCAGGTTGAAAAAGAGTGTGAATCATAAGGATTCACACTCTTTTTGCTACGTTTTTTTTTGCGTCTAGTGTTTTTTCAAGACGTAAGTATTGTTTCAGCATTGCCAATCGCCAAGTAAAAATCATTCCGAAGGCGAGTAAAAAGAACATACCGCTAGTTTCCCCAAAGGAAACCGTTTGACCTATGACCAGTTTCAAGACAATTCGAAGAACCAATAACCCAAATAAAATGAATATAAAGGCTTTAGAAGGTTTTAAATAGATGGCCCCTTCACGTACCTCCAATTTAGACGTACGTATTAGAAATACTGAAAATAAAGCACCAACTACTAGTGCTTCCAACACCTGTGTCCACTCCACGCGAAACACAGGAAACACAAACATAAACGCTCCTGTACTCATGAACAATGGAGGGAGAATGATTTTTTTTACGCTTGCTGGGCGCTTAGCAGCCCTCAGCCGGACAAATATCATTGCTGTGGCCATACCAGCTGCCACAATCGTGCTTGCTATCAACCAAAACATACTGTTTCACTCTTTCTTCTCTGTCCATTCATGAATAGTTTAACATAAGTTCAGTCGCCTTAGAGTTCACGTTTTAGATTAGGCTTGCTCTGACTCTTCACAGTCATTAGCGATCGTAAGAATGATCGTCATCGTTACCCCTATTACTGTCAGGTACACGCCAAGGTCAAACAATAGCGCTGTAGCAAGCTCTGTTTTCCCAAGGATCGGCAGCTGGAAATAAGCAAATGTTTGACTGAGAAATGGCTCTCCGAATACGAATGATCCAATACCAGTTGCTAATGCGATCATTAACCCTACTGGAATAACGTAACGGAAGGTGACGGGAAGTATCTTTTGCATAGCTCTAAAGCCGTAAGCCATATACATTAAAACAAATGCAGCAGATGTCATTAATCCGCCTATGAAACCACCGCCGGGTTTATTGTGTCCCGCAAAAAATAAGTAAATGGAAAACCCTAATAATATGAAAGCAATTAGTGTAGTCGTTGTTCTGAGAATAATGTCATTTGTTCGGGTCATACGTTTACTCCTTTATGTTTTTTTTCAATACTACCATCATAATATATTATTTCACGAAAATCTATGCTTTAAAAGCCTTGGAACCCACCGAACAAGCCAGAAAGATAAGATGTAAGTTTTGTGAGCCAATCTAAATATAGAGCAATTCCCATGAAAATCATGAAATAACCACCAATTTTCACGATCATTGCACTGTTTCTTTTAATCCAATCTAACTTCCCTACAAAAAACGATAGAACTAAAAACGGGATAGAAAATCCTAAGGAATAGGCAATCATCATAACAAGAAATAAATCTGGCTGATCCACCCCTAGTGCCAAAACAGCCCCAAGGATCGGTCCGGTACAAGGTGTCCACCCAAGAGAAAAAGTAAGACCGATAATGAATGACCCCAGATAACCGGCAGGCCGATTCTTAAATGTAATTTTTCTATCTCTCATAAGGAATTTGAAATTAAATACTCCAATGATAACAAAGCCGAAAAAGATGATTAATATTGCCCCTAGTCTACGGATGATATCTTCATTTTGAATCATAAATTGCGCAAAAAAGGATCCTGAAAGACCAAGAATCAAGAATATCGTTGTAAAGCCTAGTAGGAACAGGATTGTATGGATCAAGCTTTGTTTTTTTAACATCCCGTTATCTTCCCTTAATTCATTAACACTCATCCCAGTTATATAAGATAAAAACGCAGGGAAAAGCGGCAGCACACAGGGGGAGATGAAAGATAAAAATCCAGCTCCAAATGCTAAGAAAATGTTTACTTCTGACATGTGTGTTTCCTCCAAAGTTGTACTAGGTATTTATTGTATCAGAACAAAGATGAAATGACGATGAAACCGCTGTGAACATTAACAAAGGTATGTATGAATAAAGTAAAAAGCCCTCTTTCATTTGGAAAGAAGGCTTTAACGAATTATTTCATTTGGTTGTTCATAGAACGCATCATTTGGTTGATTTTCTTCTGTGATGGTTTCTGACCCATCTGCATCATTAAAGTACGCAGCATTTGTTCATTAATAGGTGGGTTTTTCTTCAAGTAGTTCATCATATATTTTCTCGCAATGAAAAAGCCAAGGGCTACACCGCCGAGAAGTGTCAGTAGGGCAATGATGACAACCCATACGATCCCCAAAGTCATGTCTTCGTCTTCCTCCTTCGTGTTGTCTCCCATAACAGTATAGTAAAACGTTAACAGAAATACAATAGTCGTTTCACGTTAATAGGCACTGACTTGCCAAAGGCGAAATCCAGCCATAATGCTCGCCATTCTTTTCAACAATGAAAAACGATTGAGAGGATGTTCTTAATGGCTGAAAAACGTCCTTATTTGCCTGCCAGAGACTATCACACTGAAAAAGACAACAATAGTTCTTATTATCCATTATACCACAGAAAATGTCGTTATCGAAGAATGGAAAACTGAAGGAGATACTTTTTCTTGAGGTGTTTCCTTCTTGAATACAATCCTCAATCCACTCTTTAAAAGGAAACAATTCTGAGATGTAAGAAAACTGCTTTATATATGTAACAGATTTTGAATTCCTCACAAATTCAAGGAAGAAGCGTTTCATTAATTCCACTTTATTATAATAGTGCTGGGCGATTTCATCCTTAATTGAAAATATGAAGAATTGCATTGACTTTCACTCCTTTTTTGTATTATATCGATGACATCTATTGATAATCTGTCACTTTATGTCCGGAGTCTAGACCGAAGTTTGTCGAAATACGAAAAAATTAAAACTACTAAAAACAAAAAAAGCTGCTGGTATTAGATATACCAGCAGCTTTTACAAATTGCTTTATTTCATAAGATTTTCGGCATGTTTGACAACGTTGTCGACGGTAAAGCCATAATTTTCAATAACTGTATTACCTGGAGCAGATGCGCCGAACTTATCAATGCCTAGCACTGATCCATCCAACCCTACATAACGCTCCCAGCCAAATGATGCAGCCATTTCAACGGCAAGACGTGTACGCACATTAGATGGCAACACTTCCTCTTTGTACTCTGCGCTTTGCGCATTAAATCGATCGAAGGAAGGGACACTTACGACGCGAACGTCATAGCCTTTCTTCTTCAACTCAGACTGCGCTTCTACAATCAACTGAACTTCGGAACCAGAAGCAAGCAAGATTGCATCAGGATCTTTTTTGTCAGAGTCACTTAAAATGTAAGCACCATGCTTCACACCTTCATACGCTTTCTCTGCTGTACCTTCCAGTGTAGGGAGTCCTTGACGTGTAAGAACAAGTGCATTTGGAGTTGTATTTGATTCAAGCGCAAGTCTCCACGCAGCACTCGTTTCATTTCCATCAGCAGGACGGATGACAGAAAGGTTTGGCATTGCACGAAGAGAAGGAAGCTGTTCAATCGGTTCATGTGTTGGACCGTCTTCTCCTACCGCAACTGAGTCATGGGTAAATACATAGTTCACTGGCAAATTCATAAGTGCTGAAAGACGAAGTGCTGGACGCAGATAGTCGCTGAATACAAAGAACGTTCCTGCATAAGCTTTCAGACCTCCGTGAAGCGCCATACCGTTCATTGCGGCAGCCATGGCAAATTCACGAACACCAAACCAAATGTTACGTCCTGCGTAGTTCTCACGAGAGAAGTCTTCTTCTTCTTTGACAGCTGTCTTGTTGGAACCAGCAAGGTCAGCACTTCCTCCAAAGAAATTCGGGATTTCTTTAGAAAGCGCATTGATAACTTCTCCAGAAGCTGCACGGGTAGCTGGGCTGTCTTCACCAGTTGTAAAGGTAGGAAGCTGTTTTTCCCATCCTTCTGGAAGCTCATTGTTGATCGCTGTTTCAAATTCAGAAGCAAGTTCAGGATAAGCTTCTTTATACTGCTTCAGCATGTCATTCCAAGCTTGCTCTTGCTGTTCTCCATTTTGCTGAACTTTTTCTTTAAAATCAGCGTAAACTTCCTCAGGAACGTGGAATGGTTCATGCTCCCACTTATAGTATTCTTTCGTCTTCGTAACTTCGTCTTCACCTAATGGTGCCCCGTGAGAAGCAGATTTACCAGATTTAGTAGGCGCACCGTAACCGATAACGGTTTTCACTTCAATCATTGTCGGTTGATCTGTATTTTGCTTTGCTTTTTCAATCGCATTAGTAATTTCATTGGTATCGGTTCCATCTTCTACACGAATCACTTGCCAGCCGTAAGCCTCATAGCGTTTCTCAACACTCTCACTGAAGGAACGGTCAAGGTCTCCATCCAGGGAGATATCGTTAGAATCGTAAAGGACGATTAATTTTCCTAGTCCTAAGTGACCTGCAAGGGAAGCTGATTCTTGAGAGACACCTTCCATTAAGTCACCGTCACCGCAAATAGCATACGTGTAATGGTCAACTAGATTGTAATCGTCACGGTTGTATTTTGCACCAAGGTGAGCCTCTGCCATAGCCATACCTGTAGCCATAGCCAACCCTTGTCCAAGTGGGCCTGTAGTCGCCTCTACCCCATCAGTGTGGCCATATTCAGGGTGTCCTGGCGTATTTGAACCCCATTGGCGGAAGGATTTTAGATCATCGATTGTCACGTTGTATCCAGACAGGTGTAAAAGGCTGTATAGAAGCATTGAACCGTGTCCAGCTGACAGAACAAAACGATCACGGTTGAACCACTCGGAATTATTTGGGTTGTGGTTCATGAATTTCGTCCAAAGTGTGTAAGCCATTGGGGCTGCCCCCATCGGCATACCCGGGTGTCCAGAACTCGCTTTTTCTACTGCATCAATAGCTAAAGTACGAATTGTATTAATAGAAGTTTGTTCAAGGCTGTTTGCCATAATCTTCATTCCCCTTTCTCAGGTATATGTACCATGTATTATCCTATAATGAAAATTGATTTGAAACAAGCAATCGCACAACTTTTTCAATAATTCCTTTTAATTCTTGCCTAATTTTCCCTTAATCGGATTTCTTAAACAAAAAATCCGCACTTTTTTAAGTACGGATCTTTTGTTTAATTTTTTTTCTCGTTCTGCTGCATTTGTTTCAGCTTGTTAGGGGTTACATCATTTCCTAAAGGATCAATGACTTTAACACCCTTCAACTGATTTTTGAATGATTTACGAGCATTCTTCAAATATTCCTGACGAAGCTTTTGCTGCTCATCTTTCTCAGCTTTCGTAAGCTCTTCTTTTTTTGATTTATTAGCTAGTTCATTTATACGATTGATTTTATCTTTCGATAGCATAGTTAATACCCCGCTTTCTTAATGTGGGTTAATGTCGTTAAGACAAGAAAAAGACAAGAGGCTATTCACCCTTGTCTACATTATCGTAACTTGATTGACTTTGTTTTTCAAGTGATACGTATTCCTGATACCTGCGGTGAACGGTGGCTTTCGATACATCGTAGCCCACTCCTCTTAGAGTTGACGCAATGTCTTTGAAAGTCAACTTGTTACGGCGTAAGCGAATGACTTCCTCAATAGGAAATTCAATCCTCTCTCTCCCCGAGGCCATGTCTTTATTTGAGAGATTCTCAGCTGGGTTGTATCCATCTTCCACAGCTTTCTTCATTCCTCTTCGGATTTTCATATTATGTATTTTCCTTTGATATTCTTCAACAATACCTACAATTTGGAGAACCATCGAATCTGACTCTGAAATTTCCAATTCACCTTCATGAGACAACGAATAAATCCGAACGTTAAGTTTATTTAATTGATGGAATAAAGCAATCTTCGTATTCCCTCTTCCAAGCCTTGTTTCGTCCTGAATGAGAAGGGCATCAGCGCTACGATTGGAAAAGTATTCAAGCAAGCGGAAAATACCTTCCCGTTCGATCTCATAGCCGCTTGCCTGTTCCTCTATACAATCTACAATTTCCATTTCATGATGCTCGGCCATACGCATCAATTCAGCTCTTTGTCTCTTCAAAGAAGATACCTGAGCTTCCTTTTCTGTACTTACTCGACAATATAGAACGACTCTCATAATGTCTGGTCTCCCTCTTCTAAAGTTACTTTAACAAGGATATTACAAACTATCCTGTCGTGACCATAGAAAAGTATAAAAACGCTAAACTCGCTACGAATAATACTAGATACGTGAGATCAAGCTTTGATAGTTTGTTAAACATTTAAAACCCTCCATTTTTTGAGAACCTACGTTCTTAAGAACTTATGTTCGCGTTTGGTTAATTTTAATTATATACGAACACAGGTTCTTGTCAACCGTTTTTTCGAACGCTTGTTTGTATTTTAAATATAGGCATGGTACAATGTGGTTACTATAATCCTATGTACGAGGTGGCAATCTATGAGCAAACTTTCGAAGCGGCAGCAAGAAATACTAGATTTTATTAAAGAACAAGTACTATTGAAAGGTTATCCTCCCTCTGTTCGGGAAATTGGTCAGTCTGTGGGTCTAGCATCCAGCTCTACAGTCCATGGACATCTATCAAGACTAGAGAAAAAAGGATACATCCGCAGGGACCCTACGAAGCCTCGCGCGATTGAAGTGATAGAATTGGAAGAAGATCATAGTATTCCTCGTAGTGAGGCTGCCTATGCTCCGGTTATTGGTAAGGTTACGGCAGGTACGCCGATTACGGCTGTTGAAAACATAGAGGAGTATGTTCCTCTGCCGGATACGCTGGCTGGATCCGATGACAATACTTTTGTCTTGATCGTTCAAGGAGAAAGTATGATTGAGGCCGGTATTCTTGATGGTGATATGGTGGTTGTGAGACAGCAGCAGACAGCCCAGAATGGTGATATTGTCGTTGCTATGACAGAGGATGAAGAAGCTACTGTAAAGCGGTTCTTTAAAGAAAAAAATCACATTCGTCTACAGCCTGAAAATGCCACCATGGATCCGATTATTCTTAATGATGTTTCTATTCTTGGCAAAGTGGTTGGTTTATACCGTACTGTACATTAAAAATGAGACGAGCCGCTGCTCGTCTCGTTTTATTAATATGGGCTTTATTATACCAAACAAAAAAAGAGACTCTCCTAAGAGAGTCTCTTTTTTACACTTAACGTCTTATTTTTGAACGTTAGCTGCTTGTGGTCCACGGTTACCTTCAACGATTTCAAAAGTAACAGTTTCGTTTTCTTCTAAAGTTTTAAATCCTTCGCCTTGAATAGCAGAGAAGTGTACGAATACATCGTCTTGACCTTCTACTTCGATAAATCCAAATCCTTTTTCTGCATTAAACCATTTAACATTACCTTGTAACATGTTGTTACCTCCTGCGTGGAACTTTTTCCACATTGTATTACTATTATTGCTCTGCATATTCATTCAAGACGAAAGTGACTTAAAAGTTACTTTTGCTTTCATTCGTAAACGAACAAGAATAATTAACTCTAACTATATCACATACACCAGAAGAGTCAATAGTTGGAAAGCAATCAGGCAAAAATAATTTATTTATTTGCGTTTAAGTGATAAGTTAAAGACTTGGCTCACCCTAATACTTGAATAAAGTGAACGAATAAGTCATGCTCCTACGCCTCTGGTATTGGTTATCGGAAAAGCAGAGAGAATATTTTCTGTGTGGAACGCTCGCACCTCCTTCCGATTGAAGCAATAGGCAAGAATGTAAATCTCACGAATAGCAATGACTCGGATCATCCATTGAGTAAGCTTCCCCTGGCTGGATAGATAAATAATATCAATTTTTTCATTTTCTTCTTTCGAACGGACCATTAAATTACCCATTGGTATCACCCCTCCCATAAAACGAACACTTGTTCTTATATTTATTATATGGAGTGGATGTCTTTTTGTACACTAGAAATATGTAGTAATTTTCGCAAATGAAAAACCCTCGATCCTTAAAATCGAGGGTTTTCCTATCCATTAATACGTTTGTAAGTATTGTTCGCGTTCCCAAGGATGGACTTGCGTACGGAACATATCCCATTCAATTTCTTTCGCTTCAATAAAATGCTCGAATAGGTGCTCACCGAGGGCTTCAACCATAATCGGATCCTTCTGCAATTCTACAAGGGCATCGTAAAGTGTTGCTGGAAGGTCTTTAACACCGTGAGCTTCACGCTCTTTTTTATCCATCACATAGATGTTGCGGTCAACAGGAGCAGGGGCATCGAGTTTATTTTCCACACCATCAAGTCCTGCAGCTAATAGCACAGCCATCGCCATATATGGGTTCGCTGCCGGGTCAACACTTCGCACCTCAATACGCGTGCTCAGACCACGAGAAGTCGGTACACGTACAAGTGGACTACGGTTTTGGCCGGACCAAGCAACATAACAAGGGGCTTCATACCCGGGAACGAGACGCTTAAATGAGTTCACTGTAGGGTTCGTTACTGCTGTGAAGTTCGTCGCATGTTTAATAATTCCAGCTGTGAACTGATACGCTACATCTGAAAGCTGTTCCTTGCCACTTTCATCGAAGAAAGCATTTCCGCCTTCATTGAATAATGACATGTTTGCGTGCATTCCGGATCCATTCACACCAAATAGAGGCTTAGGCATAAAGGTTGCATGCAATCCATGCTGACGTGCGATTGTCTTAACAACTAATTTAAATGTTTGAATATCATCACAGTGCTTCACAGCATCGGAGTATTTAAAGTCAATCTCATGCTGTCCTGGAGCTACTTCGTGGTGAGAAGCTTCAATTTCAAAACCCATTTCTTCTAGTTCAAGAACGATATCACGGCGACAATTTTCACCTAGATCTGTAGGAGCAAGGTCGAAGTACCCGCCTTTATCATTCAATTCCATTGTAGGGTCGCCTGCTTCATCTAGCTTAAACAAGAAAAATTCTGGTTCTGTTCCGATGTTAAAGGCGGAAAATCCAAGTTTCTCCATTTTTTTGATGTTGCGCTTCAGATTATAACGCGGACAGCCTTCAAATGGAGTCTTGTCTGGGTTGTAAATGTCACAGATGAATCGGGCCACTTTCCCTTTTTCCGATGTCCAAGGGAAAACGACAAATGTATCTAAGTCTGGCACAAGATACATATCAGATTCTTCAATTCGCACGAATCCTTCTATGGACGATCCATCGAACATCATCATTCCTTCTAGTGCTTTATCTAACTGGCTTAGTGGGATTTCCACGTTTTTAATTGTGCCGAGCATATCCGTAAATTGCAGTCGGATAAACCGGACGTTTTCTTCATCAATTTTTTTGTAGATTTCTTCTTTAGTCAAACCCATTCAATATTCCCCTCTCAACATAATTTAATGGAAGAACCTAGATAATTCTCCCTGCCGAATACCTAATTTCCCTTGTCGTCCCGCGGTGAATAGTTCTTGTTGGAGCATACGGCGAAGTTCTTTTTCAGAAAGTTCATTATGAACTTCATGAACCTGTTCTTCATCGTACGCTTCGTTCTTCGGCTGCTCGTTAAGCTTAAGAACCTTCTTAATACCCGCCATATTCACTCCCTGGTCAATGAGGTCTTTAATTTCTAATAATCGATCGACATCATTAAACGAGAATATACGGCGGTTGCCTTCTGATCGCGCAGGAAAAATCAGCTCGTGCTGTTCATAATATCGTATCTGGCGAGCAGTAAGATCCGTTAAAGATTGAACAATCCCCATCGGGAACAACGGCATAGAACGACGAATTTCATCACTCATCGATGTGCCTCCTCCCCATAAGAATGATACTTTAATTATACGTGAGACAGGGGATATGTCAACATATGTGAGAAATGTTCACATAATAAAATAAGAATAAAAAACCTCAGTCAGATATCGATAAGAAATACCTGTTTCATTGCATATTTATCATCTTATTCAGGATAATACAAAGCGTAGAGAGACATTTCTTGTCAGAAAATCTCAGTATCTACCCGATGTGGGATGAATATCTTGTCTTCAATCAACTGTGTCACTGCTTGGGTAACTGCAATTTTTACATGGGCGTAGGTTAATCCACCTTGAACAAAAGCGGTGTAAGGTGGACGGATCGGCCCGTCTGCCGTTAATTCCAAACTTGCTCCCTGGATGAACGTACCTGCTGCCATTATGACGTCGTCCTCATATCCAGGCATTGCACTAGGCTGAGGGAGAACATGAGAATTAACAGGGGAAGCTTGTTGAATCGCCTGACAAAAGCGGACCATCTGTTCTGCTGTTTCGAAATTGACCGATTGAATCAGGTCTGTCCTTTTCGCATCAAATGCTGGGTTCGTATTAAAGCCTAACTTCTCTAAAAACTTCGCTGTGAAAATGGCTCCTTTTAAGGCCTCACCGACTACATGCGGTGCCAAAAAGATCCCCTGATACATTTCTTGCAAACTGTTCAGGCTTGCTCCTGTTTCTTTACCTAAACCTGGAGCGGTAAGACGATAACTGCACAATTCAATTAGATCTTTTCTTCCTGCTATGTACCCTCCAATCCTGGTAATACCTCCACCAGGATTTTTAATTAGCGAACCAGCAATCAAATCTGCCCCAGCTTCGATAGGTTCGCGTGTTTCTACGAACTCTCCGTAGCAATTGTCAACGAAAACCACTGCATCCGATTTAACTTGACGCACTTCCTTAATGATTTGAGAGATGTCTTCGATAGTAAAAGAGGGACGATCATCATACCCTTTCGATCTTTGGATAGCGACAATCCTGGTCTCAGTAGAGATCATTTCTTTTATTCGTCCGACATTAAACGAACCTTCCTTTGTTAAAGGAATCGAGTTGTATGAAACTCCGAAATCTCTTAACGATCCTGTGTCTTTACCGTCTTTTTTCCCAATCACTTCGTGTAGCGTGTCATATGGCTCGCCAGTAATGTATAATAGCTCGTCCCCCGGTCTCAGGACTCCGAACAAGGCTGTTGTGAGGGCATGGGTACCAGAAATAAGCTGAGGGCGGACGAGCGCATCTTCAGCTTTAAATATTTCCGCATACAAATCTTCTAATGTATCTCGCCCAAAGTCATCATAACCATAGCCTGTCGTTGGGTTAAAATGGGAGTCGCTCACTCTCAACTTTTGGAAAGCGTTCAAAACGTTGGCCTGATTCACCTCGACGATTTGGTTAACTTCCTTGTGTTTATGAATAATTTCTTCTTCTGCTTGTCTTTTAACTTCTTGTATATTCACGGTGCTTTTCCTGCCTTTTTGAAATCTTATAAAATCTGATGCTTTAGTGGGTGCTCTGGATGAATAAATCCATGAAGAGCATACCCTTCTTTCTCTTCTAAAAATTGCAAAGATGTAATCATGCTGTATTTCTTAAACTGCTGTAGCAGCTTTCCATCTGAAGCTGGCAAGAATAGGTCATATTCGTGCCATTCTTCTTTTAATACCCCTTCCACTTTATCCAGAATGCGTTTTATATCAATTCGATCATGAACACTGACGGTTAATGATGGATGGATATTTGGTATGAAGTCATCATTTAGTAAGTCCTTCTTGTTGTAGACAGTAAGGATCGGGAGGTGACCTGCTTCCAATTCTTCTAATAGACGCAACACAGTTCTTTCCTGTTGGATATGATCAGGGTGTGAGGCATCTACCATATGAATGATAAAATCTGCTTCTGAGACTTCCTCAAGAGTTGAACGAAACGCAGCAATCAATGTTGTAGGGAGATCTTGAATGAACCCTACTGTATCAGATATAAGCGCCTGAAAACCTGATGGAAGACTCATTTGTCTTGTTAAGGGGTCAAGCGTAGCGAATAACAAATCCTCTTCAAAGGATTCACTTTCTGTTACCCGATTAAAGAATGTTGATTTTCCTGCGTTGGTATAACCAACAATGGCGATTTGAAAAGCCATGTTTTCTTTTCGGCGTTTTCGGTACTGTTCTCGCTGTTTCACAACTGTATTAAGTCTTGTTTTAATATCATCTATCCTTCTCTGAATGTGCCTGCGGTCTGTCTCCAGTTTCGTTTCACCAGGTCCACGAGTTCCGATTCCGCCACCAAGACGAGAGAGTTCGGTCCCTTGTCCTGCTAGCCGCGGCAATAAATATTGAAGCTGAGCTAATTCTACTTGCAGCTTTCCTTCCTTTGTACGGGCACGCCCAGCAAAGATATCCAAAATAAGCTGACTGCGGTCAATAACGCGTCGTTCAATTCGATCCGTTATATTCCTTAACTGACCAGGGGAAAGCTCATCATTGAATATAACAAGATCAGCATCAATCTCATCTGCAGCTTCTTTAATTTCTTCAAGCTTCCCTTGTCCTAGATATGTAGCCGGGTGAACCCGGTCTCTATTTTGGGTAATGACTTTACATACTTCTCCATTAGCCGTTTCCGTTAAGGATTGCAGCTCTTCAAGAGAAGATTGAAACCGTTCTTCCTGTTCTTGTGGATCTTTTCTTGCTACGAGGATGACTTGTTCTTTTGCCTTCATTGTAACACCTTCTTTTCTGCTCCTCTTTTTCTTCTCCATCATATCAAAAAAATAGCAGGATAGATATTTGCATCCATTAATGGTAGTTATAGCGTGATTGGATTTCAGCAAAGTCTTCTGGCTGAAGCGTCATCAAAGTTGATTTACGCTGATCAAGACTGCATACAACCCTCCAGGCATGCTTTCTTATAGCTTCCTCAATTACATTGCGCACATACCTTGCATTAGAAAAGTTATATGATGACTCCGAACAGACGTGCACAAGGTGATTGAACAATTTTCTTTCCGCTTCTTTCGTCAAGCAATACTGGCGTTCTTTCAGCATCTCAGAAGCTATTCCTGATAACTCTGTTGCAGAATAATTAGAAAAAGATAGTTGAATAGGAAATCTAGAAGCAAGGCCTGGATTGATTTTTAGAAAATCATCCATCTCATCAGGGTACCCTGCCAAAATAATAATTAATTCGTCATGGTGATCCTCCATGCATTTAACAATCGTATCAATGGCTTCTTTTCCAAAATCCTTTTCCCCACCGCGAGCAAGCGAGTAAGCTTCATCTATAAAGAGTACTCCCCCTAAGGATTTATGAATCAGGTCTTTCGTTTTCTGCGCGGTATGCCCGATATACTCGCCTACCAAATCACTTCGATCTGCTTCTATAAAGTGACCTTTCTCTAGCACATCGATTTCACTGAAGAGCTGGGCTACCATACGGGCAATTGTCGTTTTACCCGTACCAGGATTTCCTTTGAAGATCATGTGTAAAACCTGCCCATTTGATTTCAATCCAACATCTTTTCTCTTTTGAGCTACTAAAACCTGTGCATAAATCTCTTTTATACGAATCTTTAAATTTTCCATTCCTATGATGGAAGAGAAGTAATCATCAATTTTACGAAAAGGAGTCAACGTATTCTCTTTGGATTGGACTTGTTGAACCGGAGTTGCTTTCCCTTTCGATTCGTTTAGTACAATATTGATCGTACCAGGTTTGACTGCCTTTGCCTGCGATTGCACATGGATCCCTCCTCGTTTCCCTTCATCATACGCAAAAGGGATATCACCTGTGACAAACGCCCAGACAACGAAAAAAACGGAAGCTGTCAGAAGCTCCCGTTTTTTTCCGTCCTCACCATATTGATTCAATTTAAAGAGTGAAATTCTTACTTTTATTCCTTATCCAATGAAACGTTTTTCATCGGTGCAAAAGTTGAAATCGCATGTTTGAAAATTAACTGCTGCTTCCCTTCTGTTTCAAGGAGCACGGTAAAGTTATCAAACGCCTTAACGACACCGCGTAATTGGAAGCCGTTCAGTAGAAAACAAGTCACCTGCATACGTTCTTTTCTTAATTGATTTAAATAGTTGTCTTGAATATTTACGGATTGAGCCATGGATCTTCCTCCTCTTTTCTATCTGTAATACTACCATTCTATGTTTTACTTCAGCATTCCTGCAAGATCGTCCAAAATTGTTGCAAATTTCTCTTCGTAATTATTTTCTGTCACTTCATACCAGTTTACATCCATTTTGTTTCTAAAGTAGGTGTATTGTCGTTTAGCGTAGCGTCGGGAATTGCGTTTTAAAAGTTCAATCGCATCATTCAAGCTATATTCCCCTTTAAAGTATGGAATCAACTCTTTGTATCCAATGGCTTTCATGGATTGTTGATCTTCCAACCCCTTGTCATACAGGCTTCTTACTTCGTCTACCAGCCCTTCATCTACCATTTTGTCGACCCTTTTGTTAATCCGTTCATATAGCTTCTCACGATCCATTTCCAGACCAATGATAATAGGTTGAAAAGGAGACTCATCCGGCTGCTCTCCCTGATAATCACTCATCACCTTACCTGTTGTTTCGTAGACTTCGAGTGCTCTTAATACACGCCGTTTGTTATTAGGATGAACTCTGTTTGCTTGTTCAGGATCGACTAATGTTAAGCGGTCATACATGTGCTTCATTCCTCTTTCTCTTGCTTCCTCTTCTAACCTCTTGATCACTTCATCATCTTTTTTCGTTTCAGAAAAATTGAAGTCATAGAGGGTTGCTTGTATGTAGAGCCCTGTACCTCCCACAATGACAGGGAGTTTACCATTTCCATCTATTTTATAAATCAAACCTTGTACCGTATTTTGAAATTCTGCAACTGAAAAATCTTCAGAAGGGGCCTTTAAATCAATCATGTGGTGTGGAATTCCTTCCATTTCTTCTTTTGTCACTTTGGCTGTTCCTATATCCATTGACTTGTATATTTGCATAGAATCACCACTGATGACTTCTCCGTCAAAGCGTTTAGCGATTTGGACGCCGAGTTTTGACTTACCTACCGCAGTCGGTCCGACTACAGAAATGACTTTTGGTTTTTTCATAAATCTTCCCTCCTTTGCACTGATTCTTATTATACATGAATCCCTCTACAATCATACCTCAGCAACCTAACTAACGGAATTCGTTACCAACACTAACGGAATCCGTTATTAAAATTCAAAATATTCGTTAGTTTCACTATCGAGATTCGTTAGTTTATGTTATAGTATAAAAAAGGAGGCGTATCACAGTGGTACATGAAAGAATTCGTTCACTTAGGAAAGATAGAGGTTTTACACAAACGATGTTAGCTGAAAAAGTCGGTGTGTCTGCCCAGGTCGTCTCAAATTGGGAACGGAATTATACTTCTCCAGATTTGGTCGACTTGACGAAGATTGCTCATGCGCTTCATACCACTGCGGATTATCTTCTAGGTCTCAGTGATGAGCTGGAAGATGAAATGCGTGAAATCAAACAACTCCTCGAAACCAAAGGTTATGATAAACCTGTATTTTTTGATAAAAAAGCATGGTTCGGTATTCAGCCGGATGAAATCAAACAGATCGATAATTATTTCCGTTTTTTATTGCAACAAAAAAATATATCTTGACCCCTCCCCTACTCCGAACGATGGGATAGATTGTCTTGATTCAACATTTACATACCGCTCTGTGTTTGACTGTAATACGATTATGTCAACTTAGAGCGGTTTAATTATGTCTAATCTTCTGGGAGTAACAGGAAATGGCAGCCTTTTTCTCGAATATGTGTGTATAGGGAGGCGATATGTCTATGGATGCAAAAGAAAGGTTGAAGGGACAAAAAGTTGAATTTAATTGTCCCAACTGCGGGAATAAAGTAGAAGCAGGAGCTGCAGCAATTTTTGAGGATACGAATCATGTGAACTGCCCTCACTGTGACTCGGAAATTCATCTTCAAAACTCTCAAGCATTAAGTAAGTTAGAAAAACAATGGAAAGGGCTTAAAAAATGGACCAAGTCTTAATGCCACAAAAATAAGCTCAACACCTTGGGTATAGGTGTTGAGCTTTTTTGGTGTTTCACGACATTACTCTCTTAAACATTTTCTCCATCTCATATTCCGAGAAGAAAACGATAATCGGTCTGCCATGAGGACAAGTAAAGGGATCCGTCGATTTTCTGAGATCTTCAAGCAGCTGAAACATATCTGATTGATTTAAATAATGGTTTGCTTTAATTGAACGTTTACACGACATCAGAATTGCAGCTTCTTCTCTTAATTTCAGTATATCTATCCGCTCTTTGTTTGTAAGCTGCTCGATCATTTCATGAATGACTTCTTCTTCAAATCCCTTTGGAAACCATTGGGGATGGCTTCTTACAATAAAACTGTTATCTCCGAATGGTTCGAAGAATAGACCGACTTCTTCAAGTTCCTCTTTGTACTCTTCAATACGGAGAGCTTCTTGTCTTGAGAAGTCAAAGGTCATAGGCACGAGCAATTCCTGAACTTCATGATCTACTTCTGCCAGCTTGTCTCGGAAAAATTCGTATTTAATTCTTTCCTGAGCTGCATGCTGATCGACAATATACATTCCTTCTTCATTTTGAGCCAATATATAGGTCCCATGAAGTTGACCGATTGGATACATGGTCGGTACTCGGTCAACTTCATCTTCATATTGATGATTTTTTTCTTCTTTTTCTTCTTCTGTTTTCTCCGAAGGTGGTTCAAACTTTGTTGTCATCTCTTTAAGGACTTCATCTTGTTGATTAGCGTAATTCTCCTTTGGCTTAGGAGGCGGCGTCTCTTTTATGAGATGATCCATTGACTCTTCCCGATTTTGGTGAGCTTCTTCTTTATGATTGTGGTCGAAGTTGAATGTCCCCTGGGTACTTACTTGCTTTTTCGGCTTAGGCTTGGACTGCTCAACATTAGGAATTAACGTTTCTTTCCGAAATGCTTGACGAATGGTTTCTTCAAGTACCTCGAACAATTCTTTTTCCTTACTAAATCGAACTTCCAGTTTTGAAGGATGAACGTTGACATCGACGAGAATTGGATCCATTTCAATATTCAGCACAACAATTGGACTTTTTCCAATCGGAAGCAACGTGTGATACCCCTGCAAAATGGCTTTGTTTAAAGGGATGTGCCGAATGAACCGCCCATTAACAATGGTAGACATATAATTACGAGAAGCTCTATAGATTTCGGGTTTTGCTACATACCCTTTTACTTTAAAATCGAGTGTTTCTACTTCGATTGGAACCATCTTTCGTGCAACATTGGCTCCATAAATGTTTGCTACGACTTGAAGTAAATCTCCCCGACCATTTGTTTGAAAGATTTGCTTTTCATTATGCATGCAGGTGAACTTCACTTCTGGATGTGCCAGTGCCATTCGATTCATGACATCCGTTATATGACCAAGCTCTGTGTGGATGGTCTTCATATATTTTAAACGAGCAGGCGTATTAAAAAATAGTTCTTCAACCGTAATATCTGTTCCCTGCCTTGCATCGCTTTTACCCTCATTAACGAGTTTACCACCCTCGAGATCCAGCTTTGTTCCTGCCTCATTTCCAGTTGAGGTTTGAATCGTAAGCCGACTAACTGCGGCAATACTGGCAAGAGCCTCGCCACGGAAGCCAAGTGTTCGCACATGAAACAAATCATTTTCATTGCTTATTTTACTTGTGGCATGCCGGTAAAACGCCCGTTCACAATCTTCCTGATCCATACCGGCACCGTTATCTGTTATCCGAATCCTCTCAAGTCCTGCTTCTAAAAGCTCAACATTGACCCAAGTAGCCCCTGCATCAATGCTGTTTTCTACTAACTCTTTTACGACAGAGGCTGGGCGCTCGACAACTTCCCCGGCAGCTATTTTATTGGACAAATGATCTGGCATTAGTTGGATTCGCCCCATCTCTGTACCTCCTTTATTACTTTATGACTTCATTTTTTTCTGTAGTTGATAAAGTTCATTCATTGCATCCATTGGAGTCATTTCTAACAAATTTAAATCTTGTATGTGCTGTTCAAGTTGACTGTCAGATGGCTCAGTATTACGTGTCTTCGGAGCTTTCTCCTCAATGAACAAACTCAATTGCTCTTCTTCTGCACTAGCTGCTGCTTCTGCTGGTGAAGAAGCACCTTCTAATTGAACAAGTAGATCGGTAGCTCTTTTAATCAGAGGCTTTGGAAGGTCCGCGAGTTTGGCCACATGGATGCCATAGCTTTCATCAGCTGGTCCTTCTTTAATTTGGTGAAGGAACACGACATTGCCTTCGTACTCTTCCGCCCTAACGTGAACATTTTTCAAACGATCCAGTTCGCTCTCAAGGGAAGTAAGCTCGTGATAGTGCGTTGAGAATAAGGTCTTAGCTTTTATATGTTCATGGATATGCTCGACGATTGCCTGCGCTAATGCCATTCCATCGTAGGTACTCGTCCCCCTGCCGATCTCATCAAGTAAAATCATACTGTTTTCAGTTGCGTGCGCAAGTGCATGATTAGCTTCAAGCATTTCAACCATGAACGTACTTTGTCCTGAGACAAGGTCATCTGCAGCTCCAATCCGGGTAAATATTTGATCAAAGATTGGCAGGTCAGCAGACTCGCACGGAACAAAACTTCCCATCTGTCCTAAAATCGCAGTAAGAGCAAGTTGCCTCATATACGTACTTTTACCGGACATATTAGGTCCTGTAATCAAAAGGACATCCGTTTCATCATTCATATAGATGTCGTTAGGAACAAACGTGTCTCCTTTTAACACTTTTTCAACGACGGGATGTCTTCCTTGTTTGATATCTACAGTTCTTGTATTTTCTTTATAAGTCGGCCGTACATAACTGTTTGTTTCAGCCGTCTGGGCAAATCCTTGAAGGACATCGATTCTACTAATTTGATCAGCTAAATGCTGCAATTTTTGAACATAAGTTTTTACTTGGTCACGAACTGTGAGGAACAATTCATATTCAAGATCAACACTTTTTTCTTGCGCCTCCAAAATGATCGATTCTTTTTCTTTTAATTCCGGAGTTATGAAACGCTCGGCATTAGTAAGGGTTTGTTTTCGTTCGTACATCCCCTCTGGCAAAAGACGCAAATTAGCTTTGGTGACTTCAATATAGTAGCCAAAAACACGGTTATATCCTACTTTTAATGACTTGATCCCCGTTGTTTTTCTCTCTTTTTGCTCTAATTCTGCAATCCACTGCTTACCGTTTTTTGAAGCGTCTCTATACTCATCCAATTGATCATGAAATCCGTCACGAATCAGACCCCCTTCTTTAATCGTCATCGGAGGATCATCAGCAATACTCGCTTCCAGCAATTCTTTCAATTCCTGAAGCGGATCGATCGAATGATAAAGCTCTTCAAGGGATGGGTGAGTGAAATCACGTAACGTTTCTAAAATTTCAGGAATCTTACGCAAAGAATTTCTTAATTGAATTAAATCTCTCGCGTTTACATTTCCGTAAGCTACTCTTCCTGCCAGACGTTCCAAATCGTAAACAGAAGTTAACTGCTCTCTTAAGGTTTCACGCTCTAGGAATTGATTAAGAAATCCTTCTACCTGACTGTGCCGAGTTTCAATCGATTTTTTGGATAGCAGAGGACGTTCCATCCATTTCTTTAGCATCCTCGCTCCCATTGAAGTAATTGTTTGGTCGACGATGGATAATAGACTGCCAGATTTTCCACCTTTTCTAAGTGTTTCAAGTAATTCAAGATTTCGCTTTGAATACATATCCAAAGTCATATATTGCTTTAACTCGATAACTTTAACAGGTTGTAAATGATCAAGGGTACGCTTTTGCGTTTGTTGAATATATTGAAGTAATCGACCAAAACCAATTTTAAGTTTATCTTGTTGAACGTCAGCTACCAGATCAACGAAAGCTTCCTCGATAGTGGTCTCATCCTGATAAGAAACGGTATAACCAAGACGTTCCTTTAACATTTCTTGTTGCTCTGCCGGAAAGTCACTGGATACGACAACTTCTTTTACTGGGCGGCTGTAGAGTTCCCCAATAGCGGCATCAAATCCGTCCGTGACAAGAGCCACGCTATTTTCCCCTGTAGTCAAGTCATTATAGCTTACTGTATAGGTGCCATCTTCGAACTTACTTAAGGAAGCGATATAATTGTTTTCTTTCTCATCGAGCATGCTTCCTTCCATTACTGTCCCAGGAGTAATCATTTGAACAACTTCACGTTTAACTACACCTTTTGCCTGTTTAGGGTCTTCCACTTGTTCACAGATAGCGACCTTGTAGCCTTTTTCAACCAGTTGTTTTATGTAATTTTCTGCAGAGTGATAAGGGACACCGCACATCGGAATTCTTTCTTCCGTTCCCCCATCTCTGCTTGTTAAAGTGATTTCCAATTCTTTCGAAGCAGTAAGTGCATCTTCAAAGAACATTTCGTAAAAGTCGCCTAACCTAAAGAAAAGAAAAGCATCTTTTTGCTGGGCTTTAATTTTCAAATACTGCTGCATCATGGGTGTATAGTTTGCCATAAGGTAAATCCTCCAAAACGATCTTTATTCATACTT
The DNA here is from genome assembly GCF_050971765.1 of Halobacillus sp. A1-3. NCBI lineage: Bacteria > Bacillati > Bacillota > Bacilli > Caryophanales > Bacillaceae > Halobacillus > Halobacillus sp. A1-3. Next base: position 166,074 of record NZ_JBPCEO010000004.1, on the reverse strand, counting down.
TACCAATTATAGCACACATCCTTAGGTGCCTTGAATAAAATGAAATGGAAATTGCAAAAGACCCCAAAGGTATGGGGTCAAAAAGAAATCCTCGCTGAATCAGCAAGGAATGTAGGTTTAATCATCTTTATCATGATCATCGCTGGATGATGACGGAAGAAAATCAGGATCAATCGCAGAAAAATCATCAGAAGATAGCTCATACTCATAGTCATCATCATGATCGCAGCCGTGTGGGTCAACCTTGACACACAATTTTGTCTCACCAATTACATCAACAGTAAATTCTCTCTCTACTTCTACTGTGATTTTTTGACCATTTCCAGAGATGTTAGCCTCAAGGCAATTTGGCTGCTGCACCACTTTCGCAATCACTTCAACATCATCGTGGATACAGTTTTCATCTTTGACAGCTAATCGAACATGGTCACAATAGCTTACGCGTTCAGTCACAACTTCTGTTTTAGTGTTGTCATTGTAGGAATACCAGACGTTCGTATCATAGCCGCCGGATATTTCTACATAGTCCCCTTTTTTCTTCGCATTGTAAATATGATTGATTACCCAACAGCCTAGGATACTTGTTGGACGGTGTGAGGGACTGATCGTGTGTGTCGATTCCGTGAACTTTTTACCTTTTCCGATTACAGCTTTTGTGATGATTTCTCTGTAATCACGCTCAAAAAAAGACATATGGTTTCTCTCCTCCTTATTCTACCACCCATCCTATGCAGGGGTTGGGCGAATGGTGACTAACAGGATAAAGGCCTAAGGACGTGTTTAATTCATTCTATGCAAAAGCCCAAAAAATTGTACGAAAAAAATCCGTCAAAAGGGAAAACCTCTTGACGGACGTGTCTATATCAACAAAAAATATTTATTTTTTGTTCAAAAAAACTTAGTGGCACCCACTATTTTGTGTTTTTGAACCTGTTTCTCCTTTAAGCAAGTTTCCTCCGGTAGATCGAATAATTTCATTCGTCACTTCACGGGAAATGGTGCTTGAAATCATTTGGAGAATATCATTGATGACAACTTGCGACTCTTTAAACTCAGCTACGACAGGAATTTCATCAAGCTCATTTTGCAGACGATCGATTTCACCCTCTACTTTTTGCAAGGCTTCCTGTTTTCCATAAGCCTGGAAGTTGACCGCTTGTTTTTGTAAAGCTTTGATCTTTTTGATATGAGACTGAACCTTCTGATTGTCGTTCAACTTAGATTCCAACTGCTTAAAGCGATCGATCTCTTCGATATCTGCCATCATTTTGGCAAGTTTATGAGCTTCCTCAACGACTTGTTTACGTGTATATTGTGCCATTTTATTTCACCTCTACGCTTGCTTCAACCATTTCGCCATCTAAGGACCAGGTCTTCGCTTTTGTTATTTTGACGGGAATGATGTTTCCAATAGTTGTTCTTGGTGCTCTGAAGTTCACGAGTTTGTTACGTTTTGTATAGCCTGCGAGAACATCCGGGTTATTCTTACTTTCTCCCTCAACCAGCACATTTACGATTTCACCTTCATATTGTTTCATCGCTTCAGCCGATTGAGCATTGACTAATTTATTCAATCTCTGCAGCCGCTCTTTCTTTTCTTCCATAGATACATTATCTTTCATTTTCGCAGCTGGGGTATTATCACGCGGGCTGTAGATAAACGTATAAGCCGCTTCAAATCCAACCGCTTCTACTAGAGAAAGAGTGTCTTGGAACTGTTCTTCTGTCTCATTCGGGAACCCTACAATAATATCAGTAGTCAACGTCGCTTCAGGCATGGCTTCACGAATTTTTCGAACAAGCTCTAAATATTCCTCTCTAGTGTACTTACGTCCCATGATTTTCAAAATATCCGAGTTTCCGGATTGGACCGGCAAATGAATATGGTCAAGCATATTGCCGCCCTTAGCTAAAACTTCAATCAGACGATCATCAAAATCACGAGGATGCGATGTTGTGAAACGAACTCGAGGAATGTCGATACTTCGAAGCTCGTCCATTAAATCCCCTAGACCGTATTCTATGTCCAAGTCTTTTCCGTACGCATTCACATTCTGCCCGAGAAGTGTGATTTCTTTATACCCTTGAGCAGCTAGGTGGCGCACTTCCTGGATAATGTCTTTAGGAAGCCGGCTTCGTTCTTTACCTCTTGTATAAGGGACAATACAATACGTACAGAATTTATCGCAACCATACATAATATTGACCCATGCTTTAATTTTTCCTTTACGAGACCTCGGCAGATTTTCAATGATGTCTCCTTCTTTCGACCATACATCAATGACCATTTCCTTGCCGAACATGGCTTCCTTTACTAATTGAGGGAGTCTGTGAATGTTATGTGTTCCGAAAATTAAGTCAATAAACGGATGTTTTTTAAGTATGCGATTAACGACGGATTCCTCTTGAGACATACAACCGCACACACCAATAATCAAGTTCGGATTCTCCATTTTCAATGGTTTCAAATGGCCGATTTCGCCGAAGACTTTATTTTCTGCGTTTTCCCGTATTGCGCATGTATTTAGAAGAATGATATCCGCTTCTTTCGTATCTGAAGTGGACTCATAGCCCATCTCTTCAAATATACCGGCCATAACTTCAGTATCATGCTCATTCATTTGACAGCCGTAAGTACGGATCATGTATTTCTTATCTTTTCCAGATTGATCCATATCTTCAGGGATCTCAAAATCATACAGTACATCGGTTTCTTTTCTCTTTCTGCGCTGCGCATCCCTCATATTTGGAGGTTGGTAAGTGGTTTCAAAATATTTCATGAAATCTTCACTAGTTTTCTGCTTTATACGATTCAGATTGTCTTGTTCAGACACCTTTTTTTCAGGTTTTTCTTCACGAATTTGCGACATTTCCTTTCGCTGTTGTTCGTTCATTTCGATCTCCTTTCAAACCGTGCCTTCTAACTGTACTATTATATCAATGATTAGACAAAATTTTAAGTATAACTTAAAGCATTCTCACAAATCGTACCAGTTTCACATAGAAAAAGCCACTATGATGAACAACATCATAGTGGCTTTCAGACATTACAGTATGTTCAACTTCTTCCCGACTTTTTCAAAAGCATCAAGGGCTTCTTGCAATTCTTCTTTTGAATGTTCGGCTGTTACAATCGTTCGAATTCTTCCTTTCCCTCGTGGAACGGTTGGAAAGACAATCCCTTGTGCAAAAACACCTTCATCGAAAAGTTCATCAGAGAATTTGTGTGTAAGTGCGTCGTCTCCAATCATGACTGGAGTTACAGGGGTTTCACTAATTCCTGTATCAAACCCAAGGGCACTTAATCCATCCTTGAAGAATTTAGTGTTATCCCAAAGTTTTTCGATCAACTCTGGTTCGTTTAAAAGGACGTCAATGGCAGCATCGTTAGCAGCTGTAACTGCAGGCGGATGAGAAGTACTAAACAAGAACGGACGCCCTTTGTGAATTAAGTAATCTCTTAACGTTTTCGTACTAGCCACGTAACCTCCGAGTACTCCTATCGCCTTACTTAACGTACCAACTTGGATGTGCACACGCCCATCTAGATTAAAATGATTTACTGTACCGCGGCCATTATCACCAAGTACTCCACTTGCATGGGCATCATCAACCATGATTAGCGCATTGTACTTCTCGGCAAGTTCTACGATTTCAGGCAGAGGGGCGATGTTGCCGTCCATAGAGAAGACACCGTCAGTAACAACAAGACGTGTACGATAATCTGAACTTGCTTTTAATGCTTCTTCAAGAGACTCCATGTCAACATGTTTATAGATTTTACGATCTGCCTTCGTTAAGCGAATCCCATCAATTATGGAAGCGTGGTTCAATTCATCTGAAATGACCACGTCCTCTTTTCCAAGAATAGAGGATAAGACACCCTGGTTCGTTGTGAAGCCAGATTGGAAAACAAGTGCCGCTTCTGTATGCTTAAATTTTGCAAGCTTCTCCTCAAAATCTTCATGCATCTTAAGCGTACCCGCGATCGTACGAACAGATCCTGTTCCGACCCCATACTCCTTATTCGCTTGATCTGCTGCTTCTTTCATTTTAGGGTGAGAAGTGAGTCCTAAATAGTTGTTGGAAGATAGCTGGATGACTTCTTTTCCTTTGATCTTCACTTTTGATCCCTGTGCTGATTCTAAAGGGATCAGTTGTCTAAACGTTCCTTCGTTTTTCATTTCATCTAATTGTTCTTGTAAATATTCAAAGCCTTTCATAAAAGAAATCCTCCTCCAGTTTTATGGGTGTAACACAACTTTTCCACATTTTCCTTGATTCATCAATTCAAAGCCTTTTTCAAACTCCTCCAGCTTCAAATGATGAGTAATCATAGGTTTAACGTCAACTTGGCCGGAATGTAGGAGTCTTGACACTTGCTGCCAGGTTTCATACATTTTACGACCAGTAATTCCCTGCACTTCTACGCCTTTAAATACGATATCGTTCGTTACATCAAGGCTCACTCGTTTTGTCGGTAGGCTGAGTATGGAAACCCTTCCTCCATTTGTGATCATTTTAAAGCCTTGATCCATAGCAACAGGATGTCCGCTCATTTCACAAACGACATCTACTCCATGTCCGTTTGTCAGACTTCTAGCTTTTTCTACAGGATCTTCTTCTCCTGAATGAATGGCAGCCGTCGCTCCCATTTCTTCAGCCAGTTGCAAGCGATATGAGTTTAGATCAAATGCTAACACTTGAGAAGCTCCAGCTGCTTTAGCAACACCAACTGCCATAAGTCCGATCGGACCGCACCCAATAATCGCGACAGATTTTCCAGCTACATCACCGTTAAGGACTGTATGTACAGCATTCCCCATCGGTTCCTGGATAGAAGCGATATCTGTCGGCATGTTAGCAGGATTTTTCCAAAGGTTGCTTGCTGGAAGTGCCACATATTCTGCAAAACATCCTTGCGTGTCGACACCGATAATCTTAGTATTTTCGCAGATATGAAATTTACCCATTAAACACTGTGGACAATGCCCACAAACCAAATGAGTTTCTGCACTGACATAATCCCCTATAGAAAAGTTGTTAACTTTTTCGCCAACTTCTACAATTTCTCCTGCAAATTCATGTCCAAATACGTATGGAGGCTGGACGCGACTTGCGGACCACTCATCCCAGTTATAAATGTGTACATCCGTTCCACATATGGAAGTAGCCCTAACTCGAATCAGCACTTCATCTTCTTTGATAGAAGGAATGTCAACTTCCTTTAATTCTGCTCCAACTCCTCTATGATGCTTAACGATTGCTTTCATTGTTCCATTCACAGTGAACACTCCTAATCTAGTATAAAACCTCTATATAAACAATACTAACATGAATATAGATTATATCAAGTTAACTTGTCCACTGTGAAAGGACATTAGGCTGTCTGATTTCACTCTCATGGATATGTACTTTTGTATGGATTTAAGAGAGACCCAATCCATTCGTTAAATTTCTTATTTGAGCCATCAAAAAAACCGCACTCTATTTTAGAGTACGGCTTGCTTGTATGAAGGTAGGGCGACTAATTAACTACCGAGGTTCGACAATCAACTTAATTGCCGTGCGTTCCTCCTCATCAATCATAATGTCGGTAAAGGCAGGAATACAAATTAAATCCATCCCACTAGGGGCTACAAATCCTCTGGCTATCGCAACCGCTTTGACTGCTTGATTAAGTGCTCCTGCACCTATCGCTTGAATTTCAGCAGTACCGCGTTCTCTTACTACGTTTGCCAAAGCTCCTGCTACTGAATTAGGTACGGATTTAGCTGATACTTTTAATACTTCCATTACTAGCTCCTCCTTCAATCACTATAGTTGTTCCATAACTACTATATTCCTGGAGATGTAGAATATTACCTTTTTCCATTATGAATCAATTTGTCACAAAATTCAAATAATCATTCGAAGAAGGGATGATCATCATTGATTAATATACGCTGAACTTTTTTTGCATGCCCCGACTTCTCATCTACATCTACCAAAAATCCGCTTAGTTGTGCTCTTCCCTTTTTTGGAACTTCAAAACGTACTGGTAGATTTGTAAGGAAGCGCTTAATTACTGATTCTCGATCCATACCTAAAATTTCATCATAAGGACCGGTCATACCTACATCTGTTATATAAGCGGTACCTCCCGGTAGAATTCTCTCATCAGCGGTTTGAACATGGGTATGCGTTCCCACATTTGCGCTAACTCGTCCATCCACGTACCAGCCCATAGCCTGCTTTTCACTCGTAGTCTCAGCATGAAAATCAAGGAAGATGATAGAGGTTCGTTTTTTAGCTTCTTCTATCAATTCATCTACTTTTCTGAAGGGATCATCATTGGGGGCTAAGAACGTGCGTCCTTGGAGATTGATAACAGCGACCTCTCCCTTAGGAGTTTTCACAAAAGTCATTCCCTTTCCTGGCGTGCCTTCAGGAAAATTGGCTGGACGGACAAGGTAATCAGCATCATCTATAAAATCAAAAATTTCTTTTTTATCCCACGCATGATTCCCTAGGGTTACGGCCTGAGCTCCTTTTTCGAGAAATCTTCGATAAATTTTCTCAGTAATCCCTTTCCCTGAAGCAGCATTTTCGCCATTGACGATCGTTACTGCCGGTTGATACTTTTGCTTAAGTTTCGGTACATATTCGTCTATCATATCTCTACCTGGAGAACCTACAACGTCTCCAATAAATAAAATTCTCATAATCGATTCCTTTCTATGTCTTTTACTATATAGTCATTTGCAAAAGGATTTCTCCTTAAACAGAAATGAAGCGGCCTAAGGCCGCTTCATCATATTATTTCGCGTACTCCACAGAACGTGTTTCACGAATCACTGTTACTTTAATATGACCTGGATAATCGAGTTCTCCCTCGATTCGGTTTCGAATATCTCGTGCCAATCTAGTAGCTTCAAGATCATCAATTTCATCAGGGCGAACCATAATTCTCACTTCACGACCTGCCTGAATAGCAAAGGACTTTTCAACTCCATCATAGGATTCGGAGATTTCTTCAAGTTTTTCAAGGCGCTTAATATAATTCTCAAGCGTCTCACTTCTTGCTCCTGGGCGTGCCGCTGATAGAGCATCAGCCGCCGCAACTAATACGGATATGATAGAAGTTGGTTCCTCATCACCGTGGTGGGAAGCAATCGCATTGATGACGGTGTCATTTTCTTTGTATTTCGTTGCTAGTTCTTTACCAATCTCAACGTGGCTGCCTTCAACCTCATGGTCGATAGCTTTTCCAATATCATGCAGCAAGCCTGCTCGACGTGCGAGCATTTCGTCCTCCCCTAACTCTGCAGCTAATAAACCCGATAAATAAGCTACCTCTGTAGAGTGTTTTAAGACGTTCTGGCCGTAGCTTGTACGATATTTCAAGCGACCAAGGATTTTGACTAGGTCCGGGTGAAGTCCGTGAACTCCCACTTCGAAAGTAGTTTGTTCGCCAACTTCGCGAATGTAGTCATCTACCTCACGACGTGATTTATCCACCATCTCCTCAATTCGAGCTGGGTGAATTCTTCCGTCCTGGACAAGTTTTTCGAGAGCCATTCGAGCTGTTTCTCTGCGAATTGGATCAAACCCTGAGAGAATGACAGCTTCCGGCGTATCGTCGATAATTAAATCAATCCCTGTCAACGTTTCCAACGTGCGGATGTTACGGCCCTCACGTCCAATGATTCGGCCTTTCATCTCATCGTTTGGAAGGTTAACAACAGAAACCGTCGTTTCTGCAACATGATCAGCAGCACATCGTTGCAGGGCAAGTGAAAGAATGCTTTTCGCTTTCTTATCTGCTTCTTCTTTCGCACGATTTTCTGCTTCTTTAATCATTAGAGCTGACTCATGCGATACTTCCTGCTCCACTCGTTCGAGTATGATTTGTTTCGCCTGGTCTGATGTCAAGCCTGAAATGCGTTCAAGCTCGGTTTGCTGTTCTTGAAGCATAGCTTTCACTTTGCTTTCCATTTCTTCAATTTGTTGTTGTCTCTCGGCAAGAGCTCCTTCTTTCTTTTCGAGTGAAAGATCACGCTGGTCAAGCGTTCCACTCTTACGATCAAGATTCTCTTCTTTCTGTGTTAAACGATTTTCAGTTTTCTGCAGTTCCATGCGGCGTTCACGGATTTCGTTCTCCGCTTCTTGACGAAATTTCTGATTCTCTTCTTTGGCTTCAAGAAGAGCTTCTTTTTTCGCTGATTCAGCATTGCGCCGACCTTCTTCCACAATCTGTTTGGCAAGCTCTTCAGCGCTGGAAATTTTCGCCTCCGCAATCGATTTCCGAATAAGATAACCAACAACAGAACCGACGATAAGGGCAAGCAAAATGAAGATGAGCGAGGATATTAAATCCATATTTTCACCTCCTCTTGCTATGAACTTGGTCCGTTTGTCGGTAGTTACAAACGTTTCATTTTCAGTTTCATTTTAGTTAAAATAAGGGTATAAAGATGAAAATGATACACATTCATTTTATGCTTGACTATGCGTAATGTCAAGGAATCGTCAAATCTATCCTTCGACTATTTTGAAATATTTAAAACTATCAGTCTTTTCCTGTTCCTAATAAAGAGGTTCAATGGTAGAGATAACCTATTAAGATAGCAAAAAGAGCAGAGCCATTATCTGGATCTGCTCTTTTTATTATAGGATTATACGTCGAGGGTTTCTTGACTTTCCGCATTGGACGCATTTCCGTCTTCATCATACTCCATGCCGTAATGTTCACGGACCAAGCGTTTAACTTCATCATACACTTCCGTATTTTCTTTCAAGAACTGTTTAGCATTCTCTCGGCCTTGCCCCAGGCGTTCATCATTGTAGGAATACCACGAACCGCTCTTCTGGATTAGATCAAGATCCGTACCGATATCAAGAAGTTCACCTTCTCTTGAAATTCCTTCTCCATACATAATATCAACTTCAGCCTGTTTGAATGGAGGAGCCACTTTGTTTTTAACAACTTTCAATCTCGTTTTATTTCCAACCATTTCGTTTCCTTGTTTCAAAGTTTCAGCACGACGGACTTCGAGACGGACGGAAGAATAGAATTTAAGCGCACGGCCGCCCGGAGTCGTTTCTGGATTACCAAACATGACGCCAACTTTTTCGCGAATTTGGTTAATGAAAATCGCAGTCGTCTTAGACTTATTGATTGCACCGGAAAGCTTACGAAGAGCTTGGGACATTAAACGTGCTTGAAGTCCAACGTGGGCATCTCCCATTTCTCCTTCAATCTCGGCTTTAGGCACTAGTGCAGCTACGGAATCGATAACGACCATATCCACTGCACCGCTGCGAACTAGAGCTTCTGCAATCTCTAGAGCTTGTTCACCAGTATCTGGTTGAGATAGTAAAAGTTCATCTATATTTACCCCTAAGTTTCGAGCATAAACAGGATCCAATGCGTGTTCAGCGTCGATAAATGCTGCTTGACCACCTTTACGTTGTGCTTCCGCAATGGCGTGCAGGGCTACCGTTGTTTTACCGGAAGATTCAGGTCCGTAAATTTCTACGATTCTGCCACGAGGATATCCTCCCACACCTAACGCCACATCTAGCGCGAGCGACCCACTCGGAACGGTATTAACTTTCTGTTCAGCGTTTTCTCCCAATTTCATGATGGAACCTTTGCCGAATTGCTTCTCTATCTGACGTAATGCCATATCTAATGCTTGTTTACGATCACTCATACTATACCGCCTTTCAAAATTTCTACTCCTATCATAACTTGTTTTTTTCGGTTTGCCAACTAAAAAAGCGAATAAATGTTCCCTTTTTTTATAAAACAAATATGCGATACTTCAAATTTCCCTATAAGAAACTTGAAATACCGCATGGACTTATACTATGATTTTGCTTTTTTAAGCTTGTGGAAAAGCAGTTCATACCCTTTCTTGACTGCCCTGTTGCGGATTTTATCACGACTTCCATCAAAATAGTAATGCTCTACAACCGGCTTTTCATCACAATATTGAAGACCAATGAAAACACTTCCCGGCTGATGGCCTTCGCTCGAATCAGGACCGGCTACACCTGTAAAACTGATAGTAATATCCGCCTGAAGTAAATGCTGTACATTCAGGGCCATCACCTCCGCACACTCATAGCTAATCGTTCCAAATTCTTTAATAATAAAATGTGGAACTTGAAGAACCTGCTCTTTTGTCTCGGGAGTATAAGCAACCAGGCTTCCTTGACAGACAGAGGAAGCCCCTGGAAGAGAGATCATTTTTTCAATGAACCTTCCTCCTGTCAGACTCTCTGCAGCACCGACTGTAAGTCCTTGCTCTTTGAGGAGGTCTCGCACCTTTGTTTCTATCGTTACTTCATCACTTCCATAATAATAACTTCCCACTCTTTGAAGCACAGCCGCTTTTATAGACGCAATTTTTTGACGGGCGTCCTGATCAGATTCCCCAGTAGCTGTTATCCGCAGTGATACTTCCCCTTCACTAGCGAGGGGCGCAAGTGTAGGATTTTTCTGCTCGTAAATCAGGTCAGACAATTCATCTTCAAGTGCCGATTCCCCAATACCGATAAATCGCATCATTTCTGAGACGATTTCCGATTTAAGGTCGAAACCATTACGAAAATAAGGGAGAACCCGCTCCTGCATCAACATTTTCATCTCTGAGGGCACACCAGGTAAAAACACCCACACCTTACCAGCTTCCTCAACGATCTGGCCGGGAGCCATCCCTTCATCATTTTGAAGTACACTCGCACCTGATAAGACAAGCGCCTGCTTTTTATTATTTTCTGTCATAGATTTATTGTTTTTTTCGTAATACTTTTGGATTCTTTCCATCGAAGCTGTATCTTCCGTAAGGTCGTGTTTTAAAACGTCTTTTGCTGCATCTCTTGTCAAATCATCTTCCGTTGGTCCAAGCCCACCTGTAACTACTATGACATCAGATCGACTTTGGGCAAGTTGGAAAGTATCTTTAACACGTTCTAAGTTATCTCCTACTACACTGTGGCGATAAACAGGAATCCCAATGGAGGCTAGCTTTTGTGAGATCCATTGGGCGTTAGTATTAGGAATTTGACCGAGTAATAGCTCTGTTCCTACTGCTACGATTTCTGCATTCATTTCGAATCTCTCATAACGTGCCAATTTTTCTGGAAATATTCATATCCAGAATAGACGGTAATGATAAGTGCCAAATACAAAGCAATCGTTCCTAGTGGGAACCCTACAAAAGCAAACGGCCAGTTGTGGAGCAGCAATAAAGATATAGCGATAATCTGAATCCAAGTTTTTAATTTACCCATTTGGCTTGCAGCGAGTACTGAACCTTCCCCAGCTGCTACAAGTCGAAGCCCAGTTACAGCAAATTCGCGGCTGATAATCGCGATAACGATCCATGCAGGGGCGAGCCCTATTTCTACAAGCAGAATTAAAGCTGCGCTGACAAGCAGCTTATCAGCTAGAGGATCGAGAAACTTACCCAAATTTGTTACAAGGTTATATTTTCTTGCAATGTACCCATCAATCCAGTCCGTTGTAGAAGCAATAATGAACAGAATTGCTCCAGCAAGGTGGGAAACAGGCAGTTCAGCTTCTCCCATTTGGAATGTTCCCCAGTTGAACGGGACACTCATCAAAATAATAAAAATCGGGATGAGAAGAATTCTAGATATCGTAATTTTGTTTGGCAAATTCATAATTTCACACTCCTGAAATCAAATACGTAAAGGCTGTCCAAAGAGACATAGAAGAAAACAGTTCTTCTGTCATCCCATGCCCGGACAGCCTTATCATAATCTTATTCCTTGAAGTTGAGCAAGAGTTTTTGCGTAGAAAGTTCCTTATCTGGAAATTCCACTTCTTGATCATTAACTTTAACCGTTGTACCAGGGGCATTACCGGTCTTAATGTAGAGCTGTTCTTTACCACTCAGTTGTACTGTGATTGGCGATTTGTCTACTGTATATTCTATCGGTTGAATCAGATTTTCGCCATTTTTTGGCGCATGAACTTCAAGGTAACTTGTTCCTGTTAATTCAATGGTAAGAGTACCTTCTTTCACACCTGAAACTTCATATACATGTTCAGGAAAACCTCCTGATCCTTCCTCTACAAGATTCATTTCAACTTCTGGCTTTTCTTCAGCCTGGTTATTTTCTTGCTCTTTTTCAGCAGTTTGATCTTCATCAGTTGTTCCCTCAGAAGCTGTATCTTCTTCCTGCTTTCCATTATCTGAAGAAGCATCTTCGGAATCTGAAGGCACAAAAACTTCATCACTAGATTCTGAAGTGTCCTGGGCTTTACCATTTTCAGATGAATCATTGTTCAAAAGGAAAAACCATACCATAAATAAAGTACCAACGATTACAAGTACCGTAAGCACGCCAGGAAATACCCTGGAGCCGCCGGATACTGTTGCAGTCGGTTCTTTTCTTGTTTTTTGCACACGGCTGTATTGGATCGCCTCTTCATCTTCATAAGTAGGGAGTTCTCCTTTATGCTCCTCCATCACTTGTTCAGGATCCAGGCCGACGGCGGCGGCATATTCTCTTATAAAAGCTCTCGTATAAAATTTACCAGGAAGAATTTTAAACTCGTTGTTCTCAATGGCTTGTAGATAACGCTTTTGTATCTTGGTATTTTCCTGAACTTCTTCTAAAGAAAGTCCCTTAGACTCACGTGCTTCTTTCATTCTAGAGCCAATATCCATCTCCATGTATAACACCATCCATCGTATTAAAAATCAAACATGGAAAAACCATCATTCATGGACATGTCTGGTTTTTCCACAGTCTCATATGTTATTTCCTCATCTTCGTTATTGCGAAGCTCGATGATGTAATCAAAATCATCCATTTTATATTCAGTTTCTTGAACAAAAATATCTGGATGCTCTATCACTTTTGTAGCAGGAAGCCTCATGATTTCCCTTACAAGCTGCCAATGTTTCTCAGTTGCACGTCTTGCTGAAACAATTCCATCAATGATATATAAATTGTCTTCGCTATATTCATCTTCGATAAGCTGATTACGTACCGTCTGCTTCAGTAACGTACTGGATACAAATAACCAACGTTTATTGGCACACACACTTGCCGCTACAACAGACTCTGTTTTTCCTACACGTGGCATTCCTCGAATCCCAACTAATTTGTGGCCTTCTTTCATAAAAAGCTCCGCCATAAAATCGACTAAGAGACCTAAATCTTCTCTGTTGAAACGGAACGTTTTCCGATCATCAACATCACTATGTATATAACGGCCGTGTCTTACAGCTAAACGATCCCTTAATTTTGGCTTGCGCAATTTCGTCACTTTAATTGTGTCCATTGTATTTAAAATGGATTTCAAACGGGTAATCTGCTCTTCATCGTTACATAGCAAGAGCATGCCGCGATGTGAGTTTTCTACACCGTTGATGGTCACGATATTTATGGACATCATACCTAATAACGAAGAAATGTCCCCTAATAAACCAGGGCGGTTATATTGAATTTCATATTCTAAGTACCACTCTTTTTTTTCCATAACACAACTCCTCTGGAAAAAATGATGCTTCATATCTACATACTTCGACACTTCGAAAAGTAACTCTTCATCTATCATAAATGATTTTTGTGGAATAGGAAAGGTTGGAAATCAATATCGAGTCAAAAAAGTAAGAAAAATGTAATCATAAACGAAAACTCCGCACAGATGAAACCGTGCGGAGTTTGTCGATTAAGGCTGGTTACCTTCGTTTTTTACAAGTTTCACCATCATGTTTGCAATGGCGTGCTGCTCTTTCTCATCAGCAACGTTCCAAAGATCGCGAAGAACAGCTTCCTGATCATTTTTCGCATCGACAGAAGTTGCTAAGTAATTTCCAATTTCGTAAGCAAGGTCTGAAACTGCGCTTTGATCCATTCCTTGTCCTTGTGCCTGATGCAAACGATCACCTAGAAAAGATTTCCAAGAATCAAAATTGTCAAGAACTGACATTCTGTTTCCTCCTCTGAATTTTATTCATGCTTAGTATTTGAGGAGGTTGTCATTTCTATACAACAAATTTATCACCAGCCGCCATTAACTTTTAATGAGTGGCCTGTAATATAGCTGGATTGCTCACTTAATAAAAAGTAGACAGCATCTGCGACCTCCGTGGTTGTACCCGAACGCCCAAGCGGTATCTCTTCTTCAAGTGCGCATAAATCCTCTTTATCCAGCTTAAGGTTCATTTTTGTATTAATTAATCCTGGGGTGATTGCATTGACACGGATTCCACTAGGAGCAACTTCTTTTGCTAATCCTTTAACAAATCCTAGCTGAGAAGCCTTTACAGAGCTATAGGCAACTTCCATGCTCGCACCTTCTTCACCGAAAATGGAAGAAACCACTACAATAGTTCCTCGTTTCATTTTAATCATGGATGGAAGTAGATGACGAGTAATCATCCAAGGCGCTTTCGTATGCACATGATACAAAGCATCCATGTCTTCCTCAGTCATATCCTGAAACAACCCTTTCCACAGGTGACCTCCTGAAAAAACGACAGCATCCCAAGAATTTGGAAGAAAAGATAAGAACTCACGAATTCCTTCTGAAGAGCCAAGATCAGCTTGATAGGCCCCTTCCCACTGTTCAGTTGGAACTTGATTTTTAAGATTTTCAATAGCAAGATGATTGGAATGATATTGTACGCCAACACGATAACCAGCTTCCACTAGCCTTTTCACAATGGCCGCTCCAATTTCCCCACTTGCTCCAATGACTAAACAACGTTTACTCATGAGGCCTGTGGTTTCACCTGAAAGACCGAAATAGCTTCTTCTTTAATCCAATGCTGCAAATACTCATCAGCGTCTTTCGTACTTAATGATTCGATGACAGGAAGAACATCAAACAGATCGACACCTAATGTATGATAATGAGTAAATTGGTTGGCTATAAACTCGAGTGAATTTAAAGCGCGCATGAATTGACCAATTTTTTTCCGTTTCATGCGAGTAAAATCTTCTTCTGAGATACTTTCAGCTTTCAATTCATGCAGCATTTCTTTCACACGTTTTGCCATTTCGTCAGGCTTTCTAGAGTCTCCTCCAATGATTGTAAAACCAAATTGCCGATCAAGTTCAGTTTCAAATTGGAAGCTGTCATCAATTAAGTCTTCTTTGTATAGTTCTTCATAAAACTTACCGCTTCTAGAGAAGTAATAATCAAGAATCATTCCTGATAACAGCTCTGCACGCAGCAATTCTTCACCTGAAAGTTCACCAACATTTTCTTTTACCCCTACCATTGCCTTGGCCGTAGTGACGGGCATCGTTATAGAATTTTCTTTTTTTGAAACATCAGTTGGTTCATCAGGATATGACCGATTGATCTCAGGTGCTTCAGGGAACTCTTTTCCTGCCTGGTTTTCTCGAATTAGATTCATCATCGCTTCAGGCTCAAAATTACCTGCAACGAATAATACCATATTAGACGGATGGTAAAATGTCTCGTAGCAAGTGTATAAATCATCCTTCGTGATCTTCTGAATCGAATCAACAGTGCCAGCAATATCGACTTTTACAGGATGGTTATGATACAAACTTTGAATCGTTCCAAAGAAAGAACGCCAATCCGGCTGATCATCATACATGCGGATTTCTTGAGCAATAATTCCTTTTTCTTTTTCAACGGATTCTTCACTAAAGTATGGATTTTGAACAAAGTTAAGCAGTGTTTCTACATTTTTATCTATTTGACTCGTCGCAGAAAACAAATAAGCGGTTTTTGTAAATGAAGTAAAAGCATTTGCTGATGCCCCAAGCTTTGTAAAGTCCTGAAACACATCTCTATCTTCTTTTTCAAACAGCTTATGCTCAAGAAAGTGAGCAATACCTTCAGGCACCGACACTTTTTCATCTTTACCAATAGGTGTAAAAGTCTGATCGATCGAGCCATAGTTGGTTGTGAAGATTCCGAATGTCTTTGCCATTTCAGGCTTTGATAATAAGAAAACTTTCAATCCATTATCCATCGTTTCCTGATATACTTTCTCGTTTAATTGTTGATAAACTAATTCTTCCACTCTTATTCCCCTCCTTCTTTGCTCGTTAAGAAGTAGATCGTATCCAGTTCTATCTTATTCGCAATATTAATTACGTCTTGTTTGTTAACTTTTCGAATGTGATCGATGAGGTCTCCAGCTGGCATCTCCGCACCTGAAATCATCTGATGATAAAGTACTTCAATTAGACCATTAGCATTATCCATCGTTTCTTGAAGCTGATTTATGACCTGTTCTTTTGTTTCATTAACTTGTTCTTCTGTAAAATCTCCATTTTTCATGGCTTCCATTTGTTCTAAAATGATGGATTTGGCTTGATCGAAGTCGTTAGGGTCGATACCGCTGAAAACAAGTAATAACCCCTTGTGGCTTTCAAAACGGGAAGCGGCATAATAGGCAAGGCTGTGCTTTTCCCGAACGTTCATAAACAGCTTCGAACTAGGAAAGCCTCCGAAGATACCGTTAAAAATCTGTAGGGCATAATAATCGGTATCTCCAAATTTCGTATAAGTTCGATATCCTATATGAAGCTTCCCTTGATTGACTTCTTCTTTTTCTACGATTTCATTGACTTTGTCTACATCTTTCACTACGGAGACTTGATCATTATCTGCGTTTCCGCTTTCTTTTCTAGTGAAAAATTGATCCGCCATTTTTTCGATGAATGCTTCATCAACATCCCCTATTACATATACATCAAGCATATCTTTTGCAATCATAGAACGATAATAATCGTATAAATTCTCTGGCGTAATCGCTTTCATGTCTTCAAGGTATCCATGTACATGAAGGGAATAAGGTTCCCCTTGACACATATGATCCATTAATCTAAGGTTTGCATAACTCATCTTATCGTCTTTAATAGATGTGATTTTTTGCTCAAGCGTTTGCTTTTCTCGGCTGACAATTTCAGAGTCAAAGCCATTACCATCCACCTTAGGATCGAACAACACTTCATTGAAAAGTTTCAAAGCCTCTTCTAAAATGGGTTCCTGATCGTTTAGATAAGCTTCATTCACTACTTCCATCCTGAAACTAATGACATGATTTTCCCCTTTTTTGGAGCCATCGCTAGACAAAGCCGTTCCGTATAGGTTTTCAAGAGCAGACTGTAAAGAGCGGACATTGGGATGGTTATTTGTCGCTTTCTGAAGGACGTGAGGTAAAAGAGCCCTTTCTGTAATCCCTTCCCGTTTCAATGGCGCCTTAAATTTCGCTACGATTGAAATTGTTTTATATTTTTTACTAGGTAGAATATGTAATCGATATCCTTGTTTATCGAGTAATTTCTCTTCGGTAATCTTCATCTTCCATCCTCCTTGTCTATTTATTTTCTATTATAGACCCACATTGGTGTATTCATCCATATGAGCTACATCTTATGCTAAGGTATATGTTTCAAAAAGTAAAAAAATTAGACCCGGTTTTATAGCACCGGGTCTTGTTGATTAACGGTTTCCTTTTACATAAGCTTCCCCTAAAGACTTAGGAGCCTCGGCACGGCCAATAAACCCAGCTAAAGCTAGAATCGTCAGCACGTATGGAGCAATCAATAAGAAAATTTGCGGTACATCCTCTAATAGCGGAATGCTTGACCCGACAATACTCAAGCTCTGTGCGAAGCCAAAGAAAATGGCTGCACCAAGAGCTCCAAGTGGATGCCATTTCCCAAAAATGACGGCGGCAAGAGACATAAACCCTTGACCGACAATTGTCGCATGGGAAAAATTCAGCGCAATAGTCAGTGCAAACACAGATCCGCCAAGACCTCCAAGTGCACCTGAGATCATGACAGCAACATATCTCATTCCATAAACATTTATTCCGTTCGTATCTGCTGCCATCGGATGCTCTCCAACGGAACGCAGCCTCAGGCCGAAGGAAGTTTTATAAATGATGAACCAGGCAATGAACGCAAAAGCGATGGCCAGGTAAGACGTGATGTACATTCCTGAGAAGAATAAATCACCCAGGATAGGGATTTTGCTCAGTACAGGGATGTCCGTGGTGTAAAAAGGACGCTCTACCATATCCGTTTGGCCCTTATCGTACCATTGTTTAGTTAAGAATAAACCAATGCCCAAAGCCAAAAAGTTAATCGCCACTCCACTTACTACTTGGTCTGCTCGAAATGTAATAGAAGCTACAGCATGGACGAGCGCAAAAATAGCTGATAAAGCCATTGCGACCAAAATGGATACCCATGGAGTTGCACTTCCAAAAGTCTCGTAGAAGGTCAAATTAAAGACGATCCCAATGAACGCTCCCATAACCATAAGACCCTCAAGTCCAATATTAATGATTCCAGACCGCTCACTGAACACACCTCCTAAGGCTGTAAAAATCAGAGGGGATGCAAAAAACAGTGCCTGTGGAATGATGGATGCTAAAACGTCAATAAACCCCATTTATTTCCCCTCCTTTTTGAAACGCAAAATAATCCAACGAATCATATAACTAGAGGCCACAAAGAATATGATTAGTGCAATTACGATCTCAACGAGCTCTGTTGGAACACCTGCTGCTGTAGGCATGTTTAATGCACCTATTTTAAGAGTACCAAACAAGAAAGCAGCCAAAACGACACCCAGAGCAGTGTTCGCGCCTAACAGGGCTACAGCAATCCCATCAAAGCCTATATTTGTAAAACCAGATTTAACAGACATATATCCAAATGTGCCCAGTCCTTCCATTGCTCCAGCAAGACCGGCAAATGCTCCTGAAATAACCATAGCTAAAACGATGTTTTTACCCACACTCATACCTGCGTATTCGGAGGCATGTTGGTTGAATCCTACTGAGCGCAGTTCAAACCCTCTCGTTGTCTTATTAAGGAAAAACCACATAAGAAGGGCCATGAACAAAGCTACAAGCAAGCCCCAATGGAGTCTCGAATAGAACGTCATTCCAGCCAACCACTCTGAGGCAAGAGAAGCAGACGCTGGAATTCTTTCCGTCTGATCCTCTCCATCCGTAATTACATTTCGAACAATTTCATTCGAAACATAAAGCGCAATGTAGTTCATCATAATGGTAACAATAACCTCATGAACTCCAAGTTTAGCTTTCAAAATCCCAGGGATAAATCCCCAGAAAGCTCCTGCAAGCGCTGCAACAAGAATCGCCAGCGGCAGGTGAATAATCCCAGGTAAATCAAAGGCTACTCCAACCCACACGGAAGCGAGCCAGCCCACAAATACTTGTCCTTCTACTCCAATGTTTAAAAGCCCAGTCCTTAAGGCAAATGCTACAGCTAAACCTGAAAGGATATAGGGAGTGACTTGTCTTAAGGTTTCTCCAAAGAAATAAGCATCTCCAAAAGCGCCGTTCCATAGTGCGGCATACCCTTCAACAGGGTTATATCCAAAAGCGACCATAATGATTGCTCCAGAAAGCAAGCCTAATACAACCGAAATGACCGGAATAAGAATATTTACTGTACGATTGGCAAACATCTACTGGCCACCTGCTTTCTGGTCTGTATTTCCAGCCATCAATAAACCTAAGTCTTGCTCATTGGTTTCTTCAGGCTTCACTTGAGCTACAATTTTCCCATCAAACATCACAGCAATACGGTCACTAAGATTCATGATTTCTTCCAGCTCAAAAGAAAGCAGAAGAACTGCACGGCCTTTATCACGTTCTTCAATCAGCTTTTTATGAATAAATTCAATAGCACCTACATCTAATCCACGTGTAGGCTGAGCCGCAATAATCAAGTCTGGAGAGCGATCTACTTCTCGTCCGATAATCGCCTTCTGCTGGTTTCCTCCTGACAGCGATCGTGCCTTTGTATAAACGTCTGGCGTTCGCACATCATATTCGTCTATCAGTTCCTTGGCTTTTTTATAGATGTTTTTAAAGTTCATTACACCTTTTTTAGAAAATGGTTCCTGATAATAACTTTGAAGCACCATATTCTCCCCAATAGGAAAATCAAGCACAAGACCGAATTTATGGCGATCTTGAGGAATATGGGAAACCCCTGCCTGGGTAACTTTTCTCGGAGTCAAGTTAGTGATGACCTTATCATGAAGTTGTATGGTGCCTGAATCGGTTTTTCTAAGTCCTGTAATTGCTTCAATCAGTTCGGACTGACCATTTCCGTCTACACCTGCAATCCCTACGATTTCACCCGCACGCACTTCAAGGTTCAACCCTTTAACCATTTCCACTCCCCGCACATCCTTCACACGAAGGTCTTTAATGGTCAAGTAGGTTTCTTTAGGAACTGCCGGTGTTTTCTCTGTAGAGAAGCTGACTTCGCGGCCGACCATCAAAGAAGCAAGTTCAGTTGGATTCGTTTCAGCTACATCCAATGTGCCAATGCCTTGCCCCTTACGAATAACTGTACAGCGATCACAAACTTCCATGATTTCCTTCAATTTATGAGTAATCAGGATGATAGATTTTCCTTCTTTAACTAAACTTTTCATAATGTCAATCAGTTCTTTAATCTCTTGTGGAGTTAAGACAGCGGTAGGCTCATCAAAAATAAGGATTTCCGCACCACGGTACAGCGTTTTCAAAATTTCCACTCTTTGTTGCATTCCAACTGAGATATCACGAATTTTTGCTCTCGGGTCTACATTTAATCCGTAGCGTTCAGAAAGTTCTTTTACTTCTTTCTCTGCTCGCTTAATATCGACTGTCATCCCTTTTTTGGGTTCACTTCCAAGAACAATATTCTCTGTAACAGTGAACGTATCCACGAGCATAAAGTGTTGGTGAACCATCCCGATACCTAGCGCGTTTGCGACATTAGGATCGGTAATGTTTGCTTTTTCACCTCTAACTCTTATTTCTCCTTTTTCCGGCTGATAGAGGCCAAACAATACGTTCATCAAGGTTGATTTCCCTGCTCCATTTTCCCCGAGCAAGGCATGAATTTCTCCCTTTTTCACCTGAAGATTGATGTTGTCATTTGCCACAATACCCGGAAATTCCTTACGAATATTGAGCATCTCAATCACATAATCCATTCGTCTCCCACACTCCCCTGGTTGTCTTCTTTTTCCATATATCCGTACTCTTGAAAAAATCATCAAATGAAGAGGGCCGGAAGATAAGCTCTTCATTTGATGATTTTCTTATAGTGTAAAAGAAGGCCGGCTTTGTACCAGCCTTCTAATAAACTTATAGAGAGTCTAAATACCCATCAAGATCTTCTCTAGTACTTGGCACATCGATATCACCGTTAACGATTTTTTGCTTCCATTCTTCAACCGCACCAATAATATCTTCATTTAGAGCCTCTTCATTTGTACGAGCGATGCTGATCGCATCATCATCTAGACCGTACTCAAGAACTTCCCCACCAGGGAACTCTCCGTTCATTGCCTGTGTCGCTACGTCTTTTACCGCAACGTCTACACGTTTGACCATAGAAGTAAGAGTAACGTTTGTATCACCAATGGCACCTTCTTCATATTGATCTCGGTCTACACCGATTACCCAAACATTTTCATCAGGGTTGTTCTTTTTAAGGTCTTTTGCTTGAGCAAATACACCGTTACCAGTTGCACCAGATGCATGGTAAATGACATCGATCCCTTTAGAATACATATTAGAAGCGATCAATTTTCCTTTATCAGCAGCAGCAAAACTTTCAGCATATTGGACATCCACTTGAATATCAGCATTCACAGACTTAACACCTGCCACAAATCCTGATTCAAACTTCTTAATCAAGTCGCCTTCAACTCCGCCGACAAATCCAACCTGATTGGATTTCGTTTTCTTAGCAGCAGCAACACCAGCAAGGAAAGATCCCTGGTGTTCTTTAAACGTGATACTGGCAACATTATCGCCTTCTGCTACAGAGTCAACAATCGCGAAGTTAGTTTCAGGGTATTGACCTGCAACCTCTTCAATTGCCGGCTGTAGTAAGTATCCAATTCCAAAAATTAAGTTATAGTCTTGACGGACTAAACGGTTTAGGTTCGTTGTATAATCAGCATCACTTTCTGATTGAGCGTAATCGAATCCTTCTCCCTTGCTAAGGCCGTTTTCCTCACCGAAGGCTTGCAGCCCTTCCCATGCAGATTGGTTGAAGGATTTGTCATCCACTCCACCAACGTCTGTTACCATGGCTACTGAAAAGTCGCCGTTACCGCCCTCTTCAGCATTTTGATCGTTGTTGCCTGAATCATTTGAACCTCCACTTGTTTCTCCTCCATCATCAGAAGATCCGCAAGCTCCTAACACCAAACCAATAGTTAAAAGTAATGCAAAAACTAAAAGAAAACGACGATTTTTTAACAAAACCATTACCCCCTAAGTTTGTTGAATATCAGGTGTTTCCAGCAACTAACCATTCGCCTCTAATGTGACCGGCCTCACCTCCTAAAAATATCCTCCCACAAATGTAAGCCCTTACACTCTTTTTCTTAAAACATGAAAGCTGAATTTATCAGCCCGAAAATAGTTATTTGAAAAAATGACCGGAACATCATCTTGTGTATAGTGCATCTGCTTTAATAAAAGCAAGGCTTGCTCAGGTTCGCAATTTAAGATAGGGGAAATTCTTTCGTGGTAGCCAATCGGTTCAATATGGGTGACAGCATAGCTGATCGTCTCCCCGGTATAGCTTTCAAATATCTGAAAAAGTGAATCGGCCTCTTTTACATGATCAAGCGGGATGAGACCTTCTGGAATTTTATCTACACAGTAGACAACAGGCTGATCATCCGCTGTCCTTACCCTTTCAAGCTTTGCCAACCTATGCAGATGTTCATCAGAGAACCTTCTTCTGTCTTCTTCCGTTGGCTCTACTAGGTCAGCAGAAAGATACTGTGATCCAGGCGTCATTCCAGAACTTAATATCATTCCGGTAACACTATCAAGCTCTTCAATGCCAGAAGTAAACAGTGGTTTAGGGTTTACAAATGTACCTACACCATGTCTACGAGTAACTACCCCTTCTTCCTCTAATATTCTCAAAGCCTCTCTTAGGGTAGCTCTAGAAACTCCTAGGGATTTTGAAAGTTGAAATTCGGAAGGCAGTTTCTGCTTTTCCAAATAGATACCGTTTTCAATATCACGTTTTATCTGCTCAATCACCTGTAAATATAGGTGACGAGTATCTTGTCTAATCGACATTTCGTTCACTCCAACTCTATTAAGCTATCATCAGAGATCTGACATCTGACGTTCGACACATCACATTTCGAGAATAATATAACACTATTCGGTGAATAAATAAATAGAATTAGGACATTTTTCTGTTTTTTATTACAACAGTGTTAAAAGTATTACAGGAATATTTACAAATAGAAGGACCTGAGACCCCGAAACGTACGGCTAAGGATTATGAAATGGATACTTAGACTCAAAAAGAAGAGACTACTGCCCAAACAGTAGCCTCTATCATTAAAACCCTATACAGATACTAACCAGAAGACTGCTCTTCTGTAACCTGAGATACAAGAACAGACCTTGGTTTACTTCCTTCGTATGGACCTACAATTCCATTATCCTCCATTGCATCGATCAATCTGGCTGCTCTTGTGTACCCAACCCGAAACCTTCTCTGAATCATAGATACACTAGCGCTTTGCATTTCTATGACCATTTGAACAGCTTCTGGGTATAGATCATCGTCAACTTCCTGCTTCACTTCGCTTTCTTCCTCAGGAATCATTTCCTCCTGATATTGTGCACGCTGTTGCTCAACACAGAAGTTAACGACCCTTTCGACCTCATCATCACTCAAAAAGGCTCCCTGAACGCGCGTTGGTTTGTTAGCACCAACAGGAGTAAACAGCATGTCCCCTCTCCCAAGAAGCTTCTCAGCTCCTCCAGAATCTAAAATAGTTCTAGAATCTGTCTGCGAGGAAACACTGAAGGCAATTCTTGACGGAATATTTGCCTTAATAACACCTGTGATTACGTCTACTGAAGGTCTTTGAGTTGCAATTATCAAGTGAATACCAGCAGCTCGGGCCATTTGTGCCAGTCTAGTGATCGCATCTTCCACTTCGTTAGAAGCTACCATCATAAGGTCAGCTAACTCGTCTACTAATACAACAATATAAGGAAGCTGAGGCTGCGTATCCTCATTTTCCTTATTATGTTTCTTCACGTACTCGTTATAGCTTTCGATATTCCTTGTCCCTGTGTCTGAAAATAGATCATATCTACGCTCCATTTCTGAAACGACTTTTTTCAGTGCACGCGATGCTTTTTTTGGATCCGTCACCACAGGGGCAAGAAGATGAGGAATACCGTTATAAACGTTCAACTCGACTTTTTTGGGATCTATCATCATCATTTTCACTTCATGGGGCTTTGCGCGCATTAAAATACTCGTGATAATTCCATTGATACACACACTTTTACCACTTCCGGTCGCACCAGCAACCAGAAGGTGTGGCATCTTGTTCAGTTCAGACATTACAGCCTCTCCGGAAATATCCCGACCCAGGGCGAAGCTTAATTTAGATTCAGGATTTGATTTACCTGTTTCCAACACTTCCCTAAGCGAAACCATTGAGACTTCCTGATTTGGAACTTCAATACCTACTGCAGACTTCCCAGGAATCGGAGCTTCAATCCGTATGTCTTTTGCAGCTAAAGCAAGTGCCAAATCGTCATTCAAATTAACGATTTTACTAACCTTTACCCCTACGTCTGGATAAACTTCGTATTTCGTAACCGCGGGTCCTACGTGAACTTTTGTGACTTTTGCTTTTACACCGAAACTTTGAAACGTCTTCTCAAGCTTTCTAACGGTCGCTTGAATGTGAGACCTCCCTTGACTCTGAGGGCTTGAGGTTGGTTCATCCAATAATTCGAACCCTGGGAGTTGATAATCAAAGTTCTCAAGTTCAGCTGTTGGCATCGACTTCTCTAAGCTGGTTTCCTCATCTGAATCACTAGAACTATCATCACTCTTTTGTGAAGAAGTTATTCCAAGTGGTCCTTCGCTCGAGTATGCATGGTCAGTGAAATCCTGAATGATCGGCTCTGCAGTATCATATGAATCTTCTGGTTCAGTGGAATCGCTGATTTCGAGGACAGTCGTTTCCTCTGCGTCTTCTGTTATGTCTTTTCTTCGTTGTGTTTTCTTCTCCTTCATTCGTTCAAGCTGCTCTTTACCAAGTGCTTTAAATCTCACTCCGAGTTTGGAAAACAACTCTCCAATCGACCACTCACTGACAAAGATTATACCAACGATGAAGAGGAAAAAGGAGACGATGGCCGCTCCTACCCCTGAAAAGAGATAGTAAGTGATCGAAAGCAAAACAGCTCCTGAAAGCCCTCCGCCTATGCTGTAAAAAGAAGTTTCCCCTCTCATCATAGTCGTGATTCTGTCCCATGTAAGGCCGAGAATAGAGCCATTTCCAGCAACTAACTCCTCCGATAGCGTCTCTAAGTGTGTAAAAAGGAGCAAGGCCGTGATGATAATATAAATACCAATAAGCTTCTTATGTAGGAATGTTGGCCATTTCCTTTTCACCATTAGATAAATACCAAGTACGAGAAAGAAAATTGAAGCAATAAAGTACCAGACTCCAAATAAAAACTGCCACAATCGTTCGAGACCACCTGGAATCGCGCCATCGCTTATGGCAGAAGCCCCGCTTCCGAAAACAGCTATGAATAAAAAGAAAAGTCCAAATAATTCAAACTTCACTTGCTCCTTGAATCCTGACTTTTTCTTATTCGACTTCGACTTGGATTTGCGCTTTCTAGCCATATAAGTAAACACCTCCGTAATAAAGAATTACAGTCAATCAATCTGATCAATAGTTGAACTGAAAACAGAAGGATGCCGATTGCCTCTTCCTATTCAGAAGAAAACAAACTCGACATCCTGACTGACAGTTATCTTTATTATACCACAGCTTACTGAGGTGTTACGAGTCCAACCATTGTCCCGGTTGTAATTGAGGATCCATATAGTGTGAAGGATCTGTAGAAAGGACTTGAACAATCTGTTTTCGCCCATCCCCCATATCCCTGCATTTTATCGGACAATTTTTGTGCTGTTGATAAGTAACTTCTCCACTATCTTGAGAAGGAAATATATCATGTTCACTGAGTGGGGTATATAAAATCATTGGACCACCTGATTCTCATTACCTTTGTTTGTTTTAATCATTTCGTTTAATTTTTCCATCGCTTCCTTCACGCCTCCAACTGCATCGATCAATCCATGATCGACAGCCTGTTGACCAACGACGTTCGTTCCTATATCTCTTGTTAGATTCCCTTTTGCAAACATAAGCTCTTTGAACTTTTCTTCTTCTACATCCGAATGTCTTGTTACAAAATTGACGACACGCTCTTGCATCTTATCCATATATTCGAACGTTTGGGGTACCCCTATAACAAGCCCTGTCATGCGGATTGGATGGATTGTCATTGTTGCTGTTTCGACGATGAATGAATAGTCTGCTGAAACAGCGATAGGAACCCCTATCGAATGTCCTCCTCCAAGTACGATGGATACTGTAGGCTTCGAAAGCGAAGCAATCATCTCAGAGATAGCCAATCCAGCCTCTACATCTCCTCCAACCGTATTTAATAGGACAACTAACCCTTCAATTTTAGGGTTTTGCTCGATTGCGATCAGTTGAGGAATGAGATGTTCATATTTGGTCGTTTTGTTTTGGGAAGGAAGCTGCACGTGTCCCTCCACTTGTCCGATCACAGGTAATACATGAATATTTGAATCTGCAGGCTGTGGGACATTTGTTTGTCCTAATTGTTGAATCTTATCAACTAAAGAGGACTTTGACGGATCTTTTTCTTGTCCTTTATCTTGCCCTTGAGAAGAATCGTCTTTCATAGGTGAGAACTCCTTTCGCTCTTTTATCGTAGTATGACTCAGCGAAGGATGTATCATACAAAGATTTACCAAAGCACTTTATTACCAGTCCAAGGAAGTTTGCCACTTTCTCCGCAAGGAAGATCTCTAAATTGTGTGTTCCAGAATGGAAAAAAACAAAACCGGTGAGTTATCACCGGTTAATCTTTATGATAGATCATCCATTAAGTTTTGAATAAATGCTTCTTCATCTTCAGTTAATGATACGAGCGGTAAACGTACGCCTCCTGTATCAAGACCTTTCAATTTCAGGGCGGCTTTTACCGGGGTGGGTGATGGAGCGCTGAACATTCCGTTGAAAATAGGGAGTAATTTGCGATGGAGAATAGCGGCCTCTTTTACTTTTCCTGCTTCATATAGAGTAAGCATTTCCTGCATTTCATTTCCAATCACGTGTGCGGAAACAGATACGATACCGTTTGCTCCGATCACATAGGCTGGAAGAGTGAGGTTATCATCACCGCTATACAAGCTAAAATGCTCATCTGTTTGCTGGATGATTTCCGCCATACTGTCGAGGTCACCTGTGGCTTCTTTTACAGAAACAACATTTGGAATTTTAGATAACTCGATAATGGTTTTAGATTCAATGCGAACAACCGAACGTCCAGGTACATTGTAAATCATGACTGGTATCCGCAAGGAAGCGGCTATCGTCCTAAAATGTTCATACAAACCTTTTTGACTAGGTTTATTATAATAAGGGGCTACGAGCATAACTGCGTCTACCCCTGCATCCTCTGCTTTATTTGCAAGTGTGATGGAGTCTTCCGTACTGTTGCTTCCCGCACCTGCAATAACTGGCACACGACCATTCACCGTTTTGACAACGTGCTTCCATAAGGCCACTTTTTCTTCCACCAAAAGCGTGGGGGATTCTCCTGTTGTTCCTGTAACCACTAAACCGTCAGATCCATTGGCAAGTAAATACTCAACTAAAACCGTCGTCTTATTAAAATCGACGTTTCCATGGTGGTCAAAAGGGGTAACCATGGCTGTTAAGACTTTCCCGAAATTCATTTAAGTGTTTCCCCTTTCAGAACTTCCTTATTCAATTTGAATGCATCATGAAGGGCGTTAACTGCCTGAACAAGGTCCGTTTCCTTTATCAGCACCCATATGGTGGTGTGTGAATCAGCTGATTGAAGAATTTGTATTCCTGAGTCGGTTAAGGATTGAACAATTGTGGCGGTTACCCCAGGTAATCCGGTAATCCCTGCTCCTACGGTGGATACTTTCGCACATCCTTCTTTTATTTCAGGTTCATATCCGAGGTCTTTTAAAATGCGGGTAGCCTTTTCAGTAAATATAGAGTCAATGGTATAAACGACCCCACTAGGAGAAATGTTGATGAAGTCGACTGATATATTGGCAGATGCCATAGATTTAAATACATCAGATTGCAGTTTTGAAGGATCTTCTTTTGACTGAACCTTTATTTGAGTTAGACCTAAAATGTGTGCAATACCTGTAACGGTCCTGTCGGAAATATCTTTTCCGAGATTGCCGTCTTTCGTTCCTGAAACGAGGGTACCAGGCAGATCAGAATAGGTGGAACGCACCCTTATCGGAACTTTAGCGTACATTGCGATCTCTACAGCACGCGGATGAATCACTTTCGCTCCCTGGTAAGCCAAATTGCAAATTTCATTATACGTTATAACATTGAGGGGACGTGCGGACTCGACTAATCGCGGGTCCGCTGTCATAATTCCCTCTACATCAGTGAAAATGTCTATATACTCGGCTGACAGAGCTGCTCCTAAAGCAGCGGCTGTCGTATCACTACCTCCACGGCCGATTGTTGTGGTTTCTCCTTTTTGTGTCTGACCCTGGAAACCAGCAACTACGACGACATCATACGTTTCAAGCTCCTGAAGGATTCTTGAAGGATTCATATGAATTATCTTTGCCTTCGTAAAATCATCTGTAGTTAGAAAACCTGCTTGAGCTCCTGTAAGCGATACCGAAGGGATTCCTTCTTTTGAAAGCTCATGAGAAAAAACAATAGATGAAATCGTCTCACCACAGGACATCAGGAGGTCCTGTTCTCTTGGTGAGACGTTCATATTTGGAAAATCAATGAGCCCTAGCAGCGTATCTGTTGCATATGGACTCCCTTTTCTTCCCATAGCAGAAACAGTGACGACGACTTTGTAACCATCATTCAAAGCTTTTTTTACATGAGTAATCGCCCGAGATCTGCTTTCAGTATCCCGGACGGAGGTTCCTCCAAACTTTTGAACAAGAAGTTTCATTAGGCCACCTCAGCTTATCGTAAAATTAAAGCCACTGATTTGCGATAATTCGTTCTGCGATTTGGACAGAATTCCAGGCAGCACCCTTTAATAAATTATCTGAAACTACCCATAGATGGAATCCATGTTCGTTATCCAAATCTCTGCGGACACGGCCGACAAATATATCTCTCTTGCCTGCTGAACTAAGAGGTGTCGGATACTTTTGACTATCAGGATCATCTTCGAGAACGATCCCAGGTGCCTGTGATAGCAATTGCTTCACTTCTTCCACAGTAACTCCATCTTTTTCTACTTCGATATAAACACTCTCTGCGTGAGAGGTAAAGAAAGGCAGACGAACGCAAGTGGCTGCAACAGATAGATTTGGCATGTGCATAATTTTTTTCGTTTCATTAATCATTTTCATTTCCTCAAATGTATATCCATTTTCTTGAAATACATCGATTTGAGGAAGGGCATTGAATGCGATTGGATAATGCTTCTCATCTCCTTTAACAGGGAGAATGTTCGCATTCAATTCTTCTCCATCAAGAAATGCCTGAGACTGCTCTCTAAGCTCATCTGCTGCCTCGTTCCCTGCTCCTGAAACTGCTTGATAAGTAGATACAAGCACTCGTGAAAGTCCTAATGCATCTCTTAAAGGTTCCAGAGCCGCAACCATTTGGATTGTAGAACAGTTCGGATTAGCGATAATTCCTTGATGGTTTTGAATATCTGCTTCGTTGACTTCCGGAACGACCAGGGGTACATCCTGAGCCATACGGTAAGCACTCGTATTATCAATAACTACTGCGCCACGTTTTACTGCCTCTGGAGCAAACTTCTTAGAAACAGATCCTCCAGCGGAAAAGAGAGCAATATCAATTCCTTCGAAGCTATCCGGTGTAGCTTCCTCCACCACAAGCTCCTGACTCTTAAATCTCAATTTCGAACCAGCGGAACGACTGGAGGAGAGTAGTTTCAATTCATTGATAGGAAAGTTACGATCTTCTAAAGTTTCTAGCATTTTCTGCCCAACAGCTCCTGTAGCACCGACTACAGCAACGTTATAAGTGTTTTTTTGACTCATTTGAGTATCCCCTTTCTCATCTGATTGTTGTTAGAATAGTAAGATATGTCACTATTTTCGTTATTCTATCATACTTCGCCAATCTTCTGGTATGAAAAAGTGAATTAACTTTGATAACGTTCAATTAGAACAGGTTGTAACTGAATTCCTTGAATAGCGGACTCGATGGTTTTAGGGATGAGTGTCATATCGGCAACAAGTGAATTTGGCTTTTTATAAGGATGATCCTGCCCAAGTGGGACGAAATAAATGTTCTTTGTAGCCATTAACCTCATGATGTTGACTCCGTTTAACCCTAGAGCATCATTAGTAGAAACAGCTACTACAACTGGACTTCCATTTCGGAGAGTAGCTTTAGCTGCCATCAGAACAGGTGAGTCTGTAAGAGCATTGGCAAATTTACTCGTTGAGTTGCCTGTCATCGGTGCAATTACCATACAGTCAAGCGGTCGTTTTGGACCTAATGGTTCAGCATCAGGAATCGTCATGATCGGTTCTTCACCAGTGATTTCTTTGATCCTTACTAAATGATCAGCAGCATCACCAAATCGTGTATCCGTTTTTTGGACGGTATATGACAAAACTGGAATAACTTTTGCCCCCATATCAACCAGTTCCTGCATCACAGGAAACACTTCATCATAGGTACAATGGGATCCCGTAAGTCCAAAACCTACTACTTTACCTTTTAATTTACTCATCTTCGGTCTCCTTTCTAACTTGGCTTACCAATAAATGAGAAACAACATCAGCTATTATTCTACCTGCAGTTTTTGGAGCGACAATGCCTGGTAATCCTGGAGCAAGAATGGCTTTAATACCCCGCTTCTCAGCAAATTTGAAATCCGTTCCACCAGGTTTTGATGCTAAATCAACTATTAAAGCATGTGAAGGCAGCTGCTTAATGATTAAAGAGTCGACAACTAAGTGAGGAACAGTGTTAATCAAAATATCGCATTCCATATTTTCATTTTTGACGTCATTCATATTGATCGGGGTTAATCCCATTTCATAAACTCTTGCTGCACTTTTTGTAGATCGAACTCCGACGGAAACCTCTGCTCCAAGCTGATGAAATGTTCTCGCAAGCCCCATTCCAACACGGCCTAGCCCAAGGATAATAACTTGAGAACCGTGAATCGTAAAATCAGTGTGTTGAATAATTAATAATAAAGTACCTTCAACAGTGGGAATCGAATTATAAATAGCAACATCGTCACGATCCATTAAAGGAATCAGTGTACGGTTAACTTTATCGGTCAACTCATTTAAATATGGATTGGTAATGCCAGTAAAAATCGTGCAATGCTCTGGGGTGTTTTTCAGCCAACTTTCATCAAGCTGGATTAGTCGATTGGTAAATATCCCATCGATTCTTCCTTGATCATCCGTCCCGGCTACCGGAAGAATGATGGCATCTAACTTCTCCACTTGCTTGGATTCAACATCCAGATCGATCGCTTCTGTGAAGCTTTCGTTCAGTTGATCGAAACCGGCTAAATAAACGTTGGCATTCCATTCGTTAAGACGACGGATGATTTCGATTTGCCGGGCATCTCCCCCTATTACTGCTACGTGATAACCTGTTAACATGCCGGATGTCTCCTTTTTTCTATGATCATATATCTCTTTGTATCCTATGCCGTAAAGCACAGTTAGTGATTTTGAAAGCAAAATAAAAAACCACAGCAGTCGCTGTGGTTGATCTAAGTCTTTCTTAGTAGAATGATATCTTCTCCAATGGTTGTGATTTGCTCCCAATTGATAACCATTTCCTTCCTCATAGAACCAATCCCCATAAGGCTATGGTTCAGGATGACAAGGGATTTTATTTGTCCGCTTTCTGGTTCTATGATTAAATCAGCTTTCCCGAGAACACCTAACTTTGCACCACTCTCCACATCAATGACTTCTTTTTTGGCCAATGATTTTAGTCTCATTCACCCATCTCCTCATTAACGTTCTTCACTTAATAAGATAGGAAGAGAACCAATTCTATACCCTTCTTTCTTAATTTGCTTGATTAAGTCAGACAAGCTTGATTCAGTCACTTCAGTCGGATGCATCAGAATAGTCGCCCCGTTATGAAGTTTACTCATTACTCGTTGCAGGAGTACTTCTTTAGTCGGCTTCTGCCAGTCAATGGTATCTACAGTCCAAAGAATGGTTTCCATCCCTAAATCCGAAGCCGCTTCTACTGTCATCTGATTGTAACTACCAGACGGAGGGGCAAAGTATTTAATTTTCGTTTTAGTGAGGGCAAATAACATCTCATCTGCCTGTTCAAGATTTAGTTTAGCTTCGGACTTGGACATTTTCCCCATGTCTTTGTGTTGGTATCCATGACTGCCTAGCGTGTGACCTTGTTCCTCAATGATTTGCACAAGGTCAGTAAAGTCATTAGCAAACGCACCGTCTATAAAGAAAGTAGCCTTGACCTGGTGTTTGGCCAGCGTTTCAATCATCCCAGGCAAATACTCTTCTCCCCAGGAGACGTTAATTAAAAAGGCAACCATTTCTTTATCGGGGTGTCCACGGTAAATTGGAGAGGCAGGAAGGTCGTTAAGGGATACTTTAGGTTGAATCAGCTTGTACACGAAAAGATTTTCATCGAAGTTTCCTTTTTTCTTCATCTTCTTATAAGATGCGTCTACATCAACTTTTCGCCCTACAATACCCGGCGTTTTCTTCCACACGGAATCAATGCGAGCATTTTGAGCTTCCCATTCATATTCGTCCTTTTCTTCAAGGATTTTCAAGTATAGAGGATCTTTATTTTGACTTGCCGTAAAATCGGCAGGTTTTTGAACCAGGTAAGCAAGTCCAATTCCTAAAAAGAAAAAAAAGCTCATTGAAATGATCAGTACTGTTCTTAGCTTCATAGAAATCCACCCCTAAGCAAAGTGTATGGGTGGATCGAAGGCAGTAGACCATTTTCAGGCAAAAAAAAGAGACTGGCAAGCCAGTTTCTTTTCTTGAGGATCAGATCGATCCTTTACCTCAGCATCGATCTGAAAGTACCATTATTGCTCAGTATTCGCCTCTTCCTTCTTCTTTTCATCGATAAGGACAGCTTTACGAGAAAGGTTGATACGACCCTGGTTATCAATTTCCTTAACCTTGACTCTCAACGAATCTCCGATGGAAACAATATCTTCAACTTTTCCGATACGCTCTTCTGCCATCTCTGAAATATGAACAAGACCTTCTTTTCCTTTAAACAGCTCAACGAAAGCTCCAAACTTCTCAATGCGTTTCACCTTGCCATCATAGACTTCTCCAACTTCTACTTCTCGTACAATATCTTCAATTATCTTTTGTGCAGAAGCATTCATAGCAGCGTCAGTTGAAGAGATAAAGACTGTTCCGTCTTGTTCAATGTCAATCTTAACCCCAGTGTCATCAATGATTTGATTGATTTGTTTACCGCTAGGTCCGATAACATCGCGAATCTTGTCTGGGTTGATCTTCATTGTCATAATCTTTGGTGCATAACGTGAAAGTTCATTACGCGTTTCTGGCAGTGTCCCAAGCATGTGACCTAAGATTTCCATCCGGCCTTTTTTAGCTTGGTCTAAAGCTTCTTCTAGAATTTCACGTGATAAACCTTCAATCTTAATGTCCATTTGAAGGGCAGTAATGCCTTTTTCTGTTCCCGCTACTTTAAAGTCCATGTCTCCAAGTGCATCTTCCATCCCTTGGATATCTGTAAGGATCGTGTAATCATTACCTGATTTGACTAGACCCATAGCAATACCAGCAACAGGAGCTTTAATTGGAACTCCAGCATCCATCATAGCAAGTGTACTTGCACAAATACTTGCTTGTGATGTAGATCCATTTGATTCCAATACTTCAGATACAAGACGGATGGTATATGGGAACTCAGTTTCAGATGGAACAACCACTTCTAGTGCACGTTCTCCTAAAGCTCCGTGACCAATTTCACGACGTCCAGGTCCACGGATCGGGCCTGTTTCCCCAACAGAGAATTTCGGGAAATTGTAGTGGTGCATAAAGCGCTTAGATTCCTCTAAGTCTAATCCATCAAGGATTTGGACATCTCCTAGTGCTCCTAATGTACAAACACTTAGAGCCTGCGTCTGTCCTCGTGTGAAAAGTCCAGAACCATGCGTCCTTGGAAGGAGTCCTACACGTGACGTTAATGGACGAATTTCATCCACGCCGCGTCCATCTGGACGAATGTTCTCTTTTGTTATGAGTCGACGAACTTCAGCTTTGACGATGTCATCTAGAATCGCCCCTACTTGCTTCAATGTCTCCTCGTCCGCTTCCATTTCTTCATAGGAAGTGATAATTCCTTGTTTCGCTTCATCAATTGCTGCTTCACGAGCTTTCTTTTCTTCGGTCTTAATTGCGGAGACAATAGTATCTAGAGCTTCAGCTTCAACCTTCTCTTTCAATTCCTTATCAAGGTCGAACAGTTTTACTTCCATTTTTTCACGACCAACTGCTTCAATGATTTCTTCTTGGAATGCAACTAGACGCTTAATTTCCTCGTGACCAAACATAATGGCTTCAAGCATATCAGCTTCAGATACTTCCTGAGCACCAGCTTCCACCATGTTAATAGCATCTTTAGTTCCTGCAACCGTTAAGTCAATATCACTTTTTTCCTCTTGCTCGATCGTAGGGTTGATTACAAATTCTCCATCAACTCGTCCAACAATCACACCTGCAATTGGCCCGTCAAAAGGAATGTCGGAAACTCCTAATGAAATCGAAGATCCTAGCATTGCTGCCATTTCTGAAGAACAATCTTGATCCACACTCATTACTGAGCTAATCACTTGGACATCATTCCTGAACCCTTCAGGGAATAAAGGACGAATTGGACGGTCAATCAAACGGGATGCAAGCACCGCCTTATCGCTTGGACGGCCTTCACGTTTAATAAAGCCACCTGGAATTTTACCTACAGCGTATAGACGCTCTTCATAATTTACTGTCAAAGGAAAAAATGGCAAATCCTTTGGTTCCTTCGAACCGGTAGCGGTCGATAGGACGGTTGTATCTCCATAATGAATAAGGGCTGCTCCATTTGCCTGTTTAGCTAGTTCACCGATTTCAACAGAAAATGTGCGCCCGGCAACATCAATTGAAAACACTTGTTTTTCTTCTGCCATAAAGAACCTAACTCCTCTCAAATAACTCTCTTGTACAATCCAAGGGTCTATATTCAGTTTACACCCTTATGTATGTAAACATACAGAAAAAGCGGGAATACTCCCGCTTTTTCACATACATTAACGACGCAAGCCAAGGCTTTTAATTAACTCACGGTAACGTGTAATGTCTTTATTACGAAGGTAGTTCAATAGGTTACGACGCTTACCTACCATTTTAAGCAATCCACGACGAGAATGGTGATCCTGCTTGTGTGCACGCAGGTGTTCATTCAAAGAAGTGATTTGCTCAGTTAGTACAGCGATCTGTACTTCTGGAGAACCAGTGTCATTCTCATGAGTTTTGTACTCATTAATTAATTCTTGTTTACGTTCTTGTGTGATAGCCATTATAGCTACACCTCCTAATAAAATTTAGAATTCCCTTTCCCCTAGCGGACGCCGGAGTCTCGTTCCGCCAAGCGAAGGTTCCATATTAAAGCGTACAATTTTTAGAGGGAAAATGCAAGGGGAACCTTTATCCTATGCGAAAAAATTCACGAATATGAGTTTCATCCTTTTCCAATTGCTGCTTTACTTCTTCAACCCCACTAAACTTTCTTTCTTCTCTAATCATCTGGTGAAAGTAAACAGTCATAGATCTGCCATAGAGGTCTTGCGATACATCAAATAAGTGAACCTCCAGGGAAGGCGTATCCGCTTGTTCAATAAATGTTGGTTTATAGCCTAAATTAGCCATTCCATAATAGACTTCCCCATCAAACTGGACACTCACAGCATAGACGCCAACTTTAGGAAGATAATAGTTTTCATTCACTTCTATATTAGCTGTTGGATAACCGATGGTTCTTCCTCGTTGGTCTCCTTTTACCACGGAGCCTTTAACTGAATAACTTCGCCCTAATAATTCATTGACTTCAGCTACCTCACCGTCATCCAACAAACTACGGATTCTTGTAGAGCTCACCTTTTCTTCGTCTTTTTCCACTTTTGAAATCACCGTCTGTCCAAAACGCCCCTTTGCGTACTCAGGAAGATCAGACATATTGCCTTTCCCCATATGTCCATAGCTAAAATCAAACCCAGCGACAACGTGACTGACGTTGAGTCTTACAAAAAAGTCATCGACAAATTGCTGGGGGGATAGGTTGGCCAGGGAAGTATCAAAAGTAACAACAAAGAGGTAATCTACTCCTATTCTTTCTAGTAGTTCTTCTTTTTGGGATAAAGGTGTAATGTAATAAGCTTGCTGTTTACTTTTTTTCAATACGACTGAAGGGTGAGGGTCAAACGTCATTACAGCGCATTTCAGCTCTAACTCCTCCGCTTTGTCTTTGGCCGTTTGAATAACTTTCTGATGCCCCTTATGGATACCGTCGAAAAACCCTACAGCTGTAACGCTAGGATCAAGATTAAGCTCTTCAGTTATCGAATTACTCGATAGACGGAACGTTTTCACTTCACTCACCTGCTTTATTGCATAATATTAAAACACACGTACGGGTTTAATGTATCCAGGTTTGTTAGGATGTTTCTGATAAATTGCCAAGACTTCACCTTGGCAGTTTACTGTAAATAGAGCGTAGGAAATCTCGTCTGGAGTTTCGAGAACCTGACCATGTTTAATTAAAGACTTCATCTTTTCATCAATTTCCCAACTGCTCAAATGATTTAAACCTCTGCTAATCGGTAACAGCAAACTATCGGGTTTGCCTTCATCCACAGTTTTCTGGATCTCATCAAATGTATAGCAATCTTCTTTTGAAATGTCTCCAGTTTTTGTTCGGATAAGAAAAGACATATGAGCAGGGTACCCTAAAGCCTTTCCTATATCAACACACAATGTACGTATATATGTACCCTTTGAACATACGACACGAATAGAGAAAGAAGCGGATGGATCTTGAAAAGTAATTTCTTCATCCATTAATTCGATCTCTTTAATCATCACTTGACGAGTTGGTCGTTCTACTTCTTTTCCTTCTCGTGCATACTCATACAGTTTTTTTCCATTAACCTTAACCGCAGAGTACATAGGGGGGACCTGAGTAACCTCACCTTGAAAAGAAGCTAAGCATTTCTCTACTTCATGTATGGAAATCTTACGATCCACTTCTTTAAAATCAACAATTTCCCCAGTCGCATCCTCTGTTGTTGTAGAATGTCCGAGAGAGACTGTAGCTTCATAAACTTTATCAGTGTCGGTTAAGAAAGGTACAATTTTTGTTGCCTTTCCTACACAAAGTGGCAGAACCCCTTCTACATCTGGATCAAGAGTTCCTGTATGGCCCACTTTTTTCGTCCTTAACATCCCTCGAGTTTTACTGACACAATCATGAGATGTAAACCCTTTAGGTTTCCATAAAGGAAGAATACCATCCATATCATTCACCTCAAAACTGATCATTAGTTTAACACAGATAGAATCCGTGCCCTATGGACACGGATTCTAATCCTATTCAGTGTCGGTATCATTGAGGTCACGAAGAATCGTCTCGATACGATTTCCTCTTTCAACCGCCTCATCAAACTCGAACATAATTTCAGGAGTCTTACGAAGGCGGATACGCTGACCAATTTCGGAACGGATGAAACCTTTAGCTTTTGCAAGACCAACAAGCGTATCATGTTTTTGTTTATCATCACCAAGTACAGAGATGTAAACCTTCGCCTGTTGCAAGTCACCTGTCACTTTTACTTCAGTCACTGTGACAAAGCCTACACGAGGATCTTTGATTTTTTTACTGATGATATCACTAAGCTCTTTTTTCATCTGCTCTCCGACACGATTAGCACGTAAATCATTCATGTTTCTCACCTCTTCTAAAAAGCAGAAGCGCCCAGCCCATCGCTGCAGACTATTATATAAGCCGATATACAAACTCGGCAGCGCAAAGCGACGAAGCCAGACACTGGTGCCGGACATAAAATGTCCAGCTCTATTTGCTCTTACTTAACATCTTTATCCCATCATAGCCATTCTAAAACTGTCTCGGTACGTTCAAGTTCAGGAAAGGAATCAATGAACGCCAGTGTTCTTTGAATGGTTTGTTCAGCTATGACTTTATCACTGGCAACGACCACCAATCCGAAACACGTACGCTGCCATAAATTTTGATAGTCTAATTCACTAATAGATACATTAAAATCGTTTTGAATTCTCGTAATCACCCGTTTAATAACTGAGCGTTTTTCTTTTAGCGACTGGGCGTCATAGATCATACATTCCACCTCTGCGCTGAGAATCACTTACGCTCAACTTCCTGCATTTCAAATGGCTCAATAATATCTCCAATTTTAATATCATTGAAGTTCTTAATCGTAATTCCGCACTCGTAACCCTGCTGAACTTCTTTAACATCGTCTTTGAAACGTTTCAGAACGTCGATTTCACCTTCATAAATCACGACACCTTCACGAATGACGCGAATTCCAGCGTTACGAGTTACTCGGCCTTCTGTAACGTAAGAACCGGCGATGGTACCAATTTTAGAAACTTTGAAGGTTTCACGAACCTCAACCTGACCAATGATTTTCTCTTCATATTCTGGGTCAAGCATTCCTTTCATAGCTGCTTCAATCTCTTCCATGACTTTATAAATGATATTGTGAAGACGGATTTCTACATCTTCTGACTCCGCTGCTTTTCGAGCATTTCCATCTGGTCGAACGTTAAACCCAATGATTATAGCATTCGAAGCAGAAGCTAAAGTAACGTCAGATTCTGTAATCGCACCTACACCAGTGTGGATGATTTTAACTTTAACACCTTCCACATCGATCTTTTCAAGAGACCCTGCTAAAGCCTCAACTGATCCTTGTACGTCTGCTTTTACAATCAAGTTGATATCTTTAATATCTCCTTGTTTGATTTGTTCAAACAGGTCATCAAGGCTGACTTTAGCCGTAGCACTACGGTTTTCCTCCAGTTGTTTTTGAGCACGGGCCTCACCTACAGATCGAGCTTTCTTCTCATCTTCAAATACTAAGAAACGATCCCCAGCCTGTGGTACATTATTGAGTCCTGTAATCTCTACAGGTGTTGACGGTCCAGCTACTTTCACGCGGCGTCCGAGGTCATTTACCATCGCACGAACACGCCCAAAAGTATTTCCTACGACTATGGAGTCGCTGACATTCAGCGTACCGTTTTGAACGAGTAACGTGGCAACTGGGCCACGTCCTTTGTCTAGTTCTGCTTCAATGACAGTACCATAGGCAGGACGATCAGGATTCGCTTTGAATTCTTCCATTTCTGATATTAATACAATCATCTCAAGAAGCTCATCGATTCCTTCTCCTTTTACAGCGGACATTTTAACAAAAATGGTTTCCCCGCCGTAATCTTCAGCAATTAATTCATACTCCATCAATTCTTGCATGACACGATCTGGGTTCGCACCCTCTTTATCCATTTTATTGACAGCAACGATAATTGGTACTCCAGCTGCTTTTGCGTGACTGATTGCTTCTTTTGTTTGAGGCATAACTCCGTCGTCAGCCGCTACTACAAGGATAGCAATGTCTGTGACCTGTGCTCCGCGAGAACGCATACTAGTGAAGGCTGCGTGTCCTGGAGTATCAAGGAATGTAATTTTCTTGCCATCTTCTTCAACCTGGTACGCACCAATGTGCTGAGTAATTCCACCAGCTTCACCTTCTGTAACCTTCGTATCACGAATCCGGTCTAAAAGCGTAGTTTTACCATGGTCAACGTGGCCCATAATCGTTACAACTGCTGGTCGTTCTTTCAAGTCTTCAGGATCGTCATCGAAGGTCATGTTTTCAATGTCTGTGTCATCAACAACAACTTCTTCTTCTACTTCGACGCCAAACTCCTCACAAATCAATTCAATGGAGTCCGCATCAAGATCTTGGTTTTTAGTAGCCATAACCCCAAGAAACATGAGTTTTTTAATGATCTCCGAAGAATCTTTGTTCAGTTTTTCAGCTAACTCTCCCACTGTTAATGAACCAGAATAAGTGATCTTCTCTGGTGTTTGGTTTTTCTGTTTCTTTGGAGCAGGCTGGTTCTTCTGTGTGTTTTTTGGATTTTGTTTTTGGTTTTTACTTTTTGAGTTGTTTTGCTTTTGTTTAGGCTTGTTTTCTTTTTTAGGCTTAGCCTGTGATTTCTCAGAAGTTTGCTTACCTTTACCGAATGCTTGGTCCAATTTAGTCGCTACATCCTCTTCTAATGTTGACATATGGTTGGATACCTCAACATTCATTTCATTCAATTTATTGATCACTTGTTTACTTGTTAGTTCATTTTTCTTTGCATATTCATATACGCGTAATTTACTCATATGTTCACCCCCGAATAGATTCATCGAGTAGCGATTGCAACTTTTTCGCAAATCCTTGGTCAAGAACTGCGATCGCGACTCTCCCCGCCTTTCCGATGGCTTGTGATAGCGTTTCACGATCATCAACCATATAGCAAGGTATATCATAAAAGCTACACTTATCTGTTAGCTTCTTTTTTGTTTGTTTACCTGTGTCTTCAGCAATGAGTACGAGTTTAGCCTTCTTTTTTTGGATATCACGGACGATCGCTTCTTCTCCGAGCGTACACTTTCCAGCTCTCAGCGCTAAACCGATGAGATTTAAATAACTCCCACTCATGCTTTTTCTGCCTTAATTTTAGACTTAAGCTCGTCATAAATGGATGTATCCACCTGAGCATTCAGATGACGATTAAGAAGCTGTTGTTTTTCAGCTTTTTCAATGACTTCCAAATCTTTAGTGAGGTAAGCCCCTCTGCCATTTTTCTTCCCTGTCTCATCTACGAAAACCTCTCCCTCTTTGTTTCGTACGACACGGATTAATTGTTTCTTAGGCAGCATTTCTTGAGTAACTACACACTTTCTTAATGGTTGCTTTTTAGAACGGGACATTTTTCTCCCCCCTCCTTACTCTTCAGACCATTCTTCGTCAGACTCATACTCTTCCTCAATGGGTTCCTCTTCATTTAGAAGGCCTTGCTCACGGGCTTCGCTTTCACTTTTGATATCGATTTTCCAGCCCGTCAGCTTAGCGGCAAGACGGGCATTCTGTCCGCGTTTACCGATAGCCAATGATAATTGATAATCTGGAACAATAACTGTAGTGGCCTTTTCTTCCTCATTGACTAGGACTTCCACCACTTTTGATGGGCTCAAAGCATTAGAAACGTATTCAACTGGATCCTCAGACCACTGTACGATATCGATCTTTTCACCTTTTAATTCGTTAACGATCGCTTGCACTCGTTGACCGCGCTGTCCCACACATGAACCTACAGGATCGATCTCTTGGTCCTCTGCAAATACGGAAATCTTGGAACGGTCACCCGCCTCACGGGCCACGGACATCACTTCTACTGTTCCATCAAAAATCTCAGGAACTTCCATTTCAAATAACCGCTTCAATAGCCCTGGGTGTGTACGTGACACATAAATATGAGGACCTTTATTACTGTTTTCAACTTTTGTAACAAATACTTTCAAACGATCATGAACTTCATACGTTTCTGTAGGCATTTGTTCACCTTCAGGAAGCCTAGCTTCAATTTTTCCTAAGTTTACATACACAAACCTTGGATCCTTACGCTGGATAATTCCAGTCATAACATCTTCTTCGCGGTCTACATACTCCCCATAAATAATTCCACGTTCAGCTTCCCGAACCCTTTGAGTTACTACTTGCTTTGCTGCTTGAGCAGCAATTCTTCCGAAGTCCATCGGTGTTACTTCTACTTCAATAACATCCTCGATTTCGTAGTTCGGATCAACTTCTTTTGCAGCTTCCAAAGAAATCTCCTGTTGAGGATCCATGACCTCTTCTACGATCGTTTTTCTTGCAAAGACCTTCATGCTTCCTTCGTCTTCATTGATATCCACCCGTACATTAGTCGCCGAATTAAAGTTTTTCTTGTAAGCACTAATCAATGCAGCTTCCAATGCTTCCAATAACAAGTTTTTGTCGATGCCTTTTTCCTTTTCTAAATAATCCATGGCATCAAATAGTTCACTACTCAACAGTTTTCTCCCCCTTAGTTAAACGTGACAGCTAGATTTGCTTTTGCAATTTTGTTGTAAGGAACTTCTAATTGTTTTTTACGTGTTTTAATTTTTATCTCAACAACAGCCGTCTCGTTCTCGAACGAAACGAGCGTACCTTCAAATTCTTTCTCGCCATCAACCGGCTCATAAAGCTTCATATATACATATTCGCCTACGTATTTCTCAAAGTCTTTCTGATTTTTTAGAGGTCTCTCAGCTCCCGGAGAGGAGACTTCCAAAAAGTATGGAATTTCAATTGGATCTTCATCATCCAGCTTTTCACTCAACTGTTCTGACACTTGACCGCATTCTTCAATATCTACTCCGCCTGGCTTGTCAATAAACACGCGTAAATACCAGTTACTTCCTTCATTCTTGTATTCAACGTCTACAAGTTCCAAATTCATTTCATCCAGTATTGGTTGAACTAACTTTTCCGTAACGGAAACGACATGATTACTCATGCTCTTCCCTCCTTTTTTACGATTTTCTCCATTTAATCGTTGTTTTAGTATGACATACAGATAAGGATTTAATTTTAAGTATTTTTCTTATAGAGGGATCTTCATTTTATTGAGAGTCCAAGAGAAACCGCTATGACAAGTATCATAGCGGTTCGTTCCTCAGGCCATAAAGGCCACTCATGAATCAAAGTTTCGTTGCCAAATACAGCGTAGAATATGACGAAAGAGTGGGTTGCCCCACTCTTTCCGCCTTCCGTATCGCTCTTGTCACCATAAAAAATATACCATAGTTGCTTTAATTATGCAACAAATGAAAAACGTAACGAGTCATACCTATTCATTATTGGGACTAAACTCAAATAACAATTTACCATTTGGTTAAAAGAGTGAGAGCTGGTTTTCGTCCGGCATTCCCTCAAGGCAGCCGAAATTATCAAGATACTCCAGTACAGTTTTTGAGATACGGCTTCGCTCTCTTAAATCCTGTTTGGAAAGAAATTCTCCTTCTTCACGGGCTTTTACAATGTTAATGGCAGCGTTCGTACCTAGCCCATCTACTGCGTTAAAAGGAGGAATGAGTGCATTTCCCTCAACAAGGAAGTCCGTAGCACTGGATTCATAAAGGTCAACATTCTTAAAGTTATACCCACGTTCGCACATCTCAAGTGAAAGTTCTAGGACCGTCATTAAACTTTTTTCTTTAGGAGTAGCATCAAGGCCCTTAGATTGAATCTCTTCTAAACGACTGCGGATCGCATCAGAGCCTTTCACCATCGTTTCAAGCTCAAAGTCGCTAGCACGAACAGTGAAGTAAGCCGCGTAAAAATAAATTGGATAATGGACTTTGAAATAAGCTATCCTTACGGCCATCAAGACATAAGCAGCTGCGTGAGCTTTCGGGAACATATATTTGATCTTTTTACATGAATCAATATACCAATCCGGAAC
Organism: Halobacillus sp. A1-3; assembly: GCF_050971765.1. NCBI lineage: Bacteria > Bacillati > Bacillota > Bacilli > Caryophanales > Bacillaceae > Halobacillus > Halobacillus sp. A1-3. The sequence goes on along the minus strand of NZ_JBPCEO010000004.1, from coordinate 122,295 downwards.
TCCATGCTTTTTCATTTCTTCAATCCATTCATCCTGAAGGCCACGACCTTTACGAACAAATTCCATGATCTTAAAAGCTAGAGAAGGTTCCAGTCCTTTATGGAGAAGATAAACCATAATATCGTCACGACATCCGATTACTTCCGGAAGCGTACAAATTCCATCATTAATTAATTGATCAGCATTTCCAAGCCATACATCGGTTCCGTGAGAGAGTCCTGAAATGATAACAAGCTCAGCAAATGTACTTGGTTTTGTATCTTCAAGCATTTGTCTTACGAACCGTGTCCCAAATTCAGGAACGCCAAGGGTCCCTGTTTTACACATGATCTGATCAGCTGTTACTCCAAGAGCTTCTGGCCCACTGAAGATCTTCATGACTTCAGGGTCGTCAACCGGAATCTCTTTTTGGTCGATACCACTTAAGTCTTGGAGCATACGGATAACAGTAGGATCATCGTGTCCCAGAATATCAAGTTTCAGCAAGTTATCATGGATAGAATGAAAATCAAAGTGCGTAGTACGCCATTCTGATTTCGTATCATCTGCCGGAAATTGAATCGGAGAGAAATCAAAGATCTCCATATCATCAGGAACTACAATAATGCCCCCAGGGTGCTGACCGGTTGTTCGCTTGACTCCTGTACAACCTTGTACCAAACGGTCAATTTCAGCATTTTTATATTGCAGCTGATTGTCTCCGGCATACCCTTTCACATAACCATAAGCCGTCTTCTCCGCAATCGTACCAATGGTTCCTGCACGAAAGACATTATCCTCTCCGAACAAGGCCTTCGTATAATTGTGAGCTCTTGGCTGGTATTCGCCTGAGAAGTTCAAGTCAATATCAGGAACCTTATCCCCTTTAAAACCCAGGAAAGTTTCAAACGGAATGTCCTGCCCGTCTTTTTTTAGCGCAGTGCCGCATTCAGGGCACTCTTTTTCTTTTAAGTCAAACCCGCTTCCTACGGATCCATCATCAAAAAACTCATGATATTGGCAGGATGGGCAAACGTAGTGAGGAGGCAGCGGATTCACTTCCGTAATATCGGTCATTGTAGCGACGAAAGACGAACCGACTGAACCTCGAGAACCAACTAAATAGCCATCTTCAAGTGATTTCGTTACAAGTTTTTGAGAGATCAGGTAAATAACCGCGAATCCATGTCCTATAATACTGTCCAGTTCTTTTTCCAACCGTTTTTCCACAAGCTCCGGCAGCGGATCTCCATAAATACTCTTCGCTTTGCTGTAAGACATCTCACGTATCTCCTGATCAGCACCTTCAATATTAGGAGTGAAGAGGTCTTCTTTAACCGGTGTCACTGCACCGATTTGATTAGCAACCTTATGGGTGTTCGTGACCACAAGCTCCTTCGCTTTATCCTTTCCAAGGAAAGATAGCTCTTCGATCATTTCATTTGTCGTTTTAAAATGAACCTGAGGTAACGTTTGCCGGTTCAACGGGTTTCCATTCTGAGAGGAAATCAATATTTGACGATACTGACGCTCGTGCTTCTCTACATAATGGGTATTTCCTGTAGCAACGACGGTTTTACCTAGCCGTTCACCCATGGCAACTAATCTTTTTAAAATATCGTAAATTTGCGCTTCATTTTGCACTAGATCTTTTTCCATCAAATGATAATAATTTCCGGGAGGCTGTATTTCGATATAATCATAGAATTCAGCAACTTTTTCAGCTTCTTCCTCTGATTTTTGCATCATGGTTTCAAATACTTCACCTTTATCGCAGCCGGAACCAACAAGTATCCCTTCTCTAAGCTTACTTAGAAGTGAACGCGGAATCCTTGGAACTCTGTAAAAATAATTCACATGCGACTCAGAGATTAACTTGTAAATATTTTTCAACCCCGTGCTATCCGCGGCTAATAGAGTGCAGTGGGAAGGTCTCGAACGCTGGTACGCTTTGCCTTCCCCCATGTAATCATTAAGATTCTTATGGTTCGTAATGCCACGTTCAATAGCTTTCTTTAATAATTTCCATAACAAATACCCCGTAGCTTCAGCATCATAAATCGCACGGTGGTGCTGAGTAAGTTCGATATCAAACTTCTTACAAAGTGTATTTAAACGATGATTCTTCAGCTCAGGTACTAGCAGCCGAGCTAATTCTAAAGTATCAATAACAGGGTTCGTAGATTTTTCATAACCGATTGCTTGAAAACCAGCATTCAAGAACCCCATATCAAAGCTGGCGTTGTGAGCTACAAGAATATCGTTTTCCATCCAGCTATGGAAATCTTTTAATACATCTTCAATCTCAGGAGCATCCTTTACCATATCATCCGTAATACCAGTAAGATCGATTGTTGTTTGAGATAACGGCTGATGAGGATTAGCAAATGATTCAAAACGATCTATAATTTCTCCACCTTTTACCTTTACAGCCGCAAGCTCAATAATCTTATCATATACTGCTGACAAACCAGTGGTTTCTACGTCGAATACAACATAAACATCGTCTTCTAAGACTCTATCCTGCTCTTCGTACGCAATAGGCACTCCGTCATCAACCAGATTTGCTTCAACTCCATAAATTATCTTAATGCCGTTCTTTTCCCCTGCAGAGTGAGCTTCAGGATAGGCTTGAGCCACTGCATGATCGGTTATGGCGATGGCTTCATGACCCCATTCGGCAGCTTTACTGATCAGTTTTGACGCTGAAACAGGCGCATCCATTTGGCTCATAGTCGTATGGGAGTGAAGTTCGATTCGTCTTTCACCCTCAGGGGCTTCATCCATGCGGAGCTTCGGTTTAATTTCATTGATGTCATTCGCCATCATTGTAAGTTCATTAGTAAAGTTATCCGTTTGAATTCCGCCACGGGCTTTGATCCACATGCCTTTTTTCATATGCTTGAACATCTCAGCATGATCATCACCACGAGAAAACATCTTAATGGAGAAGGAGTCGGTATAATCCGTTACTTTTAACAAAAGCAAATGCCTGCCGGAACGCAGTTCTTTTACTTCAACATCAAATACGTACCCTTGAACAACCTTACGACGTTCTTCTTCTTCAATTGTCTCCATTGGCTCAGGATCCTCTTGAATTTTATAACCAATTTCAAGGGGGCCTTTAGGTGAATCATCTTCTTTTTCTTTCGCTCGTTCTTCTTGCTCTTTCACAGCTTGTTGGACAAGAAGTTTATCCTCTTTTTGCCTTTCCTCCTGAAACTTCTTAATCTGATCCTGTTCTTCTTTCACTTGAGTGGAAAGCATCAGTGCAGGCAAGCCTACGTTTGAACAAAATTGCTGAAGAGGTGCTTCTAACTTCTTCTTGACTGCGTGACTCTCTGCCAAGTTTCTGCAAGTTAACATAATCTTATTTCCGTTAACTTCTGGTTTTTGCTCCATGAGTAAATCCTTGTAGCTCGGGGTTAAGTTTGTCATCGTTTTAATAAACCCTTGCCAATATTCAACGATTTCCTCTGGAGTCAATGTTTTCTTATCTGTTTCTATCGTCCAGTTGACCTCTGCGATCGAACGAAACGTAGAGGTCAACTTTGCTGTAAACAACTCATACACAGACGGCGGCAGCGGCTTTGGAAAGAGAAAATGGAAATGCCACAACTTCTTTTCCTTGAATACTATTAGCTTTTTCATGCTGCTGTCTTTAAAATGAGGTTCAATCAGATCTTGGGGGAACTGAATTTGTTCCAAAAGATAATGCATTTTTTCCTGATTGCTTACACCCAATGTGATTCCTCCTCTATAATCAATCCCTGGTCATGAATATACCCTTGCTTATTTTATTATAGCAAGGGTATTTCATCTATGAACAAACAGTTAGCCTTGGTACCAATCTCGAACGTACTTTACAATATCATTTTGGTCTATATCTTTCTGATCTCCAGTAGCACGTTCTTTTACTTCGACAATTCCTTCTGAAGCACGTTTTCCAACAGTAATTCGCATTGGGACTCCGAATAGATCACTATCAGCAAATTTCACCCCAGCTCTTTCTTTACGGTCGTCATATAAAACATCAATACCAGCTTGCTTCAATGTTTCATATAACTGATCTGCTAACTCTTTCTGTTCTGCTTTTTTCGGATTTAGAGACAGCAGGTGAACTTGGAAAGGCGCAATATTTGCAGGCCAAGTAATACCACGCTCATCATGGAACTGCTCGACAATCGCAGCCAATGTCCTAGATACTCCAATTCCATAAGATCCCATAATCATCGTTTTCGCTTTTCCTTGATCGTTGAGGAAAGTGGCATTCATTCTTTCGGAATAAAACTCTCCTAATTTGAAAACATGTCCAACTTCAATACCTCTGGCAAAGACGATTTCTCCTTCTCCATCTGGTGATGGATCTCCTTCTTGAATAAACCGTAGATCAGCGTATTGATTAACTTTAAAGTCTCTTTCAGGTGTCGCATTAGTAAAGTGATAGCCTTCTTCATTTGCTCCACAGGATACATTCACTAAGGCCTCAACTGCAAAGTCGGCTACAACATCGACCTCGTCTGGTACATTAACTGGTCCAAGTGAACCAAATCCTGCTCCGATCAAACGTCTTGAATCTTCTTCTGTAGCCAATTCTACCATGTCTGCGTCATAAAGATTTTTCAGTTTAACGTCATTCACTTCATGATCTCCTCGTGTGACTACCATTACGAAACGATCGTCCACTTTAAATAGAATAGATTTCAAACCTTTATGCAGCTCATGACCTAAGAAATCTGCTACGTCTTTCATAGTTTTTTGATCTGGGGTTTCAACCTTTTCCAATGGTTTTGGTTCTTCTGATGACTTTTCATATGTGGTTACGACAGGAGCCATCTCAACGTTTGCCGCATAACGTGAAGTGTCAGAGTATGCTATTACATCTTCTCCGACCTCTGATAGCACCATAAACTCATGAGTGTCTTTTCCTCCCATTGCTCCGGAATCTGCAATAACAGCACGGAAGTTCAATCCGCAGCGGCGGAAAACGTTTGAGTACGCATCGAACATCTTTTGATAGGTTTCATCAAGACTTTCATAAGAATCATTAAATGAATAAGCATCTTTCATTAAAAACTCCCTACCACGAAGTAATCCGAAACGCGGACGTGCTTCATCACGGAACTTATTTTGAATTTGGAAAACCGTTAGTGGAAGCTGCTTATAGCTTTTCACTTCGTTACGAACAATGCTTGTGATAACTTCTTCATGAGTAGCACCTAAAGCAAATTCTCTCTGATGTCGGTCATTAATTCTCATCAATTCAGAACCAAACGTTGTCCACCGGCCTGTTTCTTTCCACAATTCTGATGGTTCAAGTGCTGGCATAATCATTTCGTGAGCACCGATCTTCTCCATTTCTTCACGTACAATATTTTCAACTTTATTCAGTACTCTTCTTCCAATCGGCAGGAAGCTATAAATACCTGAAGCAATTTGGCGTATGTAACCAGCACGAACGAGGAGCTGGTGACTTTTTATTTCTGCATCGGCAGGATTTTCTTTCAACGTAGGAATTAGCATTTGACTTTGTTTCATAATCAAGCACCTCAGTTCTTTTAGTTTTTAATAAAACAAGCCGGAAGCCTAGGGAGAGCTGTTGTCTCAATCGGCTTCCAGCCCAAATATCTTACAAGAATAATCGTTGGATATCGTTCCAAGTAACGACGAGCATTAGTAACATAAGTAATGCAAAGCCAATAAAATGAACAATTCCTTCTTTTTGTGGATCGATCGGCTTTCCTCGTACCCCCTCGAGACCGACAAATAATAATCTTCCACCATCTAGTGCTGGCAGAGGAAGTAAATTGACGATTCCTAAGTTAATACTCAAAATTGCCGTCCACATCATAAAGTTCGTTAAACCTGTCTGAACGACTTTATCTGTTGCGTCATAAATACCGACAGGTCCAGAGAGCATGTCTAATGAGAACTGCCCAGTAACAAGTTTACCTAAGTTCGTAAGGATCAATGCTGACCATTCATAAGTTTGCGTAAATCCGAAGGTTAACTTTTTGGCGAATGAATCTTCAAATGCACGGGCAACTCCGACCTGGCCAATCGTACGCTCGCGATCTTCAATCGATGCTGGTGTCACTTGAATTTGTTCTGTCTGACCATTACGGTCGACAGTCAGTGTAATTTCTTCATTAGGGTGTTTCTGAACGATCATCGTGAACTCTTCCCAGGAGCTGACAGATTCTCCATCTACAGCTACTACTTCATCTCCTGCCATCAGACCAGATTTTTCAGCTGGAGAGTTCTCTTGAATTTCGCCCAGTTTGGCTTCATCAGCCGGTACACCTTGAATAAAACCTAATATCATAAATAAGAGAATAGCTAATAAAAAGTTCATCAAGGGTCCTGCAAAAAGCTGCATGGCTCTTTGAGGGACAGACTTCGATGCAAACTGTCGATCATAGGGTGCAATTTGTGTTTCTTTTTCGTCCATGACGAACATCGCTTTAGGATCAACTTCAAAAAATAGCTTTTCATCTTCGTCAATCTCATATCCTTCAATAAAGAGTCTATGATCCAAATCTGCTCGCTCAACTTCTATAACACGAGCATGGGGGTGTTTAGACTTATTATTGACAATAATGCGGTTAACTTTTCCTTCGTCATTGAATTCTAATCCAATGTGGTGGCCTGCTTTCAGTTCAATGATTTCTGGATCTTCTCCAGCTACTCGTACATAGCCTCCAATCGGCAACAATCGGATCGTGTACAATGTTTCATTTTTTGTGAAAGCAAATATTTTTGGCCCGAAACCAATTGCAAATTCACGAGCAAGCATACCTGCTCGTTTGGCAAAAATGAGATGCCCCCACTCATGGACAAACACCAAAAGGCCGAACATGAGTATAAATGCAATCACTGTAGTCAAATGAAGCACCTTCCTTTTAGGTTAAATGGAAACGGACGCGTTTTCTAGTTTCCTCATCAATAGAAAGTATGGTAGACAAGTCTGGGTTATGAATACGGTCATGACTTTCAAGTGCTCGTTCAATCAATTTTTCAATCTCTAAAAACGAAATTTTTTCTTCCAGGAACAACTGAACAGCTTCTTCATTAGCTGCATTCAATACTGTAGTCATTGAACCGCCTGAGCGTCCTGCCTCATAAGCCATACGCAAACAAGGAAAACGTTCCATATCCATTTTCTCAAAATGTAATGTCGCTATCTCTTCTAGATCGAGCTGTTTCGTAATCGGCAAGTCTAAACGGTTAGGGTAAGTTAAAGCATATTGAATTGGAACTTTCATATCCGGAGTCCCCAGTTGGGCCATCACACTTCGATCTACATACTCAACCATAGAATGAATGACACTTTCTCTATGAAGAATAACATGAATTTGGTCGTAAGGTACATCAAAAAGCCAGTGAGCCTCAACAACTTCCAAACCCTTATTCATCATAGAAGCGGAATCTATCGTAATTTTCGCGCCCATACTCCAGTTTGGGTGATTTAACGCATCTTTAACCGTCACTCCAACAAGTTCCTCTCTTCTTTTGTCTCGGAAACTTCCACCGGAGGCGGTAATGATTAATTTGTGGATGTCTTTTTTGTTTTCTCCATTTAGAGATTGATAAATGGCTGAATGCTCACTATCCACCGGTAGTAATTCAACACTGTGTTTTTTAGCTTCTTGCATAACAAGATGTCCAGCCGTTACTAGCGTTTCTTTGTTGGCGATGGCAATAAGCTTTTTCGCCTGAATAGCTTTTAATGTAGCTGGAAGGCCAATACTACCCATTACAGCATTCACGACGACATCTACAGGATCTGCTACACTTGCTTCTATAAGTCCTTCACTGCCAATAAGAATTTGACTATGGTCGATCTCTCTTTGCAGATGTTCTTTAGTAGGTTCATCTTGAACCACGATCATTTCGGGCTTAAATTCTTTAATAAGAGGCAGTGCTTTTTCTAGGTTTCTTCCGAAAGCCATTGCATATAATGAAAATTCTTCAGGATGTAACCGAATCACGTCCAGCGTTTGAATGCCGATCGACCCAGTTGCACCAAGTAAAGCCACTTGTTTCATTGTTCACTCTCCTCACAGTTAAGAAATGAAATTAATGAGATGGAGGATAGGAAGAATGAAAATTAAACTATCAAAACGGTCGAGCACTCCTCCATGACCAGGTAAAATTTTCCCTGAATCCTTCACAGCATAATGTCTCTTGAATGCCGACTCGACCAAATCTCCAATTTGCCCAGCAATTGAAACCAAAATCGTTACTAGAAGCACGATCAGCATGGAATGACTTAAAGGGGCAACCAACTGAAAGATAATGGCTACCACACATGCCAGCACAATTCCTCCTACAGATCCCTCAATGGTTTTTTTAGGACTGATTTGAGGCCATAATTTATGTTTTCCTAGAGCTCTTCCGAAAAGATAGGCACCTGTGTCGGTAGCCCACACTACGAAAAGAGCGAAAAACAAGTATTTAAGACCTTGTTCAGCTACTCGGGTTTCGATTAAATAGTGAAAACCCATCCCAATATAGATCGTAGATATTAGTAAAAAACCGGCATCATCGAAAGTGAAGCGGTTCTTAACAAGAACGGTGTAACTGAGCAATACTAGTACAGCCAGCAATGTGATTTCGGACTTAGTAATCAAATTTTCAGTTACTATGCCATACTCTGCGAGGTCTTTGTATGGAAACATCAAGGCCCACATAAGTAAAAGGCCTAGACCTGAAGCTACAGAATAACGTGAGATTTTTTTCATTCTAACCAATTCTAATAGAGCAATACTCGCAATTACGTAAACGAAGAGCTTAAAAAACCACCCTCCAGATACAATAATAGGTATAAAAATTAATGCCGCTACTACGGCGGTTATTGTCCTTTGTTTCATATCCTTTCACCCTTACACTCCACCATAACGTCGTTTACGGTTTTGATAGTCGTACAGTGCTTTCTCAAAAAGACCTTCGTCGAAATCCGGCCAGTATACTTCCGTGAACCAAAATTCGGCATAGGCCAGCTGCCATAGCAAAAAATTACTCAGGCGTTGTTCACCACTTGTCCGAATCAACAAATCCGGCTCGATAAGATCTTTCGTATAGAGCTCTGATGAAAAAAGATCTTCATTAATTTCCTCTGGATTGAGTTCACCCTGTTTGACTTTTGAGGCTATTTGCTTCACTGCATTGACCATTTCAAAGCGACTTCCATAGTTCAAAGCAAAATTTAAAACAAGACCATCGTTATCTCTTGTTCGTTCAATAGCTTCATTTACTGCTTTTTGAGTGTGCTGTGGCAGCACTTCAAAATCTCCGATGGTTTGCACTTGAACATTTTTTTCAATGAGTTCTGGCAAATATGTATTTAAAAAATCGACAGGCAGCTTCATTAAAAAGTCTACCTCATTTTTTGGACGTTTCCAATTTTCTGTTGAGAAAGCATACAAAGTGAGAACTTTTAGTCCTATATCTGATGCGTGTCTCACGACTTTTTTGACAACACTCATGCCTTCTTTATGACCTGCGATCCTTGGCATCCCACGATTTTTTGCCCATCGTCCATTTCCGTCCATAATAATCGCTACGTGTTCTGGCAGATGATTAAAATCTAGGCCTAGAGGCTGCGATGATGTCTGTTTTTTGTTTTTAGTAAATGGAAACTTGATTGGCATGTTCAATCCTCCAGTCCGTTTCTTCCATCTTTCTATTATATACTATAATCCTACAACATGCCCACACCTACATAAAGAGGTAAATATGATTACGAAAAGCATAGTAAATTTTGGCAAACCTGCCACCTGCAGGCCCAAATAATGTCCGATGTGTGACTCTTTTTCAATAGTTGGAACAATAGAGTCTAAAAGATTGAGAAAGGTTAAAACTCTTGAATACAACTCGCAAATAAAAAGCCGCGCTGCCAAACATCTACAGCGCGGCTTTATACACCTTATGGCATATCGTTCTTCTTCGTATTACACTTCCATTATTTCTTCTTCTTTTGCTTTAGCAAGCTTGTCGATCTTATCCACATGCTCATCTGTAGCCTTTTGAACGTCTTCAAGATAAGACTTCAAATCATCTTCCGTCATTTCCCCGTTTTTTTCTAGTTTTTTTAGACGATCATTAGAATCACGACGGATGTTACGAACTTGAACTTTAGCTTCTTCAGAATAACGGCCAACTACTTTAGAAAGGTCTTTACGACGTTCTTCAGTCAACGCAGGGATGTTTATACGCACTACATTTCCATCGCTGGATGGTGAAAGACCTAAATCAGCCTTTTGAATGGCTTTCTCGATCTCAGCGATCGCAGATTTATCATATGGCGTGATGACAAGTAGACGAGGTTCAGGAGCCCCTACTTGCGCAAGCTGATTGAGAGGTGTAGCAGCACCATAATAATCCACATAAACATTATCCAAAATAGAAGGATTAGCGCGACCTGCTCTTACAGTAGCAAGCTGACGAGAAAAAGCTTGAACAGCTTGTTCCATTTGTTGTTTTGTTTCATTAATCACGGCATCAGACATGATTATTTCCCCCTTACAATGGTTCCAATATTTTCGCCCATTACGGCCTTTTTGATATTACCTTCTTCTGTAATAGAGAATACCAATAAATCAATGTCGTTGTCCATACATAATGAAGATGCAGTTGAATCCATGACACCTAATCCTTCATTTAAAACTTCCATGTAGGAAAGTTGGTCATATTTCTTAGCGTCTTCATTGATCTTAGGATCATCCGTATAAACACCATCCACATTGTTTTTCGCCATAAGAATGACATCGGCTTCTATTTCAGCCGCTCTCAGTGCAGCAGTTGTATCTGTAGAGAAATACGGATTCCCCGTACCCGCTGCGAAGATAACAACGCGTTTCTTTTCTAAATGGCGAATAGCTTTCCTACGAATGTATGGTTCTGCTACTTGTCTCATCTCTATAGAGGTTTGAACACGGGTTGGAATGCCCTGGTTTTCTAAACTGTCCTGGAGTGCCAGAGAGTTCATTACGGTAGCTAACATTCCCATATAATCGGCGTTAGCCCGATCCATTCCCATTTCGCTTCCAACTTTTCCTCGCCAAATATTGCCGCCTCCGACAACTACGGCAACTTCAACACCGAGTTCGGCAACTTCTTTTACTTGGCGTGAAACAGATTGGATAATACTTGGTTCTAGTCCGAAACCAGCTTCACCACTTAAGGCTTCACCACTTAGTTTCAGTACAATTCGACGATAGCGAGCAGTAGTCATAGTAACCTCCCGTGTGTTTGCTGTGTAGTCCTGCTACTAGTTGTAAAGTGTGCTATGTAGCATCATTTTTGAAAATAGGGAACACGCACGTGGTGTCCCCTATACCAAACCATCATTATTTTTTAACTTGGTTCATTACTTCATCAGCGAAGTTTTCTTCACGTTTTTCCATGCCTTCGCCAACTTCGAAACGGCTGAATCCAGTGATTGTTCCACCTTTAGACTCAACGAATTTCTTCACTTTTTGGTCTGGGTCTTTTACGAAACTTTGTTGCAGCAAGCAAACTTCTTCGTAAAACTTATTCATACGACCTTCTACCATTTTTTCAACGATGTTTTCAGGTTTTCCTTCATTCATCGCTTGAGTCTTAAGCATTTCGCGCTCTGCGTTTGCTTCTTCTTCAGGAATTTCATCACTAGATACATATCGAGGGTTAACGGCTGCTACGTGCATAGCAACATCTTTAGCTGCTTGCTCGTCAGTAGAACCTTCTAGTACTGTAAGGACTCCGATGTTACCACCCATGTGAAGGTAAGCACCAAAAGCGTCGTTGTCTGTTTTCTCTTTGATTACGAAGCGGCGAAGAGAAATTTTCTCTCCGATTTTCGCGACGATGTCTGTGATATAGCTGCTTAGAACTTCGCCTTCGCCATGAAGTTTTTGTTCAAGCGCTTCTTCAACAGTTGCTGGTTTCTGGGAAACAAGATGCTCACCCAACTCTTTAAGAAGTGCTTTAAACTGATCGTTCTTTGTAACGAAGTCAGTTTCACAGTTCACTTCAAAAAGTACAGCTGTGTTACCGGAGATTTCAATTGCAGCAGAACCTTCCGCAGCAATACGGTCAGCTTTCTTCTGTGCTTTAGAGATTCCTTTCTCACGAAGCCAGTCAACAGCTTTTTCCATGTCTCCATCAGTTTCAGTCAGTGCTTTTTTACAGTCCATCATTCCAGCACCAGTTTTTTCACGAAGTTCTTTTACCATTTTAGCGTTTACAGCCATTTTAAAGCCTCCTTGTTAAATAAACGAATGTGTGAAGATTAGCCCAAAGAGAACAGGAGAAGCAGTTCTCTGAAAGCTTTTCGTTTTTAAAAAAGGTGATAAAAGGTATACCCCCTTATCACCTTTAAAAGTCATCTTACTCAGTAGCAGCCTCTACTTCAGCTTCTTCAGTTGTTTCAGTTTCTTCACCTTGTTTTGCTTCAAGTACAGCGTCTGCCATTTTAGATGTTAACAATTTAACAGCACGGATTGCATCGTCGTTCGCTGGGATCACATAATCGATTTCATCAGGATCACAGTTTGTATCGACGATTCCTACTACTGGAATGTTTAGTTTGTGTGCTTCAGCAATTGCAATGCGCTCTTTACGAGGGTCAATGACAAACATTGCATCTGGAAGAGTATTCATTTCTTTGATTCCGCCTAGGAATTTAACAAGACGATCTTTTTCTTTAAGCATGTCGACAACTTCTTTTTTAGGAAGTACGTCGAAAGTACCGTCTTCTTCCATGCGCTCAATATCTTTTAGACGATTGATACGCTTACGGATCGTTTCAAAGTTAGTAAGTGTTCCACCCAACCAACGCTGGTTGATGTAGTACATGCCACAACGAGTAGCTTCATCACGGACAGTGTCCTGTGCTTGCTTCTTCGTTCCTACAAAAAGAATGTTACCGCCGTTTGCAGCGACATCTTTCACGTAGTTAAAGGCTTCATCAACCTTTTTAACTGTTTTTTGAAGGTCGATGATGTAAATTCCGTTACGCTCTGTGAAGATATACTTCTTCATCTTCGGATTCCAGCGACGGGTTTGGTGTCCAAAGTGAACACCAGCTTCTAATAGCTGTTTCATAGAAATTACAGACATTATAGTTCCTCCTGTTTGGTTTATTTTAGTATCCTCCGCCCTTATCATTTTCCTCTACAAACTCTTTACTAGAGCAACCTATAGAAGAATCCAAAGGCGTGTGTATTGACACCGACAGTAAATATACCATAACCATGCGCTTCATTCAAGTTCTTTCACTATTTTTTTGAGTTAAATTTAAGAAGTAGTTCCACCTCTGTTTTTTCTTTGTCTAGTTCTCTTACAATTTTTTCAATAGATAATCCGTTTTTTCATAATTAATTTTTTTGAATGCAATAAAATTTGTTACATCTGAACGATTTCTTTAAGAGAGGTTTTCAGCTTAAAAATAGCTTTTGCGTGAATTTGAGAAATTCGTGATGTCGTAAAATCCAATATTTGGCCGATCTCCGTAAGGGTGAGTTCTTCATCGTAAAATAATCTGATTACCATTTGTTCCTTATCGTTCAACTTCTGTATTTGCGAGGCAAGTTCCTCAAAGTTTTCCTTTTTAATTACTGCGTCAGCAGGTGTAGGGGTTTGATAATCAGGGAGGGAATAACCGATCCCTTCTTTATGGTCGTCTCTCCCGTCTTTTGATTTATCTTCCATAGATAACACCTTAGCGAATAAAGAATCTTTAACCACTTCTTCCACTTCTTCTTTTTCTACATTTAGATAATGTGCGATTTCTGAAGATGTTGGTGGCCTTTGTAACTGCTGTTCTAGCCGTAGAGCAGATTGTTCTATTTTCTTAGATTTGTCTCTTACCGAGCGAGGGAGCCAGTCTTCCTTTCGTAACCCATCTATAATGGTGCCCTTTATTCTAAAAGAAGCGTAGGTATCAAACTTCAGATCTCTATCTAAATCAAACTTTTTCAGTGCATCGAATAAACCAAGCATACCAAGGCTTCTTACATCATCTTTACTCACACTTTTAGGTAGATGGGCAGATATCCTCTGTACATGATAGCTTACCAGATAGTCATAACACTGAATCAATTGGTTTGCTGCTTCACTGTCTTGACTGGCCGTCCATAGCTTCCACAATTGTTTTTCCTGAGGAGATAAAGAAATTGCCATAAGCCCCCCCTGCATAATAGTATTTTTTATTTCATTGCTAATCTCTAAGTTAAAATAGTGATCTGACATTAACATTCATAGACCATTCTTTTCTTAGACAAGTGATGGATATGTAAAAAATTTGTCTTTCATAAATGCCCCCTAAAAACGCTCGACTTAAGAGAATAGTATAGATATGAAATAGCTGAGAATTAAATTTGTATTCTTAGTATTTCTTTAAAAGCTTCAAACACTTCATTTTGTATCTCAACAGTAGCCTTCATAGTTATGCTCGCTTTTTGTGAGAGAATCATCAAATTATGTAAATTACCGACCTCATGCCATTTCTTGAGTCATGTTTAGGTTTATTTTGATGCTTTTATAATTTATTAAGCTTTTCAGCAAATTTTAGTTAGGCATTACCAGGGGAACATGATATTGATTATTAGATGTGGGGAAGTTTGCAGAAATTGCTCGCTGGATTCACATTCGTATTAACTTCAGGTATTGTTCATTCTCCTGTTTTTTATCTACCAATTTCCAAAGCTTTCATCAGATACTCTTTGAAGCGGTCAATCAAGTTAAATTCGCCTTGTAAGTCAAGTTGCAATCATCTGATCGACTATTTCCTGTAGCGGGTCGAGATTGGGCGCTTTTCCATAACCTTCTACGTTTGTATCTAATGAGAAGGATTGAAGACTAGCTTAAATGGCTTTTTACCTTCAACAATTTTCACAGCCTTTACTCCACTCGAGGAAGTAGAAATAGAGTCGAATGAAGATATGATTTGAAAGATTTAGCCTCTGATCGGCACACAACCATTTTCCTCCTAAAGGTTCCCATTCTCTTTTTTCGTTAAGTAAATGCCTGTGGTGAGTTTTCATTGGCTATATTAGAAGATGCTACATCCATTCTCACTCTGTGCAATAAGCACCCCTTTTATCAAAGATATCTGACTGCAAAATTTCCCGTTCATTCGATCCTCAAACCAGCGTGGGAACGTAGTGCTGACCAATGACATATTCCCCCCTTCTTTTCGACAATTTTCCAGTCTAGCAAAATTAATTGTAAAAAAATTTGTATACATCTGTCTACTTTAACTCCTGTATTTTTACGATTACATTATAAAGAGTCCTAAAGAGCTAGGACATTCTTCTTTATTACTTTACTTGTTTTACCATTATTCGAATTTGCATTATTGCATAGCTTTCCCCTAGAGTTTTCAGGATTAAGTAGGTTATAGGTTATATAATTGGATATGATAAGTTTTACTTGTTTCATGGATAATACAACAAACAAAGAGCCGCTGCGATATTCTCATCACAGCGGCTCTTTGTTTGTTGTATTATTTAGTTCGTACGGAGCTTTTGCAGCTCAAGTAAAAAGTTATTATTAAGGACTTTGATGTAAGTACCTTTCATGCCAAGTGATCGTGATTCGATTACTCCAGCACTTTCAAGTTTTCTCAAGGCATTAACGATTACAGAACGAGTGATTCCTACACGGTCTGCGACTTTACTTGCAACAAGCAAACCTTCATTGCCTTCAAGCTCTTCGAATATGTGCTCGATCGCTTCTAATTCACTGTAAGAAAGCGAACTGATCGCCATCTGAACAACTGCTTTACTGCGTGCTTCCTGTTCAATTTCTTCAGTTTTCTCGTGAAGAATTTCCATTCCAACAACCGTAGCACCATATTCAGCTAGCAGTAGATCGTCGTCATTGAAACTACTATCCAGACGACTAAGAATCAATGTTCCTAGTCGCTGCCCGCCTCCAATGATTGGAACGATCGTAGTAAGTCCATTCTCAAATAATTCACGGTTTTCAACAGGAAATGCGGTATATTCACTGTTGATGTCAATATCCGGCGTAGTTTCCTTAATATTGAAAAGGTTCTCGGTATATTCTTGAGGGAATTGACGCTCAGATAGCATCGCTTTCATACGCTCATTTTCAATTTCCTGATTGATAGCAAATCCTAATAGTTTTCCTCTGCGGCTTAATACGAAAGTGTTTGCTTCGATCACGTCACGAAGTGTAGCTGACATATCGTTAAAGTCGACTGATTTCCCCGTAGTTTTTTGAAGCATTGCGTTAATTCTTCTTGTTCGATCCAACAATTTCATGTGTGTTTCCTCCTTTTGATTATAAAATGAATCTACTTAGATCTTTATTTTTTACAATAGAAGATAGTTTGCTGTCTACGTATTGCGGTGTTATTTCTATTTTTTCCATCATGACATCAGGTGCTTCAAAGGAGAGGTCTTCCAAAAGCTTTTCTAATATCGTGTGTAAACGTCTTGCTCCGATATTGTCTGTTTCCTGATTCACTTCCTGAGCAATTTCTGCGAGTCTAGTAATAGCATCGTCAGAAAATTCCACCTTTATACCTTCAACTTCAAGAAGTGCCTTATATTGCTTTAAAAGGGCGTTAGAAGGCTCTACTAAAATGTTTCTGAAATCATCTACAGTGAGCTTATTCAATTCTACTCTAATCGGAAAACGACCTTGCAGTTCAGGAATTAAATCCGAAGGCTTTGCCATATGAAAAGCACCTGCAGCAATGAATAGAATATGATCGGTAGAAACAGGCCCGTATTTTGTAACTACTGTTGATCCTTCAACGATCGGCAAGATATCACGCTGAACGCCTTCACGTGAAACATTCGCCTGGTTGTCACCTTTTGCAGCAACTTTATCGATCTCGTCAATAAAGATCATGCCGGCCTGTTCTACTTTTTCAACAGCCTCCTGGCCTACTTCATCCATATCGACAAGTTTGCTCGCCTCTTCCTGGGTTAATACTTTACGTGCTTCAGAAACGGGTAATCTTCGCTTTTTTTTCTTTTTAGGCATGAACTGACTGAATGCATCTTGCATGTTCATTCCCATTTGTTCCATTCCTGAACCCTGGAGCATGTCAAACATCGATGACTGTGACTCTTCTACTTCAATGGTCACCATTCGGTCTTCTAGTTCACCCATATCCAATTGATGTCGGATACGGCTTCTCTTTGTTTCTAATTCTGCTTCCTCGTTATCTTGTTTTGGTTCATTATCTTGCTGTGCCCCCTGATTAAAAAACATTTCAAGAGGGTTTTTAAAGTTATTTGCCTGCTTTTTCTTTGAAGGAACTAATAGTTTTACAAGCCGCTTATTTGCTTGTTCTTGTGCTCGATCTTTCACAGACTCCATTTTTTCTTCTTTTACCATTCTGACGGCCATTTCAACGAGATCACGCACCATAGACTCTACATCACGTCCTACATAGCCGACTTCAGTAAATTTGGTAGCCTCAACCTTAACAAAAGGTGCACCGACCAATTTTGCCAGCCTACGTGCAATTTCTGTTTTACCTACACCAGTTGGCCCCATCATAAGAATATTTTTTGGAACTATTTCATCTCTGATTTCATCCTGCAGCTGCATACGTCTGTATCGATTTCTAAGCGCAATCGCTACCGATCTTTTCGCACTGTTTTGACCGATAATATATTGATCTAGTTTCTCTACAATTTGCTTCGGTGTTAAGTTCAGTGACATAAAAACGCCCTCCTTATTCGAGAACCTCTAGAATGATTTGGTCATTTGTAAATACACAAATCTCTCCTGCAATCTCTAACGCTGCTTTTGCAATCTGTTCAGCTGTCTGTTCTGGAGAATATCTCTTCAACGCTCTTCCAGCACTTAAGGCGAAATTCCCTCCTGAACCGATTGCGAGAATTCCATCATCCGGTTCTATCACTTCCCCAGTACCGGAAACTAAAAACATTTTCTCATTATTCATGACAATCAACATCGCTTCTAATTTACGAAGAACACGATCACTGCGCCATTCTTTAGCCAGTTCAACTGATGCTCTCGCAAGATTTCCATCAAACGTTTCCAGTTTACCTTCAAACTTTTCAAACAGGGTGAATGCATCGGCAACAGAACCTGCAAATCCAGCCAGTATTTGACCATTGAAGAGCCGGCGGACTTTCTGTGCTTTATGCTTCATGACAACCTGGTTTCCAAGAGTCACCTGGCCGTCACCACTCATGGCGCTTTGGCCATTGTGTTGTACAGCAAAAATAGTTGTTGCATGAAATTGTTGTTCCATCATTTCACCTCATTTATTAGCTCTTGGATGGCTATTCATATAGACATTCCGGAGCCGATCTTTGGTAACGTGTGTATAGACTTGTGTCGATGAAAGGTGTTCATGACCCAGCAATTCTTGAACAGAACGAAGATCAGCACCTGCGTTCAGTAAATGGGTCGCAAACGAGTGTCTAAGTTTATGCGGATGGATATCCACTGTCAAGGCAGCTTCTTTTACCATCTTATCTAGAATTAACCGTACGCCTCTGGCTGTTAGAGGCCCACCTCTTGCGTTTAAGAAAAGATTAGCTGTCTGCTGTTTGCTTTTTGCTGCAAGCTGCTTCCTACCTTGCTCTATATATCTAGATAACGCCCGGGAAGCGAATTGACCGAAAGGTACATACCTTTCTTTTCGCCCCTTTCCATGCACAAGCAGAGTTGTTAAAGAAAAATCAATGTCCCCAAGCTCTATTTTTGTGCACTCACTTACCCGGATTCCTGTCCCGTAAAGCAATTCGATAATTGCTTGATTTCTCTGACCTAGAGGATCAGATAAATCGCTGACTGTAAAAAGTTGCTTTATCTCTTCTTCATAGAAAAAATCAGGGATCATCCGGCTCTCTTTAGGGAGTGAAACATTCACAAAGGGATTAGACTTGATGATTTCTTCTCGATCTAAGAACCTAAAAAAGCTTCGAAGGCTGGAAACCTTTCTAGATACCGTTCTTCTAGAAAGCTCCGCTTCATACAAACGAGATAAAAAGATACGAATCGTAGAGTATTCACACTCGGTAATGGATAACCCTTCGGCATTTAAAAAATCACTAAATACTTCAATATCCTTCTTATAGTTTTCAACAGTCAAAGGAGAAGCATTTTTTTCTATTTTTAGATATTCGATAAACGATTGCTGAAGTGCTGCCAATTGTTTTTCCATGTTTCACCTCACAAAGGCGTTTAAATTTTATCACATTTCAGATTCGTACGACAATGAATTTAATTAAAATGTAACAAAATTCTGAATTGTTTCCAAGCGTAAACATTAATCATGTAATGTTTTTATTCTCTATTGAGTATTTACAAACTATTTGTTTCAATTTCATTTCCATGAACTGTCAAGTATGTAGACTTACCAAAGCGTAATTATAGCGGTCTTGTCGAAATGTGTCAATTCATATCTATTCATCATAAAAGGAGCCACTGACTATTAGGTTAGTCAGTGGCTCCTTCTTTTATAACTACAGATTACGATTGAGGTTCTTCTTTGTAATCGCAATTGGTACATTGAATCTGTGTCCCTTTTTTGGACTTTTTCTCAACAAGTAAAGATTCACATTTCGGACAAGGACGACTGATTGGTTTGTCCCATGAAATGAAATCACATTCAGGATATCGCTCGCATCCGAAGAACTTGCGATTTTTCTTACTTTTTCTTTCAACTACTTCGCCCTCATTACACTTCGGACAAGTGACCCCTACTTTCTTCAAGATCGGTTTTGTATTTCTACAGTCGGGGAAATTCGAGCATGCAAGGAATTTGCCGTAGCGCCCCATTTTATAGACCATCTCATGGCCGCATTTTTCACAATCAATCCCTGCAGGCTCATCCTTAATTTCAATTTCTTCCATCTCTTTCTCCGCTTTCGATAAGCGTGGTTCAAAATCTTTATAAAAGTCGCTGATAATTGAAACCCATTCTTCTTTCCCTTCTTCAATAGCATCAAGGTCGTCTTCCATTTCTTTCGTAAAGTCAACATCTATAATCTCTGGGAAATAGTCTTTCAGCTGTTCTAATACTATTTCTCCCAGCTCCGTTGGAACGAAACGCTTATTGTCTAGAGCTACATATCCTCGTCGCTGAATGGTGTCCAGCGTAGGAGCATATGTGGATGGACGGCCAATGCCTAACTCTTCCAGTGTTTTTACAAGTCTGGCCTCTGTATATCTTGGAGGCGGCTGAGTAAAGTGCTGATTTGGTTTGATTTCTTCAGCCTTAACCTTCATGCCTTCTTCTAAATGAGGCAGAAGCTTGTCTTTTTCTTTTTTATTGTCATCTCTACCTTCAATATACACTTTCATGAACCCTTTAAATTTTACTTCAGAGCCAGTAGCTCGGAATTCTACCCCCTCGTTATACAAATGAACGGTCATTGTATCAAGGACAGCTGGTGCCATCTGACTTGCAATGAATCGGTCCCAAACCAGTTTGTATAAACGATACTGGTCCCTTGATAGTATGCTCTTCATCGCTTTAGGATCTCTCTCAGCACCTGTTGGACGAATCGCTTCGTGAGCATCCTGAGCTCCTTCTTGTTTCTTAGCATCTTTCCTGAAGCCTAAATACTCTTTACCGAAATTATTTTCGATATACTGTTTTGCATCTGCTTTAGCAGAATTAGATAAACGTGTAGAGTCTGTACGCATATACGTAATCAAACCGGTAATCCCTTGTTTTCCACCTAAATCGATTCCCTCGTAAAGCTGCTGAGCAATCATCATGGTTTTCTTAGCCCTGAAGTTCAGCTTTCGAGCAGCTTCCTGCTGTAAAGATGAAGTTGTAAAAGGTAAGGAAGGATTTCGTTTTCTTTCCCGTTTGTTCACTTTATCTACAGAGAATTCTTTTCCTTTCATACGTTGTTGGATAGCTTTGACGTCATCCTCTGTCTTAAGATCCTGCTTTTTACCCTCAACGCCATAAAAAGAGCCTTCGAACTTCTCTTTATCCTTTAGAAAATCAGCTTCAATTGTCCAATACTCTTCTGGTACGAAATTTTTGATTTCGTTTTCACGATCAATGATGATCTTAACAGCCACCGATTGGACACGACCAGCTGATAATCCTTTTTTAACTTTTTTCCATAGAATTGGACTGATGTTGTAACCGACAAGACGGTCCAACACACGCCGTGCCTGTTGGGCATCTACGAGATTTGAATTAATTTTCCTTGGCTGTTTGAAAGAATTCTTGATGGCTTCTTTCGTAATTTCATTAAAAACAACACGACATTCGGAACGATCGTCTATATCAAGACTGTGTGCCAAATGCCAGGCGATCGCCTCCCCTTCCCTATCGGGGTCGGCCGCGAGATAAACGCGTTTGGCTTTTTTAGCTGCAGTTTTTAATTCTTTTAATACGGGTCCTTTTCCTCGGATCGTAATATACTTCGGTTCAAATTCTTTTTCAACATCGACACCCATTTGACTTTTTGGCAAGTCACGGACATGTCCTAGTGATGCTTTCACTTTATATTTTTTTCCAAGATATCGTTCGATCGTTTTTGCTTTCGCAGGAGATTCGACGATTACAAGATAATCTGCCATGTAGGTTCCTCCCATAGAGGTTGTTTTCTTTTTTATATCATTACCTTCATAAAATAAATCTTCCCTATTATTAAATACAATGAAACCGTTTGTCAAACATCATAACTACATTGTTGCGGGTATTTTTTCCAATTACTAATCTAGACTTTAACACTTTTGAAACATTTTATTCAAATCTTTTCTTCCCAATCTTCTAAAATATCGTGATGCGAATGTACTAATTTCGCCCCATCATTGATCATCTTATGGCATCCTTCACTCATAGGATTTCCAGGCATACCAGGCATGGCATAAACATCTTTTCCTTGCTCTAATGCCTGATCAACTGTAATTAGCGATCCACTCTTTACTCTTGCTTCAACAACAAAGGTCCCACTGGTCAGTCCAGAAATAATTCGGTTTCGTTCTGGAAAATGAAATTTTTTTGGCGGACGGTCAGGAGGGTACTCACTTAATACCAAATGCTCGCTAACCAATCGTTGATACAAGGCTATGTCATTCGTAGGATAAATATGATGAAAGCCTGATCCTAGAATAGCAATCGTAGCACCATTGTAGGCTAACGCCAAATGATGAGCAAATTGGTCAACGCCCTTTGCCATTCCGCTGACTATCGTAAAACCTTGCTGAATGAGTGGGGAAAGAATTTTTTTCATAGATGGGTAAGCGTAAGAGGAAGGCTTCCTCGTACCGACTACGCTTAAAGATAAAGGGTGTTCAAGAAGCATCAGATTACCAATCGCATATAAGACAAGAGGCGGATCGGGGATCGACCTTAGAAGGGAAGGATAGTTGTTGTCGAATATAGTTAAACAGTGTATTTTTTGCAAATCAGTGTCGAGTTTCTTCATTATATTATAGTCATTGATATAATTCTGGATGGCTGCTGCTCTTGACTCTTTAATCTTTGCTATTAGGGAGAAGGATCTGGGGGACAAAGTAAAGGGGGAATATAAGTGAGGGTCTACCTGGAGAAGCTTTCGAATCAATGTTCGTGTAACATTAGGGGAGGAGTGTAGCCGTATTAAATTTTCTCGTCTTCTATTCATAACTTACCTCTTTCCAAAGAGGGAAAACCGTGCCCATAACAGGCACGGCTATCCGCCATTTTATATGGTATTTTGAGATACTTAGTGGGTTTTACATTTATCAAAAAGACCTTCACTCTTTAATACATTAATGAGCGTTTCTCCCATTACAGAAGGCGTTTCAGCTACTTCAATACCGCATTCGTTCATCACACGAATTTTTTCATCAGCCGTTCCTTTACCACCAGAAATGATGGCACCTGCGTGGCCCATTCGTTTTCCAGGAGGAGCTGTACGACCACCGATAAATCCTACGACTGGTTTATTCATATTCTCTTTTACCCATTCAGCCGCTTCTTCCTCAGCAGTACCTCCGATTTCACCAATCATTATAACAGCTTCTGTATCTTCATCTTCATTGAATGCTTTTAGAACGTCGATGAAATCCGTACCATTAACAGGATCTCCACCGATACCTACGGCGGTAGACTGACCAATTCCAGCTTCAGAAAGCTGGTGCACAGCTTCATAAGTCAAGGTCCCAGAACGTGATACTACACCTACATGCCCTTTTTTATGAATATAACCAGGCATAATGCCAATCTTACACTGGTCAGGAGTGATGACTCCAGGACAGTTCGGCCCCACTAGACGCGTTTTCTTGCCTTCCATAAAGCGTTTTACTTTTACCATATCAAGAACAGGAATGTGCTCTGTGATACAAATAGCAAGGTCAAGCTCAGCATCCGTAGCTTCCATAATTGCATCAGCTGCAAATGGAGCGGGTACATAAATGACAGATGCATTCGCGCCTGTCTTCTCAACAGCTTCCTGTACGGTATTAAAAACAGGAATTCCTTCGACTTCTGTACCGCCTTTACCAGGAGTTACCCCTCCGACGATCTGTGTACCGTATTCAACCATTTGTTTTGTATGGAAAAGAGCTGTAGAGCCCGTAATTCCTTGAACAATAACTTTTGTGTCTTTGTTAATATATACACTCATCTGATTTCCCCGCCTTTCTTACTTGACTAGTTCTACGATTTTTTGAGCGCCTTCTGCCATAGAATCCGCAGAGGTGATATTTAATCCGGAATCGTCCAGGATCTTCTTACCTTGTTCTACATTCGTGCCTTCTAAACGGACGACTAACGGAAGTGTCAAGCCAATTTGCTTCGTAGCTTCAACAACACCTTCGGCAATGACATCACACTTCATAATACCTCCGAAGATGTTTACAAAAATACCTTTAACGTTATCATCAGAAAGAATAATTTTGAAAGCTTCCGTAACTTTTTCGGCTGTTGCACCACCACCAACATCAAGGAAGTTAGCAGGATCACCATTATAGTGTTTGATTGTATCCATAGTCGCCATTGCCAAGCCAGCTCCATTAACCATGCAGCCAATGTTACCATCAAGTGCAATGTAGCTTAGGTCATACTTGGACGCTTCTACTTCTTTTGGATCCTCTTCGTCTAAATCACGAAGTTCGGAGATGTCTTTTTGACGGAATAAAGCGTTATCGTCAAAATTCAGCTTAGAATCAAGCGCAAGGACATCGCCGTCTCCTGTTGTAACTAGAGGGTTGATCTCAGCTACAGAGCAATCCTTTTTCACGAAAACGTCATAAAGTCCAAGCATAAATTTAACGGCTTTACCCAAAGCCTCTTTTGGAATATTGATATTAAAGGCAAGACGGCGCGCCTGGAAAGGTGTTAAGCCAGTAACCGGATCGATTACTTCTTTAAAGATTTTCTCAGGAGTTTCCGCGGCTACTTCTTCGATTTCTGTACCGCCCTCTTCAGATGCCATCATTGTAACTTTACTTGTCGCACGATCCAGCACAAGTCCAACATAGTATTCACTTTGAATGTCGCAACCTTCTTCAATGAGTAAGCGCTTTACTTCTTTGCCTTCTGGACCAGTCTGATGGGTTACAAGTGTCTTTCCTAGTATCTCATCAGCGTATGTACGCACTTCATCAAGATTCTTCGCAATTTTTACTCCACCGGCTTTCCCACGTCCGCCTGCATGGATTTGCGCTTTGACGACTGTTACATCGCTACCTAATTTCTCAGCTGCTTCAACAGCTTCATCTACGGTATATGCGACGTGGCCATTTGGCACAGATACGCCAAAATCACGCATGATTTGTTTTCCTTGATACTCGTGAATGTTCATGTTTCATCCTCCCATCAATTTTCACTGCATGTTCATTGTATAAAAAAACGTTATCAATTGTCCATACTAAGGGCAGATATCTGTCGAAAAATTCAACAGATTGACGAGTTTTTTATTATGTAAACTATAATGTGGGAGTTATAATCCCCCTCTTTTAAACTTTGCTATATGAAATATAGAGCAATCATATGGCAAAATGACTCTGGAATTTGGTCATTAATTTTCAGTCCTGCCAGAAGTTCTGCAAGAGACACATGCTGCAAAATCGATAATTCGTATTCAGAGCTTTTCCTCTTTACCCACCCTTGTTTATTAAATCTCTTACTGGAGCAAAGCTTCTTCGATGATACGGCGACGGGCCATGAGTTTCTAAAGCTTTTAAATGCTCTTTCGTTCCATAACCTTGATTGGAGACAAACTGATACATAGGATATTTGCTATGAAGATCAGCCATCATTCGGTCTCGTATTACCTTGGCTATAACACTAGCAGCCGCGATCGATACGCTCTTTTGATCTCCTTTTACAATATTTGTTTGAGTTAATGGTAAATCATCGAGAGTCACCGCATCAATAAGCAAGTGATCTGGTGATTGAAAAAGGTCATTCACTGCTCGTTTCATGGCTAGTTTTGTCGCCTGATATATATTCAATCGATCAATTTCTTCACTAGTTACAATGCCTCTTCCCGTATCAGCACTATTTAATATTTCTTTAAAAAATTGTTCTCGTTGATCTAGAGACAACTTTTTGGAATCATTAAGCCCTTCTAAATAAAAATCTTCTGGCAAAATGACGGCTGCCGCTACTACTGGACCAGCCAGCGGGCCTCGTCCTGCTTCATCAATTCCTGCAATAAAAGCTTTCCCCTTATAGTAATTCTCCTTTTCGTAGGCCATCATTTCATCGTATTGTTTTTTTAATTTTGCTTGCTTCATTTGGATGGAATCATATTGACTAATCAGCTTCTGAACACCTTTTCTTGCATCATTTCTCAAATGTTCAATTTCCTTGTGAGAAAGTTCTGCTTGTTTCATTTTCTTTTTTATTTCTGTTATTGTCATCATTCTGGTCATCTGTTTATCTCCCCGTATATTTTTAAATTCACCCAAATCGTTCGTTATGTAATTACCATAAAAAACTTTTATTTATGACACTTGTAAATAATCTTTAACACAAATGCTATTTGCTTCCATTAAAGCCTCCTGAAGACTCAGTTTCGAGACTTACTGGGGCCGTTACCATATTTGGAGTAGGGAGGCTCTGATTTCCTAAATTACAGAAAGATTTTCGGTACTAATAACGTTTCCGTTTATCCCAACACCCGTAAGGAGGTCCGAGAAATCGCGAGACTCCTGTGGGATGAACATGATAGGTGAGACCCCGGTAAGCTTTAGCTCGAGGAGGCTCAGCACATGCCCACGGAAAGCGAGTGATTTCTCGGACCTCCAAATTCCGCTTAGGGCAACGGAAACTTCACAGTACCTCGAAATCTAGTCTTCAAGATAACTGCTATTTATTGGAATGAACCATTAGACAGCTTCATCCATAATAAGACACCATGAAAAAACGCAAAGTGGGTAATCCACATTGCGCTTGTTTAGTAATTTTTTATGGCCGTTCCAAGCTGATTAAGCCGAGCTTTCCTGTGCGTAAATCTTGCAAAATCACATCAGAAACTTTTTCAAAATTAACATGCCCGCCACTTTCAAGACAACCACGTTTTTTTCCGATTGTTTCGAAAGCTTCCATAATATCATTATAGCTCTCAAAGCCAAACCTTGCTCCTAGAAGCGAAGGGTAATGATTTTGTAAATAATCTAAAACGTAAGCGGCCACATCCTCTTTTGGAAGAATTTGATCTTTAATCGTTCCTATTGAAGCCAAACGATATCCAACTTCTTCTTCTTCAAATTTCGGCCATAATATACCAGGGGTATCAAGAAGTTCAAACTCTTTCTTCACTTTTATCCACTGTTGTTTTTTCGTAACACCCGGCTTATCTCCCGTCTGTGCCATCTTTTTGTTTGCAAGGCGATTGATTAATGTTGACTTACCTACATTGGGAATGCCGATAATCATCGCTCGAGAAGGTCGTGGTCTAACACCTTTAGCTTTTAACTTTTCTATTTTTTCTTTTCCAAGGTCCTTAGCCATCTGGACCACTTTTTGAATATCTTGTTTTTTGTTTGCTTCTATGGCGAGTGATGGCGTTCCTCTTTGTTCATTGTAACTAATCCATTCATTTGTCACATTTGAATCGGCCAAATCTTTTTTCATTAGTACAATCATTTTTGGCTTATCTTGCAATATTTCATGTAACATTGGGTTTTGTGAGGACAAAGGAGCTCGAGCATCAACAAGCTCAATCACGAAATCAACGAGCTTAAGCTTCTCAGCCACTTCTCGTTTTGCCTTTGCCATGTGTCCTGGAAACCACTGTATGCTCATAAGGTGCCTCCTAATTGATAAGTTCTATGCGATTTAATGGCCAGTAAGAAAGGATAGCTTCCCCCACGATTTGATTATCGGGAATGACGCCAAGCATGCGACTGTCCGTCGAGTTTGTCCGATTATCTCCTAATACAAGGAAATGATTCTCCGGAACCTCTTCATATCCTCCAGGAAGCTCTTCAATCGTAAAATCATCGGTATTTACTTCTCCTGATTCAACATGTTCTTTTTCTTCTGTTAAAAAAGGTTCTTCCATTTCTTTCCCATTTATGTATAGCTTATCGTTTTTATATTCTACATGATCCCCAGGTAAGCCAATAACCCGCTTTATGTAATCTTTTTTTTCTGTTGCATGGAAGACGACTACATCAAACCTTTCAGGAGATCCTAAAGTATAGTTAATTTTACTGACAATCAAATGATCACCGCTATGTAAGGTAGGTAGCATTGATGGGCCTTCTACCACCACTGGAGCAAAAAGGAATACACGTACAATTATGGCTAAAACCGCTGCAATAACAAATGCTTTAATCCAATCCAACCACTGTTTCTTCATTACTATTCCCCATTCCCTTACAATGATTAGAAAAAAGGAGCTTGGCAAATGCAAGCTCCTTTCAACTAAATTAGATGATTTCTTTAATACGAGCAGCTTTACCGCGCAGGTTACGCAAGTAGTAAAGTCTCGCTTGACGGACTTTACCGCGGCGGGAACGCTCAATTTTTGCAATTCGTGGTGAATGCAATGGGAATGTACGCTCAACACCTACACCGTAAGTAATCTTACGTACAGTGAATGTTTCGCTAATTCCGCCATTTTGACGCTTAATAACAACACCTTCGAATACCTGGATACGCTCACGGTTACCTTCGACAACCTTCACGTGTACTTTGACAGTGTCACCAGGACGGAAGTCTGGGTGATCCGTACGAAGCTGTTCTTTTGTAATGTCATGAATTAGTTGTTGCATCGTGTTTCACTCCTTTTGAACTAATGCTCTTGTCTACTAAGAGGCAGCGGAACATCGTTTTCCGCTTAAACCGAACGTTTAAGCACAAAGATAAATATATCATAAACCACTAGATTTCGCAAGGATCCTTAGCGATTTTTCCACTCATTAATCCAAGCATTTTCCTTTGAAGAAAGCTCTCTATTCTCAAGTAAATCAGGACGTCGTTCGAATGTCCGTTTAAGAGACTGGTAATGTCTCCATTCCTCTATTTTAGCGTGATTTCCGGAAAGTAAAACATCCGGTACGTGATGACCTCTAAAATCCGCCGGCCTCGTATAATGAGGGTGTTCAAGCAGTCCATCTGAAAAAGAGTCTTGTGGAGCCGACTGTTCATTTCCTAACACACCAGGTAAAAGTCTTATAACAGAGTCCATCACAACCATTGTTCCTAGTTCTCCACCCGTTAAGACATAGTCACCTAGAGAGATCTCATCTGTAACAAGCTCTTGTCTAATTCTCTCGTCATATCCTTCATAGTGGCCACAAATAAATATGATATGGTCCTCTTTAGATAATTCTTCTGCTTTCTTTTGTGAATGGGGTTCTCCTTGAGGACACATGAGTACAACTCTTGGTTGTGTTTCACTCTTTTGTTTTATATCTTCAATTGCATCGAAGATAGGCTGTGGAGTAAGGACAAGCCCTGCTCCTCCTCCATATGGATAGTCATCCACTTTATTGTGTTTATTAGTCGTAAAATCCCTGAAATTTACATAGCGGTAGCTGAACGCTTCTCGATCTTGGGCTCGTTTCATGATAGATGTATTTAACACCCCATCAAACATTTCTGGAAACAAAGTCAATATATCGATATGCATTAGTCTAACAGCCCCTCTATCGGATCAATGATAATCGTTTGTTGTTCAGGATCCACTTTTTTCACTACAGGCTCAATATAGGGTACGAGTAAATCTGACTGATTTGTTCGCTTGACGACCCAAACGTCATTGGCGCCCGGAGTCAAAATTTCCTTCACCTGGCCGATTTCTTCACCAGTTTGCAAATACACTGTACAGCCAATGATTTCATGAAAATAGAATTCATATTCCTCTAACTCTTCTTGTGCATCCTCCGTGACCATCAGCATCCCATTTTTATACCTTTCCACTTCGTTAATAGACGGATGATCTTCAAAAGTTAGAAGATCGAAGCCTTTGTGTACTCTATGGGACCGTACAATTAATTCCTTAGGTTCTTTATTATCATTTACCCAATACAAAAGCTGGCCTGGTTGGAAACGTTCCTCAAAGTCCGTGATTCGCTGGACTTTCACTTCTCCTTTAATGCCATGAGTATTTATTATTTTTCCGACATTGAACATTTGTTTCTCCATGTCTATCCTTACCTCGCTCGTATGACTTTTCCATCTTGAATGACAATCTGCCTCTCTTCAATCAATTCCTGCCACGAATCGCCTTCATTAACATCAATCAAAGCTTCTACCTCGTCTGTTTCCAGTTCACTTCCATTTGGAAGTACTTCTAGCTGATTTAGTTGATGTTCCGTCCATCGAATTTGATCCCTTCGTCGACTAATCTCTTTAGAGAAACGACGTTCCACTTCGGTTTTAGAAATTCCTGATTTACGTTCTAATTTTTTTTGCTCAAAAGCTAATTGGCGGCACTCTTTATCTAATTGTGTACACCTTTCATAGAAACGTTCCTTTAATTGGGCACGGCTATCTTCAGTCAACACTTGTTTAACAGGGATTTTTCGAATGATTTGCATGGGTCGCTCCGCCTCTCTGAATCTTTTCTGAATGGTAAAAAAGGGAAAGGTTATCCCTCTCCCTTCTTACATGATATCCAGATAGATTCGTTTTTCTGAATCAGAGCCTGCCGCATAAACGACAGTTCGAATCGCCTTAGCAATCCTTCCGTTTTTACCAATCACTTTTCCGACGTCGTCAGGATTCACCGTAAGATGATAAGTAACTTTCTGTTCTTCCTCTTTTACATCCACAACGATATCTTCGGGGTGATCAACAAGCGGAGTGACGATTGTTTCAATTAAGGCTTTCATGATATCACCACTACTTTATTATTTGTTTTTCTTTTCGTGGAACTGCTTCATGATGCCTTCTTTAGAGAATAGGTTACGAACTGTATCACTCGGCTGAGCACCATTTGACATCCAATCCATCGCTTTTTCAGCGTCAAGTTTAACCTCTACAGGGTTAGAAACTGGATTATATGTGCCGATTTGTTCAATGATACGTCCATCACGAGGAGAACGTGAATCTGCTACTACTACACGGTAAAATGGGTTACGTTTAGATCCCATACGTTTTAGGCGAATTTTTACTGCCATATTTAACAACCTCCATATTTTTCTTAAATGTTTCACACAAATTTAGATTTTAGCAGAACTTCAATTGTGTGTAAAGGATTTTTGCATTACATAAAAGGAAAATTCATTCCTTTACCTTTTTTGCCCTTGGTGTTACTCATTTGTTTCATCATTTTCTTCATTTCCTCGAACTGTTTCAATAGTCGGTTGACCTCTGAAACTGATGTTCCAGATCCTTTCGCAATTCGCTTTTTACGACTTGCATTCATCACAGAAGGGTCGACGCGTTCTTTCTTCGTCATCGATTGAATAATCGCTTCCACATGTACGATTTGTTTATCATCGAAGGAAACGTTTTTCAATCCCTTCATTTTATTTGCTCCTGGAATCATATTGATTAGTTCGTCCAGTGGTCCCATATTCTTCACTTGATCCATCTGGTCAAGGAAATCTTCGAATGTAAAGGATGCTGTTCGCATCTTCGATTCTAGTTCTTTTGCCTGTTTTTCGTCGACTTGGGTTTGAGCTTTTTCAATAAGAGTCAGCATATCTCCCATACCGAGAATACGTGAGGCCATCCGTTCTGGGTGGAATGCCTCTAATTGATCAAGTTTCTCTCCCATACCAGCAAACTTTATCGGTTTACCTGTCACAGCCTTAATGGATAAGGCAGCCCCACCACGGGTATCACCATCAAGCTTCGTAAGCAGGACGCCTGTTACGTCAAGCTGTTCATCAAAGCTTTGCGCTACGTTTACTGCGTCTTGTCCTGTCATTGCATCAACAACAAGGAAAATTTCATCAGGCTGAACGGCCTCTTTGATGTTCTGTAATTCACCCATCAGTCCTTCATCGACGTGTAAACGACCAGCGGTATCAATGATCACATAATCATTGTGTTCTTCTTTCGCTTTTTCAATCGCATTCTTAGCAATATCAACTGGATCAGCTTCAGTTCCTTCCGCATGAACAGGCATGCTCAGCTGTTTTCCTAACGTCTGCAATTGTTGAATAGCCGCAGGCCGGTAAACATCAGCCGCCGCAAGAAGCGGTGTACGGTTATAATTTTTCCTTAACAGGTTAGCAAGCTTTCCGGTCGTGGTTGTTTTACCGGCACCCTGTAAACCTACCATCATGATGACTGTCGGTGGACGTTTTGCAACAGCAATTCTGCTTTCATCGCCGCCCATTAAATCTGTTAATTCTTCTTTAACCACTTTGATTACTTGCTGTCCTGGGGTTAAGCTTTCCATGACCTCCTGACCGATTGCACGTTCGCGTATACGTTTAACGAAGTCTTTAACTACTTTAAAGTTAACATCGGCCTCAAGGAGGGCGAGACGAACTTCTCGACTCATCTCTTTTACGTCTTGTTCGGTTACCTTCCCTTTGCCTTTGATTTTTTTCATAGTTTCCTGCAAACGGTCGGATAAACCTTCAAATGCCATCCAAGGAACCCCCCTATTCTAATTCTTGTAGTTGTGTAACCCAACGGCTGAATTGCTCAGGATACTTTCCCGCTTCTAATTCAGTTTCCATATCGCGTAACACCTGCTGGCGTTCTTGAAACTTTTCATAAAGATGAAGCTTTTTTTCATATTCTTCAAGCATTGTCTCTGTGCGGCGAATGTTATCATAAACAGCTTGACGAGACACATCAAACGTTTCTGATATTTCACCTAAAGAGTAATCTTCTAGAAAATACAACTCCATATAGTTTCTTTGTTTAGGAGTTAATAACGACTGATAGAAATCAAATAAATAGTTCACTCTTGTCGTTTTTTCAAGCACAGTTAAGCACTCCTTGTTAAGTGAAATACCTTTACATGAGAATACTAACGGAGTCCTAGGTGTCGTGTCAAGGTCTAATCCTCATTTTCTTCATCTTCAAAGTCTTCGATCATGTCTGCAAATAGTCCATAGACAAATGCATGGGCATCAAATTTTTCTAAGTCTGTCACTTTCTCACCAAGCCCTACTAATTTCACTGGAATTTCCAACTCATTACGGATGGCCAGTACAATTCCACCTTTCGCTGTTCCATCTAACTTGGAAAGTACAATGCCCGACACATCGGTTGCTTCAGAGAAAGTTTTCGCTTGGCTCATCGCATTTTGTCCTGTCGTGGCATCCAATACAAGCAAAACTTCATGAGGTGCACCTGGGACTTCTCTTTCAATGACACGTTTAACTTTGGAGAGCTCATTCATCAGGTTGACTTTATTTTGAAGGCGTCCAGCTGTATCGCAGATAAGAACATCTGCATTTCGGGATTTGGCTGATTTAATTCCGTCAAAAATTACTGCAGCGGGATCACTCCCCTCGCTGTGCTTAATGGTATTAACACCTACACGGTCGCCCCAAGCCTCGAGTTGATCGATTGCGCCCGCACGGAATGTATCCCCGGCTGCTAACGTAACCTTCTTGCCTTCAGCTTTCAACCGATGCGCGAGCTTTCCAATTGTCGTCGTTTTTCCTACACCATTTACTCCAACAAAAAGATAAATGGTCAACCCGTCCGGATTTTCATTTAATCCTTCCACATCTCCAGCCTGATCATCTCCATAATAAATCTCTACAAGTTTTTCAGAGATCACTTCTTTCACTTGTTTTGTATCCTTGATATTTCTACGCTTGACTTCCATCTCAAGCTCATCAATCATTTCCATTACTGTATTTACGCCCACGTCTGCAGAAATTAACACTTCTTCGAGTTCTTCGAAAAAGTCTTCATCTACAGTACGGTAACGAGCTACAAGATCATTAATTTTAGTAGAAAAGGAATTTCTTGTTTTAGCTAATCCACGCTTGAATTTAGTAGCAATTGAATCTTCTTCCACTTTTTCCTCAGGAAGTGCCTCAACCTCTTCATCTACTCTTTCATCTGCCAATGTGTTTTCTTGATACGCATCTTCTGTGAACCGGTCTTCTTCATATTCATCTTCTTCCCCTTGTGGCACCTCTTCTGTCTCACCCACAGGGACTTCCGTTTCCTCTTCTAGAGGGAGTTCTTCTTTGCTCTCCCCTTCCTCAACATCCAGGTCTTTTTGTTCCTCTGAATCTTTAATCTCTTCTTCTTGATTTTTATCTTCACTCAAATCAAAATCTTTCACAAATTTTTCCTTTAATTTTTTAAAAAAGCTCATCTACTCTTCCTTTCTATGCTTCAAGTAATTCGGGAGTTTCTTCCAAGCGAACGGAAACAAGTTTTGATACCCCTGACTCCTGCATGGTCACTCCATAGAGTACATCCGATTCTTCCATCGTTCCTTTTCTGTGGGTAATAACAATGAACTGAGTGTTTGTGCTGAATTCTTTTAAGAAGCGGGCAAATCGGTCAACGTTCGCCTCATCTAAAGCTGCTTCTACCTCATCAAGCACACAAAAAGGAACTGGCCTCACTCTAAGGATAGAAAATAATAAGGCAATCGCCGTTAAGGCCCGTTCCCCACCTGAAAGAAGACTGAGGTTTTGAAGTTTTTTTCCTGGCGGCTGAGCTACAATATCAACACCTGTTTCTAACATATTTTCTGGTTCCGTCAATTGAAGATCAGCTTTTCCTCCTCCAAATAGGTCACGGAACACTTCACCGAACTCATTACGAATTTTTGTAAAGGTATCCGTAAAACGTCTGTCCATCTCTCCATCCATTTCATTAATGACGGAATGCAGCGTTTGTTTAGCTTCAAGAAGATCGTCCTGCTGACCTTTCAAAAAGTCGTACCTTTCTACGATGCGCTCATACTCGTCAATCGCACCTAAATTCACTGTACCTAATTCTTCCATAGACCGTTTAATTAGTTTTACTTGGGTGGATGCCTGTTCAATATCATCAACAGGAGGATATTCACCTTTTGCTCGTTCAAAAGTTGTCACATACTCTTCCTGAAGATAGTTCAACATATTTTCAAGCTCGACATCAAGGCGGTTAGTCTTAACCTCTTTTTGTTGAATATCCTGATTAAAATTCTGATGATTGCGCTTCTGCTCTTTAAGAATACGCTCTGCTTCCTGAATTTCCTGTCCATATTGATTACGCTCTTTTCTTCGGTCCTGTATTAGAGAAGAAGTGGTTTCTTTTCTTTGTTTTGTTTCGTTTATAGCCTCAACAAGCTCTTCTTCTGTCTGGTTCGAATCAACTAATTCAATCAATTGCTTGTAGGCTTTACGATTTTCTTCAAGGCTGTGATTAATACCAGAGAGTTCTTCACTATATCTGTCAGCTTTTTCTTGCTGATTTCTGACAGCCGAATCTTGTTCAGCCAATTGAATTTGCAACTCATTTTTACGTTTTTGCAGGTTCTCTGCATCTAATTTTTGGCGGTCCTTTGCCTCGGTTAATTCTGAAATTTGATGTTGAACCGATTCCAATTCTTCGCCAAGCTTAGATAAGTCTATATCTAACTGTTGGAGTTGTTCCCCCGCCTGACTTCGGTCTTTATCATATTGGGCCTGGTCCTGGTCGAATAATTGCAGTTGATCATTCAAGTGACTCAGCTTAAGCTGATATTCGCGAATGTTCGATTGTTTTTCATATTCATTGTTCTTGACACCAGCTAGTTCTTGGTCCAATTCATCTACTTTACGCTGTTGTTCAGTAATTGTCTGTTTTAATGTTTTCACTTTCTCTTCGACATCTTTAGTTTTTGCATCGAACTCTTCGATTTTACCGCTAATCTCCTGAAGTTCTTTTTCTCTTGTAAAAAGCGATTGATTAGATTTCTTTTGCCCTCCACCAGACATAGAACCACCTGGGTTGACCACATCTCCGTCTACCGTTACGACACGATATTTACGGTTTAAAAATCGCGCTATAGCGTTAGCATCTTCTAACGTCTCTGCGATCACGATATGTCCAAGTAAATGCTGAATCGCTTTCTGATAAGCTGAATCAAACTCTACTAAATCCACAGCAATACCTACAAAACCATTCTGCTCTGGAAGGCCAGAAGCCGCTTGCCCGTAAATCGAACGAGGCTGAATAGCTGTTAGAGGCAAAAAGGTGGCTCGTCCTTTATGATTAGACTTTAACCAGTGAATGGCTTGTCTGCCTGTCTTTTCGTCTTTAACAACGATATGTTGTGCCTGAGCTCCCAAAGCAGTCTCAATCGCTGTAAGTAGATTGCTTGGGATTTCGATTAATTCTAGAACCGCTCCTTCAATACCTTGAATCTGACCTCTTTGCCTTGCTTTAAGTATTTCACGGACACCTTGGAAATAGCCGGAAAAATCTTCTTTCATATCTTCAAGCATTTCTTTTTTGGATCGCATTTTTTCTAAGTACTGATACCCTTTATAGAGCTTCTCCTGCCAATTTTGATAAGATTCCGTGTTACTGTTTAAATTTTGCTGTAGGTGTTTAAGTTGTTCTTCTTTCTCTTTTCTTTCTGAAGAGATTAATTGCAATTCTTCTTTCAACTGCTGCAATGTTGTTTCAAGTTGATGACGCTCTTCTCTTAAATCTTTGAATTTACCTTCCTGATGGTCTTTCTTATAACTTATTTGTGACAACTGCTTATCTAATAACTGCTTTTCGTTCCTTTTTGCTGCTTGATCATTTAGTAGATCGATGTAGTCGCTTTTTAGATCCTCGATCTGGTCTTCAATCATTTGAATATCCTTGCTTAAAGCTTCGTTTGTTTGATGCAATTCGTGTTTCGTCTGTTTTCTTTTCTCTTTTGTTTCGGCCAGCTTTTCGGATTCTTCCTTGGCCACTTTAGTTAATTTTTTCCATCTATTTGATAAATCTTCATAATCCTGTTCAAGTTTAGATTTATTTTCCTCGTAGTGCTTATGACGTTCTTTTATAAGCTCTTTCTTGCCTTCTAAGTTCTCCAATTCTCTTGTAAGAACCAACAAAGTCTCTTGCAAATCTTCGATCGATTCATCGAGTGCTTGCATATTATCTCGTTGTTCTTTAACAGATGTCTCTTTTGTATCTATCTTCGCATGCAGTTCTTTTTCCTGCCTTTTAACTACTTCCAAATCTGTAAGTAATTGCTGCCACTCTTTGTGCAATTGTTCAATTTGAGTAACAAGCAGCGAAATCTCCACTTGTTTGAGATCTTCTTTTTTTTCTAGATAATCTCTAGCGACAGCAGCCTGCTCCTTGAGTGGTTCGAGCTGGCTGTCAATTTCATAGATAATATCTTCAACCCTGTTCAAATTCTCTTGTGTTTCTGCCAGCTTGTATTCTGCTTTTTTCTTTCGTTGTTTATATTTTAATACACCTGCCGCCTCCTCAAAGATAGAGCGGCGCTCTTCGGCTTTCGAACTTAAGATTTCTTCAACTTTTCCCTGACTGATAATAGAAAATGCTTCTCGTCCTAGACCAGAGTCCATAAATAAGTCAACGATATCCTTTAGTCTGCAGGCCTGGTTGTTAATGTAAAACTCACTTTCACCAGTACGATAAACCCTTCTGGTTACACTAACCTCCTGATACTCAAGAGGAAGAGTCTGATCCTTATTATCCAAAGTTAAAGTAACTTCTGCCATGTTCAGAGGACTTCTGGAATCACTTCCTGCAAAAATGATGTCTTCCATCTTAGTTCCGCGAAGGGAGCGGGCAGATTGCTCGCCTAGCACCCAGCGAATCGCGTCGGTTATATTACTCTTTCCGCTGCCATTAGGACCGACGACCGATGTAACTCCTGAGACGAAATCTACGGTTACACGTTCGGCAAACGATTTAAATCCTACTGTATCCAATTGTTTGAGGAACATATTCATCCTCCTGTATTTTCACAAATCTTTCTAACATCTAACTTATATATTCTATCATAATCCCCTACTGTACGGTAGGAACCAACGTCATCCTTTTTAATGACTAGAAATCACTTTTTAAGAATAGGGTTTTAAAAAAGTGTAAAGTATCTTATCATATGTACTAGCGCAAAAAACAGGATTTGCTGAGGAGGATATACGTTGAGTTTAGAACAACCTACGCAAGAAAACCTTGAAACGATCATTCATGATATGGCTGAAAAGCTTCAAGTCGTGAATCGCTCTATCATGGATCCAGAAGATTATGACTTGGCTAAATATGAGGAGATCAAGTCGTTACATGATATCATTCAAATGAAAGGCCAGCTAAGTGTTTCTGAAATTCAGGCTTTTGTTCAAGAGCTGGGTCAGTACAGAAAAGATTCTTAAGATCTTCTCCAAACCTTCAAGGCTACAAGTCTTGAAGGTTTTTTCATTCCATCAAACTGACAATTGTTTTGAAGCACTAGGGCTTATTCAATAATCTAGCAGTATGAGAATGTTGAATTACAACATCCCACCTTTTACATTTCTTATTCCATAAGAGACCGTTTCGAGCCTCTTCATAACGTATGGTGGATGGGATAACTTCGAGACTCCTGTGGGATGAACATGCTAGATGAGACCCCGGAAAACGAAGTTTGAGGAGGCTCAGCACATGCCCACGGAAAGCGAAACGTTTTCCCATCCACCATCAATCACATTAAAAGTCTCGAAACTTAGTCTTTTGGATAAGGATGCTTATACAGAGAAAAAGATCGCCCAAAACCTTTTTTAGTGGTCTGAGCGATCTCATTTAGGAAATTGCACCATGGTTTTCCAAAGCTTGTTGAGCAGCCTTCTGTTCAGCTTCTTTCTTCGTTCTACCGATACCGATTCCCCCAGTTTCTCCCTGAATCCTCACGTGAGCAATAAACTCTCTACTGTGGGCTGGCCCTCTTTCTTCAACAATTTCGTATTCAATTTTACTGTTTTTGTCTCGTTGAATGAACTCTTGCAATTGACTCTTAAAATCCATCGCATGAGAAAAAGCACCTTTTTTAACTTTAGGATACACATAAGACCTTAAAAACTGGACGACTGTCTCAAATCCCTGATCGAGGTATAGAGCCCCTATAAAGGCTTCAAATACATCTGCGAGAAGTGCTGGACGGTTCCTTCCTCCAGTCATCTCCTCCCCTTTTCCTAAAAGGATTAGTTCCTGAAAATTTAACTCATTAGCAAATTGCACAAGGGACACTTCACATACGATTGATGCCCGGAACTTTGTCAATTCTCCCTCTGCCATCTCAGGAAACTCTCGATACAAGTATTGGGATACGCCTAACTCTAATACCGCATCTCCCAAAAACTCCAGTCGTTCATTATCTTCACGGTCGGTTTTACGATGCTCATTCACATAAGATGAATGTGTGAAAGCTTGTTCCAGTAACGAAACATCATTGAACTGGATATTTATATTGTTCTGAAAACTGGAAAAATCACCCATAATTCACCTTGTCCTTTACTGCAAATTTAAAATAGGAAAGGCTGCCTGCAAGATGCAGGCAGCTATTGAAGTATTACGATACGCTGTTTATGTAATTCACAGCGTCGCCTACTGTATTGATTTTTTCAGCTTCTTCATCAGAGATTTCCATATCAAACTCATCTTCCAGCTCCATTACAAGCTCTACTACGTCTAAAGAGTCTGCTTCTAAATCTTCTTTGAAGGAAGCTTCCATTGTTACTTTAGATTCATCAACGTCTAATCGATCAACGATGATCTGTTTTACTTTATCGAATGTTTCTGCCATTGGAACTTCACCTCCCTTCAGTAATTATAGTAAAAGTTTTATTAAAAGCGCAAGAGCCCCTTAAAAATAGGAATTTTTCTTACTTCCTATATCTAGTTAACAGAAATCTTGTACATCGCTTTCGTATTTACAATCTGTTTTCACCGCCCAGAAATAAACACTCCACCACTGTGAAAAAGCACACTTCACTAAGGTAATTTGTTTAA
The DNA here is from genome assembly GCF_050971765.1 of Halobacillus sp. A1-3. Lineage (NCBI taxonomy): Bacteria > Bacillati > Bacillota > Bacilli > Caryophanales > Bacillaceae > Halobacillus > Halobacillus sp. A1-3. Next base: position 83,030 of record NZ_JBPCEO010000004.1, on the reverse strand, counting down.
GCATGTCTAATCTATCTGGACGATTCAACACTTATAATTACATCACCATGCCGCCGTCGACATGAAGTGTCTGACCTGTCATGTAGTTGGCATCTTCAGACGCTAGAAATCGAACGACCCTAGCAACGTCTTGCGCTTCTCCCAGTCGCTTAAGCGGGATTAATGACAGCATCTGCTCGCGTTGTTCGTCTGTAAGTGCATCTGTCATATCCGTAGTGATGTATCCAGGCGCCACAGCGTTTACTTGAATATTTCTTGAAGCAAGCTCTTTTGCGTTTGACTTCGTCAACCCAATGACCCCTGCTTTTGCTGCTACATAGTTTGCTTGGCCCGGGTTACCAGTGACACCCACGATAGAAGCAACATTTACAATACGTCCGTATTTCTGTTTCATCATTTGACGTGTTACGCCTTTAGTGCACATAAAGACACCTTTCAAGTTCGTATTAATTACCGCATCAAACTCTTCTTCCTTCATTCGCATAAGAAGATTATCTTTAGTAATTCCAGCGTTGTTGACAAGAATATCTAAACGGCTGAACTCATCCACGACCGTTTTTATCATACGTTTTACGTCCTCTTCATTAGCTACGTCCGCCTGAATTTTCATAGCAACGCCGCCTGCCTCTCGGATCTCTTGCACGACTGCCTCAGCACGGTCCTCGCTCCCCGCGTAGTTGACAGCAACTTTTGCTCCCTTTGAAGCCAGCTCAATTGCGATAGAACGGCCGATTCCACGGGATGCCCCTGTAACAAGGGCTACTTGATCTTGTAACATTACGAATCCTCCTTATACCACTGAATGAAATCTTCTAAAGTTTCTGGATTCTGTACGTTGAATGTTTTCATTCTACGCTTCACTTTTCGGACAAGTCCGCTAAGCACCTTGCCATGACCAACTTCGACGATTGCCTCAACACCCTCTTCTACAAAGGCTTCTAAGATCTGCTGAAAACGAACTGGAGAATACAGCTGTTCAACTAGCAGTTTCTCAATAGTTTCAGCTTCTGTAACCGGAGAGGCTGTTACATTAGCATAGACAGGTACCTCCGCATCACGTACTTCTGTTTTGGATAAATGGTCAGAAAAATCATCACTCGCAGGCTTCATTAAGCGTGAATGAAAAGGACCACTGACATTAAGGGGAATTACACGTTTTGCTCCCGCTTCATTTAATTTATTTGATGCTTCTTCTACACCTTGCTTTGTTCCTGAGATGACAATCTGACCAGGGCAGTTAATGTTTGCCAGATCTACGGCCAACTCCCCATCGAACTCCTTAATTACATCTTCAATATTTTCCTGACTTAATCCTAGAACAGCTGCCATAGTTCCTTTGCCTGTAGGGTAAGCCTCTTCCATTAACTTGCCTCTTAAGTGAACGAGTTTAACTGCATCTAGTGGATCGAGAGACCCTGAAGCTACAAGAGCACTGTATTCTCCGAGGCTGTGCCCAGCAGTCATACTTGGTGCAACACCCTGTTCTTTCAATACTTGATTGATGGCCACGCTATTCAGTAAAAGAGCCGGCTGTGCATTTTCTGTCTTAGTCAACTCTTCTGCAGGCCCTTCAAACATCAATGTAGTCAAAGAATAACCGAGAGCTTCATCTGCTTCATCAAATAATTTTTTTACAGAAGGATAAGCCTCATACATTTCTTTACCCATTCCTACTTCTTGTGATCCTTGTCCTGGAAAAACAAAAGCAGTTCGTTTCATTATTTTTCCTCCTTCTGCTGCATATCTTGCAATGTATTTGAAATCGTTGAAGTCACATTCAATTCAATCATTTGACATGCCTGACGAATCGCGTTGAACACGGCCCGTTCATTTGAGGATCCGTGCGCTTTAATTACGGGAGAAGCCAACCCGAATAAACCGGCTCCCCCATATTCAGAATAATCAAGCTGGTCTTTTAATTTTCTTAAATCATTTTTAGCTAAACCAGCTGCGATTTTTGTTTTGAAATTGCTCATGAACGTTTTTTTCATCATGGAAAACATCGTCATGGCTGTTCCTTCAATTGTTTTTAATGCTACATTTCCTGTAAACCCGTCCGTTACAACGACATCTGCAACTCCATCTAGTAAGTCGCGGGCTTCTACATTTCCGACGAAATGGATCGGTGCATTGTTCAATAACTGAAAAGCTTTTTTAGTTAAATCACTTCCCTTACCATCTTCGGTGCCCACATTTAATAATCCTACTCGAGGACGGGAAATGTTACGGACATTTTCTGCGTAAATCGATCCAATCACACCATATTGCAGTAAATGTTCAGGCTTGGCATCTACGTTCGCCCCAACATCTAACATTAAAAAACCTTTCCCATCCTGAGTAGGCAGCGTAGGACTTAGAGCAGGCCTGTCAACTCCATTCATACGGCCGACTACAAACAATCCGGCACTCATTAAAGCTCCGGTATTTCCGGCTGAAATACAGCCATCCGCACGTCCTTCTTTTACCTCGTTAGCCGTCAGTACCATAGATGAATTTTTCTTCCTCCGTACTGCTCTTACCGGCTCATCCTCTGAAGTTATCATTTCTGTTGTATGTAGAACTGTGATATTTTTTTGACCGCTTAATAGTGGGTTAATCTTATCCTCATCCCCAACAAGGGTAATTTCAAGATTGTTGATCGTTTCAGCAGCTTTCACTGCGCCTTTGACGATTGCTTCAGGAGCGTTATCCCCACCCATAGCATCTATGGCAAGCCTCATCTCTTACAACTCCTTCTACTGATTGGAACGGTACATATGAAACGTTCCAGAAAAAACTTCTTCGTTCTCAACAAAACTTTGCACTTGCACAATTGTTTGCCCACGTTCGTCTTTTCCTTTGACTACTGCTTTAGCAACAACACGCTCTCCAAGTTTCACTTGTCTCGAAAATTGGATACTGGAACGGGCTGTTAATGCAAGTTCATCGTTGATGACCGCAACAGCAAGGGAATTGGCTTGTGCAAACAAATGATGACCCCGAGCAATATTATTTCGCGAGAAAACATGTTCTGGCTTAATATCTAAAATGGAAATTGCCCGTTCATCAAGTTCTAAGTCTACAACCTCTCCGATTACTTCTTCAATCGGCAAGGCTTTAACTGTTTCATTCCATTCCTGAGTAGCTACTGACTTTATCCGTTCCCTAAGTTCAGGTATGGACATTTCCATCCGATCAAGGCGGATGGTTTGAATACTAACCCCGAATCGTTTGGCTAATTCTTCGTCTGTAATAAAAGGCGAAGCTTCAATTGTTTTTTTTAGTTCCTCTTGCCTTACTTTTTTCGTTTTTTTCATCGTGGGTTCACCGTCCGTATAATCATCAGCACGAGCTTTATGACTAGGTACTAATAGTAATATATAATACCAAGAAAAATTTCGCAAGGACAGACTGAATACTTGATTGTTCAGGCTTTATCCATAATTGGATGATCATACGGATTCGGCAAGCTTAGATACGTATATTTCCTTATGGAGGAACTTTACATTAAATCATCAAATCAAACCATTTGTTTAATCCAAAACATCTCCTAATAGCCTTTCGTCCTCATAAACTTTCTCCTTCAAAGCTCTGTATCTCTCATCGCGGTCTAAAGATTCGTTAAAAATCATCTCAGCAGCATCTTTTCTAGCTGTTTCTAAAGCTCGATAATCATGAACCATATCTCCGACTCTGAATTCCGGCATACCACTTTGCTTCTTACCAAAAAAGTCACCCGGTCCTCTAAGCTTCAAATCCTGATCAGATAATTCGAAACCATCACTAGTCTCTGTCATGATTCTCATTCTTTCTTTTCCGACATCACCTTTCGGGTCCGCAAGCAAAATACAGTAACTTTGATCAGACCCTCTCCCTACACGTCCTCTTAATTGGTGTAGCTGCGAGAGACCAAACCGCTCGGCATCATAGATGACCATTACGGTGGCATTTGGAACGTTAACACCTACTTCTACAACTGTTGTAGAAACTAGGATTTTAAGTTGGTTGTTTGCGAATTGCTGCATTACTTGCTCTTTTTCATCGTTGTGTAATCGACCATGCATTAACCCTACAGGAACATTCGGTTCATAAACAGATGACAATTGTTCGTAAAGGTCAACCGCATTTTGAATATCCAATTGATCTGACTCTTCAATGAGTGGACAGATCACATATGCTTGATGTCCTTTATCGATTTCTTTTTGGATGAAGGATAAAACACGCTCTGTCATTTGCCCTTTTACCCAATAGGTTTCTACTGGTTTTCGTCCTGCAGGCATCTCATCAATGACTGAGACATCCATATCGCCAAAAGCAGTTATCGCTAACGTCCTCGGAATAGGTGTCGCGGTCATAAACAACACATCCGGGTTCAGCCCTTTATCCCTTAAAGCTCTCCGCTGATTCACACCAAATCGATGCTGTTCGTCTACAATAACGAATCCTAAATCCTTAAATTGTACCTCTTCCTGAATGAGCGCGTGGGTGCCAATCAGAATATCAATTTCACCTTTTCGAACGTCCTCTAATATCTCTTTGCGGCGCTTACCCTTAATCGACCCGGTCAGTAAGGCAACTTTAGCGCGCCCATCAAACAGTGCTTTTAAAGATTGATGATGCTGTTCTGCCAGAATTTCCGTTGGAACCATAAGAGACCCTTGTTTACCTGAAGTAATGGATGCATATAGGGCGATCGCAGCTACGGCTGTTTTTCCAGACCCTACATCGCCCTGCAATAGACGGTTCATTCTGTGCGGGCTTTTCATATCTTTCAGAATTTCTGCAAGCGACCTTTTTTGCGCTTTTGTAAGTTCAAAAGGCAGGGATTGAACGAAACTTGTCAGCTTATCATTATCATAATCCTGCGCGTTCCCCGTTGTAGCTTCTCTATGCTGCTTCCTTAAAATTTGCATTTTCAATTGGAAAAGCAGAAATTCCTCATAGATAAACCGTCGCTTTGCATGCTTTAACAGAATTCGAGTTTCAGGATAGTGCATCTGCCTTATTGCACTAGTTCGATCAGGGAGTTTATAAGATAGCTGTAAATCTTCGGAAAGAATTTCTGGTACTTTATCCCCGTACTCATCTAAAGCGCTCTTGATAATTTTCCTAAGCCGCTGTAAAGCCACTCCTTCTTTCAACTGGTAGACAGGCTGAATGGGCTCCTGACTCTTAGCTTCCCCTTTTTTAAATTGACTGACCGTAATTTGCAATCGCTGCTGGTCCCATTTCCCCGTAACCGTGACAGTATCTCCAGGGTTCAATTGTTTTTTTGCAAAGGCTCTGTTAAACATCACAGCCTTAACAGCAAATTGTTCAACCTGCAACGTAAACGTCAAACGCGATTTTTTTCTACCAAAATAGCTAAGGGAAGGCTCAGAAGCAACCTTCCCCTCAATCGTAGCTTTTTCATTATGAGTCAATTCGGTTAAAGGTTTTGTTTCATAAGAGTCATAGCGGAAAGGAAAATAAAACAATAAGTCCTCTACCGTAAATAGACCGAGATCGTTTAGGTGTTCTTCAAATTTTTCTCCGACTCCTTTGATTTCGCTAATCGATTGGCTTAACACAACATTCACTCTTTCTTCAATGAGATTCCATACACTTTTGCTTCGAGCTCCCTGCCAGTAGGAGTAGCTGCAAGCCCGCCTTGTGCCGTTTCACGAAAAGCAGAAGGCATCCGCTGACCTACTTTGTACATAGCATCAATGACCTCATCACAAGGGATTCGGCTCTTTACTCCTGCCAGTGCCATATCGGCTGCAACTACCGCATTGGATGCGCCCATGGCGTTCCTTTTCACACAAGGAACCTCAACTAGACCAGCTACAGGGTCGCAAATAAGGCCGAGCATATTTTTCAAGGTGATGGCCATAGCTTCAGCAGACTGGGATGGAGTTCCATCAGCCATTTCAACAATCGCAGCTGCAGCCATTCCTGCTGCTGAGCCTACTTCAGCCTGGCATCCTCCTGCTGCTCCAGAGATGGAAGCATTATTTGCTACAACAAAACCGAACGCTCCTGAAGTGAATAGGTAGCGCACCATTTGTTCACGCGTTGGGTTCAATTGGTTCTTAACAGCGAAAAGAGTCCCAGGTACACAACCAGCACTACCAGCTGTAGGCGTCGCACAAATAGTTCCCATCGCAGCATTCACTTCATTTGTGGCAACAGCTTTACTGACAGCGTCCATCAATAAGTTTCCCGATAAAGGTGTGTGGTTCTTCATGTAGTTTTGAATAAGAACAGCATCCCCGCCCGTTAAGCCACTATGGGATTTAACTCCCTTTAATCCGTCTTCGATCGCTTTTTCCATGACATCTAGGTTTTTCTCCATCTGGCCTACGACTTCTTCACGGGTCAGTTGTTTAACCTCCATCTCCTGACGAATCATAACTTCTGAAATTTGTATATTTTGACTTTCAGCGAGTTCTACTAGTTCTGCAACATTTCTAAACATCGTGCTGCTCCTTTCTTATTCGGAAATTTTAGCGACTTGAATGATGTGATCAGCACGCTCAAGCTCACTTAACACAGTATCATCAATATTCTGGTCCATTTCTATCACCATCAAAGCCTGCTCTCCCTGGGCTTTCCGCGATACTTCCATACGTCCAATATTGATTTCATTTTTTGCAAGTATGGCCGTTGCCGATGCGATAGCCCCATATCGATCGTTATGGATAAGAAGAATCGCAGGATGACTTCCCGAAAGGTTAAGATCGAACCCGTTGAGTTCAGTAATTTCCGCTTTTCCCCCACCGATGGAGATTCCTACTAGTTCTAATTCTCCGTCGTCATCGCCTATTTTTAAGCGTGCGGTATTCGGATGATCGGTATGGGCATCTTCTTCGTGAAAGCGAACCTTCATTCCATTTTTGCGGGCCGTTTCAAGCGCCTGCCCGATTCTTTCATCAAATGTTTCATAGTCAAGCAAGCCTCCGATGATTGCCACATCGGTACCATGACCTTTATATGTTTTTGCGAATGATCCATACAGATGGATATGCGCATATTTAGGTTCTCGTCCAAAAAGGTGGCGGGCGGCTCTGCCTATACGGGCAGCCCCTGCCGTATGTGAACTGGATGGTCCAATCATAACTGGACCGATGATATCAAACACAGATCTGTATTTCATTTCTCTTCACCATCCCTTAAATGTCTACCTCTATTCTAAAAAGAAAACGCTTTCTATCTCAAGGTAGCCCATAAGTATTTTATCACATTGCCAACAGAAATGATTAATATTTACAAAAATCAAACTGGAATTATTGATTATTCAGGGAAAAAGGGGTAAGATTGATGTTTGTGGGTTACATGGTAACCGGGCGGGAGAGGGATAATTTCATAGAGGTAGATTGTTATGCTCAATCAGCATACAAAGCAAGTAAGCTGGAAGAAAGAATTTATGGCTGGGCTAATCGGTTACTTCACAACAGTGTATATTGTTGCTGTTAACAGTCAAATTCTCGAGAGTGCAGGTTTGCCGCTTGAAAGCGGTATGGTTGCCACAATTCTCGCCAGCGCCATCGGCTGTTTGATCATCGCCATATACGCCAATGCGCCTATGGTTCTCATTCCAGGTATGGGGGTCAATGCTCTGTTTGCCTACTCTATAGTAGAAGGTACAGGGCTGGATTTCCAAGAAGGGCTTGCCGTTGTTTTGATGGCCTCCCTCCTATTTTTAGTAACAGCTTTTACTAGATTAGGAGACTGGCTGAAGCATGCGATTCCAGAATCATTGAAGCATGCGATAACGGTGGGACTAGGATTGTTTCTGACACTAATCGGTTTAGAAAAAGGCGGTCTTGTCGTTCGAGGCGAATACTCTCTGATTACTTTAGGAAATCCCTCATCTGCTATGGTCATTACAAGTCTGTTAACCTTGTTTATCGGTATTTTCTTGTTTACGAGAAATGTACCAGGGAACTTTCTTGTCACTATGGTGGCGGGAACAATCATCGCTTACTTCACTGGTGTCTTAAGTCAGCCAGGAAAGATGATTACTTTAAAAGAACAATCCTGGGTGTTCATACCCGACTTCAGTAGTATAGGCGAGTTTGGATTTTGGATGGCTGTATTTCCATTAGCCATCGTTCTAATCTTTGAGAATATGGGATTGATTCATGGACAACTGAACATGCTAGGCCAAGAAAACAAATTCAAACGTTCTTACCAAGCTACAGCTTTTGCCTCCCTGACTAGTGGTCTGTTCGGCACATCACCGACCGTTTCCTCAGCAGAGAGTGCAGCTGTCATTGCTTCAGGTGGAAAAACCGGAAGGGCAGCTTTAACTATGGGGGCGCTTTTCATTGGTACACTTTTATTGATCCCATGGATCTCAATGGTACCATCCACAGCAATTAGCCCGATACTAATCATTGTCGGCGCACTAATGGTCCAAAACATCAGAGAGATACCACTCGATCAACTGTCCGAATCGATGCCGGCTTTTCTAATCATTGTAATGATTCCATTCACCTACTCCATCGCTGACGGGATGGCCTTCGGTTTCATTGCTTACCCGATTGTGAAATTAGCCATCGGAAAACAAAGAGAACTATCGACGCCTGTCGTCCTTATCGCCATGGTCTTTCTCATTGAATTTATCATGCGAACCCTCGGGCATTAATTTAAGTGTGGAGGCGACTGGTTAGCGACGTACGGACTGGACTTCTAGGATGTGGAGAAGCCTTGATAGACACGACAAGCGGTGCAGTGCAGTTTATTTCACGGAACCGATTGACTTATGCCTCGAGTGTCTAGGCTTCAAAACTCAACTGAGCTGAAGGAGATAAAGGAAACACGAAGAGCGAAGCGATTCGATGTTGACTTATCGTACAGAAGCGAGGGAAGTCTCGCTAGTCGCTAGGAGCCGCAACCGGATAATAGTAAAGTGGGGAATCGCTTGGTCAGCTCCGACAAACTTAAGAACTTAACTACATACAGTGTTCTTTCTGCATGTAGTTAAGTGACTTAAGATCTCGAGGGGCAGGGCGATGCAACCAGAAAACCAGATACCACCATAGGTAGTATCACTATGGAAATACCCGGAATAACAATGAATCCCCCCTCTCCATAACCATTGGGAGAAGGGGGTTCATTGTTATTCCTACCACCTCAAAACTATCGTCAAATGGCAGCAATCGATATTGTTTACATCAGATTGAAGTTTAATCGTAAGGGAGTCTGGATTATAATTTGTTTCCATCTCTGCTTCCAACCCAGTTGATTTGAGAAGTTGTTTAACTTTCTGTTGCTGATTTTGTTGAGCAGCATTCATTACTTCTTTAGCAAAAGATTCAGAGCTTCCAAGCTTCTGCATTAAAGAGTCTGCCTTTAACATTAAATCATGCATCTCAGTGGCAGACTTCTTAAACATATTAGGGTCAATTGAGGGATAAGGTCGGTTCTGCGCGCCACGATAGTAATAATAATGAGGATTATAGAAATATGGCGCATATACAGGGTACCAGTTTTTATTCAACACATTACTCCCGCCCCTTCTTAGCAACACTACCTTAATTATATGTAAAGATATATGAAGGGAAAGTTGTCATATCCTATCCCTTCACCTTACTTTAGGAACATAAAATGTGATTACCTCGTCATTATAAGTTGTTACTATATCTTTCTTAGTTAAACCTTCTGAAATTGGAATAAACCTTTCCATGCGCTGATATGATCTTTCTTCACTGGAGAAACCGGTCTTGTCGTTTTGGATTATTGACTCTTTAGATTCCTCTACTTCTAGCTTTAAAAATCCATCAACAACTTCAAACCGGAGCTGTTCCTTCATAACTCCTTCGACTCTTATCACATAATGGTCATGCTTCTCAAAAGTTTTAATTTCCATCGGTAGTGGGTGTATGGAAGAACTGATCTTCCCCAAAGCATTTTCGAAAAAGGAATCAACACTTTTCATGAATTTGTAAATAGATGCATCAAAACTTTCCGGCAAGTCACTTCGTTTGTGTCCCAGCAGCTTTCCCCCCTCTCTTCATATACTAACAACATATGCCTAATTGAAAATATTGATATCCTCAGAAAAATAAAATGTACTTCTGCCCAAATAGATATGATTACTGATACTCCTACTTCAATATTTTGATAACGGCTTACATATACATCTAAAGACCATTTCAGTAAGGAGCTGAATCGTGTGAACGAGCAAAACATTTCTATGTCTTCTTGGATTGATCCTTATGTATATCAGACTTTGTCATCTATTACAGGTACAAATGTCGTTGTCCAAACATCCCAGGGCTCACTAAGAGGACCGCTTAAAACCGTCATGCCAGATCACATTGTGGTCGAGGTCAGCGGAAACCCTTTTTTCATCAGGACCCAAGAAATTGTGTGGGTAACCCCTTCTCAACGCTAAGAAAGGAGGTATAAAATGTTTAAACGTTTAAACCGAATGCAGATCCCCCTTTCAATTCCTGCACATGGTGATGCAAATGCTGCTGCGGCTGTGCAAGAACTTCTGGGGGGAAAATTCGGAGAAATGTCGACCTTGAATAATTACATGTACCAATCCTTCGGTTTTAGAAACAAAAAAAAATTTAAGCCTTTTTACGATTTGGTGGCAAGTATCACAGCAGAAGAATTTGGTCATGTAGAACTTGTCAATCAATCGATTAACTTATTAATGAGGGGTGTTACTTTTTCAGGTGACCCTGACATCACACCACTCCAGAATGGATTGAACAAACGAAATACTTATCATTTTATAGCCTCCGCTCAAACTGCACTGCCTTTTGATTCAATGGGTAAATCTTGGACAGGGGACTATGTATTCAATAGCGGAAACCTTGTCCTAGATTTGCTGCACAACTTCTTCCTGGAGTTAGGAGCAAGAACACACAAGATGAGAGTTTACGAAATGACCAATCACCCTACCGCACGCGAAATGATTGGTTATCTTCTTGTACGGGGAGGCACACATGCCCTTGCTTACGCAAAAGCTCTCGAAATAGCTACAGGAGTCGACGTCAAGAAAATGATTCCTGTGCCTGATTTGGATAACACACAATTTGATTATGCCAGACCATTCATCGACCAGGGATTGGACAATATCCTTTACACATGGAGTGATACAGATTATAAGGACATTAACCAGATATGGAAAGGAACCAACCCTGAAAACGGAAAACCGCTCATCGTCAAACAAGGAACTCCAGAAGGAGCTCCTATTCCGGATTTAGAAGACTTGCCTGAAGAGTTCGCTCCAGGAATTGACCGAGATGACTACGAACGTATTGCGAAAAAACTAATGGAAAATCTCTAGTAAATTTTGACTCATAGTAACAAAACCTCAAAGACTTACCAATAAATTCACAAATAAAAAGCGCAGCTTTATCGCTGCGCTTCAATTATTCAACAGAAAAGATATACGGATATATGGGTTGTCCACCGTTATGAATTTCGACTTCCAAATCCTCAAATGTATCTTCGATATACGCTTCAAGTTCTGCAACATCTTTTTCATCCACATCTTCACCAGTTAGAATTGTAAGAATTTCATCCTCATCTTCATCAATCATTTGATTCAACAGAGTTTTGGCTGTCGCCAGAGCGTCTTTATCTGTAGCTGAGATTTTTCCTTCTGAGATGCCCATGAAGTTGCCTTTTTCAATCGTTAGACCTTCAATTTGTGTATCCCTAACAGCATAGGTAATCTGCCCAGTTTTTACTTCACTAAGCAAACCGGTCATCTCTTCCTTATTTGTTTCAAGATCAGCTTCTGGATTATAACCTAACAGAGCGCTCATCCCTTGAGGAATTGTCTTAGAAGGAATGACAGACACTTCCCCTTCAGCTATCTCAGCCGCTTGTTCTGCAGCCATTACGATGTTTTTGTTGTTAGGTAAAATAAATACCTTGTTAGCATGAGCTTGTTTAATGGCTTCAGATATATCCTGAGTACTCGGATTCATCGTCTGTCCTCCCTGGATAACGACTGTCGCTCCAAGACTTTCAAACAGCTTCTTAATCCCATCCCCCATGCTTACAGTAACGATTCCATATTCAGCTTTTTCTTTTGCAGGTTTCTTCACATTTTTCTTTTCTCCTACAATAGAAGTATGCTGCTCACGCATATTTTCAATCTTCATATTAATCAAGCTACCAAATTGTTGACCAAGGCTTAAGGCTTGGCCAGGATATTCAGCGTGAACGTGAACTTTAATTAATTCTTCATCTGAAACGACCAGCAATGAATCCCCCAGTTCACTCAATTGCTGCCTAAAGTGTTCTTCATCATAAGGATTTTCAGAAAGCTTATCTTCTTCAAATTTGACCATAAATTCTGTACAATAGCCAAATTCAATGTCTTCTGTATCCATGAAGTCTTGAGCAAGCTTATGATGTTCTGCATTAACCATATCATCCATAGATACCACTTCTTCTATGTCCGGCATCTCTTCGCCTTTCAGATTGGCTAACATTCCTTCATAAATGGTTAGAAGTCCTTGTCCTCCACTATCAACAACTCCTACTTCCTTTAATACCGGTAGAAGGTCAGGAGTCCGTTTTAGTGAAGATTTTGCCTCTTCAACTACACCTTCAATGAATGTCAAGAAATCAGTTTCTTTTTCAGCTATTGCCACGGATGCTTCAGCAGAGTCTTTAGCAACGGTCAATATCGTGCCTTCAACTGGTTTCATCACAGCTTTATAAGCTGTTTCAACTCCCCCTTGCAATGCATCAGAAAAATCCTTAGTTGTAAGAACCTCTTTGGCTTCAATAGCTCTTGAGAATCCTCTAAATAATTGTGAAAGAATTACGCCTGAGTTCCCACGCGCTCCCATCAATAATCCTTTGGCTAGAGCTTTAGAGACGTCACCAGCATGATTCTGATCAACAGCTTTTACCTCTTCCGCGCCTGAAGTCATTGATAAATTCATGTTGGTTCCTGTATCTCCATCCGGAACGGGGAATACATTGAGAGCGTCAATCATTTGAGAATTTTTATTCAAATGATGGGCTCCTTGTAGGATCATTTCGGCTAATGTCTTGCCATCTAGCTTTTGTAACGTCACGCTTACTTCCTCCTTTGACTGCACCGCTTACCTAATCGCTCGTTACCCGCACACCATGAATGAATATGTTCACAGAATCTACGGATAAACCAACTGTTTTATTGAGGGTATATTTAACTTGTGATTGGACGTTGTGTGCAACTTCCGATATTTTCGTACCATAGCTTACAATGATATACATGTCTATGTGAAGGTTATCGTCGTCCTGTCTGACTACGACACCTTTCGAGAAGTTTTCTTTGCGAAGCATTTCTGTAAATCCATCACGAATTTGATTTTTTGAGGCCATTCCTACGATTCCATAGCACTCAACTGCTGCTCCTCCTGCAATGGTGGAAATGACTTCATTACTGATGGTAATATGACCATATTTATTATTCAAATCAACGGACATATATATCCTCCTTTTTACTGCTCATCTTCTATCCCTTATTATAACACAATGAAAGGAATGAAAACGCTATGATTACGTACAGAAAATGAGACTGTTTCCCCTACTATACTTTGTATCAATTCATAGTATCTGTCAAGAGAAAATTCTTGATATAATTTCAGCTGCTATATTGCAAACATACATTTGATATGATACAGTTACTAAGTATCTGATGATTTATGTAAGTAACAGGAGGGATTTTTCATATGGCACGCAGAAGCGTAATTTCTGGTAAAGGTACACGTTCCGGAAACCACCGTTCACACGCAATGAACGCTAATAAACGTAAATTTAAAGCTAATGTACAAAAAGTACGTATCCTTGTGGATGGCAAACCTAAAAAAGTTTATGTCACTGCTCGTGAATTGAAATCTGGTAAAGTACAACGTGTATAATTAACAAAGCACAGTCATCGAAGAATTATCTTCGATTAAAAAAAGCACCCGCTATGAGGGTGCTTTTTTTATGCTTATTATACTTAGAATTAAAATGACATAATGGTCTAGCTATGAATCAAATCTGATGAAAGCTCCACCGGTGATCGAAGAGATACCATTTAAATAGCGCTTAACAAATGTCTACTTCATCAGGATAAGACCCGCATCGTGGCAAACGCCTTACGAATGCGGGTCTTATCCTAGGGAATCCGTCTAAACTGACTATCCCCCTTAGTCTTTTTTAAAAGTACTTATGACTGCGCGCACTAAACCCCCGACAAACCTTGGGAGTTTGATCGTATAAAACTTCAAAGAGCCCCCTCCTCATATATAAAGCTAATGCGAAACGCCCTTCGTTATCCTCTATTAGTCAAGTCTTTACTTCTTATTACTAAGAGTATGCCAGACTCAAAAGAAAAAGTACCTGCTTCTTTAATCAGCTTGTTTGATATGCATAAGGTCGAACCGTATGGAAGATAAGCCTCAGTTAATGGATAATAAAAGCCCTTGAGCGTCAGTTTCTTCACTTCCAGTGTGATTGGAAGGAAAGAAAGATAAGGGTAATGCTCATTCGCTTCAATTGTATGCTTCCCTGGGGAAACTAATTCCACTTGATTTTGTACATCGATAATTTTGGCCTGCACATTTTTTTGCGTTAGAGGATAAAGAAGTTGGATGTTGGCGAGGGAATGATCCATTCTCCCACCCGTTACTCCGAATAATAGAATATGCTGGGGGTCCCATTTCAGTGCTTCTCTTATGGCAAGTTCAAGATCTGTTTCATCTTTTTCATTGGGATACTCTTTATACACTGCAGACTTTTCCTTTATGTCTTCTAAAGATGCTTTACTGACTGAATCGAAATCTCCGACCGCAAGATCCGGAACTAATTCTCTTTCAAGTAATACTTCCGCTCCCTGATCAGCCCCAATCCAAAGCACTCCCTCTTTGTCGTAAGGAGTTAAATCTGGAATAAAAGGCTTTGGTCCTCCACCTATTATGGCAACCGTTCTACTCAATTTCCTTTCACCTCACTTTAAGAAAAGCCCAACGGAATCGCAAATGCAATTCGCTGGGCTTTTTGTAATATCGGAAATTTTTTATAAAGATCGGCGAATTAAATCGATAGCCTCTTTACGATCAGGCTGATTGAAAATCGCACTGCCTGCAACAAGGACATCAGCGCCTGCATCCACGCAAACAGAAGCTGTTTCTGCTTTTACGCCGCCATCAACTTCAATTTCGAAGGATAACCCAAGCTCTTCGCGCCATTCTGATATTTCACGAATTTTTGGTACGACCGATTCAATAAAGGATTGTCCACCAAATCCAGGATTAACCGTCATAAGAAGAACTAAGTCCACATCAGCTAAAACCGGTTTGATCATTTCAGCAGGGGTCGCAGGATTGATTACCACTCCAGCTTTTACTCCATGGCTTTTAATCAATTGGATGGTCCGATGCAAATGAGGACAAGCTTCCTGATGAACAGTGATGATATCTGAACCTGCTTTTGCAAAAGCTTCAATATAATTGTCTGGATTTTCAATCATTAAATGGACATCCAGCGGTAGAGAAGTTTTCGGGCGAATCGCATCGACGATCAGTGGACCAATCGTAATGTTAGGAACGAAATGACCATCCATGACGTCAACGTGGATATAATCAGCGCCCGCTTTCTCTACATCCAAAATCTCCTCACCTAGTTTGGCAAAGTCGGATGCAAGAATGGAAGGTGCAATTTTAGTCATAATTAATACCTCGGCTTTCTATTCTGTATTTCTTCAAGGAACTGTAAATAGTGCTCATATCTCTGTTCGGATATCTTCCCTTCAGACACAGCTGCTTTAACGGCACACTTTGGTTCTTTATGATGCAGGCAGCCTCTGAATTTACATCCGTCCTGGACCTCCACGAATTCAGGAAAACACTCAGGCAATTGCTCAGTTTCCAAATCACCAAATTCTAGTGAGCTGAATCCTGGAGTATCAGCAACAAGTCCTCCAGCTATCTCGTACAATTCTACATGCCTTGTGGTGTGTTTACCCCTTCCAAGACTCTCTGAAATCTCATTCGTATCAATAGCTAGCCTGGGGTCGATGGAATTAAGCAATGATGATTTTCCGACACCGGACTGACCAGCTATGACTGTAGTCCGTCTTGTAAGATGGGATTGAACTTGATCCATCGCTTCTTCATCATCGACCGCTGAAAGAATAACAGGATAGCCAATAGCCTCATACATTTGCTTATAGCCCTTCATTATTTCTATTTGCTCATCAGTTAATTGATCCATTTTGGAAATCACAATAAAAGGCTCGATTCGCTTTGCTTCTACAAGGACCAGGAAACGATCTAATAATAAAGCATTAAATTCTGGATGAGTAGCTGAAGTAACAATCAATGCTTGATCAACGTTTGCTATGGGTGGCCGAATAAACTCATTTTTTCTATCTTCTATGGAGAGGATATAGCCTTCATCTTGTTTTTCCGCTTTAAATTCAACGATATCACCAACCAGAGGTGAGACTTTACGCTTTCTAAAATTCCCCCTGCCTCTGCATTGATAAACTTCACCTTCGTGCCATACATAATAAAAACCACTTAGCGCTTTAATTATTTTTCCTACCGGCATTGTAAAAACCTCTTAATATTCAACAGTTCCTTCATCAATTACTTGTTCACCTCTTTGAACTTTATACGATGCCTCTGATCCGGGCTCTATAGTCAGTTCGATATCAAATGAAGTGGTCTCTGTAATCGTTTCCTTTTGACTCACCTCAGATATATCGCTGTCCATATCACCTACATAGATGAGTACTTCTTGTTCTGCTTCTTCTGATTCTTCATCAAAAGGTACTTTGACCGTAACAGTTTCTGTTCTTGGTGGCTCCTCTTTTGGTCCTAAGGAGACAGTTATTGATACAGTAGATCCTTCTTTAACCTCAGTTCCTGCTGCTTGACTTTGAGAAATCACTTGTCCTTGAGGGGTTTGGGAATAATTCTCAGTAACCTCGACTTTTAAATTGCTATTGGACAAGTAATTCATGGCTTCGTCTTGAGTCCACCCTCTCATACTCTCCAATCTGACTTTTGGTGGTCCGCTACTTACTTCAAAAACGACACGAGTTTGATCGGGAATCACCTCTTCTCCCGGTTCCGGGGTCAACTGATTAATAATTTCCCCCTCAGGGCGATCATTCGTTGCTGTAAATGATCGTACAGACTCATAGCCTTTATCATTCAGTTCTTTTTCTACCTGGTCATATTGTTCTCCAGTATAATCTTCAAATTCTACCTTTTCTCTTCCAAGACTAGAATACACAGTTACTTCTGACTCTTCTTTAATAATTCGACCCTCTTCAGGATCTGTTCTGATAACCATGCCTTCCTGAACATCTTCCGAAAACATGGTCTTCCGCTTCACATTAAGGTTGAGATCGTTTAAACGGCTGTAAGCTTCTTCATATTCCATCCCTGTCACGTCTATCATTTCTACATTTGCAGGTTGAACGATCCCGGGAATAGTGAAAATGGCAATGAGACCTCCGATAAGAAGCAGCGTTAATAGTGAGACGATCCATGGCCAGGCTTTCCGTTTCTTCTTTTTCTTCTTTACTGAAGGCTCTGAAGAATTTTTGGTTTCCGAACCTGGCCGTTCATTTACAATCGTATTTGATTGGGACGTACTTGGACTAGAGTTCGTATGAATGATTGTATTTTCTTCAGGCTGTTCACCGTAAGCATCTTGAGTTATGACTGGAATAGCCTTTGTCTTTTCCTCTTCATCTTCCTCTGGAACTTGGAACTCTGGTTCATTTAACCGTTCGGGTTCTAAAGATGTTTCTAAGTCAGCTTCCATGTCATAGACCGATTCATAACGATGGAATGGATCCTTGGCAGTCGCTTTCAATACAATATTTTCTACACTTTGAGGTAAATCATTGATCCATCTCTTTAAGGATGGAGTGTCATGTTGTAAATGTTTTAGAGCAATTGAAACAGGAGACTCACCTGAAAAAGGCAGACGCCCCGTTAATAATTCAAAGAAAACGATCCCTAGAGAGTAGACATCAGATTTTTTTGTAGCCATGCCACCTCTAGCTTGCTCAGGGGAAAGATAGTGGACGGATCCTAGTACTGAATTTGTCTGGGTTAACGCTGTAGCACTCAGTGCCATGGCTATACCAAAATCTGTCACTTTCACATGACCATAATGATCAATCAAGATATTCTGCGGCTTGATATCCCTGTGAACAATTTCATTATCATGGGCGTGGGAAATTGCCGAAGTTACTTGTCTCATAATGTCAACGGCCTCTGAGATTTCAATAGGACTATGCTGCTGAATATATTGCTTCAACGTCATTCCGTCTACATACTCCATCACCATATAATAGATGTCATCCTCTTCGCCCACATCATATATATTGACAATATTCGGATGAGACAAGCTTGTTGCGGATTGAGCTTCTCTATGAAACCTCGCAATGAATTCTTCATCGTTTCCGTGCTCAAGACGCAAAACTTTAATCGCAACATTACGATCCAATATGATGTCATGAGCTAAATAGACGTTAGCCATTCCACCGCCGCCTATCATCTCCCCTATTTTATAACGCTCACTAAGGAGACGGTCGTTCAGCATTACTCAGCACCCTCTTTCTCAGCTGTACGGTCATAATGCACTACGGCAAGAGTAATGTTGTCTTCTCCACCACGTTCATTAGCTAAATCCACGAACTTTTGACAAAACTCTGACCAGTCACCTTCGTATTCTGAAAGCTTTGAAAGTTCATCGTCACGGACTTTATTCGTTAATCCGTCTGTACATAACAACAGACGGTCATCCGGTTCAAAAGCTAAAGTATGAATATCAGCAGAGATATCATATTCTGTCCCCAAAGCTTTAAGAAGTACATTTTTTCGAGGATGTTGTTCAGCCTGTTCTTCTGTTATTTGTCCAGAACGCACAAGTTCATTTACAAGTGAATGATCTTCTGTTAACTGTTTGAATCCAAAGGAATTGGCCATATAACAGCGGCTGTCTCCTATGTGAGCAACCGTAAAGAATTGTTTCGTACAGACGGCAACGACCACCGTTGTCCCCATCCCGTAACAGTCTTCGTGTCTATCTGCATAATCTTTAATTTCAAGATTAACAGATTGAATAGATTCTTTTACCCACTGTTCTGATTGATCAGGTGATTGTAAAGCTTCAGTCTCCTGCCATCGTTTATGTAACTGGGAAATTGCAAGTTCACTGGCCACATCACCTGCACGGTGCCCGCCCATGCCGTCTGCGACTACGGCAAGAATCTGGCCGGCATCATTCTTAAAAACTCCACCAGCATCTTCATTATGATTTCTTACTTTTCCTTGGTCTGTTAGAAAATAACCATTCATGGACTCACCTCATTTCTGTTGCCCCCTTCCCCTTATGGACAGTGGAAGGGAGCTCAATTAGGTAATTTTTTCATTAGAATACAGTGTTTTATTTTTTCACTAACCTTGTTAGGAAAAAACCATCCGTATCCCATTGATATGGAAAGATTTGTAGTCCGTACTCACTCAACCCTTCTGATTGCTGCAACGGCTTTGGAAGGTCTGTAACAAAGTCTGGATCTATTGAAAAGTCTGGATGATTGTTTAAGAAATATTGAATGGCTTCTTCGTTTTCATGTTGATCTACGGTACATGTACTATATATGAATTTGCCATCTTCCTTAAGAAGTGGAGCTATATGTTCTAGTAGATCATCCTGTATCTTCCTCAAGGAAAAAATATCTTCTTCTTTCTTATGATATTTGATATCAGGTTTTCCTCTAAGAACACCCAATCCTGAACATGGAGCGTCAAGAAGTATTCGATCAAAACTCTGTTCTGGGTGGATATCTTGAAGTGTTCGTGAATCCGCCTGAGCAGCTTCAATTGACGTCAGTTGAAGCTGTTCCGCCTTCTTACTTACCATTTTAGCCTTTTTATCATGCAAATCATACGCAAGAATCTGACCAGTATCTTTCATTTTTTCTGCAATATGTGTAGTTTTTCCTCCTGGTGCACTGCAAGCGTCCAGTACAGTCAAACCTTCTTCCAAATCCATCATCTCTGCTACAATCATGGAGCTTTGATCCTGAACAGTTAATTTTCCTTCTATAAATAATGGATGGTTTAAGATATTGCCTTTAGATACGATTAAACCCTGGTCTGAGAAAATACTTTTTTTTACTTCATATCCATCTCTTTCAAGCTCATCTATTGCAGCGCTTCTAGAGGTTCTCAGCGGCTGTATCCTGACAGACATGGGTAAATGCTGCATATTCGCGCGGCACATTTTTGTCGTGATCTCTTCACCGTATTGCTCCCTCCAACGTTCAACCAGCCACTTAGGATGGCTCGTCTCAACTGCAATACGTTCAATCGGATCAGAAATCTCGTTCAAATCTCTTGTCTCATTCCTCTGTACATTACGTAAAACTCCGTTAGTTAAAGAGGAAATTCCTTTATGACCTTTTTTCTTGGCAATCTCGACAGCTTCATGAAGAATAGCATGATCAGGAACTCGCTCCAAAAATTTCATTTGATAGACTGACATGTATAACAGCCATTTTACCCATGGCTTTAATTTTTTCTGTTTCGATAAATAAGGCTGCAAATAATAGTCAATCAAATCTCTTCTTTGTAATGTTCCATATACGATTTCCGTCAGCAAGCCACCGTCTTGAGGGGACAAATTCTGTTTTTTAATTTCTCTGTCAAGGAGCACATGGCTGAATCCACCCTGTTCACCTATTCTTGTAAGAAGATGAAGCGCCGTTTCTCTGAGGACATATTTACTCATCGTTCTCCCCCAGACGATCGCCTTCAGCAAGAGATTGGCCAGCCCCATTAATAAAGGCCTCACCATTCATTTTCTTTTTCCCGGATGGTTGTAATTCTGTTATCTTCACAGCTTTTCCATCACCTGTCTGAACAAGAAAACCATTATCATCAACTCTAACGACTGTTCCAGGATTTTCGTTAAATGTACCGTTCACTTTCTCTGTCCACCATATTTTCATTGGTTTGCCTTTCCAAAAAGTGAAAGCTACTGGCCATGGATGTAAACCACGAACATGGTCGTAAACCGTCTGCTGATCGTTTGACCAGTCAATAAGCTCCTGTTCCCGTTTTATGTTGGATGCGAAAGTGGCCGTTTCATGATCCTGTTCCTCTGCTTCTAACTCACCTTTTAGCAACTTAGGAAGAGTCTGCGCCAGTAAATCAGCACCAGCTACTGAAAGCTTATCATGGAGGGTTCCTACATGATCATTATCGTCGATCGGAACGGTCACTTTGGCAAGCATGTCTCCTGCATCGAGTTTTTTAACCATATACATAATGGTTACACCCGTTTCCTTCTTCCCTTGAAGGATGGCATAGTGAATCGGAGCACCACCTCTCAACTCTGGTAATAAAGAGGCGTGGACGTTTATGCACCCATATGTAGGCGCCTCTAGCAGTGCCTCAGGCAAGATTTGGCCGAATGCCGCCGTCACAATTAAATCCGGTTTATATTTCAATACCTCTTCATACTCGTTCTTGATCTTCTCTGGCTGGAAAACAGGTATACCATGTTTTTCAGCAGCTACTTTTACAGGAGGGGGAGTCATCACCTTTTTTCTGCCTTTCGGTCGGTCAGGCTGGGTTATGACAAGTACCACTTCGTAACCATCTTCTACGATGCGGTCCAGGACTGGTACTGCAAAATCAGGTGTCCCCATAAATGCAATTCGTGTCATGAAGTGTAGCTCCTTTCTTACATCAACTGATACGGTTGAAAATCTACAATGATTTGCAATCCGTTTTCTTGTTTCAATTCGTCTTCATAGTAATGCAGAATTCGTTCAATTAATTTCCGCTGCTCTGGTTCCTTCTTGTATTTTACCATGCATTGGTATCGATATCTATTGTTGATCCGAGTCAGTGCAGAGGGAGTTGGTCCGAGAATATAGGACTGGTTGGAAAGCTTCTGCTGCATAAATTGAACAATCTTCTGTGTGACATCCTGGACCTTCAACTGGTTTGGATGAGAGACGGTGATCAGGGTCAAAAAATAGTATGGCGGGTAATTGAACGCCTTTCTGAGCTTCATCTCTTCCGCAAAAAATTGTTCATACTCATATTGACTGGCAAGATCAATACTGTAATGGTCAGGTGTGTAAGTCTGCACAATCACTTCGCCAGGCTTTTCGTGGCGCCCTGCTCTTCCACTGACTTGGGTTAGCAGCTGGAAAGTTTTTTCAGAAGCGCGGAAATCAGGAAGATTCAACATGGCATCCGCAGCTAAAACGCCTACAAGTGTGACATTACCAAAATCCAGACCTTTCGCGATCATCTGGGTCCCAAGTAGAATGTCAGCTTCTTTGTTTCCAAACTTCGTAAGTAGACGCTCATGGGCTCCCTTCCTTCGTGTGGTATCTACGTCCATTCTTAATACTCTCGCTTCCGGAATCAATTGCTGCAAGGCTTCTTCTACCTTTTGAGTTCCTGTACCAAAGTAACGGATGGTTTTACTTTCACACTCTGGACATTGAGTAGGCATCGGTTCCTCGTGAGAACAATAATGGCATTTTAAACGATTTTGATTCTTATGATAAGTCAAAGCAATATCACAATGTGGACATTCTTGAACGTGACCACAATCGCGGCACATGACAAAGGTCGAATACCCTCGCCTGTTCAAAAAGAGCACTACTTGCTCTCCTTTTGACAGCCGATCTTCAATTTTCTCTTTTAATATACGAGAGAACATTGAACGGTTTCCTTCATGGAGCTCTTCTCTCATATCTATTAGCTCAACCTCAGGCATGACAGCATTGTTCATCCGTTTTGATAGTGTCAGCAGCTGATAATTCCCCTTGACTGCACGTGCGTAACTTTCCAATGCCGGCGTTGCACTGCCGAGAACCACAGGGCATTGATGATTCTTTGCTCTTTCAATTGCCACATCCCGTGCATGATAACGTGTCCGATCTTCCTGTTTGTAACTCGTCTCATGTTCTTCATCAATGATAATGAGTCCGATATTCGTGAACGGGGCAAATATCGCTGACCTAGCACCAACTACGACTTGTACTTCTTTTCTTTGTATTTTTCTCCATTCATCATATTTCTCTCCTGCAGATAAGGCACTATGCAAGACTGCAACATTTGACCCGAACCTTCCTTTAAACCGTTCAACCATCTGGGGGGTCAGAGCAATCTCTGGCACGAGCATAACCGCTTCTTTTCCCTCATCAATTACTCTTTGAATTGATTGCAAATAGACTTCAGTTTTCCCGCTGCCGGTCACTCCGTGCAAAAGAAACACATCATGCTGCTTTTCTTCTATCGTTTTTAAGATTGGCTGAATTGCCAGCGCCTGCTCTTCTGTAAGTTCAAAAGGTTGGGTTCGTTCAAATTCTCTATTTTCATAGGGATCTCTAAAGACTTCCTGCTTAAACTCCCTTATGATTCCTTGCTTTACAAGAGGCTTCAAGGATGCAGAAGTCGTTGATAAAGTTTCAAGCAATTGTTTCTTTGGCATAGGTTCCTGATGGTTTATAAAAAACCCTACGATTGCACGTTGTTTCTTTGCCTTCGATGAAAGGTCCACAAGAATTTCTTCAAGTCCCATTTCATCCATGATCGCTTCAACCATCGGGGTAACCTTTTTAGTTTCCCTGCTTTTAACTTCGTAATGAACATCGACTTCCCCTTCGTCAATATGTTTTCGCAGGACATGATAACTGATCCCGGCTTGTTCGAATTCTTCATAGTCAATAACTGCCCTTCCGTCAAAAACATCCTCCAGCTCTGATACCAGCTTTTCATCTGAAAGCTTCCAAAGTTCTTTACGATACTTTGCTTTCATCACTTGAGGAAGCATGACCTGTAGGCAAGAAATATAAAAGCTGAGCGTTTGTTGAGAAAGCCATTTTCCGAGGTGAAGAAGTTCATGAGTCAGGACAGGAGTTACATCAAGTACGTCTATGATGTTTTTCACCTTGGAAAAGTCAGTTTCCTCCGCTAGTGATACGACATATCCCATAATTTTTCTCGGTCCAAATGGAATGATGACACGCACCCCTGGCTGGACAATCCCTTCGAATTTTTCGGGGATTCTGTAGTCAAATGGACGGTTCGTATTTTGAGATGGGACGTCAACAATTACATTAGCTATACTCACTCATTGTCACCCTTTATATGATCGGCCGCTTCCTCAATAATTTTCTTGGCCAGCTCATCTTTACTCATAAGTGGAAAAGATTTTTGTTCCCCTTCCTTCGTGAGCCAAAGAGATACATTGGTGTCATGGCCGAAGCCTGCCCCTTCTTCCGATACATTATTGACGACAATAGCGTCAAGGTTTTTCGATTCAAGTTTCTGTCTGCCATACTCCTCTGCATCCTGTGTCTCCGCTGCGAAACCTATTAAGTATTGATGTTCCTTTCGTTCGCCTAATTCCATTAAAATATCCCTTGTGCGCTCCATCTCAACGACATATTCTCCAGGAGATTTTTTCATCTTTTGATCATACGTCACCCTCGGGCGATAATCAGCTACCGCAGCGGATTTAATTACTAAATCGCTCGTTGGGTAATGCTCAAGCACTTGATAATACATCTCTTCAGCTGTCGTCACATCAATCCGTCTAACCCCAGTTGGAGTCGGTAGTTCTACAGGGCCAGAAATCAACGTCACCTCAGCCCCAAGTAATGAAGCTTGACGTGCCAATGCATATCCCATTTTTCCTGTTGAAGGATTTGTAAAGAAACGAACAGGGTCGATCTTTTCCCTTGTAGGCCCTGCAGTAATCAGTACTTTTACTCCTTTAAGCAACTGCGTCTTTTTCTGTTCTTCTTCCAATACCTTTACTATGGTTTCCGGCTCTTCTAAACGTCCTTTCCCTACGTATCCGCAAGCAAGGTAACCTTCCCCTGGTTCGATGAAGTTGAATCCCCATTCATCCAATTGTTTCATATTGTGCATGACAGCTGGATGACTATACATATGTACATTCATAGCGGGAGCTAAATAAACAGGAGCCTCTGTAGCCAATAGAGTCGTGGTCAGCATGTCATCAGCTATACCGCCTGAGAGTTTACCAATGACATTCGCGGTTGCGGGTGCAAGCAAAATCAAATCAGCCCAATCGGCCACATCAATATGTTGGATTTGTGACGGATCCTGTTCGTCGAACGTATCTGTGTAAACGGGTTGTCTTGATAAAGCCTGGAATGTAGTCGGTGCAACAAATTTTTGTGCGCTCACTGTCATAATTACCTTTACTTGCGCCCCGGCCTGGACTAACTTACTCGTCAATGTAGCTGCTTTATAAGCAGCAATTCCACCTGAAACCCCTAAAACAATTCTTTTTCCATTTAACATCCGACACACTCCTTCTGTTGTGAACCCGAATTATGATTGAACCATTTTCTAAAACTTAGAGCAATTGATAAGAAAAACCGCGCTAATTAGGTGTAATAGCGCGGCTCTTGCGTGAATTATGTCGTTTCAGTACGAGACTGGATTTCATCGGAATACGTGAAATTCAGTTTCCCATCACGGATTTCCTCAAGTGCCACTCCGACTTGCTGATGAGAAGTCGGATTATCAATCATCGGAGCACTTCCTTGTTTCAGTTCACGTGCCCTTCTAGCTGACAAAGTTACAAGAGTGTACTTGGATTTGATCTGCTTCTGTAATGAATCAATGGATGGTTCTAACATCATAACTTATTCCTCCAATGCTTTTTTATATTGATTGGCTACACGTTCACGTTTGCAATGTTCACTTGACACAATGGATTGTACCTTCTTAACGGCATGATTAATTTCATCATTAACAACAACGTAATCATAGGCATCCATCATATCGATTTCTTCTTTTGCCGCGAGCAATCGATTTTTCACTTTTTCTTCTGTTTCCGTTCCTCGATTGACAATGCGGTCTTTCAATTCTTCCAAAGAAGGTGGAATCAAGAAGATAAAAACGCCCTGAGGAAAGTTCTCGCGGACTTTCAATGCACCCTGTACCTCGATCTCAAGGAATACATCTTTTCCTTGATCCAAAGTTTGTTCGACATATTGTCTTGGTGTTCCATAATAATTACCAACGTATTCGGCATGTTCGATCAGCTGCCCTTCACTGATCAATTTTTCGAATTCATCTCGGCTTTTGAAAAAATAATCTACTCCATCCACCTCGCCCTCACGCGGCTCACGCGTAGTCATAGATATGGAATAGCGCAAGTCTGTCGATTGATCAAATAGCGCCTTTCGCACTGTACCTTTCCCAACACCCGAAGGTCCGGAAAGAATAAATAAAATTCCTTTCTCATCTATCACAGCAAAGGCCCTCCTAGTTTTCGTCTGAAATCTCGTCGTTATTGATCACGCGTTGACCGACTGTTTCAGGTTGAACAGCGGATAAAACGACATGGTCGCTGTCGGTCACAATGACCGCACGTGTACGGCGTCCGTATGTAGCATCTACTAATTTATTATTGTCACGTGCAACGGTAATGATACGTTTGATTGGAGCGGATTCCGGAGAAACGATCGAAATAATCCGGTTTGCTGAAACCACATTACCAAAGCCGATATTAATTAATTTTAAACTCAAAGCTGTCTCCTCCTTCTTCATACGAAACCTTAAAATGACTACCTCTATTATATGAAAAAACTAGCGGTAAACACAATTGTTATTCAATATTTTGGACTTGTTCTTTCATTTTCTCGATTTCATTCTTTAAATCTACGACCCACTCGGTAAGCTTTGCATCATTGGATTTAGATCCAATCGTATTCACTTCCCTATGCATTTCCTGTACGATGAAATCAAGACGGCGGCCGATAGGTTCTTCCAGCGTCAGGATCTTGGAGAACTGAGATAAATGAGAATGCATACGAGTAAATTCTTCGGTCACATCCCCTTTTTCAGCAAGCAGGCCTACCTCTTGTAAAATTCTCGTATCATCTGGTTGGATTTCTTCTTTGGTATATTCTTCGATCCTTGCACGGATTCGCTCTTTATATTCTTCTACTACATAAGGTCTGCGTGCTTCCAGCTTCTCCAAGAGTGAGCTTACCTTTGTAATTCTTTGATGCAAGTCACTTTTAAGACGCTCGCCCTCTGCCGTTCTCATAACAATCAAGCGATTTAACGCTTCCTCAATAGAAGACGTTAGTGCTTCCTGTAATTCATTTGTATTCTCTTCGATCTCCTGGACCGAAAACACATTCTCTAACTTGGTAACCATATCAATAGATATATGTTCAGTCAAATCGTAGTGAGCCTTAATTTGCTTCAGTTTTTCTACGTATTGATCTAAAATTCTCCAGTCCACATCTACTTTCTTTTCGAATATGCTTTGTCCTTCAACAGTTATAAATAAATCAATCCGCCCTCGTGAAAGAACTTCTCGAATTTTACGTTTTAATTTTTCTTCTATGAACATAAGATTCCGCGGCATTTTTGCGGAAATGTCCAAAAAACGGTGGTTAACAGAACGAATCTCAACATGAAGACGAGTTTCTGCGACTTCAATACTCTTTTTCCCATAACCTGTCATACTTTTAACCATATATCATCACATCCAACTATCATTTAGAATCGCCTATCTAATTTTACCAAAATACTCAAACGTAATGCGAATCATTGACGATATTTAATCATATATTTAGAGATTCAGAAGAAAATCATGCTATACTGAAGAATTAGAGAGGTGAACGCTATGTCTTTTGATGGAATTGTAACTAGAGCGATTACGAATGAATTAAACAGGACAATACAGTCCGGAAGAGTTATGAAAATTTATCAACCTACAGATACGGAACTAATTTTCACAGTAAGGGCACAAAGGAAAAATCACACCCTTTTACTGTCTGCGCACTCGAGTTATGCTCGGTTTCATTTAACCAATGACCAGTACTCTAACCCTAAAGAGCCTCCTATGCTCTGTATGCTATTACGTAAACATCTCGTCGGAGGTTTTGTTGAGAAAATTGAACAAGTGGAAATGGAACGGATCGTCAAGTTCCATATACGGAGCAGGAATGAAATCGGGGATGAAACGGTAAAAACGTTAATAATCGAGGTGATGGGGAAACACTCGAACATCCTTTTGGTCGATGAAGAACAAGGGCATATTTTAGACAGCATCAAACACTTGCCCCCTTCTCAAAATCGCCATCGCACGATCATGCCAGGACAGCCTTACAAACTTCCTCCAGAACAAGGAAAAATAAGCCCTATAGATTTGGAGCCAGAATCTCTGATTAAAAAACTGGATTTTAATGCTGGAAAGATGGATAAACAAATCCTTGGAATTGTCATGGGATTCTCCCCAATGATCACAAAGGAAATTGCCTATCAAGCCAAGCTTGGAGGAACCGAAGCTTATAAAAAAGCTTATGATCAACTACGGGAGCGAATCATAACCCATGATTATCAACCAAAAGTACATTTTGGAGTTCGGGAACAGTTTCATGTTCTGCCGCTCCATGACTTCTCTGACGAAGCAGAGGAATTTGATAGCGTCAGTGCCATGCTAGACGCCTACTACTCAGGAAAAGCAGAACGAGATCGTGTTAAACAGCAAGCCGGAGATCTCTACCGTTTTATGAAAAACGAACGAGATAAAAATATTCGGAAAATCAAGAAGCACCACCATACACTGAAAAAATCAGAATCAGCAGAAGAATATCAGCGCCTTGGCGAACTGTTGACCGCTCATATGCATATGGTTAAAAACGGGGATAGCGAAGTAAAGGTCGTAGATTATTACGATCCTAACCAAGCAGAAAGGACGATTGAACTGAACCCGAATAAAACTCCAAGTGAAAACGCTCAAAGCTATTTCCAAACCTATCAAAAGCTGAAAAAGTCTAAGCAAGTGGTCCAACAGGAAATTAAAAAAGCGGAAGATGAGATTCAATATTTTGAAAGACTTATTCAACAAGTTGAATCTGCTCGAGAACAGGATATCGAAGAAATCAGAGAAGAGCTACGTGAACAGGGTTATTTGAAGAAAAAAACTTCCTCTTCGAACAAGAAAAAGAACAAACCTGCAAAACCGTCACCTGAAAGTTTCTTATCAACTGATGGTACCCCTATTTTTGTAGGAAGAAATAATAAGCAAAATGAATATCTGACAAATCGCATGGCCAATAAATCGGACATTTGGCTACACGCCAAAGACATCCCAGGGTCTCACGTCGTCATTCGGGGTGAAAACCCTTCTGAAGATACACTATTTGAGGCAGCTCAATTGGCAGCCAATTTTAGTAAATCTAGTAAGTCTTCCACCGTTCCTGTCGATTACACCCAGATCAAACATGTGAAGAAGCCATCAGGAGCAAAGCCAGGATACGTTATTTATGATCACCAACAAACTTTGTTTGTAACACCTGAATCATCTTATGTTAAGAAATTAAAACAACTAGCTAAGGAAAAAAGCCGTGACTCTTAGGGTCACGGCTTTTTACTTGCAGGTTATCTGACTTTTTTAAATTTAGAGCATGTAAATTACGCCTACTAAGATTAAACGGTAAATCGCAAAAGGAATAAGCTTTATTTTATTGATAAGCTTCAAAAAAAACTGAATTGATAGAAAAGCAAAGATAAACGCACTTATGAATCCAGCGGAAAATAATGGAAGTGCGTTCAGTGAAAAGAATTCAAAGTTCTTGTAAAGAGACAAGCAGCTTGCCCCAAGCATAATCGGAACAGCCATGATGAAGGTAAAATGAGCAGCAGAGCGATGACTCATGCTAAACATAACACCTGCTACCTTTATCATATGAATGATAGAGGAAGGGCATATAGACCACCCTCTCTTATTTTATTTTTACCATTTGTTTTATCTCCTCACTATTAAACATCGTCCATGAGAAATCAAGCCAGTATTCTTCCCAGTGAACCCCAGCGATCCTACCAGACAAGTAGATTCCACCAAGCAGAACCAGAATAATAAAAATCGACATGGTAAATGATTCAATCTCATCTTTAAATTTGTCAACTCTCATGTAATCTTTATCTCCTCAATACGAATTTAATTTTGTTTGTGACCTTGGTACATTCGTTATGAGGAAGACCATAAATATTTTGAGTGGAATTTTCTTTGAATCATAAACCTCCGAGACGCAAAATACGCAATCCAGCGAACTTGGGGTTTTTGATTGTACATATTTATTAATAAGAATAGGAGGAACAGAGCGGTAAGCGCTAAATACGGATACCTCTTTTCCTTTGTGACAAATGGATGGAAGGGAAGAAATGCTTGGTCAGAAATAACGATACCTGAAGAAGTAAAAGTGAACTCAGTAGCCTGCTCATTTCTTCGCTCACTAGGATCTAGTTGATTTACAAACACAAATAGGGCAGTCAATAATAGAGCCAGCCTAAATTTGTCCAACTCTTTTCCCTCCTTCCTTTCCCTATTATATCAACTATTAGGAAATCCTAGCACCTTTATTACCGCTAAATTAACTAATGTAGAAGATCCGTTAATCTAAAAACTGAAGACCCTGTGAGTCTTCAGCTTCGTTGACCTTGTTTTGTTATTGGAATAAATATATCAAAGTGTGGGTTATCAAATTCACGATCTTTTGGATAGCGCTCATGCTTAATAGGAAGCGGATCGTAATAAGTTCTATCAGCTTCTTCATAAGGCTTATAATCACTTTCCATAATCCATCTATAGATCTTGTCGTATGTTTCTCCGATATTTTGATTTTTACGATAGTGTACCTTCAAGTAAGTCAACTCAGGAACCGTAATGTCTACCATTCCTTCAGGGATTGGATGATCTTCATTCACTTCATAACTTGAAAAATGGACGAACCCATCAGGGCGCAGATGATAAGATAATCCTAGTTGGATATCAGGGTCGATGGCGTCTATCTCATCTATTCTCTTACTCATTCGGTCAATTTTTTTCTTTAACTCGGGTACCTCCTCATATGGCCCTTCCCACTTTAGCCCGATTGCACGATAAGTTGGAAGCAAAACAATCTCTTTATTCAAATCAGTCACTACACCACTTCCTTTTTAAAAATTTATATTTATGATTAGTTCGTTAAGAATTCAGGAAACCCTGCCTGCATCAAATAAAGTTACAAATGAGAAAAACCGTAATGGAGATCTCCATCACGGTTTCACGAACTACGTTAAAAAGTATGCGAAAATAGCGATTGACCCTAGATAGGAAAAAACGGCCTGTGCCCAATACCTGTTCCTTTCATTCCTTAGCATATAAATATTCCACAATATGAATAAAGTAAGCGAGCCAATTAAACTGAGAAGCGGTTCCCACGACCACATCGACTCCATGAAAGAAAAAGCCACCCATGTATATAAATAAACAAAACAAGTTAAAAGTCCAAGGGAGGCATTCATTAAAATAAAAAAGGAATGTTTTCTGGATTTCATTGTCATCGACATCACCAATACTTTCTGATGATTCCATCGTACAAGTAAGGGCTTTAAATAGCAACTGTCTGGTAGTTTAAGAGTTTGTAAAAATATAAGGGTCATTCCGCCATTGAGCCATACGTTCTCTCTCATTTTCATCCATTAGGTTGTCGTTTACTAATTGTTCCAAAAGCTCTTCGTAGCTTGCAATTGAGTTATACGTCAACCCTTTTTCAGTAAAAGCATCTGTTGCTTTTTGAAGACCGTACGTAAAGATGGATAACACTTCAATGACTACAACACCTTCTGCTTTTAAGGCATCGGCAGCTTGAATCGAGGACTTCCCGGTTGAAATTAAGTCCTCAATG
Organism: Halobacillus sp. A1-3; assembly: GCF_050971765.1. NCBI lineage: Bacteria > Bacillati > Bacillota > Bacilli > Caryophanales > Bacillaceae > Halobacillus > Halobacillus sp. A1-3. The sequence continues at coordinate 51,331 of NZ_JBPCEO010000004.1, read as the reverse complement.
ACCACCACACGCTGCCCAGCTTCGATCTTTCCTTCAATCTGGTTGCCTTTTCCATGTTTTTTTGCTGATGAACGTACGTAAACCATTGGCAGGTCCAACTTTTCTGCTACCCAGGCCGCATGAGGGATTCCTGCAGTCGCACATCCAGCGATTACATCAACTGGCGTCTCAAGCTTCTGGATTTTTTCTACAAACGCATCGGCAATACGACGACGGATCTCAGGATAAGACATTGTCAGCCGATTATCACAGTAAATCGGAGAACGTAATCCTGAGGTCCACGTAAACAAGTCCTCTGTTTCAATTTTGACTGCTCCGATTTTAATTAAGTCTTGTATTATGTTGGAAGTCACGGTGAAATTCCTCCTTGATTTGTTGGTAAACGGCATGAGGATCATCCGCTTCCCTTATTGCACGTCCTACAACGATGGAATCACTCCCTTTCTCCATCGCGACTGCAGGCGTAGCGACACGCTTTTGGTCATGCTTAACGCCACCTTCAAGTCGTATGCCAGGAGTCAAAGCATAAAGGTTTGTGTATTCCTTGATCAATTGTGCCTCTTCAACAGAGCATACAACGCCGTCTACGCCATTTTTCTCTGCAAGCTCACCATAATGCTCTACTACCTCACTTAATGGGCGATCGAGTAATAGTTCTTTTTCAATCATTGTTTGATCTGTAGAGGTGAGCATCGTTACAGCTAATAGTAAAGGTCGCTTCTCTGGTGATCCTTCCTCAAGCCCTCTTCTTGCGGCATTCATCATCATTCCGCCTCCTTGAGCATGGACGTTGACGACATCCACCTTCAATTTGGCGAGATTACGCATAGAGCGCCTTACTGTTTCTGGAATGTCATGTAACTTCAAATCAAGAAAGATGGAATGGCCTGCTTCTTTCAACTGATGGATCATTCCAGGACCTTCGCGGTAAAAAAGCTCCATTCCCACTTTGACTGGAATGCCACGGAGATGATGGTTTTTCAAAAATTCCATTGCTTCTTTTCCTGTTTCAAAATCAAGTGCGAAATACACCGGCTCGAGACGGTTCATGATGCGCACCTCCAATGACTTCCTCGATAGAATGGAAGCCGAATTTTTTCAATGTGCCAGGCAATTCATCAATGATCTCTTTGCAGATCAACGGATTTTTGAAATTTGCACTTCCGATTGCAACTGCACTTGCCCCAGCGAGTAAGAATTCAATAACATCCTCTGCAGTTTCGATACCGCCCATTCCGATGATCGGCAGGTCTACCTCCTTATACACCTGATGTATCATGCGAATAGCCACAGGCTTGATCGCAGCTCCTGATAATCCGCCTGTTAGGTTTGAAATAATCGGTTTTCTCGTTGCAGGGTCAATACGCATGCCTGTCAACGTATTGATCATCGTCAAGCCATGCGCACCTCCTGCCTGAACGGCTTTTGCCATCGACACGATATCTGTGACATTTGGGGATAGCTTTACATAGACAGGAACAACACTTGCTTCAACAACCTTTTTAGTTACCTCTTCAGCAAGTAAAGGATCCGTACCAAATTGCACGCCTCCCTCTTTTACGTTTGGACAGGAGATGTTTAATTCAAGAGCATTCACATGATGAGAAATTTTTTCCGCTACTTGTACATACTCTTCTACGGTACTTCCAGCTACATTGGCAATAATCGGCATGTCGTATTCTTGTAAAAACGGGATCTCGTCCTTTATGATTGAGTCCACGCCAGGGTTCTGCAATCCGATCGCATTCAGCATGCCGCTTGAAGTTTCAGCAACCCTCGGGGTACCATTTCCAAACCGCTTTTCACCTGTAGCGGCTTTCATGATAACAGCGCCAAGGGCGGACAAGTTATAAAACTGTGTGAACTCTTTTCCAAAGCCGAAGCAACCAGAAGCGGGCATAATTGGATTTTTCAAGGATAGTCCCGGTAAAGTTTGGTAAAGGGTCATGAAAGCACGACCTCCTTCGCATCAAAAACAGGACCATCGCAACAAATTCTTCTATAACCCTTTTCATCATTAGAAGGCACAACACAGGCAAAACATGCCCCGATTCCACAACCCATACGTTCTTCCATTGAGATGTAGCCAGGAACATCGGAAAGTTCACTTGCTACTGCTTTTAACATAACAGTCGGACCGCAAGTAAAGTACGTATCAAATCTTCCTTTTACATGAGGAAAAAGATCAGTCACTAACCCTTGATGACCTAAGGTGCCATCATTTGTAGTCACATATACGTCTCCAATGGATTCGAACTCATCAACTAGAAAAGCTTCTTCAGCAGATTGGAATCCAAGAATACTCGTTACTTGTACACCATCTTTCTCTAGCTGCTTGGCTAAATAATAGAGAGGAGGAACTCCAATACCTCCTCCAACAAGTAAAGCTTGCTTTGTGTTGATCTTATTAATAGGAAATCCTTGCCCCCCGGGTCCAAGGACATCAACTTTTTCAGCGACTTTCTTTTCTGTCATCGCATCCGTACCTTTTCCCATTACTTTATATAATAGAGTCATTGTTTTGTTTTCCATATCAATGTCAGAGATGGAAACTGGACGACGCAAATAATAATCTTTACTTATTTGAATATGCACGAACTGTCCAGGCTCTGAGACATCACAGACCATCTCGCCCTCTAGGACGAGACGGTAAGTTTGTTTTGCAATTTCTTGGTGCTCGATGATCGTCATCCATTCGCGTCTCATGACGTCACCCTTTCCACTGGTGTAATGGCACGTGCGCTAAAGGACATTGCATTAATGACGTCTACAATAGTTCGTGCGGTATCAAGGCTCGTTAAGCAGGCAATACCGTGCTCTACAGCTTCTCTTCTGATACGGAAACCGTCAGACCTTGCTCTCATTCCTTTATTAAGTGTGTTGACAACTACTTGCACATCACCATTTTGAATCAAATCGATCACATCTCGTTGTGAAGAACCGACTTTGCCTACCGCTTCTACTGGAATGTTCGCTTCTGCGATAACGGATGCTGTCCCTTCTGTTGCGAATAGCTGGAATCCTAGTTCGTAGAATGTTTCGGCTATCGAAAGCATTTCATTTTTATCTTTGTCAGCCACTGTTAAAAGGACAGATCCATGAGTAGGGATCTTCAGTCCTGCAGATGTCATTCCTTTGTATAAGGCTTTTTCCAGCGTTTCATCGTATCCAATTACTTCTCCTGTGGACTTCATCTCTGGTCCGAGCGTCGTATCAACACTACGTAGTTTTTCGAAAGAGAAGACGGGCACTTTTACGTAAACTCCATTTGGCTTTTGTGCTACACCGGATGAATAGCCATATTCTTTCAAACGATTCCCAAGGATGACATAGGTAGCAAGTCTTGCCATAGGAACGCCAGTGATTTTACTTAAAAATGGAACCGTACGACTTGCTCTTGGATTGACCTCAAGGACATACGCTATTCCATCATGAACGACGAATTGAATATTAATTAATCCTTTCATGTTGAGTTCTCGTGCGATTTTCGTCGTTGCGTCGATACACTGCTGCTCCAGTTCCTTAGATAAACGCTGAGTCGGATATACAGCCATGGAATCTCCAGAGTGCACGCCGGCACGTTCAATGTGCTCCATAATTCCAGGGATGAAGACATCTTCACCATCTGAGATCGCATCTACTTCGATCTCCATACCTGTCATGTATTTATCAACTAAGATCGGATGACCATTATGCACAGTTACGTTGTTTTCTAAATAAGACTCAAGTTCAGCTTCAGAGTAGACAATCGCCATTGCTCGTCCACCAAGCACATAAGACGGACGGACAACAACTGGATATCCAACTTTCTCAGCAGCAGCAAAAGCTTCTTCTTCACTCGTTACACTTTCCCCACCTGGCTTGGCGATTTCAAGTTTGTTCAGCAATTGTTCAAACAAATCACGATCTTCTGTCTGATTGATTGCATCCATAGTTGTTCCAAGGATTTGTACACCTTGACGGCTCAAATCTTCTACAAGGTTAATCGCAGTCTGACCGCCAAACTGTACAATCACGCCTTCCGGCTGTTCCAGGTCGATGACATTCATGACGTCTTCTAACGTGAGTGGTTCAAAATAAAGCTTATCTGAAACACTGAAGTCTGTGGAAACCGTTTCTGGATTATTGTTCATGATAATTGCTTCGTAGCCCATCTCTTTTAATGCAAGCACAGAATGGACGGTTGCATAGTCGAATTCGACTCCTTGCCCTATACGAATCGGTCCGGAACCGATGACGAGTACTTTCTTATTCGTAGACTGAACAGATTCATTTTCTTCTTCATAGCTGCTATAAAAATATGGCGTCTCAGAAGCGAACTCTCCTGCACACGTATCCACCATCTTGTAAACAGGGCGGATATTATGTTCACGTCGTATGTCGAGCACTTCTTCAACCGTTTTATCTGTCACCCTGGCAATCTGCTGATCAGAAAATCCAACCTTTTTCACCTTTTCTAAGAGATCTGTCGTGAGCCCATCTTTTGTAAGTGATTCTTCAAGATCTATAATTCGTTTCATTTTGTAAAGGAAGAAAAAGTCGATGCCTGTGATCTCATGAATAGTCTCTAACGAATATTTTCTTCTTAAAGCTTCAGCCAATATAAAGATCCGCTCATCATCCGCTCGCTTCATTCTTGTTTGCAGTTCATCATCCGATAATTTAATAATCGATGGAAGGTAAAGGTCTTCTGTTACGCCTTCTAAAGAGCGAACTCCTTTTAACAGCGACTCTTCCAACGTACGTCCGATTGACATGACTTCCCCTGTCGCCTTCATTTGCGTACCTAGTCTGCGATTTCCTTTGGCGAATTTATCAAATGGCCAGCGAGGAATTTTTGTTACCACATAATCTAGAGCTGGTTCGAAGCAAGCGTAAGTCGTCCCTGTAATTGGATTTTTGATTTCATCCAGCGTCATGCCAATTGAAATTTTCGCAGCCAGTTTGGCAATCGGATAGCCGGTTGCTTTTGATGCTAAAGCAGAAGAACGGCTGACCCTTGGGTTTACCTCAATGATGTAGTACTGAAAGCTGTGCGGGTCAAGAGCAAGTTGAACATTACAGCCGCCTTCGATATTTAATGCACCGATGATGTCTAATGAGGCATTTCGAAGCATTTGATATTCCCTGTCACTAAGCGTCTGGGATGGAGCTACAACGATCGAGTCCCCTGTATGAATACCAACTGGGTCAAAGTTTTCCATGTTACAAACGACTATTTTGTTATCGTTGCTATCACGCATAACTTCATACTCGATCTCTTTAAAGCCTGCGATATTTTTCTCAATAAGACACTGGCTGACTGGTGACATAGACAATCCGTTTCGAGCTGTTTCTCTCAGTTCAGCTTCGTTATCACACATGCCTCCTCCAGCACCGCCCATCGTGTAGGCAGGACGAACAATAACTGGATAACCGATGTCTTCTGCGAAGTTAACTGCCGCATCCACTGAACTGACGATTTCACTTTCTGGTACAGGTTGATTCATTTGATGCATAAGAGCTCGGAATTTTTCACGGTCTTCCGCCTGTTCAATTGCATCGAGAGGAGTACCAAGAAGCTCCACCTTGTATTGTTCAAGAATACCTGATTCACTGAGCTCTACCGCCATGTTAAGTCCTGTCTGTCCTCCAAGCGTAGGCAGTATCGCATCCGGCTTTTCTTTTCGAATGATTTTACTCATAAAATCAAGTGTGAGCGGCTCCATATAGACCTGATCAGCAAACGTATGATCCGTCATGATCGTTGCTGGGTTTGAGTTGGCTAAAATAACCTCGTACCCTTCTTCTTTCAAGGATTGGCAAGCTTGAGTACCAGAATAGTCAAATTCTGCTGCCTGTCCGATGACGATCGGTCCTGATCCGATCACTAGAATTTTCTTTATATCTGTACGCTTAGGCATGTGGAGTCCTCCTTCTTCGTTCCTTGTGCATCTTTAATACGCTGTAAAAACTCATCAAACAGATGTGAGGTATCTTCAGGTCCCGGTGAGCTTTCCGGGTGATACTGTACCGAAAACACAGGGTGCAGGGCGTGTTCAAGCCCTTCAACTGTTTCGTCGTTCAACGAAAATTGAGTAAGTCGTAGTTTAGTAGATTCCAGGGACTCTTGATCAACGGCATACCCATGATTTTGAGATGTAATGAAAGTTCTTCCTGTCCGCAGATCCTTCACAGGCTGATTCGCCCCTCGATGTCCGAATTTCATTTTAGAAGTATCTGCACCGGCTGCAAGAGCAATAAGCTGGTGACCGAGACAAATACCGAACACCGGAATTGCACCAATCAGGTCACGGATAGTCTGGATCGCTTCTGGTACACTTTTTGGATCTCCTGGGCCATTAGAGAGCATGACCCCATCTGGTTTCAAACGCTCAATTTCTTCTGCAGATGTATTATACGGTACAACGGTTACGTGACAGTTTCTTTTCGTAAACTCTCTTAATATTCCATGTTTCATACCATAATCCACAAGCACGATGCGGTATCCTCGACCTGGTACTACATAAGGTTTTACCGTTGACACTTGCTTTACTTGATCGGTTGCAAGAGGAGTATCCTCAAGGATTCTCAGCACTTCTTCCACAGATCGATCTACTGAAGTTATCATCGCTTTCATCGTTCCATACTCACGAATGATTTTAGTTAGCTTTCTTGTATCAATTCCGCTAATTCCAGGGATTTTTTTCGCTTTTAGAAAGGAGTCCAATGTTTCCTCATTTCTAAAATTCGAAGGAAACTCGCAATGCTCTTTTACAATGACACCTAAAATAGCAGGATTGACCGTTTCAAAATCATCGCGATTGATTCCATAATTTCCGACCAATGGATATGTGAAGGTTACGAGCTGTCCACAGTAGGAAGGATCAGAAATAACTTCTTGATATCCTGTCATTCCTGTGTTGAATACGACCTCTCCAATTGTTTCCCTGTCACTTCCAAACCCTTCACCTTTAAACACCGTGCCATCCTCAAGAACGAGCTGTTTCATGTTTAGCCTCCTCAAATACGATTTCTCCATTTACTAGCGTCATAACTGGCCATCCTTTCAAATTCCGTCCATGAAAAGGGCTGTTCTTTCCTTTTGAAACCAGTTGATGTCGATCTACTTCTTTTTCTGAGTCTAAGTCTACAATGGTCAAATCAGCTGGGCTCCCTTCTTCTAAACACCCATAAGGGAGTGAAAATGCTTCTGCAGGCTTGACTGTCAGCCATTCTACTAAGTCTTTCATTGTAGCCAATCCGGTTTCGACCATATGCGTATATAAAAGCGGAAAAGCTGTTTCCAAACCTGTAATTCCAAATGGAGAATACCGGAACCCTTGCTGCTTTTCTTCCTCAGTATGGGGAGCATGATCAGTCGCAATAAAATCGATTGTTCCATCATGCAAGCCTTCAATTAACGCTTTTTGATCTTCTTTTGAACGAAGCGGTGGATTCATTTTGAAGAGTGCATCGTCTTCTTTTACATCTGTTTCATTGAGTAAAATATGATGCGGTGTCACTTCAGCGGTTACTTTGATTCCAGCTCGTTTTGCGTCTCTTATGACTCTAACAGACTCTTTTGTAGAAACGTGGCAGACATGGTAATGGCAGTCTGCTGCTTCAGCTAAAAGCACGTCACGAGCGATTTGCACAGATTCGGCCACGTTTGGAATTCCTGGCAGACCCAGACGCTCACTGACCTCTCCCTGGTGTGAAACCCCACCGTAAACGAGTGAATTGTCTTCACAATGAGCTACAATTGCCTTATTTAACCGGCTTGCCTGCTTCATGGCTTCAAACATTTTTCCCGCCGTTTGCACACCGACTCCATCATCTGTAAAAGCAAATGCTCCAAGATCACTTAAAGCTTCCATGTCGACAATCTCTTTACCAAGCTGCCTTGTCGTAATCGAGGCGTAAGGAAGAACTCTTACGCTTGCATCTAAGTTAATTTTTTCTAATAATGCTGTTAATGTTTCAGGGGAGTCAGGAACCGGGCGTGTATTCGGCATTGCACATACAGTTGTGAAACCTCCTTTTGCCGCCGCTTTCGTTCCAGTTTCAATGGTTTCTTTCGCTTCTCCACCTGGCTCTCTTAGGTGAACATGGACATCCACCAGACCCGGTAGAAGCAGTAGACCTTTAGCATCTATCGTGTGATCAGCATGTTGATCAATTGTATCTGCAACCTTAGAGATTTCACCTTGTGAAATCAGAACCTCACATTTCTCATAAGATCCGCTTACAATTCGCTTAGCGTTTATAATTTTTTTACTCATTTACAGCTCCCCTTTCATAAGTGCTTGGATGACAGCCATCCTCACTGTTACACCATTGGTCATTTGCCTGAAAATCCTTGATTTACTAGATTCAACTAATTCACTATCAATTTCCACACCACGATTGACTGGTGCAGGGTGAAGGATAATAGCGTGGTCTTTCATGCGAGCTTCACGCTCCTTCGTTAGTCCAAATTGTTCCAAATAGGACGTGGATGACATCGTTTGATCGTGCCTTTCATGCTGAATGCGTAATAGCATCAACACATCACAACGATCGACCGCCTCGTCCATCGTTATGTAATTGGTAGTGAGAGAGTGATCCTGCCACTCTGGCTTTGTTACAAAAGAGACATTTGCTCCTAATTGGTTCAAGGCATGAGCATTTGATCTAGCAACCCTGCTATGCTTTAAGTCTCCAGCAATCGCAACATTCAAACCTTGAAAACGAGCAAACTGCTCATGGATTGTGTATAAATCAAGCAGGGATTGAGTCGGGTGTTCTCCACAACCATCTCCTGCATTAATTAGAGAGAGGTTAAGGTCTTCCGCACAACTATTCAGCAAACCGACTTCTGATTGGCGGACAACTGCCAGTTCAACCCCAATTGCTTCAAGAGTTTTCAAAGTATCGTATAGACTTTCTCCTTTGGTAATGCTTGAATCCATGCCATCCAAAGAAAGAACCTCCATACCAAGTCTCTTTTCAGCAATATGGAAACTGCTTTTAGTTCTTGTACTGGGTTCAAGGAATAAGTTTGCCGCAAAGCGCCCTTGAAAAGGTGAGGTTCCATTGCCTTTTTCTATTTCCTTAACCATGGAAAACAACTGATAAATATCTTCGTTTGATAAGTGCTTCATGGAAAGTAAATGTTTTCTCGAGCTAATCAAATTCATGGTCATCTCTCCTTTTTGTGGGACAGGTACGCAATTTTTATATTCGGTACCTGGTAGCCTCTTCTGTAATTGTGGTGCCGGGTATGAAAAAAGCACCCCCAGGTGTGCTGGGGGTGCTTTGCTCGCATGACAAGCGAGCCAAACCCTAGTACACCTTTGTGAGCCTCACGGGACTCATTTAAAACGTGTGCTGGTTTCGCTATGCGACTCCATTTTTTCTTTGTTGATTCTCTGTTTCTTCTTTTGGTGCTTCGAACATCTTTCCGTTTCCTTCACCTTTTTCTTTTCCAGGAAGGATTAGATTCAGAAGGACACCGATAATGGCGGCAAGCGCCATGCCTGCGATTTGAATGTCTTCATTTACTTGGACGAATGCTCCTCCAACACCGATGACAAGGATAACAGATGAAATAATCAAGTTTCGTTTCTCGCCAAAATCAATTTGGTTGTCTATAAGCATACGCAGCCCGCTGGAAGCGATAATTCCGAAGAGTAGGATGGAAACTCCGCCCATTACTGCAGTAGGAATCGAACTAATAACTGCTGTAATCATGCCGACAAAACCGAACACGATGGCGACCACTGCCGCTCCTCCGATGACAAATACGCTGTATACTCTTGTTATGGCTAGTACACCGATGTTCTCACCGTAGGTTGTATTCGGTGGTCCGCCTAAGAAAGAAGCAATCATCGTAGCGACTCCGTCTCCTAGGATAGAACGGTTCAGTCCTGGTTCTTTTAAGAAGTTTTTTCCTACAACTTTTGAAAGTACCATCTGATCTCCTGTGTGCTCTGTAATGGTTACAAGCGCGAACGGAATCATAAGGGCTGCTATTTCCCAGCTGATAACTTCAAATGGAGAGAAATCAACGAAAGGCACAACAAAGTCTGGTGCTTGGAAAATTGCAGCAAGTACTCCACCAATCGAACCAGCTGAAGTAATGGCTGCCCATTCTTCTTGAATCCCACTCGTGTCGACAATTCCCTGGGTCATCGCGAAAATGTAACCCCCAACAATTCCGAACAGAATCGGTACTAGTGAGAAAAACCCTCGGAAGAAGATCGATGCAATGATAGTTATAGCTAAAGTCACTAAGGCAACCATCAGATGCGTGCCACTATACACATTTCCTTCTTGTCCTGGCAGGTACATAGCCATATCCACTGCGGTTGATGCGAGGCCGAGACCGATAACGATAATGACAGGTCCCACAACAATTGGTGGTAATAACTTCATTAACCATTTAGTACCGAACATGGAGATAAGAAGAGCAACGAGGCCATACACAAGACCGGTCAGGAAACTTCCAACCATGGCTCCGGCAACTCCACTCGATTTCGAAACTTCTATAATTGGAGCGATAAAAGCAAAGCTAGATCCGAGATAGGCTGGTATCTTCCCTCTCGTGATTAGTATATAAGCAAGCGTACCGAACCCGCTTGATACGAGTGCGACCGCTGGTGAAAGTCCTGTCAAAAATGGAACGAGAATGGTTGCTCCAAACATGGCGAACAAGTGCTGCAAGCTTAGTGTCAACCATTTATGCATTTTTGGTACTTCATTAACATCAAGGGCTGCTTTATGTTGATTCATCCTTAATTCCTCCTAAAGTCATGATTGTTATTCTTCTTCCTGCTGAACACTCGCCTCCGCTTTTCCTTGTCTAGCTCTGGCTCATAGCGACTAGCGAGACTTCCCTCGCTTCTGTACGATAAGTCAACATCGAATCACTTCGTTCTTCGTGTTTCCTTTATCTCCTCCAGCTCAGTCCAGTCCGTACGTCGCTGAACACTCGCCTCCGCTTTTCTACACAAAAAAAACTCTTTGCGCTCAAAAGGTACGCAAAGAGGTAGACGTGTTTACAGTACACGTTGCTTCCATACGAACCTTCTAAGCCTCACGGGACTTCTTTTAAAGGTTGCAACTCATTTATTTTTCATAAATTTTCACTTCATCGGCTTGATCAGTTTCTGATAGAGTCACGGTCACAACTTCATCGTGAGAAGTAGGTACGTTTTTACCAACAAAATCTGCTCGTATCGGAAGCTCCCTGTGACCACGATCTACGAGGACAGCAAGCTGTATCTGAGCAGGTCTGCCATGATCAATTAAGGCGTCCATTGCGGCACGCACCGTTCGACCAGTGTATAGAACATCATCAACTAAGATTACTTTTTTCCCATCAATATCAGTCTGAATATTTGTTTCTTTAATTTCTGGTTCTGCTTGGTTCTGCTTCGGAGTTAAATCATCCCGATACAAAGTGATGTCAAGCTCCCCTCCAGGAATATCAAAACTCTCTATTTCCTGAATTTTTTCCTTAAGACGCTGAGCGATCGGTACACCTCTTGTTTTAATCCCGACAAGGACTAGATCTTCCACTCCCTTATTTTTTTCAATAATTTCATGGGAGATTCTTGTTAACGCTCTCCGAATCGCTGCATCATCTAAAACGGTTGCTTTGGCTTTCATAATCGGGGACCTCCATTCTGCTGTTGACTTTGTCCTTTTAATTAAGGGTACTAAAAACCCCTTTTCTACACAGAGGCAGAAAAGGGGTTTTAGATACATGTCTCACATGTATATTCCGTTACCTTTCCAGCCTCACAGGACTGCTCTTAAAGGACTATTTAATTCTACGTTAGATTATGACAAACAGATCGAAATTTGTCAATGGTTAATTTCAATTCATTGAATGCCAAATGTAAAAATCGTTCGCTTTGAGTAAGACTGTTCCTTATCTAGGATAATATTTGGAAAGCCCACTTCATGCAAGGAAGCCGGAGAACTTTGCGTTTCAAAGCATAAGCCCGCATGTTTCTTCGGTTTCCCCTCAGCTAATTCTATTCCCTCAGGAAAGCTATTAGACGTATAGATAACAATACCTGGCTGGTCTGTCTCTATACTCAATGTCCTTCCAGACTTCGGATCTTCCAAATAAACATCTACTTCACGGTGTTTATCAAACTTAAAGAAATGGTCCATTCCACCATTAGCAATTTTTTGCTGAGGAGTTTCATATGTAAATACACTTTCTAATTTTTTCTTATCCCGAAAATCAAATGGGGAATCTGTAACGTCTAACCACTTTCCTGTTGGAATTAACTCCTTATCAAGTTCTACCATTTTCGAACTGTCTAAACACAGTTCCTGATCTTCCAATGTTCTTTTATTATTGCCACTCAGATTAAAATACGTGTGATTCGTTAATGTTAAAGGAGTCGTTTTGTCCGAACTCGCCTCATAAGAAATGATAAACTTATTATCATTAGTAAGTGTATAAGTGACCTCAACCTTCACTTGACCAGGATATCCACCATCACCATCTGGACTGACCATCGAAAGTTTTGCTCCAACCTCTTCCTCTGTCTCATAAGGAGATACTTCCCAGATCCTTGAATGGAAACCGTTTTTCCCTCCATGTAAATGGTTGTCGCCTTCATTAGGATCAAGTTGATAATTTTGTCCATTTATTTCGAAAGAAGATTGTTTGATACGGCCAGCAACACGACCGATGAGTGCGCCAAAATAGATAGGATTATCTAAGTAATCGTTATGGTTTTTGAAGGCAAGTACAACATTCTCCTTATTTCCATTTCTGTCTGGAACGGATATGTCCGTAATGATTCCTCCGTAGTTTATAAATTCGACATACATGCCTTGATCATTTACAAGACGATATACATTCCAAGTCTGATTTCCTTTGACTTGGACTTCGCTATTTTGTATTTTCAATCTGCTCATCCTTTCTACTCTTGTGCTACATGAAAAGCATTAATGATCGGTTTGTAATTATAAAAAAAGAACTCCTATTACAATAACCCTATAGACTCAGTTTCGATCCAAAACCGGACAACCATGTTACATCTATGGTAACGGAATCATCCCACCCAATGTTACATTAAATTCAAAGTCTTTAGTACTGTTGATTGAATAAGAACATCATTGGAAAAAGAGCTGTCCCACATAGAGACAGCTACTTCTTTTGTATCTTACTCTCTATTCTCCAGAAACGTAATCATATCAGTGAATTCTTTTGGAGGCTCTACTTCAAATTCCTTCCATTCCCCAGTTCTTGGATGGTCAAATCCTAAAGACTTCGCGTGCAGCGCCTGACCATCAAGCCCCCATGTTTTCCGAGGACCATATTTAGGATCACCGGCTAACGGGTGGTTAATGTACCGCATATGAACACGGATTTGGTGTGTTCTTCCCGTCTCTAGTTTACATTCAACTAAAGTAAAATCTTGAAAATGTTTTAGCACCCTAAAGTGTGTGACAGCTTCTCTTCCGCCTTCAACTACTGCCATCTTTTGACGGTCCTTCGGATCACGGCCTATTGGAGCATCAATGGTTCCATACTCGTGAGAGATCATACCATGGACAATTGCTTCATACTTCCGCTCCACTGATTTATTTTGAAGCTGCTCAACAAGAGATCTATGTGCTTTATCATTCTTTGCTACCATAAGGAGTCCGCTTGTATCTTTATCTATCCGATGGACAATTCCCGGCCGCTCAACCCCATTGATACCTGACAGGTCCTTACAATGGAATAAAAGTGCATTCACAAGCGTGCCTGACGGATGACCAGCTGATGGGTGTACAACCATTCCGGAAGGCTTATTGACTACTACCACATCTTCGTCTTCATAAACGATTTCAATAGGAATATCTTCTGCCACAATTTCTAAGGGTTCTGGCTCAGGAATGCTCCATGAGATCACTTCCCCTTCCTGCACCTTATAATTACTTTTTACAGCTTCTCCATCCACTAAAACAAACTTGTCTTTTAGCCAGCTCTGGATTTGTGATCTTGAAGCATCTTCAACGATATCAGTCAATAATTTATCAATTCTTTTCGACTGATCGCTTTCCAAAACTTGATATTGTTCACTCACGTTTCTATACTTCCTTTCTTTTTACGCTCATCTAAAAACGTTGCGATCATCACTAAGATAACTCCAATAACAAGTGATGAATCCGCAACATTAAATATTGGAAAATCATAGGTAAAAATATAGGTGTCTGCAAAATCAACCACTTCTTTACGTAACACTCGATCAATAAAGTTACCAATCGCACCAGCCAGAATTAATGAAAGGGCTACACCTGCGAGCTTACTCTCTTTCCCATATTGCTGAATGTAGTAAATGACGACCCCAATCACAATGACTGTGACAATATAGAAGAACCACATCTGCCCTTGTAAAATTCCCCACGCAGCTCCCTTGTTGCGATGGGATGTCAGGTAAAAGAAATTTTCTATGATAGGAATACTTTCCCCTATACGCATGTTTGTTACGACCAGCCACTTTGTGATTTGATCTAATATAATCATTCCGAGAGCTAATAAATAGTACGCTAACATAAACGGCCTCCATGAATCTTATTCCTAGGCTATTGTACCATAAAAAGAAGGTGTAAAATCAAAAACAAAAGGTGTCGACTAAAATCAGTACGACACCTTCCTAAAATAATTGAATTTCGCGTTATGTAAAACACGGCATTTTATGAATTTTGTGATGTCAATTCCTTCTCAACTAGCTCTTTCACTTCTTCCTCTTTATCAAGCTCAGTATCAAACAAATGATCCCAATCGTCATTATTAATCATTTCCATTTGAGCTTCAACAAGCTTACTCAACCTTGTCTTAAACACTTTCGCTTGCTTCTTCATTTCTTCGACTTCATAGGATAGACGCCTTGATTTATCTAACGCCTCATTAACAATCCGATCAGCATTCTTTTCCGCTTCCTGGATGATAATTTTTGATTCTTTATTGGCATTGCTTTTCACATCTTCTGCGGTTTCCTGTGCCACAAGAATTGATTTGTTCAGAGTCGTCTCGATATTTGTAAAATGGCCGAGTCGCTCATTCAATTGTTCTACTTCACGTTCTAATTCTTTTTTTTGCCTGATAATAATTTCGTAGTCCTTAATCACTTGATCAAGAAACTCATTTACTTCATCCTCTTCATAGCCTCTAAATGCTTTTGTAAACTCTTTGTTGTGAATATCCAATGGTGTTAATGGCACACCAACCACCTCCTTAGCGTAATCTGGTACATATTGGTTTCGACAGATCTCTACGAAATCCTGCTTTTTTTCGATTTAAATTAGTTTTCCTGTCGTCACTTTGTATTTCTCTTTTTTTGTTTTTCCTTGGACTTCTTCCAAGCGGCTTCTGCCTTTTCCACGTAATGACATGAGATCTCCTTCTTCTAAAAGAAATGCTGGATTTTCTACAACCCTGAAATTCACCTTCACATGCTTCGCTTCAATATGCATAACTGCTTTTTTTCGGGACATCCCGTAGATTTCTTTAAGAAGGACATCTAACCGGAGAGAGGAGACTGTTGTTTCCTTCTTTGACCACTCATTTGAATTTTCAAGAAGATGGGACATAGGCTTCTCTTCGAATTGCACACTCGACTTTTTTACACCAGTCAAATTCATCTTAATATAATCACTAATTTCAGAGGCAGCAACAATTTGAATTTTACCATCTTGAACAATCAAATCGCCCAATTTTTCTCGTTTTATGCCGAGAGACATAAAGGCACCTAGAACATCTCTATGTTCAAGGGTTACGAACTTTGTAAGGTACGTTGCCTCAAGCAGAGCAAGCTGATAATCTTCTTCATCGATAACCTCATACTCCGGGGCAATTATTGCACGTTTTCTCTCGGTATTCTCTTTTCCCCCAGAAAGACCATATATGAGGTCTGGCGTATTCCCAAGAATCGTCCTTAAAATCAACTGCTCTCTTGGGTCAAGAAAATCACTAAGTTTCCTTTGGTATTTCAACTCTACATCTTCACGCCAAGAAAGGACCTGATCGATGAAAGGACGTTCTTCTTCGCGGAAGTGCTGATAGATATCCATAACAAAACCTCCATACACAATAAAAGGAACAGATTAAAGAACACAGTATTTGTATTCTTAACCTGTTCCCTTGTTAAATTAAAAAATCATAAAATATAGTTGCTGCAATCCCTGCCTTGCAAAGTTCAGCACAAGAATTGCTACGATTGGTGAAATATCAATCATTCCTAGAGGAGGGATGATCTTACGGAATGGCTCTAGAAATGGCTCTGCCATTCTAGCTAAGATTTCACCAAAACTCGATTCCCTTGCACCAGGGAACCAGGACATTAAAATATAAATGATGAGAATCCAGCTATACACCTGCATAACTGTCATCAAAATGTTGAACAAAAAAACCATGGGCTACCACCTTCTATAAATTTCATCTTCTTCCTGTGAAATCATTTCTGAAATTGAACCGGAAATTTCTACATTATCCGGTGTGCAAAGAAATGTTTGTGCACCTAGCTTTTGAATATCTCCACCTATAGCATATACGGTACCGCTCAAAAAATCTACAATTCGCTTAGCTTGATGATGATCAACCCTTTGAAGGTTAATAACAACGGCACGACGGCTTACAAGCTGATCAGCAATTTCCTGAGCTTCGTTATAGTTGCTAGGCTCACTAAGTACCATTTTTGAGGAAGATTTCGCACTTTTTAAACTCACTATGTTTTGAGTATCTTGTTTTCTAGCGGTTCGTTGTTTCGGCTCGTATTCTTCTTCCATTTCATCATCCTCTACTTCCTCTTCAATGTATTCATATTCATCATCCAGCGTAAAAAATGAACGAAATTTATTTTTCATGCTCATTTTGATCACCTCAGTTTAATTTTATTAGCCAACTAGACTAGAACCAATTCGAATATGGGTAGCGCCTTCTTCAATAGCTAACGCATAATCATTGCTCATGCCCATGGACAAGTACTCACATGGTGCATGAGGCATATGCTTGTCTCTGATTCTGTCTCTTTGCGCCCTCAGCTGCCTGAATACACCACGCAGTTTTTCTTCATCATCTGTGTGAGGGGCCATTGTCATTAAGCCGACTACTCTGATATTCTCATAATTTTTCACAAGATCAATAAATTCTTCAACCTCTTCCATTTGAAGACCGTGTTTAGATTCCTCTTCACTGACATTGACTTGCACAAAACACTGGATAGGTTCATTTGCACGTTTATTAATTTCTTTTGCCAATGATTTACGGTCCAATGAATGGATCATCGTGACTTGGTTAATAACATCTTTTACTTTTCTTGATTGTAAGGAACCGATGAAATGCCAGCTGACATCATCTCCAATTGCTTCATACTTCTCAAGAAATTCATCTTTTCGATTTTCACCTAAATCCTTTATTCCTGCCTCCACCGCTTCACGGGCACGATCTATCGTTACATATTTAGTGACAGCAATAATGGTAATCTCATCTTTAGAACGTCCACAGTTTTCACATGCTTGTCCAATTGTTTCTGTAATTTTTGCTAAATTCTCTCTTACTGTCATCCTTATACTCCTTCCCGCTGATCAACTCTTCCAACCTATATAACCAAGCATCCGCCCGGTTTTTCCTTGGTCGCGTCGATGGGAATAAAATAAAGCATCTTCCTCGTATGTACAATAATTTGAGGTAAACACGTTGGATGACTGCACTCCAGCTTCAATAGCAACTTTCTCGTTCAGTTTCTTCAAATCCAACAAATATTTATTATTCCCTATTTCCATTATAGTCTCGTTTTGATATGCCTCGGGGATTGCATCCTTAACACGTTGATCAACCTCATAGTTTTTTGAGCTTATGCAAGGGCCGATCGTCATCTGGATGGTTTCGACGTTACAGCCTTGGTTAACAAGTTCCTTAACCATGTGAGAAGCCATCCCTTTGACGGTCCCTTTCCAGCCTGCGTGTGCGACTCCAATCCAGCCATTATCGGGCTCACAAAAAAATAATGGTACACAATCCGCATAGAAAGCTGCCAGAAGTATATTTGGCTGATTCGTAATTACCCCATCGACTCCAGCCAATGCGGACGTGTGTGTAAATGCTCCTTTTCCACAATCTTCTTTTGTGACTGTCTTAATCTTCGTATTATGAACTTGTTCACCTATCGCCCACTGTTCTAAAGGAATGCCGACTTCATTTGCCAGCTCTATCCTATTATCTAAAACGGTTTCTTTGTGGTCAGGTACATGCAGTCCCATATTCAATGTGTCAAAAGGTTTTTGACTATGACCACCTTGCCGAGTTGTAATACCAGCTATAAGATTTTTATATTCACGAAAGCAATTTAATTGTCGTAAAGTCTCGTGTTTGAAGGGCTCGATCATTTTACCACCTCAATTTCCCTTCATTTTAACACATTCTTCCTTGTTTTTCTCGTTTAATTAGTCGGATTCTGACTTTTGGCTTGTAGAATATCCACTGTACCCTGATTTTTTGACCAGGATGACATCAGCACCAATATTCACAATCTGATCCCATGGAATGACGAGCTCCTCTTCTTTCCCAAACAGTCCCATAGCTTTACCCTTCAGTGTCAAAACTAACCCTTGAAGCCTTCCGCGCTGGGTATCGATATCTAAATCGCTAATATAGCCTAAGCGTTCTCCTGTTTCCATTGCAATAACATCTTTCATTTGTAATTCAGTAATTTTCATTTTCGCTTCACTCCTTTGTAAAACTATATGCAGAAGAAGGCAGTGACTTGTTTAGAAATGAGAAGAGGGGCTGCGAGCCCTAGGTAAAGCCCTCAATTCAGAAAACGGGTACACCTCCTCTGCTCCTTTTCTTCTCTTCTCTGTTCCCTATTGTCTTTTCTATGTTCCATAATACAGGGTCTCTGTTCCCTAACTATTTTTGACCATAAAAAAGCGCTTCTGTTTTTATAAACAGAAGCGTACATTTGATTATTGGAACATGGATGAATTCATTTCTTTAATGGCGGCTTTTTCTAAGCGTGACACCTGAGCTTGTGATATACCGATCTCTTCAGCAACCTCCATTTGTGTTTTTCCTTGAAAAAAGCGTTTCGTCAAAATCATTTTTTCACGATCATTTAACTTCTTCATACCTTCCCGCAATGAAAGCTCATCAAGCCAGGTGGCATCATTTTCACGATCGTCTTTCAATTGATCGACTACAAAGATTGGATCTCCACCATCATTATAAATCGGCTCGAACAACGAAACAGGATCCTGAATAGCATCCATTGCGAAAACGACATCCTCATGGGGAACGCCCATCTTCTCGGCAATTTCATGTGGAGCTGGATCTTTACTCGTTTCACTAATGATTTTTTCTCTCATTTGCAAGGCTTTGTATGCCGTATCTCTTAAGGATCTAGAAACACGTATCGGGTTATTGTCTCTCAAATACCTGCGAATCTCACCGATGATCATCGGTACAGCGTAAGTAGAAAACTTCACGTTGTGACTTAAATCGAAATTATCAATGGATTTCATCAAACCGATACATCCGACTTGAAAAAGGTCATCACCATACTCCCCACGATTGTTAAAGCGCTGAATGACGGACAAGACTAAGCGAAGATTTCCATTGACCAATTCTTCACGTGCTTCGATTTCTCCGCTTTGCAGACGTACAAACAGGGCCCTCATCTCTTTATTGGTTAGTACAGGAAGTTTAGATGTATCTACACCGCATATTTCTACTTTATGTCGTGTCAATGCAAGACCCTCCCAGGAAGCTAGAATACGTTTTCAGTATCTCCCTGGAAGGAAAATTTATGCATGCTTGCATTTGGAAAATTTATACCATCTTATCAAATTCCCTTTGCAACCTGCGTATAATTTTCTTTTCTAAACGGGATATGTAGGACTGTGAAATACCCATCATATCCGCCACATCTTTTTGAGTTTTTTCTTTTTTACCGATCAATCCAAAACGAAGTTCCATAATTTGTTTCTCGCGATCATTAAGCTGTTCCAAAGCTGTCTTTAGTAACTTTTTATCAATTTTTTTCTCGATACCTTTAGTGATTAAATCTTCTTCTGTACCTAGGATATCAGATAGCAATAATTCGTTTCCGTCCCAGTCAACATTCAAAGGTTCATCAAACGAAACTTCTGTTTTAAGCTTATTACTTTTTCTAAGGTGCATAAGGATTTCATTTTCAATACATCGGGAAGCATACGTAGCAAGTTTAATTTTCTTCTCGGGATCGAACGTATTGACAGCCTTGATCAGCCCTATTGTCCCGATACTGATTAAGTCCTCGATATTTAAACCTGTGTTTTCAAACTTTCGTGCGATATAAACGACTAGACGAAGGTTTCTCTCAATCAGCATTGCTCTTGCTGCTTTGTCACCTTTAGGAAGAAGTTCTAATAACTCTTTTTCTTCTTCTCTCGATAGTGGAGGCGGTAAGGCTTCACTCCCACCAATATAGTAGATTTCGTCCTGCTTAATGCCTAACTTGATGAGAATACGATAAAACCATAGCCGCGCTTTGAAAAACCACTTTACCATAGAAATCCCCCTTGAACTTTACGCTGATTTTCCTTTGACCATGACATGTGGATGAATTAACAATTGATAAAGACGATCATGTGTCAAATCCTGCTGTTGAACTCCAAGTAAAGCCTGTTTTATTTCCAAATGTCCATCTGGAGTCTCTATCGTGATGGAATCAACTAACAGAGTTACAAGGAGCTGACCTTTTATTCCTGCTGCTGAATAAGGCACTAATCTTACCGCTTTTTGAATCTCATCCGGCAAATCGTCCATTGAAGTCACGACTTGATCGACTTGAAGAAGATCAAGCTCCTTTTGTCCCATGAATTGTTTTAAGACACTCGGATCTGCTAAAAACACCATCTTTCTGCTCACTGGATCAATCAACTGGTTACCACTGTCAACGAGTCCTTTGCACCCAGCCTTCTTCCCATTCCAACTAACACTCACGTCATAAATGTTTTCAAGTTTCATCCGATGAACACTGACTTGCTCCAGCCTCCATTTTGTAAACAAAAACGAACAAGGAAACCCAATTAGAACGAATAACCAACTGACCGGGTCACCATACCCCCCGGTGAATGTAACAACTGATCCACCTTGGACGCTGATCTCTGTTGCTAAAAAGAAGTGAACCCCAAGCATGCTTCCACCAATCGTAAAGGTAATAAAGTAAAAAGTTACCCATTGAAAAAAAAAGGCTCGGAGAGAGGAAAAAGAAAAGGCTACCCAAACGATGAAAAAAGAATAAAAGACCTTCCCTAAACTACTCATCAACCACGAATCTGGCATGTATATCGATATTGGCACAATGACTGAAGCTACCAAAGCAGCTAAAAATACCCGACTTCTTTTTGACTTTGCTCGTGTTACTCCCTGTGTTAAAAAAAGAATCATGGCATCCATCAAGAAATTGAGCAGCCACACGGCATCGAGATAAATTTTCCCCTCTCCTTTCTTGTCTTGTTATAGCAAAGTATAAGCCTGTCCCCGCGAAAAGTCTGTCAGAATCTGAACCAGACCTAAGCAAGTTTTGTAACAAAATGTCTGTAAGATATGCGGACAAGTTTGATAAACACGGCAAGCATAAACCAAGCATTGAAGTAGTGTACCACCTTGTTAAGATTGACTTATGACTCGAGTGTTTGTACAACGGAACTGGACAATGAAATATGGAGAGGGCGGGGATGGCACCCCTACAAGCGGCGGTTTATTGCCTCAAAAATCACTATATAACCTTTTGCTTAGTATTAAAGTTTCGATACGATTCTTTTCACTTAGGCATTATTTCCTCCCATTAGGGCTAGACCACATTATCCATAAGCTCCATAAATTTAGATTACAAAAAACCCGCTGCACTCTAATGTGCAGCGGGTTTACGCTCGAGATAATTAACGACGACGGTTCCGATTTCTTAAGAATGTCGGAATATCAAGTGTATCTTCTTCTTGATTCGGCATCTTTTGTTGTTGAGGTTGAGGAGATTCACGACGTGGCTGTTCTTCTCTCACTGAACGTTCAACTGTGTTTTGTTTTGGCTGTTGTTGCGGTTGTGGACGTTTCTTTTGTTGTCCTTGCGCAATCTGAGCTTCATCAAATCCTGTAGCAATTACAGTTACAACGATTTCGTCTTTCAGGTTCTCATTGATAACAGAACCGAAGATTACATTTACTTCTTGGTCTGCTGCAGATGTTACGATATCCGCCGCTTCCTGCACTTCATACAGGCTTAAGTTTGTACCTCCACTGATATTCATAAGAACACCATGTGCTCCATCAATGGATGTTTCAAGAAGTGGTGAGGAGATTGCTTTCTTCGCAGCTTCTGCTGCACGGCTTTCCCCAGTAGCGATACCGATTCCCATTAATGCGGAACCTTTGTCCACCATGATTGTCTTCACATCCGCAAAGTCTACGTTGATTAGTCCAGGTACAGCAATTAAGTCTGAAATACCTTGTACACCTTGACGAAGTACATTGTCCGCTTCACGGAATGCTTCAAGCATAGGTGTATTTTTATCAACAATTTCTAGCAGACGATCATTAGGGATTACGATCAATGTATCGACAGCGCCTTTAAGTCCTTCAATTCCGCCAGCTGCTTGTGTAGAACGCTTACGACCTTCGAATGTAAATGGTCGTGTAACTACACCTACTGTAAGAGCACCTAGCTCTTTTGCTACTTGCGCGATGACAGGGGCTGCACCAGTACCGGTTCCTCCACCCATACCAGCAGTAACAAATACCATGTCTGCGCCTTGCAACGCTTCTTCGAGCTGTTCTTTACTTTCTTCAGCGGCTTTCCGCCCTACTTCAGGGTTTGCACCCGCTCCTAAACCACGAGTTAGTTTTCCTCCAATTTGCATTTTGACCTCTGCTTTAGAAAGGTTTAATGCCTGGGCGTCTGTGTTGACTGCAATAAATTCAACACCTTGCACCCCATGTTCAATCATGCGGTTTACGGCGTTACTACCGCCACCGCCTACTCCGATTACTTTAATGGTTGCCAATTGGTCCATGCTTGTATCAAAATCTAACATCATCCGTTCCTCCTAATACACGAGATTACAAGATTTATTGTATCGTCCGTCCTTTGACCGACTCCAAGCTTCCAATTAATCAAAGAAATATTTTAATAGATTGGACAAGCCTGACTCTTTTTTCTTCTCTGGTTTTTCTGTTTCTTCTTTTTGCTGTTTTGTTGCTGCACGTTTTTGCTTTTTAGGTGCCGGTTGTTCTAATTCAGCGGTTACAGATGGAAAAATCTCTTTTCCTTGTATTTTCGCATTACGATAAGCGAATTGCAAGATGCCTACACCACTTGTAAATTGTGGTTCGCGCACTCCGATATAATCTGGAATTGCGAGTCTTACATTAGAATGGAATACATCCTGCGCCAGTTCAAGGACTCCTGGCATATTCATTGTACCGCCAGTCAACACAAAACCGCCCGGTAACTCCCGGACTCCCATGCGTTGAATTTCCTGAGCAGCAAACACAAAAATTTCTTCCATTCTAGCTTCAATCATATCAGAGATTTGCAATTGATTGAATGCTTGTTCTCGATTACTTCCTATAATTGTTACAGAAAAACTTTCATCTTCGTTGGCATCATCGAAAAAGGCATGCCCATGTTCAAGTTTCACTTGTTCTGCTTCCTCGGTTGAAGTCCTCAACCCAATGGACAGGTCTTTTGTAAGATTATCTCCCCCAAAAGGAATCATACTCGTTCCTTTTAGATGTCCTTCTTCAAAAACAGAGACAGTGGTAGATCCTCCTCCAACGTCTACAAGCGCAACGCCCAGGTTCTTTTCGTCTTCAGATAAGGAAACGGTTCCTGAAGCTAGTGGTTGTAAACATACATCCAACACTTCAAGTCCTGCTCTTTCCACGCATTTTAAGGTGTTATGTAAGACGGTTTTTGCGCATGTAATAATCATACCTTCCATCTCTAAACGTACACCAATCATCCCACGTGGGTCTGTGATTTCGTCCTGACCATCTACAATAAACTGGCGTGGAATGACATCTATAATTTCGCGCTCTGGAGGAACTGAAACAACTTGCGCAGCGTCGATGACACGTCTAATGTCCTCATTACCAATCTCTCTGCTTTCACTAGAAACAGCAACTACCCCATGACATGGCTGCAGTTGAATATGGTTCCCGTTAACTCCTACGACAACTCGGTCTATTTTCATATCCACCATCCGCTCTGCTTGCTCGACAGCAGTACGAATCGAATGGACCGTTTGATCGATATCAACAATGGCTCCTTTCTTCATGCCATTTGATTTTGCTGATCCAACGCCAATAATATTTAGCGTTTCGTTCATAATCTCTCCAATAATCACTTTGATTCTACTTGTTCCTATATCTAAACTAACTAGGATTTCATTTTGATTCACCAGTGACGCACCTCCTGTAACAAGCCATATGAGTAGTTCAAAGCATATCGAACATACGAAAAAAATACAATCATGAAATACAAACGTAAATGAATTGAAAAAATTCATCCTACGAATGATCTAGTAAGTTTCCAAAAACTCGTTCATTACTTGTTTTCCACAGACTTTCACGAATATCCTCTTATTTACGCTCATTTTTTTCTGATTTTGACTAGTAATTTTTGGTCAATAATTCACCAGCAAATAATCACTAGATTTGGAAATAAACGGATATCTAATGAAAGTAATCAATGACGCTTTGCGTCAAGTCCAAGCTTGATGTATCTCCAATTGCCGTATTGACAAAAGAAGCTGGATACCATCTAACATGATAACAGGTCCTGTACAAGAAAGATCGCTATTGCTGAAAACAAGATCGTCATTTAAATGGCTCTAACATAAGCAAACTACAACTCATTGATGACGATGAATTTCATGTACAAAATATTGATTAACCTGCTCTTCATCCGGGATGTATTCTGCATCTCTTAACGTGACTTTTCTTCTAGAATCTAATACTGGTAGAACACCAGCAAGCATCTAAAGTTCATTTCACCGTTGGACAAAATAAGCCAGTACTTTCTCCCTGCTTGCTAGTTTGCTGTCATACTCCTGTATTTTGTCACGCTTTACTTTAAGTTCATCTCTCAGTTTTTGTTTTTTTCTTCTAATTCCAAAAGCTGTTTTGTAAAAATAATCTTTCCCCATTGTGAATCACTTAACTGCACCAATTGAGGAGTGGTTTACCCTTGATTCTCATCTGCACTCTCCTCTTGGATGCTTCCCTCATCAGGACTGTCCGTGTTATCTTGTTCTACATTTTGGTTGTTTTCTTGCTGGGCGGCTTCTTGCTGGCTGCTATGTTGTTGACTAATCTCCTGTTGCACACTTTCCTCTCCAGACTGTTCAGTACTTTCTGATTGTTGTTCTTGTTCCGCCTCGGTAAATTCCTCGAAATAAGCACCTACATCAATATGGATAATTCCTTCAAGCCCTTCATCTAGTTGAGATACGATGGAAGGATACGCTGGCATCTTACTCGAGAAGGTGCGTATCGAAGCAAGTACTTGATAACCATCAGTCATATACAAACGAATTTGATAAGGGTTGTCCTCTTTTGGTTCCCAATGAATTTCAGAAATCAGACTTGAAACACTATCTGGCAGTTCTTTTAACTCCTGTGACATTTCTTTTAAGTAAGTGGGCTTATTAAAGCCTGCTAATATGGGAGCGTCTCCTCCAGGTAAAGGTGAAGTAGATTTCAGTTCTGTACCATTTTCCAGTATAGGGCGGAACTCACCGTTTTCTTTCACATATCCGATTCGTTCAGCCTCTTCCACTTCAATTTGTACCGTACTTGGAAACTTTCGATTTACATCTGCAAAAGTGATTTCATTATGTGATTCCAGACGTTTTTTAATTTTGTCGCTTTCTACTTGCCAAATGTTCGTATCTTTAGTGATCTTAGAGATTTCTTGAATCTCTTCTTCACTCACATGTTGCTGACCTTTGACAACGACCTCTCTTACATCACTAAGAGGGGATTGTAAATAAACGACTGTCGCAATTAAAAGAAATAAAATCGTCAAATAAACGATCAATCGACGATTCGCCTTCTTTTTTCTTGTTTGCTTAAGTTTTGGTATACGATCTTCTATGGAAACAATTTTTCTTTCTTCCATAACGGGCATTTCTCCTTACTGATGACACCCTTGAGTTGTGATTCACGGCTGCAAAAAAATAAGCTAAACCCATATCTAAGCTAAGGTTTTTCACCTTATTGATGTAAATCCCATTATATCATAAATTTGGAGTTATAGATTGATAGAGTTGAACTAGTTTTTAATAAAAAATTAATTAATTGTATCGCTGATAAACTACATATGTAACTGCCCGTTGATTATTTTCAATCAGATTAAATAAGAATACAAAAGAAAAGGGCGCAGATCATATTCTGCCCCTCCCCTACTCTCGATTAGAAAACCTGCTGACGCTAAGTAGTAACCCTAAAGATGCCAAAGTCAGCGTCAATGATGAGCCGCCATAACTAACCAGTGGGAGTGTGATTCCTGTCACCGGAATCAAACCTGTCACAACACTTACGTTGATCATCACCTGAATGGAGATCATTCCTACAATTCCTAGAGCTAGTAATGATCCGAAAAGGTCAGGAGCGTTAAGGCTTGTACGCACCCCTCTCCAGAGTAGTACGAAAAACAAAGCCAAGACAAGGAATCCTCCCAAGAATCCAAGTTCTTCTGCTAAAACAGCAAAGATAAAATCTGTTTGAGGCTCTGGAAGATAAAAGAATTTTTGCATGCTGTTGCCTAAGCCGAGGCCTAAAAGTCCACCTGGTCCAATTGCGTACAGGGATTGTATAATTTGAAAGCCAGCCCCTAATGGATCTTCCCACGGGTGTAAGAAAGCTGTTATCCTTTTGATTCGATATGGAGCAGACGCGATTAATCCAACCATCCCAGCCATTCCTGCTGCTGCAATCCACATGAAGTGACTGATTCTAGCACCAGCTGTGAACATCATGACAAGACATGTTCCAACCATAACGACCCCTGTACCAAGGTCTGGCTGCAGCATGATGAGGGCAAACGGCACTAGAATAAGTGCGAGGCCAGGCAAGAAACCTTCCTGGAAAGAGTTCATCCGTTTTTGCCTGTCCGATAAAAAGCGTGCAAGGAAAAGAATCAGACCAAGCTTCATGAATTCAGACGGTTGAATACTGAACATTCCTACACCAATCCAGCTTCTCGCTCCTCCACGAACCATCCCTACTCCAGGAATCAACACAGCAATCAAAAAAACGAGACATATGAGCAAGATCCATTTTGCATGAGAGTACCAAAAGTAATAAGGGATCCTTGATAACGTCACCATAGCTATAAGCCCAGCTGTTGCAAAGAGAATTTGTCTCTTTGCATAAAACCATGGATCATCAAACTTATACTCTGACCAGATGCTTGATGAACTGTAAACCATGACAATCCCAATCACCAAAATACCGATAATGGCTGCATTCAACCATAAATCTGGCTTTTTTTGTTTTTCTTCCATAAAAAAGCCCTACCTCCCATCTGGATGGAAAACAGGGCTATAAGCTTGTTCGCATAAGCCCTTAGTTCAGCTTATGCACAGCATCGATAAACATGTTGCCTCTTTCTTCAAAAGTTCTGTATTGGTCCCAGCTCGCACATGCAGGGGAAAGTAAGATAACATCTCCTTGCTGAGACATCTCGTTAGCCTTCTCTACAGCCTCATGCATGCCGTTCACCTTAATAATCTTATCTATCCCTGCTTGTCTCCCTGTTTCTTCTAACAGATCAGCCGTTTCACCAAAGAGAACCATACCTTTGACAGAGCCGAGATAAGGAATCAGGCTTTCAAAGGTGGTACCCCGATCAAGTCCGCCAGCTAGTAAAATAACAGGCTGCTTAAAGGAACGCAAAGCATAAGAGGTAGCTAGAATATTCGTCGCCTTTGAATCATTATAAAAAGAACGTCCATTTTTCTCCGTTACAAATTGAAGGCGATGTTCTACTCCTGAGAATGTCCTTAACACTTTTTGAATGGCTTTATTAGATACACCATTAACTTTTACCGCAGCAATCGCAGCTAATATATTTTGCAAGTTTTGCTCACCGACGAGTACGATTTCTCTGACTTTCATTATAGTTTCATCGTAAAAATAAACCCATTCCCCGTCGGACCATGCCCCTTCTACTTGTTGTTTAGTAGAAAAGGCTACTAGCTTAGCTTTGGTACGTGAAGTATAGGCGTTAATCTTCTCATCATCAGCGTTAAACACAAGAGTATCCGCTTCTGTCTGATTTTCCATAATCTTCACTTTTGCCTCATGATAGTTCTCGAGTGTGCCATGATAATCAAGGTGAGCTTCATAAAGGTTTAGTAAGACAGAGATGTCCGGTCGGAAATTTTCCGTTCCAAGCAATTGGAAGGAAGATAATTCAACCACCATGGTCTCTTCATCTGTTGTAGAACGCGCCACTTCACAAGACACTTTACCGATGTTCCCTGCAATAGAAACTGGCTGATGATCTGCCTTGATCATTTCATGAATCAATGTTGTTGTTGTCGTTTTTCCATTGGAACCTGTAACTGCAATTAGCGGCCCATTGTGAAGGTGACCGGCAAGCTCAACTTCGGTCACGACAGGTAATTTCCTTTTCACACTTTCCTCCACAACAGGGTTCTCATAAGGGATCCCTGGGTTCTTTACTAATAGGTCAATATCGTCCAAAACGGACAAAGGGTGTCCGCCAGTTATGATATCTGCCCCTTTTTCTTTTAACTGCTGAATCTCTTCGCTGGATTCAACAGCATTTTTATCATTAATCCTTACTGTTACGCCGCTGTCCAACAAAAGATGAGCAGCAGCCGTCCCGCTTTTGGCCAGCCCAAGGACGAGCACGTGGTTGTAAGGGAAAGATTCTAATTTTTTCATCAGAACATCACCTCAATATAAACACCAAGAACAGCAAAAATTAATCCTACTGCCCAGAATGTCGTTACGACGCGCCACTCTGACCAGCCCTTTAATTCATAGTGGTGATGTAAAGGACTCATCTTAAATACGCGCTTTCCAGTCGTTTTAAAAGAAATAACCTGAATAATAACTGACAGAGTCTCTAGAACAAAAACACCGCCAATAATGACAAGGAGTAACTCCAATTTCGTCAAGATGGCAATAATTGCAATCGCGCCCCCGAGGGCTAGTGATCCTGTATCGCCCATGAATACTTTTGCGGGGTGAGCATTAAACACTAAAAATCCTAGGAGGGCACCGACAACAGCCAATGCGAAAATAGTAACATCAATATTGGTATCCCCTGTCCATGCAAGAATACCGAAAGCACCAAACGCGATCGCTGCAGTTCCTGCTAATAAACCATCAAGCCCATCGGTAAGGTTCACGGCATTGGAACCCCCAACGAGCATGAAAAGAATGAGAAGCGCATATCCGAAACCTAATTCTACTTCCAATGTGGTGCCAGGCACCCCGATCGTTGTAGGAAAATCATTTTGTCTCAAAATCATGTATACAACAATCGCAATAATGATTTGACCCAGCATTTTCTGCTTTGAAGTCAACCCAAGGTTCCGCTTCAACGCAACTTTTATATAGTCATCTAGAAATCCTAGTAGTCCATAACCTATAAGAACAAATAATACTAAAAACAAATGAATACTCGTAGATTGAGCATTAAACCAAAAAGAAGCAATCAATGTCGTTGCAATGACTGCTAGGATAATCATGACTCCGCCCATTGTTGGTGTTCCAGATTTTTTCTGATGTGACTGAGGTCCTTCTTCTCTAATCGCCTGACCGAACTTCAATCTTCTTAAAAACGGGATAATCATCGGCGATATCACGACAGTAATCACGAATGATAATGCCATAGTGATAAGTAATATGTATTCGTCCATGTATTGCTCCTCCTTATACTTTATCGTCATCGCCGTAGGTTTACTCTGTTAATTCATTAAGCAGCTCTTCAAGTTTCATTCCTCTGGATGCTTTAATTAATACTACTGTTTCAGACGTCAACATCGGGCGTACATAATGACATAAAGCTTCTTTATCTTTGAAATGGGATGTTTGAATAGTTGGCTTGTTCTGACTGACAGCCGTAGAAATTTTCTCAGAATGATCACCGATTGTAAAGAGAGCATGAATGTTCTCATCAATGGCCTCTGCTACACTTTCATGTAATTCTTCTGATTGCTCACCAAGTTCAAACATATCACCTAATATTAACACCTTTTTAGATTTGGATGTCAATTGCGCAATAACTTCAATTACAGCTTTCATCGATGTTGGTGACGCATTGTAAGCGTCATTAATGATGAGGGAATGATTGAGCCCTTCTACCTTCTCAAATCTCATACCGGACATCTCAAGCTGATGAAAACCTTTTTGTACCTCTTCTTGTGTTAAACCAAGTTGTTCAGCTAGAGCAATTACGAAACAAGCATTTTTCACGTTATGGCGACCGGCCATTGGCAATTCGTACGTGTGGCCCGTAAGCGAGAATACACTTCTATTATCGGAAAGTTCTTCAACCACGATAGGATAAGCATTATTTTCATTAAACCCACACGTAATGGTTGATTGCTGTTTCTTCACACTTGAAAGAAGCGGTTCATCTCCATCAATAATCAGCCGGCCATTTTGTTGCAATCCGTCTGTAATTTCTAATTTGGCCGCTGCAATCGCTTCTCTTGAACCCAGATTTTCAATATGAGACTCACCAATATTGGTAATAATCGCGTGATCCGGATGCGCCAAATTGGAGAGCACGGAAATTTCACCAGCTTTATCCATCCCCATTTCCAGTACAAGTGCTTCGGTATCTTGATCCATAGCTAGAATCGTCAAAGGAAGACCGATATGGTTGTTGAAATTGCCCTGGGTTTTGTGCGTTTTAAAGTGAGTGGACAGTACAGATGCCACCATATCCTTCGTAGTTGTTTTTCCATTTGAGCCTGTAACGCCTACTACTTTAGGTGAAATTTTATTTAAATAAAAAGAGGCTAGATCCTGCAGTCCCTTCGTAGTGTCCTCAACAAAGAACACTGGAAAATCTGTCGGAATCATAGCAGGCAACTCACGATCTTTTTGCCATAGTGATGCTACGGCGCCTTTCTTTATAGCTTCCGCTAAGAATTGATGGGCGTCAAAAGATTCTCCAATGATCGGCACAAAAAGGCTTTGGCTTGATTCTTTCCTTGTATCCGTCATAATCTCATTGATTGAAATTCGATCCGTTGCCGCTCCCCTAAAATCCGAAAAAAGTGTAGATAGTTCTTGAACTTCAAAAATCATTATGGACTCTCCTTCATACTTCTTAGAATCTTTCTTGCAACCTCACAATCATCGAAATGATGACGGACGCCGTTAATTTCCTGATATGTTTCATGTCCTTTTCCAGCAATCAATACGACATCTCCTTTAGCTGCTGTCCTTAATGCGGATTCGATTGCTAGTTGTCGATTTTCAATAACTTTATAGGTTCCCTGTACATGATTGGTCATATCTTTAAATATTTGATTTGGATTTTCAGTACGTGGATTATCTGATGTGAAAATCACACGATCTGCCCACTTTACAGCCACCTGAGCCATTAAAGGACGCTTGCTGCGATCACGATCTCCTCCACAACCTACCACGACGTGAATCTGACCCGTACACAATTCTGCTATCGTCTTCAGTACGTTCTCCAAGGAATCAGGTGTATGGGCATAATCTACAACCACACCATAGTCTTGCCCTTCTCTAACAGGTTCGAAACGTCCACGAACACCCCTCGATTGGTTAAAAGATTGTTGAATGACTGATAAAGGGATACCTGAGAGAAGAGCTGCTCCTGCAGCGGCGAGCATGTTATAAACATTAAAAAGCCCCATTAGCGGGCTATCAATACGTACTTCATTCTCTGGAGTCGTGAGCGTAAAAGTTGTTCCCGTCTCCTTAAGCACACAATCCTTAGCCATAATGTCAGCACGTTGGTTGATTCCATAGGTCAATAGAGGCTGGGAAGTGGATCTGATAAACCTTTTAGCTACAGGTGAATCCATGTTTATAATTGCGTATTTGTCACGTCCACTATTATACCCATTCCCCAATTGCGCGAACAATAGGGACTTAGCCCGAAGATAATCATCGAAATCATGATGATAATCCAAATGGTCTCTTGTTAAATTCGTAAATATGGCAATATCAAAATCACAGCCATATACTCTGCCTTGATCGAGCGCATGAGAGGATACCTCCATAATGGCCGTATCTACTTTTGAATTTTTCATCATAGAGAGATATTTTTGGATTGAAAGGGCATCAGGTGTCGTATTTTTTACTGGATAGGCTTTACCTGCGACACATATTTGTATGGTTCCGATTAAGCCTGTAACCTTTTTATGACGGCAGAATACTTCATCGAGCAAGTAAGTAATGGTCGTCTTGCCATTGGTGCCAGTCACTCCTATGACGTGCAGACTTTCTGACGGATGGCCGTAAAAGGTAGAAGCCACCATGGCCATTGCCCTTACAGTATCATTGACTAGAATGACAGGGACGCTAGTATCAACGCTTTCTTCGCACATGACAGCAACAGCCCCATTGTTTACTGCGTCCTGGACATAATCATGACCATCAACCTTAATTCCCCTTATACAAACAAAAAGGTCGCCAGGACCAATGGATCTTGAATCCATTGAAATCCCTTGAACCGATAATCTTGAAATGGGCTGAGTTACTTGATAAAAAGGAAGATGCTCTAACAACTTTTTCATTTTCATAACTGTCACCCTCACACACATACAAGACGTATTATATCAAACGAACAAACCTCTTGTATGCTCTCTTTTTTTAATTTCCCATATACACTCTAACTTTTGAACCGCTTGGAACCTTAACCCCTGCTTCTGGGGCCTGTGTGATGACCTTATTGCCTTTACCGCTTACTTCTACTTTCAATGGAGTAAGGAGATTTTTCAGTTCTTTTTTCTCCATCCCTGTAACGTTCGGTACTTCAACGAGAGGTTCATCTGGCCAAGAATATTCCTTCTCCAGACCATCTTTTCGAGGCTTAACTCCCAATACTCTCAGACTGTCCTCCATAATGTTTCCGACAATTGGTGCAGCGACTACACCACCGAATTGAACGGTGTTTTTAGGGTTATCAATCGCGAGGTACACAACAAGCTCCGGATCATCAGCAGGAGCAAAACCGATAAAGGAAACGATGTGATTATTTTCCATATATTTACCGTCAGGGCCTACCTTTTGTGCTGTTCCTGTCTTACCTCCAACACGGTATCCCTCTACATAAGCTCCTCGACCTGTTCCTTTCGCGACTACACTTTCGAGTGCACCACGAATTTGTTTGGACGTCTCAGCTGAAATGACCCTCTTCTTCAATTTAGGTTCATTCTTTTCTAATACCTCACCAGATATAGGGTCAAGCCAAGCTTCTTGAATATAAGGCTCATAATAATATCCACCATTAACTGCGGCTGCTACGGCCATGACTTGCTGAATCGGTGTAACTGAAACCCCTTGACCAAAAGCCGTAGTCGCCTGTTCGACAGGACCTACGTTTTCAGGTTTAAAGAGAATTCCTTTACCTTCCCCTTCTAAGTCTATGCCCGTTTTCTCACCAAAACCGAACAAATCGATATATTCAAACAGTTTTTCTTTACCCAAACGCTGTCCCAATTCAACAAAGCCAGGGTTACAGGAGTTTTGCACAACTTCCAGGAATGTTTGATCTCCATGCCCCCCTCGTTTCCAGCAGTGGAGAGTAGCTCCATCTACTTTGACTGCCCCTGAATCATGAAAATGTTCATCTTGTAAGTTCACAAGATCCTCTTCCAGGGCAGCAGCTAGGGTGATGATCTTGAACGTCGAACCCGGCTCATACGTACTCCACACAGGCAAATTTCTGTTATAGACCTTAGAGTCCACCTCTTGATAATTGGCAGGATTAAAGTTCGGACGTGATGCCATTCCGACGACTTGTCCTGTATCAGGGTCAACCGCTAACGCCACTGCCCCGTCAGGATTATACTTTGCAACAGCAATGTCCAGCTCACGTTCAATAATAGACTGCACTTTGTAATCAATTGTTAACTGTAAGTCTTTTCCGTCGACAGGAGGTTTATATACATCCGCCATATCAGGCATACGTTTCCCTTTGGCATCAGAGAAAAAGGAAAGGGCACCCTTTTCACCTCTTAATTCTTCATCATAGTGCGCCTCAAGCCCAAGCAATCCTTGATTATCAATTCCACTAAAACCGAGTACATGAGAAAGAAAAGATCCATGGGGATAATAACGTTCAGAGTCTTCTGCGATATAAACCCCTGGCATCGAAAGGGATTGTATCGCTTTCGCCTGAGCTTCTGAAATCTTTCTTCCTTCAGGGTGGATCTTCTCAATGGATATTTGTTTCGTCACATGCGTGTAAGCTTTCTCAACACTCATTTCAAGAATTTGGGCTAGGTTTTTGGCAGTCGATTCAGGATCTTTAATTTGTCTGGGTACAACCATCACTGTAGGCGCTGACTGATTGCCTACGAGAACTTCTCCATTCGTATCTAAGATTTTCCCTCGTTCAGGTTCGAAAGTGATGTCACGGCTCCAGGATTCCTCCGCTTTTGAAATAAGAAAGTCACTGAGGAAAAATTGAACATAGCCTAATCTTCCGATAATAACCATAAAAATAACCATTCCAAAAAGAAAAACAGTGATTAATCGTTTCTTGACTATTACTTGTGATACTCGTCTCATCTCCATAACTCCTTTAAAAGTCGTTAGAGTCGGCTTGTATCACTATATGCAATCAAGAAACGATTAGAACACTGCCTGGAATGGCCTTATTCTGTATCGGGCGGGGATAGTTCTACAACTAAATACCCGTCTTCTTTTATTTTTGATCCTTCTGTAATTCCTTGTGAGGTTACATATCCGTTCCCCATCGTTTCAATATTTAAATCAAAATATTCTGCAAAACGATGAACATCTCTTAAGGAATAACCAGTTAGATCCGGCATTTCCGGTTCATCCGTTATCACCATGATCCGTTGATTTTTCAGCACCTTGGTGCCTGGAGCAGGGAGAATATCTACGACATTTTCTCCGTTCCCAATCATTTCAACGCTGTTGAAAGTTTCTTTTAGCTTTGATTCAGCTTCATTCGAAGACATCTCTGTTACATCTGGCAATTTGTGCTGAGATACACTGTTATCTTCATCTTTATCCGGCTGAATATCTAGATAGTGCAAACTATTTTCCATAACTGTTCTAGTAATGTAAGAAACTGGTTCTGAACCTAATTCAGTAGGTTCAAGCTCTGGCTGTTTTACTGCTACATACATCAACAGTTCAGGATCATCTTTCGGAGCCATTCCCATGAACGAGAACACGTAGTTTTCACGTCCAGACATATAGCCGCCACCAGGCTTATTGATTTGCGCTGTTCCCGTTTTACCAGCAAGAGAGTAATCATCCAGCTTAAAGGACTGTCCTGTTCCGTTTTCAGAAGTTACGACTTCTCCCATAAGTTCTCTGACTTTCTCAGCTGTATCTTCAGAAATTGGTTCACCAATCACTTCTGGTTTTCCTTCTTTTAAGACTTCACCTGTTTCACTGGAAGTGATTTCAGATAACATATATGGCTGCATAATTTTCCCGTCGTTTGCAACAGATGTTGCAGCGGTCAAGAGCTGCATAGGAGTAAAAGTAGATCCTTGTCCAAACCCTGTAGTAATCTGTTCAATTGGACGTTCATATACCAATCTACCTGTAAGTTCTCCAGGAAGATCGATCCCAGATTTATCTGTTAAATTAAAGGCAGACAAATACTTACGAAATTTCGTTGGTCCAAGCTTTTCATATACAAGCTTGGAAGCTGCAACGTTGGAGGACCGTTGGAAACCTTCATCGTATGAAATCTTGCCCCAGCCCTCGCCATTATTATGATCACCAATCGATTGAGAGTTCTCGGTTACCTTATAAGTCCCAGACTGAAACAACTCACCGTCACCGTTATAAACACCTTCCTCAATGGCAGCGGCCCATGTGAAGATTTTCATTGTCGATCCTGGCTCAAACGGGTAGGAAATCAAATCATTGTACCAGTTCTGAACATCTCCAATGTCATTAGGGTTATAACTAGGGCGATTACTCATGGCAAGAATCTCGCCCGTATCAGGATCCATGACGGCAGCCATGATCTTTTCAGGGCTATATTGGTCATCTACTTGACTCATGGCATCCTCAAGGAAGGTCTGGATTTTTTGATCGATCGTCAAATGAACGTCTTCACCATTATCGGGCTCTGTCATTACTTGATTCGGATCGAGCAACTTGGTTCCGTATTTATCACGTTCGTATTTAATCGATCCCTTTTTTTCTTGTAAATATTTTTCCATTTGTTTTTCTATTCCAGTAACACCAGAAATCTTACCGTCCTCTGAGCGGGCAAACCCAATGACATGAGAAGCAAATAAACCATTTGGATAATACCTTTTTGCTTCTTCTTCAAATTCGATGCCGCTCAATTCAAGGTCCTTGATTTCTTCCATTTTTTCTTGAGAAATTTCTCGACCGTTTGCACCAAACTCAACTTGGAAACGGTTATTTTCTTTACCGCTTTCCATGATTTCAGCCATGGCACTTGCTTCCATATCCAACAAAGGAGCCAATCTTGACGCTGTCTTCTCAATGTCCGTCACATGATTGGGCTCCTTAGGATTTGTCGTATAGTCAGGGTCTACAATGGCATGTAACCTGTACATGGGTCGATCATAAGCGAGGACCATACCATTTTTATCAAAGATCTTTCCTCTTTTTGCGTCAATTTCATAAGAACTTGTACGGACATCCTTGGCCCACTTTTCCAAGTTTACTCCTTCGACCGTTGCCGTCGTTTCAATGTATAAGAACCTTCCGGCAATGATGAGGAACATGAAAGAAAACGCCAAAATTAATAGAGCTGCACCTCTATGTGTGTTCGGACTTTTCATATCATATCACCAAATTATTTAGTTGCTGACTGTGCCAGCTTGTTTCACCTTTGAATTTTGGATGTTCAATCCATTTTCTTTAGCTATTTTCAGAATTCGATCGGGATTACTCAATTCCTTTACTTGATAAGCAAGGTTCTCATTCTGTGACTCCTGCTGAGAAATTTCTTTCTCTAAGCTTCTAATATCACGGTTCAAAGAGTCCGTGGTCGCTGAAAACTGGACAAAGAAAATGGAAGCAGCAAGTACTGCTGTCGTTGAAATCGAGTATAAAAACTTCTCACCTGTACTAATCCACCGTTTTTTATGGACCTTTACTTTAACCTGTTTTTGTTTTTCCGGTTGCTGTAAAGGCTGCTGGGCCTTTTTGGCATGCTCAAGGCTCATGTTCTCTTCCACCCTTCTTCATATTGAAATTCACTATTCCAAGGTTTGACTTTCTCTACCACCCTTAATTTCGCTGAGCGTGAGCGACGGTTCTCTTCAAGTTCAACATCTTCAGCTACAATCGGTTTTCGTGTTACAAGTTTGAATGGGGGCTGCTTATCATCCGGAATGACTGGAATATTTTTTGGTAAAGGCGGATTAGTACTCCATTTCTTAAAGGCTTGTTTGCACAAACGATCTTCTAAGGAATGAAAAGTAATGACAGAAATTCTACCTCCGACAGAAACAACTCTTGCAGCCTGATGAAGACTGTCCTGAAAAGCTCCAAGTTCATCATTTACAGCAATACGAATTGCTTGGAATACTCGTTTGGCCGGATGCCCTCCTTTCCTCCTTGCAGGAGCTGGAATTCCTTCTTTGATTAACTCGACCAGTTCTCCCGTCGTTTCGATCGGTTTTCCTTCACGAGCTTTCTCAATCTTCCTTGCAATCTGCTTCGAAAACTTTTCTTCACCATATTTAAAAAAGATACGCACTAGATCTTCAAACGGCCACTCGTTTACAACTTCTCTTGCTGTTAAATCAGCCGATTGATTCATACGCATGTCCAGTGGTGCATCGTTTTGATAACTAAACCCACGTTCACCTACATCCAGTTGTGGACTTGAAACCCCGAGATCGTAAACAATTCCATCAATTTTCTCTACACCAATCTCTTGTAACTTTTCTTCAAGTTGACGGAAATTCGCTTGAATAAATGTAATTTTACCTTCATAAGGCTTCAATCTCTCTCTAGCGGCTTCTAGAGCCATTTCATCCTGGTCAAAAGCATAAACATGACCATTGTCATCCAAATGGGATGCAATAAATTCTGTATGACCTCCACCACCGAGAGTGCAATCTACGTATGCCCCCTGAGGCTTAATATGTAGCTGCTCGATGGTTTCATTTTTTAACACACTATAATGTTCAAACATCGTCTCACTCGTTTCTCTGTCTATCAAATATCGAAATCTAACATGTTCTCTGCAATTTCAGAGAACGACTCTTCAGATGCCTCGAAATAAGTTTCCCAATTATCACTACTCCAAAATTCAATGCGGTTGGAAACACCTATGACTACACATTCTTTCTCAAGTGTCGCATATTTCCTGAGGGGCGGAGGAATGTTAATTCTTCCCTGCTTGTCCACTTCACATTCGACAGCTCCAGAAAAGAAGAATCTTGTGAAGGCACGGGCATCTTTCTTAGTCAGTGGGAGCTTCTTCAGTTTTTCTTCAAGCAGCTTCCATTCGTTCATAGGATAAGCAAATAAGCATTGATCTAAACCTCTAGTGAGGACGAAGCTTTCTCCAAGATCTTGACGGAACTTGGAAGGGACAATAATTCGTCCTTTCGCATCAATGTTATGTTGAAATTCACCCATGAACATATGGTTCCCCCACCTTCTATTTTCAGCTTACCACATCGCCCCACTTTTCTCCACATACTTTTTATTCATTCGAACTCTAATAAAAAAATCCTGCCCCGGAAGGCAAGATTTCAAAGGTTTCTGTATTCATTTTATATGGTGGGGGATTGTGGGAGACTTTATACATACACCACGTAATGATCTTTTTCAAATGAATAATGATGGTGATTGATTCGTTGGAACAAATCTGTGCCATGCTGGTTCACCCAAGGTACAATGCTCCACATTCTTTCCTGCAAACCACCACTCGGACGAAGCAGCAGATCAAGATCATCAAACTGATTGACCTCCTGATTATACTTCTGTTCTAATGACTGGGTCATTCTTTTCTCTAAAAAGTCAATCTCCTGAAAAATGTATTGCAAATTCTTTTCAGCGAGTTGTTCAATATCAGGTCCAAAATCAGACGATTTCTCACGTAATGGACGGTGAATCCGATCGATTTCTGATTTTACTTGCTTACTAAGTTCCTGAATCGGAGGAGCGTTCCTTGATGCCAGCCACTTCATTTTTTCTTCCCCAGTTCCATATTGAACGCCATGGGCGGCCTCAATTTGCAGCCGCTCCATATGTTGTTCCGCCTTCCTGTCAATAAGCGTAAAAGATAGACGAGGCAAAACTGGTGGCATTTGCATCCCTGCTGCTTGAAAAGCAGGCTTAAGCACAGCCCAATAATTGATTTCACCTGGCCCTCCAATGAATGCTAGCACAGGGAATAGACTTTCTTGCATTAATGGTCTCGTTACCACATTATTACTTAAATGTTGGGGATTCTCCTCCGCTACCTGAAGGAGCTCTTCTTTCGTAAAGGCTACCTCATTATTCTTCCCTCTAAAAATGCCATCTTCATCACGAGTCAGCAAAACGCGTTCTCCTTTTTGATGATAAAAGAGATGAGCATCGTTCCACTCACTATCGAGAACCGTTTCATATCCTTGCTGTCGATTTATATGGAGGGCGGAAAACACCCCTTTGGCAATATCCTCGTTCTTTTCAATCATTGTTTTAAAATATGGACTTTCCAAATCTCGAATGCGCGTATCATGAGCGTCTACGACCACAAGCCCTTCTTCAGGAAATAATAAGTAGACAAGCCTCGCAAAGAAATCACTGTAACTTTCCGATTGTTTTAACGCATGTAGTACCTGATGGTAGAAATCACTTGTAAACTCTGTCTCTCTGACAGCCTGAAAGATTTGTTTTATCCAATTTTCCGCATCCTCTTGAGCAATAGTTATATCAGATACGGATGCTTTCTTTTCAGGGACTTGCTGAATAGTGGCTTTCTTCATAGATTGCTTGTCTTTCATAAACAGGTGGTTGATCTCATCAAAGTCATGATCCTCCCCTGCAATCCAAAACACAGGAATGACAGGCTTTCTAAGTTCCTTTTCCTTCTGTCTAGCAAGCTGCAAAACCGAAATAATTTTATGAACGGTATAAAGAGGACCTGTCAGAAGACCTGCCTGCTGACCAGCAATAACCACTGTACTCTCTTCTCTTTTCATCATTTCTATATTTGTACAAGTTGATGAAGGAGCTCTCCATTCTTCATTCATGTTCTTAATTACAGTTGAAAGAGCTTCCCTTTGATAGTTGTTATTTCGCAAATAGTTTAAGCGGTTGGACCAAATAGTCTGATCCTGGGGATTATATTCAAATTTATCTTCTAACGCTTGAAAGTTGTTTTTATATTCATGAAATAATAATTGCTTCGATTGTAATGCAATCGGATCAATACGCATGTCTTGAACTACTCCTTTATCGGGTTAAGTATTCTTAGTAGTATGTATCCTATTGTATTGTACAAAAAAGATCCCAGGAGTTCATCTAATCTGTTTGTTAAGAGAACAATCGCTCAAGAAGACCATAGAGGGTCAGCCCAAAATAAAAGAAAGTGAAAAATAGAAAACTGATACGCCAAAACGCTTTAAACACCCGTCTCAAGCGCACTTCCTCGTGTAATTTATACTGCACGATAAGGGACAGACCTAATAGGAGAAATAAAAAGATAAGAATATAAGCAAAAAAGCTCTGCTCAAATAATACGAGTAAAAGCAAGTGGACAGATAGAATGAAAACAGGAGCTGACAAACTCGTCGTGCGATGAATCGCTTTCCATTTATGCTTCGTCCATTTTCTCGTTAAAAAATAAAAGACGAAAATAAAAGGAATAGGCAGCGTTAATATAGCTGCAAAGAAGAAAACAAGGGCATCACCCATTTATCCTAATCCCCCTTTCCCACTGAAGTGCGTGAATCCCTTGAACTAGGAATTGGTGGTAAGGAAGGGGTTTTCTACTCTTATTAAGGATGTAACCACTGATGGCATCTACTTCCGTTTGTCTACCTTCCACCAGATCTTTAAACATAGAGGATTGGTTCTCGGAGGTCAATTCAGCAATAGTCAGGACATTTTCCCACTCTTCATGAAAAGAGCGGTTAAGTGTGAGGCAAGCCTCCAAACAAACAGCTTCCGCTAACTCTCTCAAGTAAGAATTACTTATTATATGCCCATTGTTAACTTTAAATAAAGCGGTTAGAGGGTTGATTACTGTATTTACTATTAGCTTAGAAATCAGCATTTCCTTGTAATCTGGTTCATATTCAACTGGGAAATCGCTGTGGTTAAATGAGGAAACTATCTTCTCGATGTTTCTTTCCTTTGTGACACTGGCAATCTTCACAATACCTTTTCCTGTATGAAGCACGTGACAGTGATCTTGCTTTAAAGCTCCATGTTCTACAATTCCCACCCAAGCTGGGTAGGGTTTTTCTAATAATTTTTCAATGTGGCCCATACCATTTTGCAAGAACAAAACCGGTGTATCAGAGGGAAAACGATTATTTAACAAAGAATCGATCCCGGTTTGTTTTACAGCGACAATCAGAACATCATAAGATTTCGGAAGCCCCTCCTCTAATAAATGAGCATTGACAGACACAGGTTGTCCTATTGCGTCACAGAAGATTCCCTTTAGGTTTAGTTTTTCTTTCTGCTCCTCATTTCTTACATAAACGTCGACAATGTGATCCCTTCCCAAATAAGCGGCCATCAGCATACCTACCGATCCCATCCCAATAATCCCTACATTCATCGTAACCCCTCATTTCGCTCGTCTTCTTTTTTCCTTATTGTAGCAGAGTCACTTTGAGGATGGCAGTCAGATTTTGTCATGAAGAGAATTGTTTATTTCATTCTGAAAATTTTTATATTATAATGAAGTAAGATACAGATATTAGAAAGGGGAATCTTTCATGATGACCACTACTAAGGTCCAACCACTTTTGGTGAATTATAAAACACTTGAAGAATTTAAACGCTTTAAAGAATACGGAAATCAAGAACTTACAATGCTTGAAGATCTTGAAAGCAATATCGTTGAGAACGATAGCGAATCGCCTTTTTTCGGTATTTATTATGGAAGCGCTTTAGTTGCACGTATGAGCTTATACCGCGTCAAAGCCAAGTACGATAACTACTTTCAACCGCCTCAAGATTATTTGGAGCTTTGGAAGCTAGAAGTTCTTCCTGATTACCGTGGGCAAGGGTTCGGTAAAGCACTGGTAGAATTCGCAAAAAGCTTCAACCTTCCTATTAAAACCAACCCTCGCATTAATTCTCATGCTTTCTGGGAAAAGATGGGCTTTCAAAAAGCTCACTATGATGTAGAGCGTGACTTAAGTGAGAATCCGTTGATCTGGATGCCGACAGGTGTAGAAGAAAGAGACGTCAACGCATAAAAATATACAAACGAATGAGGCCGCTACGCATCGTAGTGGCCTTTTTTATGCGCCTCATTTAATTTTCAATACGTACTATTATTAGTTCGGGTAATGCCATCTTTTTATGCTCTCGTTCTAACTTCCTAAATAGGGCTTTTATGCCTTTCTTTTACCCAGTGGACGAGTTTATCCATTTCGTTCCATGCTTGCTCCCACTGTTTTAATTGATCTCTCAATTTCCGATTATCTTCATCCAGTTTCTTCAGTTGATATTCAAGCTTCTGCTTCCCGTTATCCTCAAATTGCTTCACTTTCATTTCTTTTAAGAAGGATATTGCTGCGTCGATGGACATAGGGGAATCTTCAGTAGTAGATGAAGCTGAAAAAACAGTCCGTTTCTCTTTTCGGTTTTGTTTCGCTTGCTGGATTTCTTCCTGGTATTCTTTTCTTACTGTTGCATTCCACCTGAAACCGCAAGCTGCCGGGGTCCTCCGCAGTTTCTCCGCCACTTCTTGGAATGCTTCTAACTGAGTTTTTCCTTCTTGTATATATCTCAACACGGTCTGAGCCAGCAGGAGATCTTCCTCTTCCTTCCAGGCGTCTTGTCTAGGGGCATCCATACCATCCCTCCTCTATCGTTTGTTTATAGTTATGCAGGAACGATGGTTGATAGAATCCTATTCTTCAGTTTTTTCTCTTATCCATAAACTTTTGAACCGCTGCTTTATGAGCATCCGATTCCCACAGGAGAGAGCATTGACGCACTTCCTCTTCCATCTTTAGGGATAAGTCACGTGCAAAAATATGAGAGGTATATTGTTTTTTGAACCATTTCATTTGTTCTGGAGTCTTATTTAAAAAAGACTGGATTATATCCATAGATCTTAGTTGGTTTACAGTAACCACTTTATGTAACCATCCGGTATTATAAGCTTGCTTGGCAGTATACATCTTTGCTTCCATTAACCAGTGTGCTGCAGCATTTGAATGGATACGAGAATAGAGCAGCACTCCTCCTCCCCACCCTGGAGTAATTCCTAGATTCGCCTGCACGAATCCGTAGGAAGCATAATCCACACCATATCGAAAGTCGCACGCCGTGGCAAGTTCACATCCTCCACCTCTCGCTTGTCCATTTAACAAAGCAATCGTCGGCACAGGTAACGTAACCAATTCATACAGCACTACCTTCATAGGATGAAGTACACCATAAGCTTCTTCAGCATTCATATCTGCATGGAGTTCCGTTAAATCACCTCCTGTACAAAAGGCTCTTTCTCCCTCACCTGTAAGCGTAAGGAACTTAATATCCTTCATTTCTTTAACCTTTTGAAGAGCCTTGTAGAGCTCATCCGTCATCTGTTTTGAAACACTATTCAACTTCTCTGTTCTGTTCAAAGTCAATTGAGCGTATC
The DNA here is from genome assembly GCF_050971765.1 of Halobacillus sp. A1-3. NCBI lineage: Bacteria > Bacillati > Bacillota > Bacilli > Caryophanales > Bacillaceae > Halobacillus > Halobacillus sp. A1-3. The sequence goes on along the minus strand of NZ_JBPCEO010000004.1, from coordinate 7,316 downwards.
CTTCGTCTTTAAATGCTAACTTTACCAGTTCCAATTCAGTCCCTCCTTCCCATAAATTTATCATAATACAATTAAAAAAAGAGTCTGATAAGAATCAGACTCTCCAAAAACAGCGTGATTAGTCATTAACCACTTGTTTTCCGTTGTATTGTCCACAAGATTTGCAAACATGGTGTGGTTTCGTGTACTCGCCACAGTTTTGGCATTCTACCATACCAGGGACATGAAGTTTTTTGTGAGTACGACGTTGGTTTTTAACTTTTTTAGAAGTTCTACGCTTTGGTACTGCCATGTTGTACACCTCCTTTTTCTTTTTCGATAGAAAACCATGAAGATTTTCTTATTCGTTCTTTTCGTCATTAAATAATGATTGCAGTTTAGCCATTCGAGGATCCACTTTTGTTTCCTCAGGTTCCTCAGATACCACCTGCCAGCCTTTCCCTTCCTGGGGGGCCTCATCGTGAGCCTCATCATCATTAGAAAATATGCGAGTTGGAATCTCCAATTGTACATTTTCCTTGATATAAGGCGTCAAGTCAAGCATTTCTCCATCCACAGGATGAACTTCATCATCACCTTCTTCTGTATGATAAGGGGAAAGGTTAAATAATTCCATTGCCTCAATGTGAAACGGATATGTCACATCGACTAACGTCCGGGCACAAGGCAAGACCATTTCTCCATCAATTGAAAAAGTTACAGTAATATCATTTCCTCGTGTGATCGCTTGACCTTTAACATGCACAGGAGTAATCCTGCGTATGTCATTATTCATACCCTCTAGTTCGCTAATATCCACTTCTTCATCAAATACAAACGGTTCGTCTCCCGCCTGTCTCAGCTTTTGTAGAGGAAATTTCATTGTTATCACCTCATGGCAACAAGAGTTATTGTAAAAGGATTTCGCTTATTTGTCAATATTTTTTCTTTACACCTTATTATTCTACAATGAAGAATGTTTATTTAAATTTTTTCATTCGACATGTTCGATGCGAATTTTCCTTCTCTCCATGATAAAATAAACCTTACCAACGTTCAATAGACACGAATAATAATTAAAGGAGGTTATGGAATGATGAAAGCCTGTGGAGTCATTGTTGAATATAATCCCTTTCATAATGGCCATCAATTTCATTTGGAGCAATCAAGACAGCAATCCGGTGCTGATTGTCTAATCGCAATTATGAGCGGAAATTTTCTACAGCGTGGTGAACCCGCTATCATAGATAAGTGGCACAGGGCGAAAGCAGCTCTACAATCGGAAGCAGACTTGGTCCTTGAGCTTCCATACATATATGCGGTAGAACATAGTGATTATTTCAGTCAGGGAGCTGTACAGACGTTGTCTGAAATGGGAGTGGAAGCTATTTGTTTTGGCAGCGAAAGCGGTGAGATCAATCAGTTTTTGGAGGCTCATGAGCACTTAAAAAGAAACGAAGGTTTATTTAACGAAACAGTAAAGAAACAGCTGAGTGAAGGACTCTCTTTTCCAGAAGCGTCACGTTTAGGATATAAAGCCATTGAACTCCCCACAGAAAGTATTGATTTGACACAGCCTAACAATATTCTAGGCTATAGCTATGTGAAGCAGATCCTTCTGTACAATGATAATATTGCACCGATGACCGTTAAGCGGACAAATAGTCATTACCATGATGATACGATCGCTGGAGATATCGCCAGTGCTACAAGTATTCGAAAAGAATTGCTAAAAGATCATTGTTTCACAGAAAATGCAAGCAAGTCGATGCCGAAAGTGACAGAAGATCAGTTAAATAAATATAGAGAGAAAACCCATCTATGGCATGAGTGGGAGCGTTATTTTCATTTTCTGCAATACAAGATCTTAACAACCCCTGAGCACGAGCTTCGAAAAATACATGGTGTAGATGAAGGACTTGAGCACCGTTTAAAACGGACAATCAAGCGAGCAGCCTCTTTTGATAAATTCATGGAAGCACTTAAAACTAAAAGATACACATGGACGAGACTGCAGCGTACACTGGTACACATTTTGATCGGTACAGGAAAGGAAGAGGCAAGTTCTCTTCTCAGATTGCCTCAGCCTCCTTACGTTCGTGTATTAGGAATGAATAAAACAGGCAGGGAATACTTGAACACTTGTAAAAAACAAATGGATATTCCGCTTATCACACAACCCCAGCAAATAGATCATTCCATGCTTGATCTTGAGGAAAGAGCAGCTACTGCCTATTACAGCGTTCTGGATGCTGAAAACAGAGTGAAAATGTTCCAGCGTGAATTTGGTCCACCTATTCGCATATAAAAAACCAGCCAATGACTGGCTGGTTTTTTGCTAGCTGTTTTTCGCTTCTAGCTTATTCAGGTAATCAACGGCATCCTGGAACGTATCCACTGGAACCACCTTCATATCTGTGTCGATTTCTTCAGCGGTTTGCTTAGCAACATGGTAATTAGAACCTTCACGGCCTTCTTCGTTTGGCGCAAAGAAGATTTGGCATCCATCCTCAGATGCTGCTACAACTTTTTTATCGATTCCTCCTATTCGCCCCACTTGACCTTCATAATTTACTTCTCCAGTACCTGCAATTTGGTAGCCTTTTGTAACATCCTTTTCAGTTAACTGATCATACATTTCTAGAGAAAACATTAATCCTGCACTAGGGCCACCAATTTCCCCGCTTTTCACTTTCACTTCAGGGTTAACTTCGACCGTACGATCTGTTACTAAAGAAATTCCTACTCCTACTTTTTCCTTGTTATCTGGGAATGGGGCTAATTCAATTTCTTTCTGTAACGTTTCCCCTTCTCTCTTAATCGTCAGTGTTACCTTTTCTCCCTTTTTCATATCTGATACATAATCAATTAAATCGGCAGATTCTTGAATGTTTTCCCCATTAACTTGGGTGATTTCGTCCCCTGATTTCAATTGATCCTCAGCAGGCATCCCCTTGATTACATCCATGACGAATACACCTTCATAATTAATGTCAATTTCTCTGTCAGCGGCCCTATAGGCAACCACTTTTGCTGCTTCTTGTGAGGATTCCATCATCCGCAATTGAGCGTGGTAATACTCTTCTTCAGTTATACCTTCAGGTCGGATATCCTCCAATGGATAGACCTGATGAAAAGGTCTAACTTTTGCAATCAACCATTGTAATGGCGTGGCCTGTCCTCCCCGTACTGTCACTAGATGCATATCCCCTTCACTTGAGAAACCATCTGTGACTTCTACAATTGGATCAAGGGCATCGGCATTCCCAGGTTTATAAATATAGTAAGGAAGACGATAAGCTCCCAGAAAAGCAACGATTAAAAGAGTTATAATTCCAGTTATAATTACTCGTTTATTTGACCTCATTCATTAAGACTCCTTCCAGTCAGCCAACATTTTCTTGATCGCTTCTATATGGATCACAGCTTCCTTTTCTCCTGCTTCAACGATTTCCTTGATATTCGTAAAAGCACGCGAACTGTATTTAGATACGTCTGGCCGGATCATTACATCAGCGTCGACCGATACACCCATAGCCGTAACTAATTCATCCTGCATAATATCAATACTTTGAATAATGACATCATAAATAGAGTTAATGTTCGGGTCGGCATCGAAATGAGCACAGTCGACAGCGATCACTACATCTGCCCCCATCTCTTTAACCACGGACACAGGTACTCGGTCCATAACCCCTCCATCGATGTAAAGCCTGTCATCAATCTTTTCTGGCACGAAAATGCCCGGGATCGCAATACTGGCCCGAACCGCTTCACTAGCTGGTCCTGTTCTAAATACTTTCTTTTCTCCTGCATATAAATCTGTCGCGATAATGGCCATCGGCAAATCAAAATCTTCCAAATTCTTTCCAAACGTAAATAAACGGATATATTCCTTGATCCTTCTTCCCTGGATAAAGCCCATCTTGGGAACTGTAAAATCAAGATAATATTTCCGCTTGAAAGTAAAGGCTAATTTGTAGAGGTCTTCAATTTGTTGACCCGCTGCAAAAAAAGAGCCTACCAGAGCTCCCATACTGCTTCCCGCCACCATATCAACCGGAATGTCATACTCTTTGAGTGTTTTAAGGACGCCTAAATGGGAAAATCCCCGGGCTCCTCCTGACCCTAGAGCCAAACCGACCTTTGGACGATTCACTTGACATTCCTCCTTCGCTGACTTTGTTTTATTTTATGGTATAAACATATAAGTTATGAGCGTACACATGGTGTATAGGTACAAGCAATAGGTTCAAATATATCCCCATTCTACTATGAGTGAAATTAGAAGTACAGAAAACCGTTACGGCCAAGGGAGGTGTTCCCTATATCGAAAATAAAGACCTTGGTGTTAACCTGTTTGACAACAGGACTTGCCGCTGCATTAATCCTTTATCCTAAAGACTCACTATCTGCAAGCTTAAGAGGCTTGGATTTATGGTGGGAAGTCGTCTTTCCTTCTCTGCTTCCATTCTTTATTACAGCTGAACTTTTGATCGGTTTCGGAGTGGTTCATGGCCTTGGGGCCCTGAGCGAGCGATTCATGCGGCCATTATTTAATGTTCCTGGATCAGGAGGCTTTATTTGGGTCATGGGGATGGCGAGCGGATATCCATCAGGGGCAAAATGGACGGCAGATTTACGAAAAAAAGGCGAGCTAACCAAAGTAGAAGCAGAACGACTTGTTGCTTTTACAAATGCTTCAAGTCCACTATTTATATTTGGAGCAATCGCAGTGGGATTTTTCCACGATCCTTCTCTAGGGATATTGATCGCTGTCTCCCATTACGGAGGAAACGTACTCGTAGGATTTATAATGAAATTTTATAAAAGGAACGAAGATTTAGAATTACGGGAATCCCATTACTCTTCGATTAGAGATGCTTTTTCTAGAATGCATCAGTCTCGTATTAATGACGGTCGAACACTTGGGAAGCTGATGGGAGACGCTGTAACAAAATCCGTAGATACCCTGCTTATGGTAGGGGGATTCATTATGCTTTTCTCAGTTTTAACAGAGTTGTTTAAGCAGACAGGAATTATGGAAATTCTTTCATTCCTTCTTTCTCTCTCCTTAATACCTGAAAGCTTTCATGCACCCCTCATCGCAGGAATGCTAGAATTAACAACAGGGATCGGAGCCATCACTCAAACAGGAGAACCCTTATTAACTCAACTTGTACTTGTGAGCTTTATTTTAGGATTCCACGGTTTTTCTATACAGGCTCAAATAGCAAGTATTCTTGCTGAAACTGATATCGGATTCAAACCTTATGCAATCGCCCGATTGGCTCACGGATTGCTAGCCGCGGGGATTATGGTCGTCTTATATTATTTTTACACCCGTTCCTCCTTACAGGCAAAAAGCCTGGCCATTTGGAACCCCAAGGAGAATTTTACAACACCTATTATGGAATTCTTCCATCACTATGGACCACCAATTACTTTAATGATGATTATGTTTATGATTTTCTTTAAATGGCAGAGCCATACTGGTAAAACCTATACTAAAAATACCCCCTATCGAAAAAGTTGATAGAGGGTATTTGTATTACAAGTACTTATCCATTAAAGCTTTCTCCACAGGAGGTGGGACAAGATCAGAAATATTCGCTCGATATTTGGCTACTTCCTTAACTATGCTGGAGCTTAAGAATGAATACTGATTATTTGTCATCATGAAAAAGGTTTCAATCTCTTCATTCAGCTTTCTGTTCATAGAAGTGATCTGCATTTCATACTCAAAATCACTGACAGCACGCAGTCCACGGATGATCGCTTGTGCATTTTTTTCTTTTGCATAGTCCATTAAAAGACCTTCACACGCGTCGACGGAAACGTTATCCATATCTTTTGTCACTTCCTGAAGAAGCGCTAGTCTTTCATCTACATCAAATAGAGGGGACTTACTCTGATTATTAAAAACAGCCACGATCAAGTGATCAAATACCTTAGCTCCCCTTTGTATAATGTCTAAATGTCCATATGTAACCGGGTCAAAACTTCCCGGACAAATCGCTAAACGTGTCATCGTTTTTCCTCCTCACTCAAATATAGATACACCTATATTCGTTCCATAAATATCAGATTTTATTAGCTTCAGACGTCCTACTGTTGATGGAATGCTTTCTGATGCATCGTGTTCACAAATAACGATCCCGTTTTCACCAATTAAATCATGTTCTAGAAGCGCTTCCATCAGATCCTTATAGGAAAACTTCTTGTAAGGTGGATCCAAGAAAATGTACTCAAATGAAAGACCGCGCTTTCCCGCTGCCTTAATAGCCCTCATAGCATCCGTACGAAATACTTCCGTACGCTCGTGAATCCTCAACAACTCTATGTTTTCGTGGATCGTCTTTATTGCTTTTTGCTGTTGGTCGACAAACACACATGACTCTACGCCCCGGCTCATAGCTTCGATTCCAAGCCCTCCGCTTCCGGCAAACAAATCCAAAGCACGACCTCCTTGAAAATAAGGGCCAATCATGTGGAATACCGCTTCCTTCACTTTGTCAGTCGTAGGACGTGTCTGGTGAGAGGGAACAGATTTAAGCTGTCTTCCTTTGAATTCTCCAGCAATCACTCGCATGTTATGTACACCTCTTTTGTCATCATTCTACATTATCCTACCATAAAAACTCTTGGTCAGGAAATCTACCTGATTTTTAAAATTATTTGTAGATCCATTGAATATACATCGTTGTCAATGGTCATACTAGAGGTTGAAGCGGAACAAACTGCTTCTGAAAACGGAGAAGGCTTACATCCCCATAAGCACTTCCTCCGGTTTCTCCTCTCCCTTTACTTTTTTGAATCATCGTAAATGTTTCAAAAAAGAAGGGCTGTCTGTTTAAGACAGCCCTATTTTTTTATGCTTATCTTCCATTAATCGATCTGTACACCTATCTTTGATCAGCTTGAGTTCGAAGTTATCCAACTATATAGCAGTATTCTGGAAGATTCGATTCCGAGATATCGTGGGTTTGTATATGTAATTGGCTGGAAAATAACTCGCTTTCCTGTGGGGGAACTGCCGAGCCTCCTCGTTCGCTGCGCTCTCTGTGGGGTCTCGTCTAGGTCCTTCTCCCACGGGAGTCTCGTCATTTCCCAGCCATCCCAGCTGTCATTAACCTCTCAAACCCACCTGGTTTCAGCAATTTAAAGTGAGGCTAATTGAATTTCTTTATATAAGCACCTTGAAATACATTACCATCCTATTCCAACAGGATACTATCAAAGTGAATATGCAAAATTAATGGGCGGTTTCTACTTTTGCATGGGTTTCCGTCCCGCCAAAAAATAGCAAGGTGGGAGGGGAAATGGTGAGACTCCTG